>JAXMDR010000029.1:0-29488 GCA_046348725.1 Rhodospirillales bacterium
CAAGAAGAGCCAGAGCCAGCGGCGGGCGCGGGTGGTGCCGGTCTGGCGCTCGCGCCGGGCCCTGCCGGTGTGGGCCGGCGTGGCGGCGCTGGTGGTGGTGGGCGGGCCCTGGCTCGCCTGGCGCGCCGGCGTACCGCAGCGGGCGGCGGCGAGTGCGGTCCAGTCGATGGTCGATGCCTCGGCCCGCATGGGCTTCGTCGTCCACGACGTCTTCGTCGTCGGCCGGACGGAAACGCCGAAGAAGACGCTGCTGGACGCACTCGCGGTGGCGCGGGGGGCGCCGATCCTGGCGGTGGACCTGGAGGCCGCCCGGCAGCGGGTGCAGGCGCTGCCATGGGTGAAGCGGGCGTCGGTGCGCCGCGTCCTGCCCGACAAGCTTGTGGTCGAGATCGTCGAGCGCCGGCCGCTTGCGCTGTGGCAGCACGACAAGAAGTTCGCGCTGATCGACGACGAGGGGCAGGTGATCCTGCGCGACGATGTCGGCCCGTTCAGCCAGCTCATGGTCGTCGTCGGCGAGGATGCGCCGGCCAATGCCACCGCCCTCGTCCGCATGCTGGCGAGCGAGCCGGAGCTGTTGCCGCGGGTGAAGGCGGCGGTGCGGGTCGGCGGCCGGCGGTGGAACGTCAACATGGCCGACGGGATCGACATCAAGCTGCCCGAACAGGACCCGGAGAAGGCATGGCGGCGGCTGGCCGAGTACCAGCGCCAGCACCGCCTGCTCGACAAGCCGGTACGGGTGATCGACCTGCGGCTCGGCGGCAAGCTGGTGGTCCGTCCGGCGGATCGCGCCAGCCAGACCGGCAATGATGTTTGACGACGGTGCCCGGTCGGTGCGGCCTCGGCGATGGGACCTATGGGGATGCGGACGTGAAGCGACATAAGGCGGCAGCCCAGGCGAAAGTGCGGAACGGATTGATCGCAGCGCTGGACATCGGCACGACCAAAGTCTGCTGCCTGATTGCCCGGCCGGCGGAGAATGGCGCGCCATTCCGGGTGGTCGGCATCGGCCACCACGCCTCGCAGGGCGTCCGCAACGGCGCCCTGGTCGACCTCGACGCGGCGGAAGCGACCATCCGCACCACCGTCGAGGCGGCCGAACGAATGGCCGGCGACAACATCCGCGGCGTCGTCGTCAACGTTTCCACCGGCTCGCCGCGCTCGCGCATGACCGCCTACGAGGTCTCCGTCGCCGGCCACGAGATCGGCGATGCCGACCTGCGCCGCATCCTCGATCCCGTCGGTGTTGCCAGCGCCGTCCCGCCCGAGCACGACATCGTTCACGTCATCCCGGTGGGTTACTCGGTCGATGGCTGCCGCGGCGTGCGCGATCCGCGCGGCATGTTCGGCCAGCGGCTGGGCGTCAACCTGCACCTTATCACCGCCTCGGCCGGGGCGGTGCGCAACGTCGCCACCAGCGTCACCCGCTGCCACCTGGAAGTCGATGGCAAGGTGGTCTCGCCCTACGCATCGGCCCTCGGCTGCCTGGTCGAGGACGAAACCCAGCTCGGCATCACCCTGATCGATGCCGGCGGCGGCACGACCTCGGTCGCCGTCTTCTTCGACTCCGAACTGATTCACACCGACAGCATCCCGCTCGGCGGCCTGCACGTGACGCGCGATCTGGCGCGCGGCCTGTCGACGCCGATGGCGCAGGCGGAGCGGATCAAGACGCTTTACGGCAGCTGCCAGCCGTCGCCGTCGGATTCGCGGCAGATGATCGAGGTGCCGCCGATCGCCGACGATGGTGCCTCGGAGGGCACGCTGGTGCCGCGCTCGATGCTGGTCGGGATCATCCGGCCGCGCATGGAGGAGATCTTCGAGATGGTGCGCGCCCGCCTGCAGGACGCCGGCTACGACCGCGTCGCCGGCCGCCGGGTGGTGCTCACCGGCGGCGCGGCGCAGCTGCCGGGCGCCGGCGAACTCGCCGGCCAGGTGCTCGACAAGCAGGTTCGCATCGGCCGTCCGCGCGGCATCGAGGGCTTGCCCGATGCCGTCGTCGGGCCGGCCTTCGCCACCGTCACCGGCCTCCTGCGTTTCGCTGCCAACCGGCCGCAGGAGGGAGTCGAGCCGGTATACCGGCCGGCCGGCAGCGCCCACAGCCGGTTCGGCCGGCTCGGCCAGTGGCTGCGGGAGAATTTCTGAGAGGGGGTTGCGGTAGCGGTCAACCCGAAGCGGTCGTTAACCCAGGTACAAACGGAGGCTCGTTCATGTCCATCAATCTCAGCGTGCCGGTCGGTCAGCCCTCGCCGGAGTTGCGGCCGCGGATCAGCGTCATCGGCTGCGGCGGCGCCGGCGGCAACGCCGTCAACAACATGATCCGCGCCCATCTGGAAGGCGTCGAGTTCATCGTCGCCAACACCGATGCCCAGGCGCTGGCGCAGTCGAGTTGCGAGCGGCGCATCCAGCTCGGCGTCACCGTCACCCAGGGACTTGGCGCCGGCTCGCGGCCGGACATCGGCCGCATCGCCGCGGAAGAAGCGCTGGAGGACATCATCCAGGAGATCCGCGGCTCCAACATGGTGTTCATCGCCGCCGGCATGGGCGGCGGCACCGGCACCGGCGCCGCGCCGGTGATCGCCCGCGCCGCCCGCGAGCAGGGCATCCTGACCGTCGGCGTCGTCACCAAGCCCTTCCACTTCGAGGGCCAGCACCGGATGCGCATCGCCGATCAGGGCATCGAGGAGCTGGAGCAGTTCGTCGATACGCTGATCATCATCCCCAACCAGAACCTGTTCCGCATCGCCAACGAGCGCACCACCTTCGCCGACGCCTTCAAGATGGCCGACGACGTGCTGTACTCCGGCGTTCGCGGCGTCACCGACCTGATGGTGATGCCCGGCCTGATCAACCTCGACTTCGCCGACATCCGCGCGGTGATGAGCGAGATGGGCAAGGCGATGATGGGCACCGGCGAGGCCACCGGCGAGCGCCGGGCGCTCGATGCGGCGGAGGCGGCGATCTCCAACCCGCTGCTCGACGACGTCTCGATGAAGGGTGCGCGCGGCGTGCTGATCAACATCACCGGCTCGCTCGACATGACGCTGTTCGAGGTGGACGAGGCGGCCAACCGCATCCGCTCCGAGGTCGATCCCGACGCCTTCATCATCTTCGGCTCGACCTTTGACGACACGCTGGATGGGCGCATCCGCGTCTCGGTGGTGGCGACCGGCATGGATATCGCCGTTACCGCCGCCAAGCCGGTGCAGACCACGACGACGAAGGCGGCGGGTGTCGTCCGCAGTCTCAGCGAAGCAAGGCAGAACCAGGTCGCGCGCACGCGCGATGGCGTCGCCGCCGAGGCGCACGTTGATCAGGCGGTCGGCGCCCACGCAGTCGAAGCCGAGCGTCGCGTCGCGGCAGAGGCGTCGGGCCGGCCGGTGTTCTTCGGCGCCGCTGATGGTGCTGCTTCGCCTTCTCTCGGCGGCGGGCTGATCTCGGCGCCGATCACCGCTCGCGGCATGGTCGATCCGCGCGGTGGCGGTGAGGCTCCTGCCCACGGCGGAATGAACGGCAACCGGCCGGTGGAAGGCGAGACACAGCGCGGCGTGATGGCCAACCTGCTCCATCGCGTCATCGGCGGTGCGCCGGCTCGCCCGAGCAAGCCGGAGATGATCGAGTCCGAGGCTCCGGCTTCCGCTCAGCCGCGGTTGGGCGGCGTCAACGCCGACGAGCGGTTGCCGTCGTCGCAGAGCCCTGCCGAGGACGACCTGCTGGATATCCCGGCCTTCCTGCGTCGCCAGGCCAACTGATCGGGACGAAGGAAGGCCGATCGGGCGGAAAGACCGGAGAGGAAGCCTCCGGGGCGGCGGCCGGGACCGCACGGCCGCCGCGCCCTTTCAGTTCAAAGAATGAAGTCGGACGTGCCGAGGTCATGCACGTCGAGGCCGGCGAGGATCACGTCGCGGCCGCCGATGGTGCTCAGCGCCAGCGTGCTGCCGCTGCTGGCGGCAAGCAGCGCCTGCAGGCCGGCGGGATCGAGGTTGAACGCCCCCAGGTCGAAGTGATCGGCGCCGGCGGCGAAGTCGGTGATCACATCGTTGGCGGCGGCGCCCGGTGTCGCGAGGTCTTGGCCGAGGACGAAGACGTCGTTACCGCCCCCGCCGGTCATCCGGTCGGCACCGATGCCGCCGGCAAGCGTATCGCTCACGGCGCTGCCCTTCAGCATATCGTTGCCGGCACCGCCGTCGAGCAGGCTGCTGTAGGTCAAAGCGGAGCCGGACCCGGCAAGCGCGACGGTCAGCACATCGTCGCCGTCGTTGCCGTAGAGGGCGCTGGTGTAGTGGCTTTCCTGGTCGAAGCTCTGGCCGCTCGCCGACAGGCTGATGGTATCGTTGCCGCGGCCGCCGGAGACGGTGGTCTCGAAGTCGTAGACGCCCGAGATGGCGATCTGGACGGAATCGTTGCCGTCGCCGCCGTGGACCCGGTTGAACGCCGAGCCGAAGCCGTTGGAACCTCCTTCACTGGCGTCCTCGTTGAGCACGACGCCGTCGTTGCCGCTGCCGGCGTGAAGGTCGACGGAGATATCCGCGGCTTTGGCGACGACGGCGAAGCGGTCGTCGCCGCTGCCGGCGTCGGCGACCAGGCTCGCGCTGGTAAAGTCCATGGCGGCTTCGGGATCGAGCTGCAGCAGGATGTCGTCGTGGCCGTCGCCGCCGTTGACCGTGGCGTGCACTTCGGAGGAGGTGAAGCCTTCGGGCTGGAGGAGGGCGCGGATGATGTCATTGCCGTCGCCGCCGTCGAGCACGGTCTCCACGGTTGTGGTGGCGCCGCCGGTCACCGTCACCCGCAACGTGTCGTCGCCGCGCCCACCTGTGAGCTGCAACGAAAAGGTGAGCCTCTCCGGAAACGTCATCCAGTCCTCAGCCGTGGCCAGGACCGTCAGGCTGTCATTGCCGTCACCGCCGTCCAGGCGAATGCTCGTCTCCACATCCCGGACCCACGAGGCATCGCTGCCGTCGCGGATATTCACTTCGGCGTAAAGCTTGTCGTTGCCGGCGCCGCCGAGCAGTTCCTGGTGGATGACCGGGCTGCCCGTGGGGCTGCCGCCGGTTGGCGTGAGAATGACGGTGGTCTTGCTGCTGAGAATGTCGTTGTCGGCGCCGCCGTCCAGCAGGTTGTGAAGGTTCAGGCCGCCGTTGGCGGCGGTGCGCTCGGTGGCGTTGTCGTAGAGGGCGTCGGCGCCGGCGCCCCCCGCAGCACGTCGCTGCCAGGACCGCCGCGCAGCGTGTCATCACCGCCGTTGCCCAACAGGGTATCGTTGCCGCCGTAACCAAAGATGAGGTCGTCGGCCAGACGGCCGGCCAGCCGGTCATTAAACCGGGTCCCGCGAATCAGCGCCATAGAATTGTCCCCCGAGGTCAACTGATCTTGTCGCCTGATCCAGCTTGGGCCAACTCCGGCCGGACGGCTTCGGCGCCATGCCGGCGCGAAGCGCCGACAGTGCTTGGTGATCCGACCAAATACCCCGTAAAGGTGGGTCCGGTCGGCAATAAAAGTCAACGGCAGCGGGGGCCTTTGCGGCGAAATTTAGGCCGGCCTGTGGCGGTTGTGCGACGATGACGCCGGGCGGCCCGCGGTCTCCAGCGGTCCTTCAGAGGATGAAGTCTGCAGCCGTCAGGTCATGCACGTCGATGCCGGCGAGGACCACGTCGCGCCCGCCGACGCTGCTGAGGTCCAGGCGGTCGCCGCTGCTGGCTGCAAGCAACGCCTGCAGCCCGCTCGTGGTGAGCGAGAAGGCTTCGAGGTTGAGGCGGTCGCTGCCGTCGTCGAAATCGGTAACGACGTCGGCGGTCGCGCCCTGGTCCCGGCCGAAGACGAAGACGTCGTCGTCGCCGCCGCCGGTGAGCCGATCGGCGCCGGTCCCGCCCACGACGGTGTCGGTGAACGCGCTGCCCGTCACCGTATCGTTGCCGCTGCCGCCGTTAAGCAGGCTGCGGATGGTACTCCCTGAGAAATTGGGATCGACCTCAATCACCGCTCGCAACACGTCATCGCCGCCGTCTCCGTAGACTGAACTGACGATGTCGGCGCGCGCGGTGGCATTCACGCTCGCCGTGATGATGTCGCGGCCCTCGCCGCCATGGACGACGTTCTCCAGCGAATCGCCGCCGATCGCTGCGAGGCGGAGGAGGTCATCGCCCTGGCCGCCAAACACGCTGTTGCGGGCTCCCCCGAGGTCGGCGCCGAGGGCGCCCGCGTCGTTCGCCTCGGCATAGACGTCGTCGTTGCCACTGCCGGCATCCACCGTGTTGTGCGCGCCACCCCCGGCCCCGCCGGAGATGACGTTGGCGACGATATCGATGCGATCGCCGCCACTACCGCCATCGACGATGTTCTCTGCCCGTGCCGCAGCGATGCCATCGCTCACCGTCCACAGCTGGATGCGGTCGCTGCCGGCCCCGCCGAGGGCGGAGACCGTCGCCAAGCTGACGTTTTCGCTGAAGGTGGCGACGTCGCTGTGGATGTCGTCGTCGCCCGTTCCGCCGTCGAGACGGGCGTTGAATTCCTCGGCGGTGCCGCGCTCGCCCGCGATCGGCCCGGAGAAGCTCAGGGTAAGGTGGTCACGGCCGCTACCACCGTCGAGGGTCACGTCGAAGGTGGAATTGGTGACGAAGCTCTGGATTTCCGAGATGGCGTCGAGGCGCAACCAGTCGTTGCCGCTGCCGCCCGCGAGCTTCTCCGCAACCGACACCTCGGCTGCACCAGAGATATCGCCGACGACACCGATCGTCAGCTCCGACGTCAGCCGGTCACTGCCGTCTCCCCCGCTGAGATCTTCGTTGACCGATGCGGTAACGTTGCCAGCTGACAGGTCCAGGCCCACGCCGGTGCGGGTGATCAGGGTATCGTTGCCGATGCCGCCGTCGAGCACGTTATGCAGGTTGAGCACGCCGCCAGCGCTGCGCTCGGACCAGCTGTCGTAGAGGACGTCGTTGCCGGCGTTGCCGCGGAGCAGGTCGCTGCCGCGGCCGCCGCTCGCGGTATCGTCGCCACCGTTGCCGATGAGGGTGTCATTGCCGGCATAGCCGACGAGGAGATCGTCCGCTGGCCCGCCGACCAGTCGATCGTCGCGAGGAGTTCCGCGAAAGATGGCCATGTCACTGTCCCCCGGCTCGCGGCGGACCGGCTGCTTCTAGCGGGCCCGCTTTAGCGCATGCCGCGCGGCTCTGCTGGTGACGATGCCCGGTGATGATGGCGGGTCGCATGATCAGTCCGCGCTTACCCGCAGGATGCAATGCAATTGCAATGCTGTCAACCCTAGATAGTTTTTCTCTTTTCGGGATTGCCGTTCGAGGCCATGAAAAGCGCACGCGGGTCTGCTGAGGTTGCATTACAGCGGCTTCACCGCCGGTGGAACCGGCTTAGCTTCGAACCCGTCTCCTTGCCGCCGGCCGCGGCGAACACGCGGCGGGGCTTTTTGCTTGATGCATGCGGGGGGCTTTGCCATACAGGATCCCGCCGGCCGCGGCTCGCGCGACGCTCTGCCGGGCGCAGCCGGCGTCGGCGGAGGGAGAACGGTCAGCCGGTGGAGCCGCTCGCGTTCAATAACTTTTGCGTCCGTCTGGCGGAGACGCCGGCCGAGCTGGAAGCTTCGCAGGCCCTGCGCTATCGCGTCTTCTACGAAGAAATGCAGGCGAGTCCGTCGCCCGAGGTGCGCGCGCTGGAGCGCGACTTCGATGCCTTCGATCCGATCTGCGACCACCTGCTGGTGATCGACACCAGCCGTGCCAACGGCCCCGCCGGGGTGGTCGGCACCTACCGGCTGCTGCGCCGCTCGGTCGCGCTGCAGCACGGCGGCTTTTATTCCGAGCAGGAATTCGATCTCTCGGCGCTGCTCGCCTGGGAGGGGGAGATCGTCGAGCTGGGCCGCTCCTGCGTCGATACCGGCTACCGCAGCCGGGCGGTGATGCAGATGCTGTGGCGCGGGCTCGCCGAGTACGTGCGGCTGCACGACCTGGAGCTGATGTTCGGCTGCGCCAGCTTCCCCGGCACCGAGCCGTCGCAGCTGGCGGCGCAGCTGTCCTATCTCCACCATTACCATCTGGCGCCGCCGGCGCTGCGGCCGCGGGCGCTGGCCCGCCTCTACGTTGCGATGGGCATCCTGCCGCAGGCGGGGTTTGACGCCAAGGCGGTGCTCGCCAACCTGCCGCCGCTGATCAAGGGCTACCTGCGTGTTGGCGGCTTCGTCGGCGACGGCGCGGTGGTCGATCACCAGTTCAACACCACCGACATTTCGGTGATCGTCAAGACTGACCAGCTCTCCGACAAGTACGACAAGCACTACCGCCGCACATCCTCCCCAGCCGACGGCAACTGACGTGCCGGGTTCACCGCTGCGCGCCGCTTGGCGCTTGGTTGCCATGGTGGTCGTCAGTCTCGGGTTGATGGCGCTCTACGCGCTCAGCCTTGGTCCGCTGCGCCGCTGGCGGCGGCCGCTGCAGGTGAGCTGGTGCCGGGCGCTGTGCCGGATCGCCGGGCTGCGGCTGCGGGTGACCGGTGCCCCGCGCAACCACGGGCCGACGCTGTTCGTCGTCAACCACTGCTCCTACCTCGACATCCCGGTGATCGCCCGCGACGCCGATGCCACCTTCGTCGCCAAGGCGGAAGTGGCGCGCTGGCCGCTGTTCGGGCAGGCGGCACAGCTGACGCGCACGCTGTTCATCCAGCGGGTCGGCGGTGAGGCGAAGGCGCAAGGCCGCCTGCTGCTCGACCGGCTGGCGCAGGGTGAAAACCTGCTGCTGTTCGCCGAGGGCACCAGCACCGACGGCGCCGGGGTCGCGCCGTTCAAGTCGTCGCTGTTCGCCATCGTCGAGCAGGCGGGGACGGGCAGCGACCTGCAGGTGCAGCCGGTCTCGATCACCTATGCCAGGTCGCTCGACGGCAAGCCGCTGATCGGGCCGTGGCGCGAGCTCTACTGCTGGTTCGGCGATGCCACCATGTTCCCGCACCTCTGGCGGATGCTGAGCCTGAAGGGCGCCGAGGTCGAGGTGCACTTCCTCGCCCCGATCGTCCCCGCCGGCGCCAGCCGCAAGGAGCTGGCCCGCCGGGCTCAGGCCGCCGTCGCCGCCAGCGTCGCCGAGGTCAACGCGGAGATGGAGGAGGAGCCGGTTCCGGTCCAAGTGGGATAAGCGGAGCGGAATTTGGTGCGCTTCGCTTCGCTCAGCGGCACCCTACATCCACACCCAACCGCTGTGTAGGGTGCTGGTGAGCGAAGCGAACCGCACCATTTGCCACCCGCGCCGCTCTCACCCCACCTCCGCCCGCGCCTTCTGGCGGAACCAGTCGATGGGGACGGGACGGCCTTCGACGCGGGTGAACCAGAACTGCCAGCCGTTGCACGCCGGCAGATTCTGCACCTGCGCTGCCACCTGGTGGATCGAGCCGCGCAGGTCGGCGGCGACGATCGAGCCGTCTGCCGTCACCTTCGCCGTCCACCGCCTGCCGCGGTCGAACAGCACATCCCCCGGCCGCAGCCAGCCGCGCTCGACCAGCGAGCCGAACGGGATGCGCGGCTCGTCGCGGGCGGCGCGGGTGGTCAGCAGCGTAGTATCGTCGGTGACAATGACCTCGGCAAGGCGGCCGCGGGCGATCTCGGTGTAGTCGGGGTCGCGCTCGATGCCGAGGAAGCGCCGGCCGAGCTTGAGCGCCACGACGCCGGTGGTGCCGGTGCCGAAGAACGGGTCGAGGACGAGATCGCCCGGCGCCGTCGAGGCCAGCAGCACCCGGTGCAGCAGCGCCTCCGGCTTCTGCGTCGGGTGCGCCTTGCGCCCATCGATCTTGAGGCGCTCGTTGCCGTTGCAGATCGGCAGCAGCCAGTCGGAGCGCATCTGCAGATCGTCGTTGAGGTTCTTCATCGCCCAGTGGTTGAAGCGGTGGCGCGACTGGCGGTGATGCGCGCACCAGATCAGCGTCTCGTGGGCGTTGGCGAACCTTCGGCCGCGGAAGTTCGGCATCGGGTTGGTCTTGCGCCAGACGATGTCGTTGAGGATCCAGTAGCCGAGGTCCTGCAGGATGGTGCCGACGCGGAAGATGTTGTGGTAGGTGCCGATGACCCACAGGGTGCCGTTGGGCTTGAGCACCCGTCGCGCCGCCCCTAACCAGGCGCGGGTGAACCGGTCGTAGGCGGCAAGGTCGTCGAAGCGGTCCCAGGCGTCCTCGACGCCGTCCACCCGGCTGTGGTTCGGGCGGCGCAACTCGCCTTCCAGCTGCAGGTTGTAGGGCGGGTCGGCGAATACCGCATCGACGCAGGCTTCGGGCAAAGCGGCCATCTCGGCGATACAGTCGCCGATGAGGACGCGGTTCGGCTCAAGCGCGGGCGATTCAACCATGCCGGGCAGGATGAGCGGCCCGGGACTCCGCGTCAAGTGTGGCCGGAAGGACTCACCGCAGGTGGCATCGGCAACGCCAGCGCCAGCTGGTCGAGGAAGGCGCGCACGCACGGGAAGCCCATCCGGTGCAGCGGCGTCGGCCCCTTCTCGCGCAGCGCGGTGCGATGGGCTTTCGTCCCGTAGCCCATGTGCCGCTCGAAGCCGTAGCCGGGATATTCGCCGCCGAACGCCATCATCAGCCGGTCGCGGGCGACCTTGGCGACGATCGAGGCGGCGGCGATCGATAAGGACTGGCCATCGCCCCCGATGATGCAGCGCACCTGGCACGGCAGCTCGGGCGCGCCGCGACCATCGACCAGCGCCATCTGCGGGCTCACCCCCAGGGCATCGACGGCGCGGCGCATCGCCAGCAGCGAGGCCCAGTAGATGTTGAGGCGCTCGATCTCGCCGACGTCGGCGGCGCCGATGCCGATGCGGGCGCATTCCGGCAACGCCGCGGCGATCGCTTCCCGCTGCGGCCGCGACAGCTTTTTCGAATCATCGATTCGTCCGGCGAGCGATACCGGCAGCTGCTTGCGATCGAGAATGACCGCAGCGGCGAGCACCGGCCCGGCCCACGGCCCCCGTCCGACCTCGTCGATGCCACAGACGACGTCGCAGCGGGCGGCGGTCTCGTAGGTCAGATCGGGCATCGGCGTCGCTTCCCCTAAGCTCGCCGGCGATGCTACCCGACCGGCGGCGTCCGGCAAGCGGATTGAGAAGGTTTGGCGGGCTGCTGCCACGGAAGGCGGACAGGCGGCATTCACCGCCTTGAGAACGGCCGACGGCAAGTCGGCAAGCGCGGCCTGACGATCGGCGTTGACAACGGCTGTGCACCTGCCCAAAAGGCGGTGCGCTCCGGTAAACGTGCTATACTTGCGGCTCCGGGATAAGGTAACGATCGCCGATGTCGTCGGCTTTTCGGGAGGTCAGGGAGAATGGCGAAATCCATTCTCGTCGTGGAAGACGAGCCGAATATTGTTCTGTCGTTGCAGTTCCTGATGAAGAAAGCCGGCTTCGACGTCCGCGTGGCCCGGGATGGGGACGAGGCGCTGGCGGCGGTGGAGAATCAGGCGCCTGATCTTATCCTGCTCGACGTGATGATCCCGAAGCGCGACGGCTACGACGTCTGCCAGACGATTCGCGCCAACCCGGCGTGGGGCAAGATTTACATCATCATGCTGACGGCCAAGGGGCGCGACGTCGATCGCGAGAAGGGCATCGCCCTTGGCGCCAACGACTACGTCACCAAGCCGTTCTCGACCCGCGATCTCACCGATAAGGTGAAGCAGCTCCTCGAAAACCCGGCGCTTTGAGCGGCGCCCCCAGATAGCGGCGCCGGTGCGTCGATGGCGGCGTTGACACCCCGACTTTTCCTGATCGCCTGTTTCGTCATGCTCGCCTGCGTCGCCCTAGCCGCGGTCGGCGCCGGAACCTGGCTGATCGGCAGCAACCTGCCGGACGGGGTCGGCGTCGAGGCCCGCGATATCGTCCTCGTCTATGGCGGCGGCATCGCCTTCCTGCTGGTGGCGATGATTGCCGTGCTCTGGGCCTATCTCGATCACGCCATCGCCCAGCCTCTGGCGGCGCTCGTCAGGGGCATCGAAACCGTCGTCCACGCCCGCTCCGACTACCGCATCGAGATCGAGGAGATGCATCAGCTGGACGGTCTGCCGGCGGCCGTCAACGAACTTATCCGCCAGCTCGGCATCGCCCGGACCGGCATCAATGAGGCGATCGACAAGGCGACCGCCAGTCTTGCGCAGCAGAAAACGCGGCTGGAGACGGTCCTCCTTGATCTGCACGAGGGCGTCATCCTCTGCACCCTCGACCACCGCATCCTCCTCTACAACAACCGGGCGGTGCAGCTTTTGCGCATCGGCGGCGACATCGGCCTCGACCGCTCGCTGAGCCACTTCTTCACGCCACAGCCGATCCTGCACGCGCTCAGCCGGCTGACCATGCGGCTGGCGCAGGGCCGCTACGACAGCCCGCTCGGCGGCCCGACCGTTGCCCTGGTCGGCTCGACCGCCGATGGCAAGCACACGCTGCGGGGCCGCATGAGCCTGATCCTGGAAGCGGGCGAGACGGCGACCGGCTACGTGCTGTCGTTCGAGGACGATACCGAGGAGCTGGCGGCGCTCGGATTGCGCGACCGGCTGCTCCGCGAGGCGACGGAAGGGCTGCGCGCGCCAGTCGGCAACCTACGTGCCGCCGCCGAGATCCTGGTGAGCGATCCTACTCTCGGCGCGGCCGAGCAGGCGAGCTTCAAGAAGGTGCTGCTGCAGGAGAGCCAGTTCCTGTGTGCCCGGCTGGAGACGCTGGCCGCGCAGTACCGCGATGTCATCACCGGCCACTGGCCGATGAGCGACATCTACTCCTCCAACCTGCTGCAGAACCTCGCCGACCGCCTGCGCGAGCAGCGCGGCATCGAGGCGACCGTCCTCGGCCTGCCGCAATGGCTGCACGGCGACAGCTATTCGCTGGTCGAACTGCTCGACCGGCTGATCGTCCGCCTGAGCGCCACCTACACCATTAACGCCGTCGATCTGGAGACGGTGGCGGGGGGACGCTGGGTCTATCTCGACGTCGTGTGGAATGGGGCCGTGCTGTCCGCCGCCGAGCTGGACAGCTGGCTGGTGGAGCCGCAGGAGCAGGTGCTGGGCGGCTTGTCCCTGCGCGACATTGTCGAACGGCACAAGACCAACGTTTGGAGCCTGCCGGACGGGGCGGGACGGGCGCGGCTGCGCCTGCCGCTGCCGACGGCGACGCCGCCGGCTTCCAGCGCGGCGATCGAGGAGATGCCGCCGCGGCCGGAGTTCTATGACTTCGACCTGCTGCGCCAGCCGCGGGATCTGGGCGAGCTGGGCGAGCGGCCGCTGAAGACGTTGACCTACGTCGTCTTCGATACCGAAACCACCGGCCTCGATCCGGCGGGCGGCGACGAGGTTGTCTCGATCGCCGGCGTGCGCATCGTCAACGGCCGCATCCTGACCGGCGAATCGTTCGAGCGGACGGTCAATCCCCGCCGCCCCATCCCAAAGGACTCCATCCGCTTCCACGGCATCACCGACGACATGGTCAAGGACAAGCCGCCGATCCAGGTGGTGCTGCCGCAGTTCCGCGCCTACGTCGGCGACGCCGTGCTGGTGGCGCACAATGCTGCCTTCGATGTGAAGTTCCTCAAGCTGCGCGAGGGAGAAAGCGGCGTCGCCTTCGATATGGCCGTGCTGGATACGATGCTGCTGTCATGCTTCCTTCACGACTACACTCCGAAGCATAATCTCGACGTGGTGGCGCAGCGCTTCGGCATCCCGGTGCACGGCCGCCACACCGCGCTGGGCGATGCGCTGGTGACCGCCGGCTGCTTTCTGAAGATGCTGGAGATGCTGGAGACGCACGACATCCGCACCCTGGGACAGGCGCTCGCCGCCTCGGAAAGGATCCTGCAGGTGAAGACCCGCCAGGCGAGCTTCTGAAATGGCCAGAGGCGGCCCGTTGCGCTGGTCCAGCCGAGGCGGCCGGCGCGTTGGCAGCCGGGTCGGCGAATGCCTGGTGGCTATCTTCGGCCTGGGCGTGTTGCTGTTCAGCCCGCTGGTGATGACCATCTTTGACCGGGGCGCCGGGGACACCGTATTCGGTATTCCGCTGCTCTATGCATTCCTGCTGGCCGCGTGGTTGCTGATGATCGCGCTGATTGCCTGGGTCATGGCGTCGCAGCCGGATGAGCCCCGCGGACGGCGGCAGGTTGAGGCCGGCCCGCCGCAACCCGGGCGGGGCGAGCGGCCATCATGACCGGCGGCGGCTCGCTGCCGGCTTGGCTGATCGTCCTTGCCTCCTTCGGCTACGTCTCGCTGCTGTTCGCCATTGCCTACTGGGGAGATCGACGCGCCCGCGCCGGCCGGCCGCTGGTCGCCAATCCCTGGATCTATGCGCTGTCGATCGCCGTCTACTGCACCGCCTGGACGTTCTACGGATCGGTCGGCCGGGCGGTTTCCGGCGGCATCGAGTTCCTGACCATCTACCTCGGGCCGACGCTGATGTTCGCGCTCGGCTGGGTCGTCCTGCGCAAGATGATCCGCATCAGCAAGGTGAACCACATCACCTCGATCGCCGACTTCGTCTCGTCGCGCTACGGCAAGAGCCATCTGCTGGGCGGGCTGGTGACGATCATCGCCGTCGTCGGCATCATGCCGTACATCTCGCTGCAGTTGAAGGCGGTGGCCTCCAGTTTCATCGTGCTGATGCATTATCCGCAGGTCGGGGCTCCGCAGGCATCGTCGGTGGTGCCGCTATTCGGCGACACCGCGCTGTGGATAGCGGCGCTGATGGCGCTGTTCGCCATCCTGTTCGGCACCCGGCACATCGATGCGACCGAGCACCATCAGGGGCTGGTCACCGCCATCGCCTTCGAATCGGTCGTCAAGCTGATCGCCTTTCTCATCGTCGGCCTGTTCGTGACGTATGGCATGTTCGACGGCTTCGGCGACCTGTTCGCTCAGGCGCGGGCGCTGCCGGAGGCGGCGCGGCTGATGACCATGGAGCCGGTCACCGACTGGGTGCCGTTCATCCTGCTGTCGATGCTGACTGTGGTCTGCCTGCCGCGGCAGTTCCAGGTGACGGTCGTCGAGAACGTCGAGGAGCGGCACCTCAACAAGGCACTGTGGCTGTTCCCGCTCTACCTGCTGCTCATCAACATCTTCGTCCTGCCGATAGCCCTCGCCGGACTGCTGCACTTCGGGGCCGGCTTTATCGATGCCGACACCTTCGTCCTCGCCCTGCCGATGGCGCAACAGCAACCGGCCCTTGCGCTGCTCGCCTTCATTGGCGGCCTGTCGGCGGCGACTGGCATGGTCATCGTCGAGACCGTGGCGCTATCGACGATGATCTGCAACGATTTGGTGATGCCGATGCTGCTGCGGTTCGCGTGGCTGCATCTGGCCGAGCGGCGCGACCTCTCCGGCCTGCTGCTGGGCATCCGGCGCGGCGCCATCTGCTTCATCCTGCTGATCGGCTATCTGTATTTCCAGCTCATCGGTGAATCTTATGCGCTGGTGTCGATCGGCCTGATGTCGTTCGCCGCAGCGGCGCAGTTCGCGCCTGCCCTGATCTTCGGGATGTATTGGAAGGGGGCATCGCGGCGCGGCGCCCTCGCCGGCATCTCCGCCGGTTTCCTGCTGTGGACGTACACCCTGCTGCTGCCGTCGTTTGCCCGTTCCGGCTGGTTGCAACACAGCTTCGTCGACGCAGGGCCGTTCGGCATTGCGCTGCTGCAGCCTTACGCATTGTTCGGGCTCGATGGTCTGGCGCCGACGGCGCATGCGCTGTTCTGGAGCCTGACCGCCAATATCGGCGCCTTCGTCGCCGTCTCGCTGCTCGACCGGCAGAGCACCATCGAGCGCATCCAGTCGACGCTGTTCGTCGAGGTGTTCGAACACGCCGGCAGTGCGGCTGCGACCCTGCTGCACCATACCGTCGTGGTCTCGGAGCTGCGGACGCTATCGGAGCGGTTTCTCGGGCGCGAGCGCACCGAGGAGGTGTTCCACGAGTACGCCAGCGAGCGCGGCATCGATCTGAACACCGGGGCACTAGCGGATGGCGAGCTGGTGCAGTTCGTCGAGCGTCGGCTCGCAGGCGCCATCGGCGCGGCTTCGGCGCGGGTGATGGTCGCCTCGACGATCAAGGGCGAGGGCGTCGGGGTCGAGGAGATCATGCAGATCCTCGACGAGACCAGTCAGGTGCTCCAGTATAGCCGGCAGCTGGAACAGAAGTCCCGTGCGCTGGAGAAAGCGACGTCGGAGCTCAAGGCCGCGAACGAGCGGCTCACGGAACTCGACCGGCTGAAGGATGACTTTCTGTCGACGGTGACCCACGAGCTGCGAACGCCGTTGACGTCGATCCGTTCGTTCTCCGAGATTCTACATGACAGCCCCGATCTGGATATTGCGGAGCGCCAGCATTTCCTCACCATCATCATCCGCGAGAGCGAGCGGCTGACCCGGCTGATCAATCAGGTCCTCGACCTGACGAAGATCGAGACCGGCCGGATGAAATGGCAGATGACCCAGGTCGATCTGGGCGAGGTGATCCAGCAGTCGGTGACATCGCTGCGCGGGCTGTTCGAGGAGCGGCAGATCGCCATCAATCTGGCGCTACCGCAGCGGATACCCCCAATTCGCGCTGATCGCGATCAGCTCATCCAGCTGGTGATCAACCTTCTGTCCAACGCCCAGAAGTTTTCACCGGCCGAAACCGGCCGGGTCAGCATTGGCCTTGCCGCCGCCGACGGAACGGTCGCCGTGCGGGTCGCCGACAATGGCCCGGGAATACCCCATAACGAGCAGGAGAAGATCTTCGAGAAGTTCCATCAGGTGCGCACCGGCAAGACCGGCAATCCGATGGGCTCCGGCCTCGGCCTTGCGATCTGTCGCGGCATCGTTGAACACCTGGGCGGCCGCATCTGGGTGGAGAGCGAGCCCGGTCATGGTGCGACATTCGTCTTCACGGTGCCGCTTGCGACCGGGCCCAGCCACCCTTTCAGCTAAGGATGATATTGCTGGGACGTAACCTCATTCAGGCGGAATTATCGGCGAAGCCGGTGCGGACGCGGTGTCAAGACCGGGCGATGCCGAAGTGCTCGTCTTCCACCGGCTTGACGTTGAGCAGCCAGCGGGCGATGGCCGGCAGGCCAGCCCAAAAGGCGTAAAATGCGATCACCATCCAGTCCGGGATGCTCTCTGCCGAGATCAGGATCGGGCTCGGATCAAACATGATGCAACCTCGTCTGTCAGTCGGGGGAGGCCGCCGCCGGCGTCATGGAAAAGCCATCAAGGTAGGCAGCGACCAGCCCTGCTCCAAGATATCTGGGGGCAAGGTGGCGGCCTTGCAACCAAGTGTGTCTTGATGGCAACAGAGCGTTGCGTCAAGGCAGCTCTTTTGCGGGGTTTCGGATAGCCGATACGCATGGCTCGACCCTGCGCGCCGCCCGTCCCCGTTTGCGCCGCCGTGTCCCTCCTGATCGCTCCTGACGAGCACATTGCACCGCTGGCTGGTATGGGATAGCTTTCGATTCGAGAGCTAAACCCGTGGCGACGTTCACGAACCCGGAGGTGCCGGAGGCGGGCTATCGACTGCCGTGGCGGCCGGCCCCGCGAATCTGCTACCTGCGGGAGAGAAGCTCCCGAATAAAGCGCCGAAAAGGCGTTGGAAAAATCGACGGGGAGCGAGCCCATGCGAACACTTCTACGCGAGATGCTGTTGCTCTGCGCCGTGGCGCTCGCCGCGACACCGGCAACGGCTGCCCAGCCCAACTGGCCCGGGTCTCTCACGCTGGCCACGGCTTCACTCGGCGGCACCTACCACGCCTATGGCGTGGGGCTCGCCAAGATCCTGACTCAGGCGCTCGGGGTGCCGGTCAGCGAGCGGACGACGGAGGGGCCCAGCCAGAACATCCAGCTCATCGAGGCCAACGAGGCGCAGATCGCCTTCGTCACCATGGGGGCTGCGCTGCAGGGCTGGAACGGCACCGGCGATTGGACCAACGGCAAGCCCTACCGGGCGATGCGCGCCGCCTTCCCGATGTATGACACCCCCTTCCATTTTATCGTCCTTAAGGATTCGCCGATCACCTCGCTGGCCGGGATGGCGGACAAACGGATCGGTGTCGGGCCGCACGGGGGAACATCAGGGACCTACATTCCCCGGATGCTCGCGGCGTTGAATATTTCGGCAACCCTGATCGAGGGAAGCTGGGATGACATGGCGGCGCAACTGAAGGATGGCACGGTCGATGTGCTTGCCGCCGCCGTCGGTGCGCCGTTCCCCGCCATCGCCGGCCTGGAGAAGACCAAGAACATCCGCTACGTGGCGGTCGACGAGGAAGAGGTGGTGGTGCTGCGCCTTGCCATCCCCGAACTGACGCTCGCCACCATTCCGGCGGGGACCTATCCGTCGCTGATGAAGGCCTACCCGACCGTCGGCCTCTACAACTTCGCCGTGGTCCATAAGGACCTGCCGAGCGATCTCGTCTTCCAGATCGTCGAGGCGGTTTTCACCTATCACGACAAGCTGGTGGAGGCCCATCCGGCCGCGGCGGCGACAGTCCCGGAGAACTTTATCCACAATACATTCCTGCCGTATCACAGCGGCGCCAGCCGCTACTACAGTACCAACATGGTTCCGGGTATCGTTCGCGCCGACTAACCGATAAGCATCGAAGCTCAATGCCGACCATGCTGAGATCAGCGGTCAAGACCAGGCAGCGGGCACCAGCAAGCTTTCGGCGCGACGATTGCCTTGCGCCTAACCCCCCATCCCAACCACAGCATCTGTCGCAGGGAGGAAACCGCGATGGTCAGTGCCCCCGCCTCCAGCCGGCCTGAAGCAGGCAAGTCGAGGCCCCTCTACAAGAGTCTCTACTTCCAGGTCATCTGTGCCATCACCATTGGTGTCCTGCTCGGTCACTTCTTCCCTGACGTCGGCGCATCGATGAAGCCGTTCGGCGATGCGTTCATCAAGCTGATCAAGATGATCATCGCGCCGATCATCTTCCTCACCGTCGTGCATGGCATTGCCAGCATGAAGGACATGAAGAAGGTCGGGCGCGTCGGCGTTAAGGCGCTGATCTACTTCGAGGTGGTGACAACGCTGGCGTTGATCGTCGGCCTGCTGGTGGTCAACCTGTGGCAGCCGGGTGCCGGGATGAACGTCGATCCGGCTTCGCTCGATACCAAGGCGATCGCCGCCTACACATCGAAGGCGGGCAGCATGAGCACTGTCGACTTCTTCATGCACATCATTCCGACGACGGTGGTGGGTGCCTTCGCCGAGGGCGAGATCCTGCAGGTTCTGCTGTTCGCCCTGCTTTTCGCTTTCGCGCTGCACATGCTGGGGGAGCGCGGCGCGCCGGTCCTCAAGCTCGTCGACGACCTCTCGCACATCATGTTCGCCATCGTCTACATCATCATGAAGGCCGCGCCGATCGGCGCCTTCGGTGCGATGGCGTTCACCATCGGCAAGTACGGCATCGGCACGCTGTTGTCGCTGGGCCAGCTGATGGCGGCCTTCTATACCACCTGCCTGATCTTCATCTTCCTTGTTCTTGGCACCATCGCCCGCATCACCGGCTTCAGCATTTTCAAGTTCATCCGCTACATCAAGGAGGAGCTGCTGATTGTGCTCGGCACCTCGTCCTCGGAATCGGTGCTGCCGCGGATGATCGCCAAGATGGAGAACGCCGGCGTCGACAAGTCGGTTGCCGGTCTCGTCATTCCCACCGGCTACTCGTTCAACCTCGACGGCACCTGCATCTACCTGACCATGGCGGCCATCTTCCTCGCCCAGGCGACCAACACCGAGCTGTCCATCGGCCAGGAGCTGGCGATCATCGGCATTCTGCTGCTGACCTCGAAGGGGGCCGCGGGGGTAACCGGATCCGGCTTCATCGTCCTCGCCTCGACCCTCGCCGCGGTCGGCCATATTCCCGTTGCCAGCATCGCGCTGATCCTCGGCGTCGATCGGTTCATGTCGGAAGCCCGGGCGCTGACCAACCTCGTCGGCAATGGCGTTGCGACGATCGTGGTGGCGCGCTGGGAAAATGCCCTTGACCTCGTAAAACTGCGCCGGGAGTTGAACAACGAGACGGTGGAAGAAGCGGAGGATCCGGAACTGGTGCTGGTCAGCGCCGAAACGCCGGAACTCCCGCCCATCAAGCACAGCTAACCCTCGCAACGCTGCCGGCGGCGACCCGATCGGTGGGGTTGCCGCCGGACGCTGGGGGCATGGGCGAGCGGGGCGTCTGCGCCAGCTGCGCAAGGGGGTCGTACCAAGCTTTGGCGCGGCTGGCAACGAGCGCCGGCTGGAGCCCGTCAGCCGGCGTAGCGTGCTTCCAGCGCCGCGAACAGGGCGCGCAGGCCCATCGCTTCGCCGCCTTCCGGCCGGCCGGGGCGGCTGTCGAGGTTCCAGGCCATGACGTCGAGGTGCGCCCATGGGCAGGCCGGCTCGACGAACTCGGCGAGGAACAGGGCGGCGGTGATGGCGCCGGCAAAGGCGTGGTCCGGCGCATTGGTCAGATCGGCGGTCTTGCCGGTCACGTAGCGGCGGTAGGGCTGCCACAGCGGCAGCCGCCAGAAGCATCGCCGGTGGACCTCCCGGCGGCCAGTAGCTGCTCGGCCAGCGCCTCGTCGTTACTGAACAGCGCCGGCAGCTCGGTGCCCAGCGCGATGCGGGCAGCGCCGGTCAGCGTTGCGCAGTCGATGATCATCGACGGCCGCTCCGAGGCGGCTTCGGCCAGCGCATCGGCGAGAATGACCCGGCCTTCGGCGTCGGTGTTGCCGATCTCGATGGTGAGGCCCTTGCGGGTGCGGATGACGTCCAGCGGCCGCATCGCATCGCCGGATATGCTGTTCTCGACCGCCGCGACCAGCAGCCGCAGGCGGATCGGCAGCGCCGCATCCATGATCATCTGCGCAAGGCCGAGCAGGATGGCGGCGCCGCCCATGTCCTTCTTCATCAGCTTCATCCCCGATGCCGGCTTGATGTCGAGCCCGCCGGAATCGAAGCACACTCCCTTGCCGCACAGCGTCACCTTCGGTGCGCCCTCGTCACCCCAGCGCAGATCGGCTAGCCGCGGCGCCCGGACGCTGGCGCGGCCGACGGCATGCACCGCCGGGTAGCCCCGGGACAGCAGCTCGTCGCCCTCGATGATGCTGCAGCGGGCGCCGAAGCGCTGTGCCACCGCTGCCACGGCGTGCGCCAGCTCCTCCGGCCCCATGTCGGACGCCGGCGTGTTGATCAGATCACGGACGAGGAAGATGGCGTTCGCCGTCCGCTCCACCGCGGCGCGGCGCGCCTCTGCCGGCCAAACAAGGCTGGCGACGTTGTGCCGCGGCGTGCGGTAGCGGTCGAAGCGGTAGGTGGCCAGCGCCCAGCCCAGCGCTGCGGCGTCGGCCTCGTCCGCCGATAGGGGAGCATCGATCCGGTAGGTGGCCGCCGGCAATTTCTCCGGCAGGCTCGCCCAGTCCCACATCGACTCGTTGCCAGTGCCGAGCAGGACCCGGGCGAGGGTGCTGCCGGGGCCGGGCAGCAGGCAATAACTACCGGGAGCGGCGCTGAAACCGAGCGAACGCACCCATGCCGCTTCGGCCGGCAGCCGCTCCAGCAGCGCTGCCAGCTGATCGGACTTCAGCGGCGTGATCGTGATCGGCAGGGCGGCGGCGGCGTCATCGGTCAGGAACCGGCATGCGGGCATCTGAGCGTTCTCCCGGCGATGTTGCCGCCCTCTCCGTGTAGTAGCGACGGGCGCCTGGATGCAGGGGTACTGCAAGGTGCTCGGCCGCTGTCTCCACCCTTATCTGCCCGCCGATCGGGTTGATGTCGAGCAGCTTGCGGTTGCGCGGATCCCATAGCGCCTGGGTGATGGCGAAGACAAGCTCGTCCGGCATGGACGCCAGCGCCACCAGTTGCGCCCGGACGGCGACCGTCGGGGTGTCGTCGACCCCGGCATAGGTGCCGGCCGGGATATGCGCCGCCATGAACTGCGGATGGGCGGCGATGATCTTATCGGCGTCGCCGGCGGCGATCGGCAGCAGCGATACCGGCATGCGCTCGGCGGCCATGGCAACCGCGGTCACCGGCGCGCCGCCGACGACGAAGAAGGCGTCGATCTCGCCGGTGACCAGCATATCGACGGAGCGGGCGAGCCGTTCGTAGGACGGGGTGATGTCGCGCAGGCGCAGGCCGGCGGTGCGCAGCACCATCCGGGCGGCGGTGAGCGTGCCGGAATTGGTTTCTCCCAGCGAGACCCGCTTGCCGCGCAATTCGGCGACGCTGTGGACGGTGCCCTCGCGCACCACCACGTGCAGCGCCTCCGGAAACAGATTGGCGATCGCCCGCAGCGAGCGGACCGGATGCCCGGCAAAGGCGCCGTCGCCAGCGAAGGCCTCGCGGGCGGTGTCGGCCTGGCAGAGCGCCAGCTCGATGCTGCCGGCGGCGAGCTGACGGACGTTGTCGGGCGAGCCGCTGGTCGAGACCGCCGCGGCGATCAGTCCCGGGACGCCGCATGAGCCGCCGCGGCCGCAAGGAGCCGCCCCCGGCGGGCCCGAGATGATGATGGCGATGCTGCCGCCGACCGGAAAGAAGGTGCCGCCGACCGGGCCGGTGCCGATGCGCACGAAACGGGCGTCGGATCCTGGTCCCGTCGGTGCGGCGAAGGCCAGCAATCCCCCGCACAGCGCTGAGAGCAGCAGTGAAACCGCAATCCGGCTGAGCAACATGAAAGCAATCGACCACCCGGCCCTGCCGCCGGTAGCGGCAATCATAAGCGAGATGGAGCCTTGCGCCAAGGCAAGTATGGCTCAAACGGGGGGAGAGGAGGCGTCGTCGGACCTGCCAATGCTGGCAGGCGCCGGAACGGCGGCCCGCCTCCGATATTGCTCGTAGCTGCGCACGCTGAGCGGGATTGACGCGGCGTAGGCCAGCAGCGTCAGCGTCAGGGTGGCCCAGGGGGTGCTGAACAGCAGCGCCAGATAGAGCCCGACGCCGAGCATGGCCGGCAGCACCCAGCGGTGCGCAATGCGAACCTTCTTGAAGGTGAAGGTTCGCACCCGGCTGACCAGCAGCAGCGATGTAGTCAGCACGAAGAAGCCCACGAATGCCGGATGACGGACGAATTCGGCATCGATCTGGAACGACAGCAGCATAGGGCACAGCGCGAGGCCGGCGCCGGCCGGCGACGGCACGCCGGTGAAGAAGTTGCGGGTCCACAGCGGCCGCTCCTCTTCCTCCAGGTCGGTGTTGAAGCGGGCGAGGCGCAGCGCGCAGCAGATGCACAGCAGCAGCACCAGCGCCCAGCCGATCCGCCCGGCGTTCTGCAGCGACCACAAATAGAGGGTGAACGCCGGCGCCACGCCGAAGCACAGGAAGTCGGAGAGCGAATCCAGTTCGGCGCCGAAGCGCGTTGCTCCTTTGAGGATGCGTGCGATCCGTCCGTCAAGGCCGTCGAGGATGCCGGCGACGAGGATGGCGAGCACCGCGTGCTCCCAGCGCTCGTGCAGTGCAAGGCGGATGGCACTGAGCCCTGCCGCCAGCGCCAGCAGGGTCATGACGTTGGGAATCATGCGGTTGATGTGCAGGCCACGCAGGCGTTGCCGACGCTCCCGCCGCTCGAGGCGCCCCGGGAACGGCACGTCAGCGGCGCTCCGCCAGGCGCGCCGGCTCCTGGGCGCGCAGGTCGGCGATCACCGTCTCGCCGGCGATGCAGCGCTGCCCCGGCGCCACCAGCGGCGCGATTCCTTCCGGCAGATAAACATCGACCCGGCTGCCGAAGCGGATCAGCCCGAAGCGGGCGCCGGCGCGCACCGCCTCGCCTTCGTTGATCCAGCACTTGATCCGGCGGGCGATCAGGCCGGCGATCTGCACGACAACCACCGAGGGCCCCTCGGCGGTGTCGATGCGGACGGCGTTGCGCTCGTTGTCCTCGCTGGCCTTGTCGAGGGCGGCGTTGAGGAACTTGCCGGGATGGTAGCGGATGGCACCGATGGTGCCGTCAATGGGGAGGCGGTTGACGTGCACATCGAAAACGTTGAGGAACACCGAGATACGGGTCAACGGCCGTGCCGGCAGTTCCAGCTCGGGCGGCGGCAAGGCTTCGGCAACGGCGCTGACGATGCCATCGGCGCCGCTGACGATCAGCCCGCTCCGCGCCGGGGTGAAGCGATCAGGGTCACGGAAGAAATAGACGCACCAAACCGTCGCGATCACTCCGAGCACCCCCAAAACGCCCGATATCATCCACAGCAGCAGCGCCACCAGCGCGAAGCCGCCGATGAACGGGCGACCGGCAGGATTGACCGGCACCAGCATTGCCTTGCGCAGCGTTTCCAGCACGAGCCCTCTCACTCACGCGGAGCCGCCGTGGACGCCTCTCCGGGCAGGCGGAACACCTGGCCTGGATAGATGCGGTCCGGATCGGCGATCGCTCCCCGATTGGCCTTGTAGATGATTGTATACGCGGTCCCGCGGCCGTAGCCGGCGCGGGCGATCCGCCACAGGTTGCTGCCGGACTGGACGATGACGAGGCGGTCATCGCCGCGCGCCTCGCCGCCGGGCCCGGCGAGATCCTGCAGCGCCAGGGGCACGGCGGATTTCGCCGTCACCGCGCCGCGGGCGTCAAGCTGCTCGAGCGTCAGGGTGTGGAGCTCAGGGCTGATGCTGCCCTGCATTACCAGCCGCCACCTTCCGGCAGCGTCGGCGACCACCTCGCCGGCCGGCTTGCCGTCGATGACGATGCGCATCCGGGCCTGCGGCGTGGCGTGGCCGCTCAGCGCCAGCTGGCCATGCTGCCAGTCGGCAAAGTCGACGCCGAGGCCGCCGGCGGCGCTGCCGGCGACCGGCTTCTGCAGGACGGTGCTCGGGCCGCCCTCCCGCGGGACGCGCAGCACCAGCGGCTGCGCCGAGGCATCTGCCGGACGGCCGGCCACGTCCTCCCCGGGCTTCGGCACCACCACCAGCACCTCTTCGGTCGAAGCGACCTCTCCACCCTTCGCGCGCCGCATCAGCAGGTGCAGGCGATGGGCGCCGGCGGGCATTGGTCTGTCTGGGAGGAACACCCACTCGCCGCGGCTGTCGGCGGTCACCGCGCCGAGCTCGTTATCGCCGTCGCGCAGCACGACCTCGGCGCCGGGCTCGGCGCGGCCGGCGATCACCGTGTCTCCTTGCGGATTGATACGAACCACATCGAAACTGGGTAGCGGGGAGGCGGCTGCGGACTGCTGGACGTCGACGGGAAGCGGCGGCGCATGGCCCTCTGCCGGCACCTCGCGGCCGCCATTCTCCGTGTCGCGTCCCTGCCAGAGATTGATGCCGATGGCGACGCCGATGGCGAGGGCTCCCGCCGCGGCGACCAGCGCCGGCCTCCAGAACCAGCGTCGGGACTCGACGTCGGACAGCCTCGGATTCATCGGCCAAAACTAGTACGCATACCGCCGGGAAGCAATTGGCGACGGTTGGCGCGCGACGGGGAGATCACCCCGCACTCGGGATTGTCGTTGCCGGCGAGGGGTGACAAACTCGGGCTGAGGCGCCGGACAAGAACAAGGCGTGAATGGAGGGTGGAGGGCCGGCGATGCACGATGTCCGACGCATCCTGGGGGAGCATTTTCTGCTGAAACACCTCCTGCCCGCGGATCTCGACCGTCTGGCGCAGATGTCGGCGACCCGCCACTACAAGGCCGGCGAGCCGGTATTCCTGAAGGGCGACCCCGGCACGGCGATGATGGCAGTGCTGTCGGGACGGGTGCGCATCTGCTCCTACTCGAGCGAAGGCCGCGAGGTGGTGCTCAACGTCATCAGCCCCGGGGAGGTTTTCGGCGAGATCGCCTTGATCGACGGGGGCGAGCGGACCGCCGACGCCTTCGCCATGGAGCCCGCGGAATTGTTGATCCTCACCCGCCGCGACTTCCTTCCGTGCCTTGCCGGCAATCCCGAGGTGTGCATCCGGTTGCTGGAGGTGATGTGCCAGCGGTTGCGCTGGACCAGCGAGCAGCTGGAGGACGTCAATTTCCTCGACCTGCGCTGCCGTCTCGCCAAGCGGCTGATCTATCTGTGGGACCACCATCGCGACAAGACCGAGGATGCCAAGAAGCGCGGCGTGCGCATCCAGCAGCACACGCTGGCAGCGATGATCGGCACGTCTCGGGAAGCGGTGAACAAGCAGCTCCGCTCGTGGGAAGACGACGGCATCATCAAGCTCGGCCGCGGCTCGATCACCGTGCTGGACCGTTCCCGCCTGCAGCAGATCATCGAGGAGGCTGCCTGACCGCCCGGCGCCGCCACCTTGAAGGATGGCGGCGCCCGGGTGTCCCCTAACGCCTCGCGGTCTGCGTGCGGCGCGCCGACGAGCGCGGCGCGCGCCGCCATGGCACCGCGTGCTGCCATCGCACCTCGGGCGGCCATTGCCCCGCGTGCTGCCATCGCGCCGCGCGCAGCCATGGCACCGCGTGCTGCCATCGCGCCGCGCGCAGCCATGGCACCGCGTGCCGCCATCGCACCGCGTGCGGCCATGGCGCCGCGTGCCGCCATTGCACCGCGTGCGGCCATGGCACCGCGTGCCGCCATTGCACCGCGGGCGACCGCGCCGCGCGCAACCAAGGCGCCGTGACCGGCAAGCGCCTTGATGCGGAAGGAGCCAAGCTCGTTGCCGCCGGACAGGTCGAGCTGCGAGCGCACATCCTCGTCGAGAACCTCGAACGCTTCCAGGCTGGCGGGGACGCAGTAGACGCGGCCGTCCGGGCCGCGAATCAGCGTTGCGCCGCCGTCTGCCGGGAAGTCGCCATCAGCGAACGAATCATCATCATCCTCGCCCTCGCCGCCGTCGAGCAGATCGGCATAGGCGCCGAACTCGACGTCGAGGGCGATGCCGTCCTCACGCGGATCGACCGGCCAGAGCTTGTAGTCTTCCGGCGGGTAGGCTTTGTGCCACGGCTTGGCGACCGCCTGACCCGGCCCGGCGACGACGAAGATCAGCGGCTGCGGCAGCCGTTCCACCGTATCGCCGCTGACGACGGCGTAGATGTAGGCGAGATGCAGCGTGGCATCGCCGCCGACAGCCTGCTGCCGCAGCGCTTGCAGCCGGCGCGGGCTGAACGCGCTGTCGGCAACCGTGAAGCCGTCGATGATTTTACCGATAAGACCGAAGCCGAACGGCTCTTCCAGGAGCGCCATCGTCTTTCCCCCCCTTTTGGTCCATGATCAATGGTTGCATGTTAGCCGATTCCCATCGGCTGTACACGCCGCTTTTATCGGCAGGCGTCGTTGGGGCACACGCGAGGCCGGCACCTACCGGGCGGCAGATCGACGGCCGTCGATTGCTGGCGGTTCGACGATGGCATGATCGCCTTGCTGCAAACCAGCCGGTGCCCGCTTCTGCACATGACCCGCCGCCAGGGGCGGATCAGTAGAACCTCCGGTGGCGAAAGGCACGGGCGGTGATGCCGTAGGTGGCTTTGAAGCTGCGCGAGAAATGCGCGGAGTCGCTGAAACCCCACTGGAAGGCGATGGCGGTGACGGAGAGGTCGGCGCAGCGTGGATCGGCGAGGTCCGCACGGCAGCGGGCCAGCCGCAGGTCGCGGACGAAGGTGCCAAACGAAGTTCCGGCCTGGTGAAACAGCCGGTGCAGATGCCGCGTCGAGATGCCATTGCCGCGTGCGACGTCGTCCGGAGACAAGGATGGCTCTCGCAGCCGCGTCTCGATGAAGGCGCACAGGGCGGGCCAGCGGAGCATCGCCGCGGAGGACAAGGGACGATGGGTGGCGCCCGCGCGGGCGCCTGGGTGCAACCGCGTCAGCACGGCGATGACGAGACCGACGACGGCATCGTGCACCGCTGCCTGGAGCCCCGCGTCCAGGTCTTCCCCGCCGTTGCGCAGGCCGTTCAGCAGGCCGGCGAGCAGCGCACCGAGGCCAACGTGTCCAGCGAGGACGCGGACTTGCGGTAATGCGCCGCTCGGAAGCCGGCCGCGCAGCCACGCCTGCGGCAAATGCAGGCATAGCTGCCGGCCATGCTCGCCGGCGCTCGACCAGCGGGCACGCCCGCCGTCGACCAGCGCGACATCACCCGTCTGCAGCAGCACTTCAAGGCGACCGTGCGCTACGATGGCGCTGCCGGCCAACTGCAAGACGGCGAGAAACATGCGCTCATCCGGCTCTGCGTCAGCATCTCCGGTGTGCGGTTCCTTGCCTGCGTAAGCAATCTCGCTCATCCGGGCGCCACCGACGGACCATTGGCGCACGCAGCCGCCTGCGTCGTCGCAGCGTTCGGGTGGGCGGGAGAGCGCCTCTTCCATCTGCACACCTCCCTTTGCCCTCCGCCGGCAGGGTTTTCCATTGGGCGCGACCGGGCCGGAACCGCAGAACCACCGGGAAATCACTCCCGGTGTCTGGGCACGCTTGCATACCGGCTGATAAAAGACAAAGCGAAACGGCAAAGATAGCGGCACGTCCGACTAAAGGAGAAGAGTGATGCCGGCGCTGCTGGCACTTCATAAGACGAAAGTCGAAACTGTTTTGGCATTAACAGACGAGACGATGACACTCACAGGCAAGAGTGTCCCGCCGGATCCGCCTACGCTTCCCGACGATACCGAGAACGGCTGCCAAGCGGCGTTCCGGCACGAAACGGGGAGGGAACGGATATGCAACTGCGCCACCACAAGTCGGCGACGCTGGCGGGTGCGCTCGCCATCGCCTTGTCGTTCGCGGCTCCAAGCCCGGCCCGCGCCGTCGACGTCGATCCCGGCGAGTACGAGGCAGCACCGCCCGGCACCAGCCTGCTGATAGGTTACGGTCTCTTCAATTGGAATGAGCGGTTCGTCACCCGCTCCGGCAGCAGCGTCTCGGACAGCCATCTGAACACGCAAACGGGCATTCTCCGCCCGGTCCACTTCGTCGATATCTTCGGTATCACTGCCGATCCTCAGATCTTCGTGATCTATGGTTTTCAGAATAACGGCAAGTTGGGCGGCGAGGATCTGGATGATGCTCACGGCTTCTACGACCTAATTCTCGCCAGCACATTCTGGATAATCAATGACCAAGAGAAGAAGCGCTGGTTCGGTATAACTCCGTTCCTCTGGCTGCCAGTGGGCAATTACCATCGGAACCAGGTCCTGAACACGGGTGAGAACCGCTGGAAGGGCGCTATGCAGCTGGGTTACGTTGAGCATTTCGCAGAGAAGTGGGCGGCCGACTTCTACTTTGATACCACCATCTACGGTGACAACGATTCCTTCGGTCCCGGTCGTGACAAGCTGGAACAGGACCCCACCTACCAATTTCAAGCATGGCTTCGCTACTACATCACACCCGAATGGAATGTGGCTCCCGGGTACTCGGGCACCTGGGGCGGATACACGAGAATCAAGGGGGAAAGCGACCCCAGGCTGTCGACGGAAGCGCAGTCGCTGCGCTTGGCCACCCAATACTGGTTCACGCCCGATCTGCAAATGGAGACTCAGGTGCGCACCGACGTGTGGCGCGAAGGTGGCTTCCAGAACACCTTCGGCCTCAATTTTCGGCTAATGAAGGTGTTCTGAGCCTGTCGGCGCCCCCTTCTCCCGGCGGCGGGAG
>JAXMDR010000030.1:0-29185 GCA_046348725.1 Rhodospirillales bacterium
CGCGCCCGGCAGCCACCGGCGAACCGTAGGCCCGCAGCCCGTCGCCGCCGACCCGCCTGCCGTCGCCAAGCCCCCGGGCGGGGTTTGTCCCCTGCCCAGCGCATTGCAGGCTTTTGCAAATCCTCGGTAGTCCGTGCCGACTCGTTTCATTATATTGATCCGAGTACGCATCTAGCCGGCCGTTGCCTTTCGCTCCGCAGGTGCCTCTGGCCCCGGCGGGTGTGGTTGCGGCAAACGGCCGTGACTGTGAGAGGTGCATGGCTGAAGCGTCGATCGTCACTCCTGGGTCTGCCGCCAGCGGGGAGGATATTGCCGAAGGCGACGAAGCCTCCGGGAGAAATCTGCCGGCTGATGCGGCAGCCGGCTTCGCCGCATTCCCCCTCGCCGACTGGCACCATTCCCTCCTCCGGGAAACAACTGTTGCCGTCAAGTCACTGGAGATTTTCATCAGTGGCGCGCGCGTCTGCAACGCCGCCGCCTTCGCCATGGTGCTTACCGCCATCGACGATTCCTTCACCGTGCACCGGGCACGGCAGAGCTGCCGCACCACCCGCGCCCTGCTGGCCCTCGAGCGGGATCATGCGGTGCGGCTGGCAGGCGAAGCATGGCGGCGGACCGGCCTTCTGGCGCGCATCGCCCGCGACGTCAGCTGGGAGGCCTTCTATCCGCTGCGCGCCCGCATCGAATCGCTCCTTCGCGACGATTTGCGTCGCGCATTCTTCCGGTAAGTCCTTCCGCGGCTTTGCGGGATCGCCCGCTGGACGGGTTCGGGTGCTAAGGCGGCGGCGGTTTGCGGCCGCCTCGGGGCTTTTCCCGAGAACGAAAATGAATATATTTGAGGGCGCATGGCCCCCCAGGTCTGCGGCGTAGTTATTGCATACGAGACGTATGGATCAAGCGAGAGACCGCGAGCATCGATGAGCCGATCCGACAGGCGCAACCCCGACGGCACACCTTCGACCGGCGTCGTCACCAAGCCGCGCGCCAAGACGAAGAAGCCGGCGATGTACAAGGTTCTGATGCTCAATGACGATTACACGCCGATGGAATTCGTCGTGCATGTTCTCGAGCGGTTTTTCAGCAAGGCCCACGAAGACGCGGTGCGGATCATGCTGCATGTCCACCATCGTGGCGTCGGCGTGTGCGGCGTGTTCACCTACGAGATCGCCGAGACCAAGGTGAACCAGGTGATGGATCTGGCGCGCCAGCATCAGCACCCGCTGCAGTGTACCATCGAGAAAGACGGAACGGACTAGGGACCGCAAGATGCTGTCGCGCAATCTAGAACAGACCCTGCATCGCGCTCTGGCGCTGGCCACGGAGCGCCGGCACGAGTATGCGACCCTCGAACATCTGCTCCTGGCGCTGACCGACGACCAGGATGCCTCGCCAGTGTTGAAGGCATGCGGTGTCGACCTTGCCCAGCTGCAGCAGGAGCTGACCAATTTCGTCGACAACGAGTTGCACAGCCTGCGGGCAGCGGCGGCAACCGATCCCAAGCCCACCGCCGGCTTCCAGCGGGTGGTTCAGCGATCCGTCATTCATGTCCAGTCATCGGGCCGCGATGAGGTCACCGGGGCAAATGTCCTGGTCGCGCTTTTTTCGGAGCGCGAGTCGCACGCGGTCTACTTCTTGCAGGTGCAGGAGATGACTCGCCTCGATGCCGTGAACTTCATCGCCCACGGCATTTCCAAGATACCGGGCGAGCAGCGTCGGCGATCGGTGCAAGGCACCGACGACGAGAGCGGCGGCGAAAAGGTTGTTCGCAAAGGGCATGAAGCTTTGGAAAGCTACTGCGTGGACCTGAACCGGAAGGCGTCCGATGGCCGGATCGATCCGTTGATCGGACGCGAAATGGAAATCGAGCGGACCGTCCAGATCCTCTGCCGGCGGAACAAGAACAACCCGCTGTTTGTCGGAGATCCGGGTGTCGGCAAGACGGCGCTGGCCGAAGGCTTGGCATGGCGCATCATCCGCGGCGATGTCCCCGAGGTGTTGAAGGCGTCGACCATCTTCGCCCTCGACATGGGCTCGCTGCTCGCCGGCACGCGCTACCGCGGCGACTTCGAGGAGCGGCTGAAAAACGTCATCTCCGAGCTCGAAGGAACCCCGGGCGCGATCCTGTTCATCGACGAGATCCACACCGTGGTCGGCGCCGGCGCCACCAGCGGTGGATCGATGGATGCATCCAACATCCTCAAGCCGTCGCTGGCCTCGGGCAACCTGCGCTGCATGGGCTCGACCACCTACAAGGAGTACCGCAACCACTTCGAGAAGGACCGGGCGCTGGTCCGGCGGTTCCAGAAGATCGACGTCTACGAGCCCTCGCTGGAAGACACCGTCAAGATCCTGCAGGGCCTGAAGTCGTGCTTCGAGAACCACCACAAGGTGAAGTACACCGCCGACGCGCTGAAGGCGGCGGTCGAGCTGTCGGCCCGCTACATCAACGACCGCAAGCTGCCGGACAAGGCCATCGACGTCATCGACGAGGTGGGGGCGGCGCGGATGCTGCTGCCGCAGAACCGCCGGCGGACGACGGTCACTGTGCGCGACGTCGAGGAGGTGGTGGCGAAGATCGCCCGCATCCCGCCGAAGAGCGTCTCGTCCGACGACCGCAAGGCGCTGGCGACGCTGGAGCGCGACCTGAAAACGGTGGTGTTCGGCCAGGATGCGGCGATCACCGCGCTGGCGAGCGCCATCAAGCTCGCCCGCGCCGGGCTGCGCGAGGCGGAAAAGCCGATCGGCTCCTACCTGTTCTCGGGCCCGACCGGCGTCGGCAAGACCGAGGTCGCCCGCCAGCTCAGCCACGTGCTGGGCATCGATCTGGTGCGCTTCGATATGTCGGAGTACATGGAGCGCCACAGCGTCAGCCGGCTGATCGGCGCGCCGCCGGGCTACGTCGGCTTCGATCAGGGCGGCCTTTTGACCGACGCCATCGACAAGCAGCCGCACGCGGTGCTGCTGCTGGACGAGATCGAGAAGGCGCATCCCGACCTGTTCAACATCCTGCTGCAGGTGATGGACCACGGCAAGCTGACCGACCACAACGGCAAGAGCGTCGATTTCCGCAATGTCATCCTGATCATGACCACCAATGCGGGAGCCGCGGATCTGGCGAAGCCGGCGATCGGCTTCGAGCGCGAGGAGCGCATCGGCGACGACCAGGAGGCGATCGAGCGGATGTTCACGCCGGAGTTCCGCAACCGGCTCGATGCCATCATCCCGTTCTCCAGCCTGACGCCGGAGGTGGTGCAGCGGGTGGTGGACAAGTTCGTGATGCAGCTGGAGGCGCAGCTCGCCGACCGCCAGGTCACCATCGAGCTCACCGACGACGCCCGCCTGTGGCTGGCGGACAAGGGCTACGATCACCTGTTCGGCGCGCGGCCGCTGGCCCGTATCATCCAGGAGCACATCAAGAAGCCGCTCGCCGAGGAACTGCTGTTCGGCAAGCTGGAGCGCGGCGGCATCGTCCAGGTGAAGATCGAGAACGGCAAGCCGGCGTTCGATTACCCCGATCCGAACGAGCCGCCGGCGGTGGTCAGGAAGCGCAAAGGCAAGCAGCTCGACCCGGTCCGCTGAGCCGCCCGCTCTAAGCCTCGCAACGCCGAGCAGAGGCGCCGCCCGCATAGGCGGCGCCTCTCTGGTTGCGGATGATCGCGATGGCGGTTCCGGGTGATCGCGATGGCCCGCCGCTCATTCTCCGGCAAGGCGATCTTGAGTGTCCTCATTTCCCGACCTCCGGGGCGGCCGCGACCGATGGTGCGAAAGTAAGGCATCACCATCGCGACGGGTACACAGGGTTGTACCGGACCTCCGAACCACCGGTGCGCTTCGCTGCGCCCAGCGGCACCCTACCGCAGCTACGGCGTCCGGCCGGCCGGACTGCCAGCGGGATTACGCGCAGATCCTGCGCGAGGGCTTCGGGGTTTCGCCCTCGATCATCTCGGTCAGGCGGTTGCGGCCGCGGTTGACCCGGCTCTTGATGGTGCCGACGGCGCAGCCGCAGATGTTTGCCGCCTCCTCGTAGGAGAAGCCGGCGGGCCCCACCAGCATCAGCGCCTCCCGCTGCTCCGAGGGGAGCTTCTCCAGCGCCCGCCGGAAGTCGCGCAGCTCCACCTTGTCCACCTGCGTTGCCCGCGTCGTCAGTTGCGCGGCGTACTTGCCGTCGCTGTCGGCCACCTCGCGGCGCTGCTTGCGCAGCTCCGAGAAGAACGAGTTGCGCAGGATGGTGAACAGCCAGGCGCGGATGTTGGTGCCGATCTGGAAGCGATCGAGGTTGCTCAGCGCCTTTAGGACCGTCTCCTGGACAAGGTCGTCGGCGCGGTCGCGGTCGTTCACCAGCGTCCGGGCGAAGGCACGGAGGCTGGGGATGATGTCGATGATGAGAACCTTGACGTCCTTGGAATCCGGATCTGCTGTCAAGGACCCGATCCCTCGCCCTCGGCATCGCGCAGCTTGGCCATCAGCGCCGCCAGCCGGTCCGGCACCGCCTCGCTGACCGTCTCGTCGAAGACCTTGCGGAGCTCCTTGCCGATCCAGTCGGCGCGCTCGCTAACCTCCGGATTTCGCGCGTCCGGCGGCCACGTCTGTTTTCGTTGCAGGGCTGTTCGCATCCTTTTTTTCTCGGCAGGGCCATGCCCTTGTTCGCTCATCGCTGGCCCCAGTCTGCCATGATGGTCGGTTGACACCCTGGGAGGTGCGGGCTTAACGCCCTTTGGCAAAAACGGTTCCCAGGATATTTTCGCTGCTCTATAACACGCTTTGCGGGCGGCTGCGCGGCAAAGGCCCTTGCAGCGACGAGATCGGCCGACAACGAGGGCAATAAGGGATGCAACGTCTGTCGGAGCGGATCGCTCCGCTTCTCCCCTATCTTCGCCGGCATGCGAGGGCGTTGACCGGCAGCCAGGAGGCGGGAGACGCCTATGTCGCGGCGACGTTGGAGAGCATCATCGCCGCTCCCGGCGAGTTTCCCGCGGGTGACGTCCGCATCGGCCTTTACCGGGTCTTCCACGCCATCTGGTCGTCCGCCACGCCGCCGTGCGAAGGCATCGACGAGGGCGAGGGGTCGCCCGAGGATCCCAGCGAGGCCGTTGCCGCACGGCGGCTGCGCCAGCTCACGCCGCTCAGCCGCCAGGCGCTGCTGCTGACCGTCGTCGAAGGCTTCAGCCATCATGACGCGGCGGCCGTGCTCGACGTGAAGCTGGCCACCATCGCTGAACTCGTTGACCAGGCGGTGCGCGATATCGACGAGCAGACGGCGACGACGGTGCTGATCATCGAGGACGAGCCGCTCATCGCCATGGACCTGGAGCAGATCGTCGAATCCCTCGGTCATCGCGTCCTCGGCATTGCCCCCACCCGCGATGCCGCCGTCAACGCCGCCCGCGCCCACCGGCCGGGGCTGGTGCTGGCCGACATCCAGCTCGCCGACGGCTCGTCGGGGATCGATGCGGTGCGCGACATCCTGACCAGCTTCGAGGTGCCGGTGATCTTCATCACCGCCTTCCCCGAACGCCTGCTTGCCGGGCGCCGGCCGGAGCCGACCTTCCTCATCACCAAGCCGTTCAGCCCGGAACAGGTGAAGGCGGCGGTCAGTCAGGCGCTGTTCTTCGAACGGGTTGCCCACGTGAGCCCGAGCGGCGGCCAGCCCTCGGCCCTCTATTAGGCGCTCCCCGCCCTCCCGCCATCCGGTACACGCTCGGACGCGTCGAGCCCGTTCAGCGTCAGACTGAAGTTCCTCGGCTATGCCTTGTGCTCGCTCGCCGGGCTGGAAACCAGCGATCGCTATCATCACCAATTCACCATGCCACTTGCCGCATAGACGGCGACCCATCTGAACAGCTTTTGATCCGGCCCTGAGTGGCGGAGATCATCGATGCCGAAGTGCCGGGCTTGATCTCGTCGCTTTCACGATGTTAGGCGACCACAATAATGCGCACCTGGCCATCAACGATGGAGAGCCTGACCGAAAAATGGCTGGTTCAGACTCGATGCACGATTATGTACCGTCCTGGCCGGGCTTGTCCCGGCCATCCACGACTTGCCGCAGTCAGAGTGCCAAGTTAAGACCGCGTGGATGCGCGGACCAAGTCCACGCATGACGAGAGCAACGTGCCGGTCCAAATGGAATCCGTTTTCGACGATGATCTGATCAGTCAAGCGAACGTCACGGCAGCTCCTGAGTCGGAAGTTGGACCACTTCCTGATGTGCTGAGAGCTAGCCGGATCCACCGCCGCCGGCCAGCGCCCCCAGCGCTTTCCGCTACGCTTTCGCACGACGTCGGCCGCCGAGCCCGACGTAGGGTGCTGCTGAGCCCCAGCGAAGCGCACCACGGCGTCTCGGTTCAAGCGGTCTGGTAGATCGCCGGACGGTAGCGCGGCTCCGGGATCGGCCGACCCAACTCGCGGGCGGCCGCCAGCCAGGCCTCCTTGGCGATCATCGCCTCCCGCAATGCCTCTTCCGGCGTTTCGCCGAACGCCGAGCACAGGGCGAGGTCCGGGATGTCGGCGATCCAGCCGCCGTCCTCGTCGCTGTAGAACAGGTTGATGTGGTACTCCGCCATCGTTATGCGGCGCATCCTCGCGGTCGCCCTACGCGGCATTTTCCAGCGACAGCACCAGACGCTTGCCGAGGGTGGCGAAGGCTGCATCGAATTGCGCCGGCCGGCTGGCATGCTTCGGATCGAGCAGCCGGCTGATCGACGGCTGATCGACGTTCATGCGGCGGGCGAGTTCGGCCGGGCGCACATCCTCCTGGCGCATGGCGAGGGAGAGGGCCGCCTTCGCCGCGATCAGATTGCCGGGCGCGACGGTCGGCCGGCTGTGCGCCGGTGACGGACAAGGAATATCCGTCCGGTCCTTGATGCGGCCGGCAAGCGCCACCTCAAGACAATCCACGGCGCTGGCAAGCGCGTCCGCCCTTTCCTTGCCAAAGGTGTTCGCTTCCGGCAGGTCAGGGAATGTTACCAGCACACAGTGATTTTCCGGCGGCCCTTCCCGTACCTCTGTCAGCTCAACCGGATAAATGAAGCGCATTAAGAGCCGGTCCACAAACTTGTTGAATCGGAGGAATCGGTTGTGAATTCAAGGGGGTCTCCGTGAAGGAGGCTGAGCATGTGGAACCCCGAAAAGGTCGCGCCAGTCATTGTCGAGTCGGCCTGCGCTACCCGAGCGACCTGAGCGATGCGGAATGGGCGGTCATCGCCCCGCAGATCCCGCCGGGGCGACGGGGGGGACGGCGGCGCAGCGTCGATCTGCGACGCTGGGGCCAATCGGCCGGGTCGCGGCTTACACCGACGTGGCAGCGGCGCTGCGCAGCTGACGGCCCGTTGCGCCGAGGCAACTTTTCCACAAGATACGGCGCTCAATGTGATCCGCACCACAGCGGAATGCGTTAATCTTTGATAGAGTTTTCGCTGTTACGCTTTTCCATCGCCTGCTCCGGGGGACTTCACCCGAGATGCGAAGAGCCCCCGCAGAGGCGACAGCGTGACAGGGGGTTGCCATGGGGAATATTGCCGAGGTGCGGCGGGTGGTCTTCGCTCATCAGTGGCAGGATCTGGCGGAATGGGTCCGCGCCCTGGAGAATCTGGCCGACCTGACCGACGAGGAGATCGACGGCGTCGCCGACACCGCGCGCGGCAAGCAGGCGGCGGTGGCGTAAGGCGCTACCGACGCAGCATCCGGTAGCCGAAGAGCAGGACCAGCGAGCCGATCACGGCGACGATCAGGCTGGCGAAGTTGAAGCCGTCGACGGCGCCGTAGCCCAGCGAATTGGCGATAAAGCCGCTGACGATCGCGCCGGCGATGCCGAGCACGATGCTGATGAAAAGCCGCATCGCCAGGCATGATGAACGTGGCGATCAGCCCAAAGACGATCCAGCTGAGAATACCCATCGGCCCCCCTCCCTCGGCGCCGTCCCCGCCGCCAGAGCCGGTGCCCTGCCCCTCCCCGTAGCCTCCCCGTAGCCCCGCATAGGCGCTAAAATAGGCGCACCAATTTTTGGTAACTTCGTCGTCGGGGTGGCTCACGGAGATGTCGTCGAAGCTTTGCCGCGCAGCGCTGAAGGCAGGCGATCGTGGGCTCGGGATGACGGCTCGACGAAGCGTGGCGACGAGTTGGCGCAGCAGACGCCAGGCGGCGGGCCGTGTCAGGCGGCGGCAGCCGAGCGGGGAGAGTCCTCGAACGCGTCGACGAGCGGTTCGAGCGACAGGATCATCAGGAGATGCGCCAGGACGTAAGCTCTGGCGGAGCGCTCTCGCTGCCGGGCGGTCTCTTCAAGCCGATCAGGCTCTTCAGGCGCTTGAAGCCGAGCTCGATGCGCCAGCGCAGGCGATAGAGCGCGAGGACATCGGCGGTGGGGAAAGCCGCCGGTTCGAGCGAGGTGATCAGGATGACCCACTCGGCGGCGGCGAGTGTGCCCTTCGAGATTTGATGCCCGCCGGCGCGGGCTGCCTGATATGCCTTGCGTCTGGCTGCCTCGGTTGCCTGCGCTGTCTTCTTGACGGCGACGAGGCGCAGGCGCAGCGGCGCACCCGACTGGCGGCCAAGCCAGATTGGTCGATCGATCAGCCCGCTGGCCGTGCCGGCGCGGAGCTCGGCAAGAAGATCGACCGGCTCGCCCGCCGCATCGAGCCAGCGCGCGTTCCGCCAGCCGGCCCGCACGACGAGGTCTGCGCCGGCGTCAAGGACTGCGGCCATGCGATCGGGCTGCAGATAGGCGCGATCGGCGATGCGGATCTCGCCCGGGACGACCGGGATGCGATCCAGCGTCTCGCCACCCTGCTGATCCGTCAACTCGAAGAATCCAAAGCGTTCGCCGGGCACATCGAAGGCACTGTGCACACGCCACAAATTGGTTCTGCGTCTTGGCGAACGTCCCCGCCTTCGGCACCGTCGTCGCATCGACGATGCGAAGCAATCGGCCGCGACTCGCCTGGGGCGCGGCCGCCGCCAGGGCGCGGCCGACCAGCACCGCCAGCCAGTCCCCACACTGACGCAAGCGGTAAAGCAGCGCTACGTTGGAAATATCGACAAGTCCGATCGATGTCGCCCAGGCAGCGGTGGACCGCAGACCGCGTTCGCTCAGGCAATAGGCCAGGATCAGACGCAGAAGAGAGACGGCGCTATTGACTACGCGCGCCCGCAGGAACGCCTTTGTTTCCCGCGCGCTTGCTTCCAGGGCAGCCGTACCGCCCAGCCGTTCGACAATCTCCTGCCAGTCTCGATCAACAACCGCTTCGTGAGTCATCCCACTCTGGAATCACAAATGATTCCAGAGCGCAAGCCTACTTTAGCGCCTATGGGATCACAGTCCGGGGGTTCTTATTGATCGCGCTGATCGACGACGCCGAAAAGCTGTGGCCGCAGAGCTCCTCGGTGATCGCCTTGACCTTCCTGGTCGACACGCCCTGCACCTACATCTCCGCCAGCGCCGCCACCAGCGCCCGCTCCGAGCGCTGGTAGCGCTCGAACAGCTCGGTCGGGAACCGGCCGTCGCGATCCTGCGGCACCCGCAGCTCCAGCTTGCCCACCCGCGTGATCAGAATCCGGCCGTAGTAGCCGGAGCGGTAGCCGAGCCGCTTCGGCGTCCGCTCGCCCTTGCCGGCGCCCACCGCCTCCGTCATCTCCGCTTCCAGCACCTCCTGCAGCGCCGCGCGGACCACCGTGCGAACAAACGCATCGTCGCCGGCCAGCACCGCTTTAACGTCGATGACTTCCGCCTTACCCTTCCGCTCGGTCATGGTGTGCTTCCTCTCATCAGGATCGGTGACGTCGAACATCACCCGCATACCATGACCTCCCGGCCCATCACCCCTTTACTGAACCTTCCAGACACTACCCCTGCTGGATCCGACGGGCAGATCCGGATCCAGGCTACCGTGCGGAAAGTGCCGCGGAATTTACCGTGGTCGGATCGTCCCTGGATCCGCCAGAGTCCAGTCCGGATCCACTTCGCGAGCCCTGCCGCGAGCGCGTAAGTCACGGAAACTGAATCGAGTAGGGGGGTCCCTCGCGGTTCCCCCCTCTCACACCACCTGGCATACGTTCCCGTACCGCGGCGGTTTCCCTGAGCGTTGACCGCGAGATAGTGGTTTTCGAGGCGGACCAGCCCGAGCGAGTCGAACCACGCGATGGGCATGGCTCGGGTCGCCTGCGGGCTCCCGGCCAAGCGCCACCATCCTTTTCCGGAGAGGGCCAGCATCCAGGCGTACCGTTCCGGGACGCCGCATCCCCGCAGGAAGTCGGCGATCGTCCAGGTGCGCTTGCATTGCTTCAGCCGAACGCATCGCAGTTTGCGGCGCAGCCATTGGTCGAGGGTGCGCAGCTTCACGCGGGGTTCGGCGTGACGGAAGTAGGTGACCCAGCCTGTGGTGAAGGCGTTCACCGCGTCGATCATCCGCGCCAGCGGGATGCCCCGATTGCGCCGGGTGATCTGTCGCAGACGGTCTTTGGCGCGATCCACGCTGCGTGGAGCGATGCCCAGCCGGCCGCCGGCGAGCAGGCGATGACCGAGGAACTTGCGCTCCCCGGTCGGGGCGACGGCGCTCTTCTCCCGGTTGACCTGGAGCCGGAGCCGGCCTTCCAGGAAGGCGGTGACCGACGCCATGACCCGCCGACCCGCCGCCTCGGACCGCACATAGATGTTGCAGTCGTCCGCGTACCGGCAGAAGCGGTGTCCGCGCCGTTCCAGTTCCTTGTCGAGGTCATCCAGCAGCAGATTGGCGAGAACGGGCGACAGGGGGCCACCCTGGGGTGTTCCTTGGTGCCGGTCGATGCAGACGCCGCCTCGGAGCATGCCGGCTTCCAGGAAGCGACGGATGATCCGTAACAGGCGTTTGTCGCCGATGCGCCGGGCCAGTCGGGCCATGAGGATGTCGTGGTTGACCCGGTCGAAGAATTTTTCCAGGTCGAGATCGACGACGATCTCATGGCCCTCGGCCACGAACTTCCGGGCTCGACGCAGCGCGTCGTGCGCGCTGCGCCCCGGGGGAACCCGAAGCTCGATGACGAGAACGTCGGGTCGAGGATCGGTTCCAGGACTTGCAGGATCGCCTGTTGGACGAGGCGGTCGACCACGGTCGGGATGCCCAGTTGCCGCACCCCGCCGCCCGGCTTGGGGATCTCCACCCCGCGCACCGGTTGCGGCCGGTAGCTCCCGTCCAGCAAGGCTCCGATCAGCGTCTCGCGGTGCGCGGCGATCCAGGGCCGCAGGTCGGTGACGGTCATCCTGTCCACTCCCGGCGCCCCCCGGTTCGCTTTGACCCGCTTTTACGCTCGGTTCAGGTTCGTCGAACCGGCGATCTCCTCCATCAGGTCTTGCGACAAGGCTCGGTGCCGGGACCCCGCCGTGGGCGCTTGCCGCTCCTCGACCGTCCCCGCGCCGGTTCCGCCTTTGCCGGGATCGTCGTGGCGCCCCGCCGCCAACCGGGCCTCGTCGAAGAGGTCCAGCTGACGTCCGTGGCCTTGCTGCCGCGTCCTGCCCATCGAGAGGTCCGGTCTGCTCCTTGCTCCGGGATTCGGCCCTTCGCCCGGTTGCCCGGACTACTACGGCCTCGGCTGACTTCTCCCGACCCGTCGCAGGCCGTCGCCGGCCTCCTGCTCCGGATCGCCCGGAGAGGCCGGGAGATCTCCCAGGGTAAGACGCTGCCCTTTCCCTTGGTCGCCGCCGGATTTACCTGTGCGTGTGTCCGGGTGAGCATCGGGCGTCCCCGTCCATTGCCGGGTTACCCCACCGCACCGGCCTCGTATCCGGTTTCTGTTCGTCGGCTCCAAGGTTCGCCTCCGGCTTCCTCCCCACCCCGCCTCGCGACGGCGCAGCTGCCTTCGGCTCGCGGTTCCCGTCACCAAGGCCCGCAGTGGACTTCATCTCCAAGGTCAGCGCCATGCCTGGCACACAAAAATAAGGGCGGCACTTGCCGCCCGTAGTTTTGTCAGGCGCCAAACCGGGATAGCAGAGGGGAGGTCGGCGCTTGCTGGCCTGAACGTCGCCGCCCAGGGAAAGTTCCGGCCGTCTTTGCACTATTACGATCGGCCGCCGTTAACGGGAGCGATCCCCGCGGCGAGGAGCAGAAAGCGGGAGGTCGCGCCGATGCGCCCGCAACTTGACCCGACCGAAGCGCGACAGACGCGCAAGACCGGCGTCATTTGCCGTGTCCTCGTCCTACCGTTCACCCGCGGCGGCGGTTGCGCTGGCGGTGATTCTGATCTAGTTCATGGCGCCCCGCCGCCGGCGTGAGGGTGCTGTCCGTGCCGGTGCTACTCAGGCCACAGGCCGTGCTCGATGGGCCGGGGCGCGAAGTCGTTCGGAGAGACCGCGACGTGGCGGATGCGGCGGCGGTTCCAGGTATAGGTGACGTGGACGGTACCGTCGGTGGCCTGGATGATGGCGGGATACGAGTATTCGCCCGACTGGTGCTCCAACGTCGCCACCGCCGACCAGGCTTCGCCGTCGCTGCTGATGGCGAGGTTGAGGGGGGTGCGCGCCGTCTGGCTGTGGTTGTAGACGAGCAGCGCGCGCCCATCCGCGAGGGCGACGGCGTCGATGCCGCTGTCCGGGTTGGGCAGGTCGGTCGGCGCCATCGCCGTCCAGCTTTCCCCGCCGTCCTCGCTCCAGCAGGAGGCGATCGCGCCCTGCCGGGTGCGGCAGAGCAGCTGCATGCGGCTGTCCGGGTACGGAATCAGCGTGGGCTGGATAGCGGCAAAGCTGCGGCCATCGCTCAGCGAAGGACCGCGCCGCCACGAGCTGGCGCCGGCATCCGTCCATTCCAGATGCACCCGCCAGCGACCCTGCTCGTCGGAAGACGGGCAGAGCAGCCGCCCGCCCGGCAGCAGCACCGGCTTGTTTTTGATCGGGCCGAGGATGCCATCCGGCAGGCGGCGCGGCGCCGACCAGCTGCGGCCACCGTCCTCGGACGTCATCACCATCCCCCACCACCGGCTGGGGCTGGGCCCCACCTTGTAGAACAGCAGTAGGGGCGCAGCCGCCGGCTGGAGCAACACCGGGTTCCAGCAGGGAAAACGCCGGCGGAAGGTAACGCGGCCGTCCGCCACCGCGACCGGCGGCAACCAACAATCATCGCTACGCCGCGCCACCCAGATGCCGACGTCGCCATGGCCCTCGCGGGTGCCGGCGAACCAGGCGGCAACGAGGCCGCCGTCCGTCTCGGCGAGCGTCGAGGCATGCGCCGCCGCAAACGGCGCATGCTCGAAGACATCTTCGACCAGGGCTGGCGGCGAGAGCGGCATCGATCGCAAATCCTATCGTCTACGCCGGGCGGGAATGCGGCCTCGCGGCGGGCCGGACGCACGGCGCGGGCGCGACCGCGGCGCCCCGCCGCTGCCCATCAGCTCCAGGATCACCCCGCCGGTCAGCGGGTTGGCCTCGACCAGCCGGGCATCGACAACATCGCCGAGACGGAAGGTCAGGCCGTGCTGGCGGCCGACCAGGCAGTGCGCCTTCTCGTCGTGCACGTAGTAGTCGTCGGGCAGGCTAGAGACCGGCACCAGCCCATCGCCGCCGGAGCCGTCGAGGGCGACGAACAGGCCGAAGCGGGTGACGCCGGTGATCCGGCCGGGCAGCACGCTGCCCACCTGCTCGGCGAGATAGACTGCGGTGTAGCGATCGACCGCGTCGCGCTCTGCCGCCGCGGCGCGGCGCTCGGTAGCGGAGATGTGCTCGGCGATGCGCGGGAAGTCCTCGCCGTCGCCGAGGAGGCTCCCCTCCCCCAGCCGCAGCGCGCGGATCAGCGCGCGATGCACCAAAAGGTCGGCGTAGCGGCGGATCGGCGAGGTGAAGTGGCAGTAGCGGCGCAGCGCCAGCCCGAAGTGGCCGATGTTGGCGGGATCGTAGGCGGCCTGCGCCTGGCTGCGCAGCACCACCTCGTTGACCATGCGCTGCTCCGGCCGGCCGGCGACGCGGTCAAGGATGCGGTTGAAGTCGCGCGGCCGCAGCACCTGGCCGCGCGGCAGCCGCACGTCGATGGTCTCGAGGAACTCGCGCAGGCTCTCCAGCTTCTCCCGGCTCGGCTGGTCGTGCACGCGGTACATGGCGGGCGCCTTGCGCTCCTCCAGCGCCTCGGCGGCGGCGACGTTGGCGGCGATCATGAACTCTTCGATCAGCTTGTGGCTGTCCAGCCGCTCGCGCAGCTCGATGCCGGCAACCCCGCCGTCCGGAGCGATCAGCACCCTGCGTTCCGGCACCTCCAGCTCGAGAACGCCGCGGGCGGCGCGGTTGCGCGCCAGCGCCGCGTAGGCGCCGTAGAGCGGCGCGATCATCGCCAACTCCGGCGACGCAGCGGCACCACCGGTCTCAGCATCGCGCGTCGCCTGCACCTGCCGGTAGGTCAGGCGGGCGGCGGAGCGCATCATCGCCCGCTCGAAGCGGTGGCGGAGCAGATGGCCGTCGCCATCGATCCACAGGTGGGCGGCAAGACACGGCCGGTCCTCCTGCGGTACCAGCGAGCACCAGCCGTTGGACAGCGCCTGCGGCAGCATCGGCACGACCCGGTCGGGAAAATAGACGGAGTTGCCGCGCTGCAGCGCCGCCCGGTCGAGCGCGCTGCCGGGGCGGACGTACCAGGACACATCGGCGATGGCCACCAGCAGGTGCCAGCCGCCGGCGTTGTTGGGATCGCCGTCCGCCTCGGCCCACACCGCATCGTCGAAGTCGCGCGCGTCCTCGCCGTCGATGGTGATGAGCGGGACCCATCGCAGATCGACGCGGCCGGCGAGCGGCGCCGGACCAGCCGCTTGCGCCTGCGCCAGCGCGTCTGCCGGAAATTCGTAGGGGATGTCGTGATCGTGGATGGTGATCAGCGAGATCGCGCCCGGCTCCGCGGTCGATCCCAGGCGCTCTATCACCCGTGCCTGCTTCAGCCCGAGCGGCCGCCCCGGCTGCACCTCCGCCCACACCAGCTCGCCCGGCGCCGCGCCCATCGCCGCTTCCGGCGACAGCAGAAACTCGCTGCGGGCGCGCTTGTCGACCGGAACGATGCGGATGCTCTCGCCAACCCTGGTGACCACGCCCAGCGCCCGATTTGGCGCCGCCGTCAGCCGGCGCATCACCCGCGCCTCGTACGCTCCACCCTCGGTTGGCCGCAGCCGCGCCAGCACCCGCTCGCCGACCGCATAAGCCGAGCGGCTGCGCCTTTCCGGCACAACGCAGATCAGTGGCGGCGGGCCGTCCGTCCAGTTGAACGGGCGCGCTGTCGTCTCGCCGTCAGTATCGATGCCGGTGATCTCGATGACGGCAACGCTGGGCAGAACCCCCTTCGGATGAAACCTTCGGCCGCGGTCGCGGCCGAGCGCGCCGTCGCTCTCCATCGCCTTCAGCACCCGGCGCAGCTCCAGCTTCTGCTCGGCATCCAGGCGGAAAGCGCGGGCGATCTCGCGCTTGCCGACCCGTGTCTCGCTCTCGCTGATGAACGCCGCGATCTCCTCGCGCGAAGGGAACGGTGCGGTTCGGGCCCTGGGACTTTTCACCACCGGATGCACGCCGGGGGCGGCAGCGGCGTCATCCCGAGCCCGCCGCCTTGCGGCGCTGAGCCGGCCTCGCCGCCGGGGCATCGGCGCTCTTGGTAGCCTTGAGCTTGGCCTTGGTCGCCGCGGACTTGCTCGCCGTCCGTTTGGCCGGGGTGGCCTTTGCCGGCTCGGCGTCGCTCTTTCGGGACGTCGCCGGCTTCGCCGCCCTCGCCGCCTTGCCGGCGCTGCGCCCCTGCTTCTCGGCCAGCAGGTTCAGGGCCTGCTGCAGCCCCAGCGCTTCCGCGTCGGTTCCCGCCGGCAGGGTAGCGCGCAGCTTGCCGTGCTCGACGTAGGGGCCATAGCGGCCGGCCATCAGCAGCACCGGCTTGCCGTCTGCGGGGTGCACCCCCAGCTCCTTGCCCTTGGCCTTCGGCGGACGGGCCTTCGCCAGCAGATCGACGGCGCGGTTGAGGCCGATCGCAAGGACGTCGTCGTCGCCCTTCAGCGAGACGTAGGTATCGCCCATCCGCAGGTAGGGGCCGAAGCGGCCGAGACCGGCACTGATCATCTGGCCGCTCTCCGGGTGCTCTCCCAGGTTTCGCGGCAGCGCCAGCAGCGCCAGCGCCTTGTCGAGATCGAGCGTCTCCGGATCGACGCCGCGCGGCAGCGAGATGCGCTTCGGCTTGGGCGCCGGCGGCGCCTTCGCCATCTTCGCCTTGGCCTTGCGCTTCGCCTTGCCCGCCGACGGTGCCGGATCGGCTTCCTCGGCGGGAATCGCGGCCGCCTCGGCGCGGCCGTTGCCCTCGTCGGCCGCCTTCGTCGCAGCGTCGTCAGCCGCGTCAACGGCCGCGGCGGCGGCCTCGCCGAGCTGGACGTAAGGCCCGTAGGGTCCCTTGCGCAGGCTGACCGGCAGGCCGGTCGCCGGGTCGTCGCCCAGCAGCCGTGCGCCGTTGCTGCCCGCGGCCGGCGCCTCGTCGGCGCTCGCCGGAACCAGCGGCCGGGTATAGCGGCAGGTGGGATAGTTGGAACAGCCGATGAAGGCGCCGAACTTGCCGAGCTTCAGACCGAGGCGGCCGTCGGCGCAGGACGGACAGGCGCGCGGATCGCGGCCGCTCTCGCCGTCGCGGAAGAAGTGCGGGCCGAGCAGGTGGTCGAGGGCGTCCAGCACCTCCTTGACCCGCAGGTCCTTGATGCCATCGACGGCATCGGAGAAGTCGCGCCAGAAGTCGCGCAGCACCGTCTTCCAGTCGATGCGCCCGCCGGAGACGTCGTCGAGCTGCTCCTCCAGCGCAGCGGTGAAGCCGTAGGCGACGTAGCGGTCGAAGAAGCTCTGGAGAAACGCGGTGACCAGCCGGCCGCGGTCCTCAGGGACGAAGCGCTTGCTCTCCAGGCGAACGTACTTGCGGTCCTGCAGCACCGAGATGATGCTGGCGTAGGTGGACGGCCGGCCGATGCCGAGCTCCTCCAGGCGTTTGACCAGGCTCGCCTCGGTGAAGCGCGGCGGCGGCTGGGTGAAGTGCTGCTCCGGGGTGATGGCGAGCCGGTCCAGCGCCTCGCCGCGGGCGACGTCGGGCAGCATCCGGTCGCCGTCGTCGCCGCCCGCACCGGTCCGGCTGCCCTCCGCCTCCGGATCATCCCGGCCCTCGCGGTAGACCCGCAGGAAGCCGTCGAAGGCGACGACCGAGCCGGTGGCGCGGAACACCACCTGCCCGTCTTCCGAGGCGATATCCACCGCCACCTGGTCGAGCACGGCGGATTCCATCTGGCTCGCCAGCGTCCGCTTCCAGATCAGCGCGTAGAGGCGGCGCTGGTCGTTGTCCAGGTAGGCGGCGACGTCGGCCGGCTTGCGCGTCAGATCGGTGGGCCGGATCGCCTCGTGCGCCTCCTGGGCGTTCTTCGCCTTGGTCTTGTACAGGCGCGGCTTGTCGGGGAGATAGCGGCCGCCGAACTCGGCGTCGATCACCCGCCGGCAGGCGGCGATGGCCTCGGCCGACATCTGCACGCCGTCGGTCCGCATGTAGGTGATGAGGCCGACCGTCTCGCCGCCGATGCTGACGCCCTCGTAGAGCCTTTGCGCCACGCGCATGGTGTGGCTGGCGCTGAACCCCAGCTTGCGCGACGCCTCCTGCTGAAGGGTCGAGGTGACGAACGGCGGCGCCGGATTGCGGCGGACCTGCTTGCGCTCGACGGCGGCGACAGCGTAGCTACGCGCCTCGGCGGCAGCCACCGCACTGCTTGCCGCCGTCTCGTCGGCGAGGTCGAACTTCTCCAGCTTGCGGCCATCGAGGTGGGTCAGCGTCGCCGTCAGCATCTCGCCGCTGTCCTTGGCGAAGACGCCCTCGATCGTCCAGTACTCGCGGGAGACGAAGTTCTCGATCTCCGATTCGCGCTCGCAAATCAGCCGCAGCGCCACCGACTGCACCCGGCCGGCGGAGCGGCTGCCCGGCAGCTTGCGCCACAGCACCGGCGATAAGGTGAAGCCGACCAGATAGTCAAGGGCGCGGCGCGCGAGGTAGGCATCGATCAGCTCGCGGTCGAGATCGCGCGGCCGGGCGAACGCATCGAGGATGGCGCTGCGGGTGATCTCGTTGAACACCACCCGCTTGATGCCGACCCCCTGTAGCGCCTTGCGCTGGCCCAGCACCTCGCAGACGTGCCAGGAGATGGCTTCACCCTCGCGGTCGGGGTCGGTCGCCAGCCACAGCCGGTCGGCACCGCGCAGCGCATCGGTGATCGCCTTGATGTGCTTGCCGGCGCGGGCGTCGATCTCCCAGTCCATGGCGAAATCGCCATCGGGCCGCACCGAGCCGTCCTTGGCCGGCAGGTCGCGGACATGACCATAGGACGCGAGCACCGTGTAGCCCTCGCCCAGGTACTTGTTGATCGTCTTCGCCTTGGCCGGCGATTCGACGATCACCACGTCCATCGGCACGCCTCCCCAAATTGTCGCAGTGCCCGTCCGCTCATCATCCGATCAGGGAGACCTTGTTGCCCGGATGGCGCTCCAGGCGGCCGGCCAGCTCCCATTCGAGCAAAATGGTCGAGACAAGGGCCGGGGACAATTGGCAGGTGCGGATGATTTCGTCAACCGCAACCGGCGCAGGCGACAACGTTTCTGCTACCGCCCGTCGTGCGTCCTCGCTCCCGGCATCGCCTCCAGCGGGTGGTGGCGGCGGCTCCGGTGGCGGTGGACGGACCAACCTTGAGGACGTGCGCAGCACGACGAGCACGTCGGCGGCGCCCTCCGTCACCACCGCTCCCTGCCGCAGCAGATCGTTGCAACCGCGGGCGCGGGGATCGAGCGGCGAGCCGGGAACGGCGAACACCTCGCGCCCCTGCTCCGCCGCCATCCGCGCGGTGATCAGCGAGCCCGACCGCAGGTTGGCCTCGACGACGACGACGCCGCGGCAAAGGCCGGAGATGATGCGGTTGCGGCGGGGAAAATGTCGGCCTGCGGCGTGGTGCCGGGTGGCGTTCTGGCGGGGTGAAGGCCCGCTTCGCCGATCTGGGCAGCAGAGGTCAGCGCGTTTTCCTGCGGATAGTAGACGTCGACGCCTCCCGCCAGCACGGCGATGGTACCGGCATCGAGCGTGCCTGGTGCGCCTCGGCATCGATGCCCTGCGCCATGCCGGAGACGATGACGAAGCCGGCAAGGCCGAGGTCGCGAGCGATACCGAAGGCCATCCGGCGACCGTTCAGCGAGGCGTTACGACTGCCGACGACGGCGATCGCCGGGCGCGCCAGCAGCCGTGCATCGCCGATCAGCGCGAAGCTGGCGGTATCCTCGACTGCTGCCAGCGGCGGCGGATAGGCGGTGATCGCCGAGAACGACCAGCCGGGCAACTGCAGCGCCTCGATCGCCGTAAGCTCGGCTTCGGCCTCGGCGACCGGACAGATCTGCACGGCGGCCGCCGCCGCGGCGGACGAGGTCGGAAGCGCGCGCAGCGCCGCCGCCGCGGTACCGAAGCGCTCCAGCAGGCGACGGAAGGTCACCGGGCCGACGTTCGCTGCGAATCAGCCGCAACCGGTCGAGCCGCTCGGCGTCGGAGAGGATCGGGCGCTCGCCCACACCGCCACACGGTACGCGAGCAGATGCCGCCGATCAATGCGCGCTCTCAGTGTCGGCGTCAGTATCTGGAACGAGGCGGTAGCCGTCCTGCTGCATGCAGTGCTCGAACAGCTCGCGGCGGAGTTGTACCCGATCAGTGGCGGTCCAAGGAGCGTACGGCAGCCAGGGCGGCGGGCCGATCTGCCGATAGGGGACCACTGGCACCTCGCGCTGCTTGCCGTTGTCGTCGCGGACGACGGTGCTAAGGCAGGAACTGCGGCTGCTGGGTCAGCGTCTGGTAACCGCGCTGCGCGGCACCGGCACAGGCACGCGTGTCTTCGTCCAGCGTTGCCGCATCGGTGTCCGGGCGCCTCCCAGCGCACCGGCTCGCAGTCGGCGACAACCGCTGCCACGACCACCGTTGTTCCCAGCAAACCGGCGCTTGAACGGCGCCGGAAGCAATGAGGCGATGGACGCTTGCCTGTCGTATCGGCCGTTTCGCTCCCCGGCGCCGCCAGCGCCCCGTTGCCGCATGATCGACGCCACCAAGCTCTAGGTTCTGTGGACAGTTACCGCAGCCATAGGATTGTTGCGGCCAGGGTGACGACGGCGCGGAAGTTTCGGGCGGTTTTTTCGTATCGGGTGGCGACGCGACGGAATTGCTTGAGCCTGGAGAAGCAGCACTCGACCAGATGCCGTTCCTTGTAGAGGTGCTTGTCGAGCGGGTGTTTCCGCGATCGTGAGGGGTTGTTGGGAATGACGGCAAGCGCACCGGCGTCGGCGATGGCGGTGCGGAAATGGTCGGCGTCATAGGCGGCATCGGCCAGCACCACGTCCGGGCGGTCGTCGGCCAGCAGGGCGGCGGCCTGTGGGGCGTCACCGCATTGTCCGGCGGTCAAAAGGATGCGAACCGGGCAGCCGAGGCCGCGCACGGCCACATGGATCTTGCTGCTCAGGCCGCCGCGGGAGCGGCCAATGGCCTGATCTTCAACCCTTTTTTGCTCCCGCCGCATGCTGGTGGGCACGCACGATGGTGCTGTCGATGATCAGGTATTCGAAGTCGGGATCGTCCGCCATGGCCGTGAAGATGCGGTGCCAGACGCCCTTGGCGCTCCACCGGCTGAAGCGGCGGAAGACGCTGTTCCAGCTGCCAAACCCCTCCGGCAGGTCCCGCCAGGGCGCACCGGTCCGGACAATCCACAGGACCGCCTCGACGAACAGCCGGTTGTCCCGACCCGAACTGCCCCGGGTTCGTTGGTCGCCGATGATGTGCGGCGCCATCCGCGCCCACGCCTCATCATTCAGGATCAGACGGTCCAACACACCCATAGCCACCTCCAAAAGGCAGCTTTGAATCACGATTATCCTATTTTGGGAATCCCATCCCTTGGAGAAACCCAAGAGTCCACAGAACCTAGTGCTCAGACGTTGACGGATGATTCATCGGATATGCAGCGCGGCCGAGCGTTTACCTGCCGCTTTCCCGCACCATCCGAATGAGTCAGTGCACTAGTCCGGCCGGAAGAAACGGTGAAGAGACTGCTGTGGCGGTAACCATCCGGCGAAGGCCGCGGGTGGCTGAGGGTCAGGCGGCGGCTGCGGTAACCGGGGGTCGTGGTTCATCGGGGCGTCAACCGGCGTTTGAACTCCTCGTGCAGCCGTTGCCAGCGCCATCGCGTATCGACCCGCCGGCCGCTGTGCTAACCAGGATCCATCGAAACAAAAGAAGAGGTCAGGGCATGATCAAACTGGTGGCTGACGAGCCGGCTCGCATCCTTATCGTCGAGATGCGCGGCATGATCAGCGAGGCTGATATCGACGGCGCCATGGAGGCCTTCCAGGCGCGCTATCCGCAGGTTGGCGTGCGCATCCGCGGCGGAGAGGGCCGCGGCTTCTGCATCCTGGCAGACTGGCAGCAGCTCGAAGGCTGGGAGAAGGGGGCAAAGACCCTCGGCACAATCACGACGAAGATGATCGGCGATGCGGTGCGCAAGATTGCCGTGCTTGCCGATTCCCGCCATGAAGACGAACTGCCGCGCCTCGCCGACATTGCGAAGAATGCCGAGGTCCGCTTGTTCTCGCCCTACGACCGCCCGGCAGCTGTCGCGTGGCTCGAGTCCAAGGATACCCCGGCGGTTCCGCCACCTTGCCCCAGGGCTCGCGGCACTGTCCGACTTCAGCCGTGATGATCTCATCCCGAGGACGGCAACGACGCCACCCGACTGCGCAGCGATCCGCTGTTCAAGCTGGCGCTCGAACGGCTGCCGTCGGACCGCGACAGTCGACCATCTCGCGGCTGGAGAATTGGCCCGATGCGCGGACGCTGCTGCGCCTGGGCCGGGCCCTGGTCGACGTCTGGTGCGGCTCGTTCCGCCAGGTGCCGAAGCGTATCGTCCTCGATATCGACGACACTTTCGATGCGGTGCACGGCGGCCAGCAGTTGCGGGCGATCCGCAGCCATTGGCCCCGAGGTCGAGATCCTCGTTCGCGCCGACAGCCACTACGCCTGCCCGGAGGCGCTCGACTGGTGCGAGGCGAACCGCCTCGACTACATCCTCGGCCCCGACCCGCACGTTCCGCCGACATGTCACCGGCCTGGAGGCAAGCGCCGCGGCGCGCTGCGAAGCCGATCCGAGCGGCGGCAAGGTCCGCCGCTTCAAGGAATTCTTCGACGCCGCCAACACCTGGAGCCGGGTCCGCCGCATCGTCACCCGCGTCGAGGCCGGTAGCGAGGGTCCCGATACCCGCTTCATCGTCACCAACCTCGGCCACGGCAGCGGCCGCTCGCTGTACCAAGATCTCTACTGCCGGCGCGGCCGGGCGGAAAACCACATCAAGGCCTGGAAAGCCCACCTCGCCGCCGACCGCACCTCGTGTCCCAAGGCCACCGCCAACCAGTTCCGGCTGTTCCTGCACGCCGGCGCCTACTGGCTGCTGTGGAGCCTGCGCGCGCGATGCCCCGACGCTCACCCTGGCGGGTCGCTCAGTTCGACACGCTACGGCTGCGCCTCGTCAAGGTCGCCGCCCGCGTTGTCGAGATGAAGACCAAGATCAAGGTCCACCTGCCGACCAGCGCGCCCGATCAATCGGTCGTCCGCCTCGTCCTCGGCCGCCTGCCGCGTCTCGTCACCTGATCGCCGAGGCGCTGCGCCCCCCACCAAGCCCAATCCCCGCAACCCCCAACGCCTCTCTCCCCTGCCGATCCCCCACACCGCTGCGGCGGAAACCAACCCGCTCGCCAACAACAACCATGGCTCGCACCACCGAAACAACACTCAATGTGTGTTGTTTCGCCGTGCATAGATCGGGCTAACTCGCGGCCGCACGATGCGATCCTCGGCCGGGCGTTGGGCGCCGCCGGCTTTCACGACATCAACGACTACCCCGGTGCCGCAACTGTCCCCGGACTTCTGTTGTATCGCTTCGACGCCAACCTCGTGTTCTTCAACTGTGACTACTTCAAGGCGCGCGTGCTCCATCATCTCGATGCTGCAGCAACGCCGCTCGAATGGGTGGTTGTCGATGCCAGCCCGATCAGCATCATCGACTACACCGCCGTGAAGATGCTGGATGACCTGCGGCAGGAGCTGAAAACCCGCGACATCATGCTCGCCAGTGCCCGGGTCAAACAGTCCCTGCAACGGTACTTCCGGGCTGACTGGGTCAATAACCGCGGGGAAGCGCACGAACTGCGTCCTTTTCCGACGATCAGCGCGGCGATCGATGCCTTCGAACACCGCCAACCGCTCCAAGGCCGCTGAGCCGGTCGCGTTGGATGGGGCCGTTTCCACTTGCTCCACCCGCTGGCACCGGTCTACGCACTGCTGCACGGCGCGCCGTGGCGCTGTCAACGGTTACGGGGAAGATTCGGTCGTTGTCAATGCGATGCTTCTCACCGCGGCGATCGCCCTCATTGACGCGGCAGCGCTCCGCCGCCGGGTCGCCCAAAGAATGACTTCTGGGGAGGGACTGGAACGGTCTTGACCGGCGATTTCGCGAACCGTTCGAACCGATTTTTTCTGAGGAGAGGAGAACAAAGATGATTGTACGCAAGACCGTAACATTCGCCGCCGTTGGTTGTTCGTTGGCCTTGCTCGCCGGCTGCGGCGGCGGATCGTCGGCGGGAACGGCGACGATGGGGCGCATGGCGGAGGCAGCGGCACCGGCGGCCACCGACGCGGCCACCGCTGCCGCCAAAGCCGCCATCACGGGTTTGCCCGCGGTAAACACCGCGGCGGCGCAGGCTCTCCTCTCGCCCGACCAGACGCTGCAGACGGTAGACTTCCCAGAAACCGGCACGACGACCGTTGCGGGCAGGATCGAAGGCAACAAGTCGGTCGCCTATGCGGTTCCGGCGCGGGCCGGCCAGAAGCTGACGGTGACGATGACGACATCGAGCACGTCGGCCTATTTCAACATCAAGGATGTCCGGGATCAGAGCGGCGCCGCCGTCCACCGCGGCGACGTCGATGGGCCGAATGCGACGATTTCCGTGCCCGCCGACACCACCTATCTCATCGATCCCTACCTCGTCCGCGCCGCTGCCTCCCGCGACTCGACCGCCGACTACACGCTGACGATCAGCCGGAAATAGACGCAGGCGGGTGGATTGGCTCGATCGTCACGGCGACGGTGGGCGCGGTGGTGCTGCTGTTCAGCGCCTCCTCAGGCGAGCGACGTCGCGCTCTACGGATTCACGGTATCGGTCAACCGTCCGCAGCCATACCCGCCCGAAGGCCATCTTTTTCCAGCGAACCTCGGCGCCGTTCGTCGCCGGAAGCGCTGCGAGCCGATCCAGTGCGGCCTTCAGGCGCTCGGTCGCCGCGGGACCTTCAATCCACGACAGCCGATCTGCGTCGGTGTCATTGCCCAGGAGCGTCGCCATGCTTGCGCGCTCATGCAGGAGATCGCGCTCGGCACGCAGGACCGCGGCGGTGCGGTAAGCCATCTCAAAGTCGCGGCTGTCCCTGTTGCCGGGGATGACGCGAAACGGTTTGCCTCTCGCTGAGAGTCTGTCCGGGAAGATCATGAAGGGTTGCAGAGTTTTCGCAGCATGAGGCGGAGGAAGGCGAGGGCCTTGCGGTTGCGGTTCTCCCAATCCTTGGCCAGGCGGCGGCAGCGGCCCAGCCAGCCGATGGTGCGCTCGACGATCCAGCGCCTGGGCAGCACCGTGAACCCTTGGACGCGGTCTGAGCGCTTGACGATCTCGACATCGATGCGCCGCAGCATCCGGGCCAGCGCCTTCTGGAACACCGGCCCCTGGTAGCCGCCATCGGCGTAGAGTTTGCGCAGGAACGGGAACAGGCCGGACAGGCCGGCGATCAGCAGCACGCCGCCGTCGCGATCCTGAATGTCGGCGGCATGGACGATGGCGTGCAACAGCAGGCCTTGCGTGTCTACAAGCAGATGCCGCTTCTTGCCGTTGATCTTCTTGCCCGCGTCGTCGCCATGCCGGTCGATCGCGACCCCCCTTTTTCGCCGCTCTTGACGCTCTGGCTGTCGATGATGGCGGCGGTCGGGCTGGCCTCCCGCGCGACCTGTTCCCGGCACTTCACGTAGAGCGCATGATGGATGCGCCCCAGCGTGCCGTCCCATTCCCACAGGTCGAGATAATCGTGCAGCGTGCTGCGCGGCGGCAGGTCCGTCGGGATCGCCCGCCACTGGCAACCGGTGCTAAGGATGTACATCAAGCCGTTGACCACCTCGCGCACGTCAACCGTGCGTTTGTTGCCGCCGCGTTTGGCGGGCGGGATCAGCGGCGCCACGTGCCCCCATTCCTCATCGGCCAGATCGCTCGGATACCGCAGCTTGCTGCGGTCGTAACGGTGGCGGTTCTCCGGCGTCCACATCGGCAGCCTCCTGCCATTCGGTCCACCGCCATGGAATCACAGAAGACTCTGCCGATTCAATATCTTCCCGGACAGACACTTAGCTATCGTCCATCTTCAGGGCGGCGATGAAGGCGCTCTGCGGGATCTCGACCTTGCCGAACTGGCGCATCCGCTTCTTGCCGGCCTTCTGCTTCTCCAGCAGCTTGCGCTTGCGGGTGATATCGCCGCCGTAGCACTTGGCGGTGACGTCCTTGCGCAGGGCGCTGATCGTCTCGCGGGCGATGACGTTGCCGCCGATCGCCGCCTGCACCGGGATCTTGAACAGCTGGCGGGGGATCAGGTCCTTCAGCCGCGAGCAGATCGCCCGGCCGCGGCTCTCCGCCTGGCTGCGGTCGCAGATGAACGAGAACGCGTCCACCGGCTCGGCGTTGATCAGGATCTGCACCTTGACGAGGTTGCCGTCGCGGAAGCCGTCGATCTCGTAGTCGAAGCTGGCGTAGCCCCGCGTGATCGACTTCAGCCGGTCGTGAAAGTCGAACACCACCTCGTTCAGCGGCAGGAGGTAGACCGCCATGGCGCGGCTGCCGGCGTAGGTCAGCTCCACCTGCTCGCCGCGCCGCTCGGTGCACAGCTGCAGCACGGCGCCGAGGTAGTCGTTGGGGACGAGGATGGTGGCGCGGATCCACGGCTCCTCCATGCCTTTGATGCGTACCGGATCGGGCATGTCGGCGGGGTTGTGCAGATCGATGACGGTATCGTCGGTGAGCGTCACCCGGTAGACGACCGACGGGGCGGTGGCGATCAGATCGAGGTCGAATTCGCGCTCCAACCGCTCCTGCACCACCTCCAGGTGCAGGAGCCCGAGGAAGCCGCAGCGGAAACCGGAGCCCAGCGCCGCCGAGCTCTCCGGCTCGTAGTGGAAGCTGGAATCGTTGAGGCGGAGCTTCGCCAGCGATTCGCGCAGGTCCTCAAAGTCCGCGGCGTCCGATGGGAACAGGCCGCAGAACACCACCGGCACCGACGGCTTGAACCCCGGCAACGGCTCGGAAGCCGGCCGGCGCTCCTCGGTGATGGTATCGCCCACCTCGGTCTCGGCGACCGCCTTGATGCCGGCGGTGATGAAGCCGACCTCGCCGGGGCCGAGGCTGCCCGTCTGCTGCGGCTTCGGCGTGAACACGCCCACCTGCTCGACCTGGTGCAGGGTGGCGGCCGCCATCATCCGGATCTTCATCCCCTTCTTCAGCACGCCGTCCTTGATCCGCACCAGGATCATCACGCCGAGGTAAGGGTCGTACCAGCTATCGACCAGCAGCGCCTTCAAGGGCGCCGCGGCATCGCCGGCGGGGGCGGGCAGGCGCTGGACGATCGCCTCCAGCAGGTCCGGCACGCCGAGGCCGCTCTTCGCCGAGATGCGCACGGCGTGCGCGGCATCGAGGCCGATCACCTCCTCAATCTGCGCCGAGATGCGCTCGGGCTCGGCCGCCGGCAGGTCGATCTTGTTGAGGACGGGGATGATCTCGTTGCCCGCCTCGATGGCGAGGTAGGCGTTGGCGAGCGTCTGCGCCTCGACCCCTTGCGTTGCGTCCACCACCAGCAGCGAGCCCTCGCAGGCGGCGAGCGAGCGGCTGACCTCGTAGGAGAAATCGACGTGGCCGGGGGTGTCCATGAGGTTGAGCTGGTAGGTCTCGCCGTCCTTCGCCCGGTAGGAGAGGCGAACGGTCTGCGCCTTGATGGTGATGCCGCGCTCGCGCTCGATGTCCATGGAATCGAGCACCTGGGCGCGCATCTCGCGCTCGGTCAGCGCGCCGCACACCTCGATGAGCCGGTCGGCGAGGGTGGACTTGCCGTGGTCGATGTGGGCGATGATGGCGAAGTTGCGGATGTGGGCGCGATCGGTGGTCATGGCGGCGCTTGTAGCATCGGCGCTGCCGGGATTCCACCCGCCGGGGATCGGCAGGATTTCCGGCGGCGGGATGTCGGAGCCGTACTGGCCTCTTGCAGCCCGCCGCGGATCGGTCGTAACGGGCGAGCCGAAGGGTAGTATTTTGCGAGAACGGTAGCAATTCTTTGCTAAACGCGGCCGACGGGAACAGCGGGAATCGCCGGCAACGACAGCGGGAGGAGAGGCATGGCGGACGTGAGCGCACCACCGGAGGGACCGCCAGGATCGCCGGCAGCGGCATCCGCAGGAAAAGACGGCGGTCATTCCCGCCGGCGCCGCTGGCCATTCATCCTGCTGGCGGCGGTGGTCCTCCTCGGCGCTGCCGGGTACGGGATCCTCCGGTTTGCCCCCGGCTACATCGCCGGATCGCTCGCCCGCACCTACTTCGAGGGCCTCAATATCGACACCGGCGGCGTGCGCACGATGGACATCAACCTGCTGCGCGGCGAGGTCAGCTTCGGGCCGGTGAAGTTCGGCGGCGGCGAGAGTGAAGCGGCGCAGGTCGGACGCATTCGCGTGAAAATGGATCTGCGCCGGCTGCTGCACCGGCAGGCGGTCATCGAGGACGCGGAGATCTCGGGAATCCGCATCGACATCCGGCAGGCGGCGGACGGAGCGCTCAGTATCAACGATATTCCACTCAGCCACATTCTCGCCGAGCGGGCCGCCACCCATCAGCGCAAGACGGGATCAACCCCAGCAGCGCCGCCGCCGGACGCCGAGACGTCACGGTCGTGGGGCATGGGGTTCGATCATCTGCGGCTGCACGACAGTTCGATCGTGTTCACCTCTAAGCACGGCGGTACGGCCACCATCGCCGTCAACGACCTCGACCTCGCGGGATTCGCCACCTGGGCGCCGGACGAACCCGGACGCGTCGCCCTCGACGGGGATCTCAACGGCATCCACATCGTCCTGAACGGGACGGCGACGCCGCTCGCCGATACCATCGGTATCGATGCTGAGCTGGAGGTGACCGGGATCGAAATCGGCAAGATCGAGGCCTACACCGGCGGACTCGGGTTCGATCGGGGCGACGGCCGGATTGATATGGCGGTCACCACCAGCGGCTCGAAGATCATGTCTGACGGCCACGTCGACGCCCATCTCACCGGCAAGGCTGCCTTCAATTCCTTTGATCTCGTCCATCAGAATGCCGGCAGCCTGAAGCTCGGCACCGCCGCGGTCAACCTCGACGACGTCCAGTTGCTCTGCGATCCCGACGGCACCATCGATGTTGCCGGGAGCGCGGCGCTGTCGGCCGATGAAATGGATCTGCGGTTGCACGACGGCACGGAAGTCGGCGTTGATGGCGCCAAAATCGGCCTGCCCGGCCTGCGCGCCCGGCTGCCTGCCGCCGGAAAGCCGTCGGCGGCGGCGGCGCCGCAAGTCGACGTGCGCACACTGCGTCTGGACGGCCGCCACGTTGAGGGCACCGCCAACGATATCGCCATACACCTTGAGGACTTTACTCTCGACGGCAGCGACGCCCCGGCGCCGTTGGCGGCACGCGGAACGGTGGCGGTCGGCCGCCTCGCGCTGCTCCTCCCGCTGAAGAAGCCGATCAAGATCGGTGCCAATGCCATCAGCCTTGAGCTGCCCGGCATGCGGTTCGGCTTCGGCCCGCGCACGGTGATCGACGGACCGCTCGGCGTCGATCTCTCCGCCTTTGCCCTCGCCGTCCTGAAGCGCGCCACGCCGCAGGCACCGGAGCACTCGCTGGTGGATATCGCCGCTGGCCGGATCGCCGGCCGCCTTACGACCCTCAGCCTCGACGATGCGCCGGGGCTGACCCAGGTGAAGGTGGGAACGCCGTCGCTGGCGGTGGAGCGTTTCCGCCTCGGCGCGCCTGTCGCCCCCGGACAGGACATGGAGATCACCTCGTCGCTGACGCTGCGTTC
>JAXMDR010000031.1:0-28084 GCA_046348725.1 Rhodospirillales bacterium
CATCTTCGACGGCACCGCTCCCGATGCGGTGGACCAGCTTGCCGCCAGCCTGATGGCGCAGCTGACGCCGCCATGGACGCGGTGGATGGGTTTTGTCGCCGGCCCCGACGCCGAGGATGCGGAGCGCTCGGCGCTGGTGGCCGAGCTGGAACGGGCCAACACCATCCTGCAGTCGCATTTCGACCGCTCCAACTTCGCCGTCGAGATGCACCAGTGCTACCTCGACCTGGTAACGGCCGGCACGTCCTCGCTGCTGTTCGAGGAGATGCCCACCGGCGAATCGTCGGCCTTCCGCTTCACCGCCGTGCCGCTGGCGCAAGTGGTGCTGGAGGAAGGACCGACCGGCCGCCTCGACGCCACCTTCCGCCGCCACGAACTGAGCCTGCCGCAGCTGCGCTCGCGCTTCCCGGATGCACCGGCCCTGCGCGAACGGCGCGCGGGCGAGCGTGCCGCCGATGCCGACCTGCGCATCCCGCTGATCGAGGCAGTCGTTCCGGAAGAGAACGGCTTCGCCTACATGGCCGTCACCGAGTCCAACGCCCTCGACATCGACGGCGGCACGGTGCTGGCGCAAGGGCGTTTCGCCGCCTCGCCGTTCATCAACTTCCGCTGGCTGAAGGCGCCGGGGGAGGTCTACGGCCGCTCGCCGGTGATGAAGGCGCTGCCCGACATCAAGACCACCAACAAGGTGGTCGAGCTGGTGCTGAAGAACGCCTCGATCGCCGTCACCGGCATCTGGCAGGCCGACGACGACGGGGTGATCAACCCTTCCACCATCAAGCTGGTGCCGGGCACCATCATCCCCAAGGCGGTGGGCTCCGCCGGCCTGACGCCGCTGGAGACGCCCGGCCGCTTCGATGTCTCGGAGCTGGTGCTCGGCCAGTTGCGCGAGCGCATCCGCAAGGCGCTGTTCGTTGACCAGCTCGGCCAGGTCAACGGGCCGCGGATGACGGCGACCGAGGTGCTGGAGCGATCGGCCGAGATGGCCCGCATTCTCGGCGCCACCTACGGCCGGCTGCAATCGGAGCTGCTGTCGCCGCTCGCATCCCGCGCCCGCGCCATCCTGGCGCGGCGGGGTGAGATATCCGACATGCCGCTCGATCATCGGCTGGTCGCCCTGGAGTATAAATCGCCGCAGGCCCGCTATCAGCGGCAGCAGGACGTGCAGAATACCCTGGTTTGGCTGGATGCGGTGCGGGCGCTCGGCCCCGAGGCCCTGGCGGCGATCGATCAGGCTGCCGCGGCGCGCTGGCTGGGGCGCACCCTCGGCGTTCCCGGCGATCTGATCCGCACCGAAGCGGAAACGCCGCCGGCCTCTCCCACCCAGGAGCAGCCGGAATGAGCATCGACGACGGCTGGCAGTGGTTCGACGCTCCTGCCGCCGGTGCCGGCGAGCCGGATGCGGCCGGTGCCGTCGAGCCCAACCTTGCCGTTGCGTTCACCCGCTGCTTTTCGACGCCGGAAGGCCGACAGGTGCTGAAGCACCTGCGCAGCGTGACCCTCGATCGCGCGGCGGGTCCTTCCGTTTCCGATGCCTGCCTTCGCCACCTGGAAGGACAGCGCCAGCTGGTGAACCATGTGCTGATGCTGATCGCGCAGGGCGCAGGACGCCTGTAACCGCCTGATTTTCCCACAACCTCCATCCCGAGGAGAGTCGCCCGATGACCGAGAACCTGCTCGATGCCGGCTTGTCCGGAGCAACCGGCGGGGGCGCCGACGCGCCGGTCGCCGTCGCCGGTGACCGGCCGGCACGCCCTGCCGGGCTGCCCGACAAGTTTTGGGACGACCGGAGCGGCCAGGTGCGGCTGGATGCGCTCATCAAGTCGTACGTGGAACTGGAGCGCAAGCTGGGCTCGCAGCCGGTGCGGGATGTCCCGGCGGCGCCCGATCAGTATCGCCTGGTGGTCAAGAACGACCTGCTGACGGCCGACGCCGACATCAACAAGCGGCTGCACGCCGCCGGCTTCAGCCAGGAGCAGGCGCAGCTGGTCTACGACCTCGCCTGCGAGCGGCTGATGCCGATGATCAGCGAGCTGGCGGCGATGTTCGAGGCGGACGCCCAGATCGAGCGGCTGACGCAGCATTTCGGCGGCCCGGAGCGCTGGCGGGAGGTCGCCCGGCAGATCGATGCCTGGGGCCGCGCCCGCCTGCCGGGCCGGGTGTTCGAGGCGCTGTCCACCACCTTTGAGGGCGTGGTGGCGATGCACCGCATGCTGGAGGGAGAGGAGCCCGGCCTCCTCCGCAGCTCCGGCAGTAGCGATCCGGCGGCCGACGAGGCGCAGCTGAAGCAGCTGATGCGGGATCCCCGCTACTGGAAGCACCAGGACCCGGCGATGGTCGACAAGGTCCGCGAAGGCTTCCGCCGCCTCTACCAGGACAAGAACTGAGCGTCGATGCCGCCGGCCGCATCCGGCTGGCGGCAAGCGCTTCAACCCCTGAGTCCAGCCGGCCGCAGCAGTCCGCTGGCCTCTCTGCAACCCCACCGACAGGACAACCGCGCCCGCTCATTAAAGGCGCGGCCCCGTCGGCCATACCGCCGGCGGTCCTGACCACAACCGGTGCCCTGTCTCTCTTTCGATCTGCCGCGCGCGATAGGAGCGCCCTTCCATGTCGACATCGGTCGAACTGTCATTCGTCAAGAATTTCGAAGCGGAGGTCCATCTGCAGTACCAGCAGATGGGCTCGAAGCTTCGCAATACCGTCAGGGTCAAGAACAACGTCACCGGCGCCACCACCGTCTTCCAGAAGGTGGGCAAGGGTACCGCCGCGACCAAAGCCCGCCACGGCAAGGTGCCGGTGATGAACGTCGACCACACGCCGGTCGAGTGTGGCCTGCAGGACTACTATGCGGGCGACTGGGTCGATCAGCTCGACGAGCTGAAGACCAACATCAACGAGCAGCAGGTGGTCGCCAAGGCCGGTGCCTTCGCTCTCGGCCGCAAGACCGACGAGCTGGTGATCAGCCAGCTCACCGGCGGCACCCGCTTCGCCGGCGCCGACACCGACGGCCTGACCAAGGCGAAGGTGCTCGCGGCGTTCGAGGCGCTTGGCGAGATCGACGTTCCTGACGACGGCCAGCGGTTCGCGGTGGTCGGCTGGAAGCAGTGGAGCGAGCTGCTGGGCATCCAGGAGTTCGCCAATGCCGACTACGTCGGCGAGGACGACCTGCCGTGGAAGGGCACCCAGGCGAAGCGCTGGCTGGGCAGCCTGTGGCTGCCGCACTCCAGCCTGCCGAAGGTCGGCAACGTGCGCAAGTGCTTCTGGTACCACAAGACCGCCGTCGGCCACGCCATCGGCGCTGAGGTCAAGACCGACATCACCTGGCACGGCGACCGCGCCGCGCACTTCGTCAACAACATGATGAGCCAGGGCGCCTGCCTGATCGACCCCAACGGTGTCGTCACCCTGCGCTGCCTGGAGAGCTGAGGATACCGCCGATGGCCTACAGTTCCCACAACCTGAGCGTGCTGGCCTACGCCAACGGCTTCACCCTCTGGCACTACACCAGCCCCGACGATACTGCCGCGGTGGATACAACCGGTTACTTCAACAGCGCCGCCGACATGCTGCGCGTCGGCGACATGATCCTCGCCAACGTCAGCAGCGGCGGAACCCCGGCCGGCGGCATCTACCTCGTTAACGGCAACCAGGCGGGCGTCGTCGATGTGGCCAACCTGACGCCGGTCGGCGTCACCGACACCGACTAGCAGCCGCCACGACACTCGTCAGCCCTCCTTGCCCGGCGCGGCGCCTGCCCGTTCGCGGCGGGAGGGCTGAGCTTCGGTCGTGCCGCGTATTTGTCCGATTGTTGCGGCGAGCGCGCAAAGTGCGCCGCCGCCAGGAGTCCGGTATGGCGCTTTCCCAAATCGATCTGTGCTCGCGCGCCCTGCTGAAGGTCGGCGCTCGCACCATCACTTCCTTCGAGGAGGGCACGGCCGAGGCGGAGGTGGCGGCCAGCCTCTATCCAACCGTCCGCGATGCCACTCTCTCGGCGCATCCGTGGAACTTCGCGACGGCGCAGATGAGCCTCTCGAAGCTGGCGACGCCGCCCATTGCCGACTTCGCCAATGCCTTCCAGGTTCCGGCCGACTGTATCCGGGTGCTGTCTGCCGGCACCAGCGGTCGTAGCCAGGGCATTACCTACAAGATCGTCCAGCGCTGCGTCTTCACCGACGTCGACGAGGTCGTGCTGACCTATGTGGCGCGGCCGGATGAGCGGGATTTTCCGGCGTTCTTCGATATGGCGCTGATCGCCCAGCTGGCGGCGGAGTTCTGCATTCCGCTGACCGACAGCACCAGCCGCTGGGAAACCCTGCAGCGGCTGGCGGAAGCCCAGCTGCGGCGCGCCAAGCTGATCGATGCGCAGGAGGACACGCCGCCCGCGGTCGAGGACTTCTCGTTGCTGGAAGGGCGCTCCTGATGCCGCACGCACGCATCAACAAGACGAGCTTCGCCGGCGGCGAGATCGCGCCGCAGCTGCTCGGCCGCGGCGATCTGCGCGCCTACGAGAACGGCGCCCGGCGCCTGCGCAACGTCTTCATCCACCCGACCGGCGGCGTTACCCGGCGCGACGGCCTACGCTTTGTCGATCTGGCGCCGGGGCCGGGGCGGCTGGTCGCCTTCGAGTTCAATACCGAGCAGGTGTACCTGCTGGTCTTCTCGGACCTTTGCATCGACGTCTACCGGCAGGGATTGCGCATCGCCCGGCTGGACGCGCCGTGGACGGCCGAACAGCTCGCCCAGATCAACTGGACGCAGAGCGCCGATACGCTGCTGGTGGTGCATCCGGACCTGGCGCCGCGCAAGATCACCCGCACCGCCGACAACACCTGGCTGCTGAGCGGCTGGACCTTCGAGACGCAATCCGGCCGTATCTGCATGCCGCACCGGAAGTTCGCGGCGTCGGCGGTGACCATGCGGGCGAGTGCCACCACCGGTACCGTCCAGCTCACCGCGTCGGCGCCGGTATTCAGCGCCGCCCATGCCGGCACCCGCATGCGCATCGGCAACAAGGAAGTGGAGGTTCTGACCGTAACCTCGCCGGTGCTGGCGCAGGCGATCGCCCGCGAGACGCTGGCCGGAACGACCGCCACCGAGGACTGGTCGGAGCAGGCATTCTCCGATGTTCACGGCTGGCCGGTTAGCGTCTGCTTCCACCAGGACCGGCTGGTGATCGGCGGCTCGCGCGACCTGCCCAACCGGCTGTGGCTGTCGAAGTCCGCCAATCTGTTCAACTTCGACCTGGGCGAGGGGCTGGACGATGAGGCGATCGAGTTTCCGATCCTCTCTGACCAGGTTAACGCCATTCGCCAGGTCTTCTCGGGCCGCCACCTGCAGGTATTTACCTCGGGCGCGGAGTGGATGGTCACCGGCGATCCGCTGACGCCGACCAGCATCCAGCTCTTCCGCCAGACCCGGGTCGGCTCGCGCACCGACCGGACCATCCCGCCGCAGGACGTCGATGGCGCCACGCTGTTCGTACCGCGCGCCGGTCCACAGCTCCGCGAATTCCTGTTCGCCGACACCGAGCAGGCGTACCAGGCGACCGATCTGGCGATGCTGGCGCACCACCTGATCGAGCGTCCCGTGGACATGGCGTACGACGACGCGCGCCGGCTGCTGCATGTGGTTATGGCCAACGGCACCATCGCGACGCTGACGGTGTATCGCGATGAGGAGGTCAGCGGCTGGACGCAGCAGTCGACCGATGGCCACATCCTGGCCGTCGCCAGCGTCGGCGAGGACACTTACGTCATGGTCGAACGCGAGGGCAGCATCTTCATCGAGGCGTTCGACACGACGCTCCACGTCGACTGCGGCCTCGCCGGGCAGGCGGAGACGGCGAAGACCGAGTGGTCGGGTGCCAATCATCTGGAAGGCCGGACGGTGAAGGTGGTGGCCGACGGCGCTCTTGCTGGTGACAAGACCGTCGAGGGCGGGGCGATCACGATCGACCACCCGGCGAACGTGGTCGAGCTCGGGCTGCCTTTCACTCACATCGTCGAGCCGCTGCCGCCGTCGCTGCAAAACCTTGCCGGCAGCCAGGGCAGCCGACTGCGCCCGGTATCGCTGACGCTGCGCGTCTGGGAAACCAAGGCCCTGCACCTGGACAGCGGTCGCGGCCTCGTCTTCGTGCCGTTCGCGCGGGTCGGCGAAAGCACCTTCGATGCGCCGCCGCAGGCCTACAGCGGTGACGTCATGGTGCGCGCCCTCGGTTGGCGGGAAGTCGGCATCGAGCCGCTGTGGCGGATCGAGCAGGATGCACCGCTGGCATTCACCCTGCTGTCGGCCTCTACCGAAATCAGCGTTGCCGGCTGAGCGCTGCCTTCCGGCGCTCTTTAGCCTGCCCCGCTACTGCCAGCTCCAATCAGCGAGGAGGACCCAACGATGGGAGGCATGCTGCCGACCGCTGCGATGAGCGCCATGCAGCTCGGCATGGATATGGCGCAGCAGAACGCCGCGCAGGCGCAGGCAAAGGCCGAGGCGCAGGCGCAGACCCAGCAGATCCAGCAGACCCAGGCGATCCGGTCGCGCGAGCGCCAGGAGCAGCTGCGCCGGGCGCTCGCCACCCAGCGGGCGCGCTTCGGTGCCCAGGGCATCGGCGGTGATGGCTCCGCTGCCGCGGCGCTGGGCGGCCTTGAGGCGGAAGCGGCGCGCGAGGACCAGGACGCGAGCACCCTGAGTGCCACGCGGATCGACCGTATCAACGACGGTCTGGCATGGCAGCAGCGGCGCAGCCTGCTGGATGCCTCGCAGTCCCGCTACCGCTCGGCGTTCTCGCTGATGCAACGGAGCCTGCGTTCGGTGCCGCTGCTCGACGAGTAACCATGGTGGTCAGCGGCTGCGCGGTCGTGAGGGGGAGGGGGTGATGAAGCCGATCAGCAAGCCGTGGTACTTATCGAAGGGCTTTGTCGGCCCGCTGGTGACAGCGGTGCTGTTCGCGCTGCGCAGTCTCGGCATCGCCGACATCGACCCGCAAACCGCCCTTGGTTTGCTCTATCAGGGCGCCGAGTTCGGGGGCATCATCGCCGGCATGGTCGGACGGGCGATGGCAACCACCCGGCTGACCCTGGTAGCGGCGCCTGCCGAGGAGAGCAGCCGTGGCGGCGGGGTCGGTGGCGAGCCGGCTGACGCCGATCCGCCGTTCGTGCCGGACAATCCGGGAGCCGGGTCCGCGGGCGGAGAGCGATGATGATCGACGGCCAGGGTGAACTTCCCTTCGGCGATCGGGCCGCTGCTGCCGACGGTCTCGACGACTTCCGCAGCGATGTCCTGATCGAGCTGCCGGCGCTCCTCGAGCGGGCGCTCGCCGGCTACGGCCGCTTCGCCACCGGCACGCCGCCCGCCGACACCAAGGGCTTCGTCGCCTACCAGGCTGCGTGCCGGGCTGCGCTTTCGCACATCCATCTGCTGGTCAAGCTGGCGCACTGGGCGCGCCCCGGGGTGCTCGAGAGCGGACCTGCGGCTGCCGACGCCGACCAGCTCGACCGCCTCGTTCGCGAGGCGGAGGCAGCCCTCGCCGACGAGCCCGCCGACGCCGAGGAGTAAGCCGGCCGCAGCCAGGCGGTTCTGACGCCCGCGGCGGGTGGAAGCGGCGCGCTGCGTCATTCCGAGAGCCCAAAGGAAATACCAGGATGACACACTCCCCGAGGAGCGGCGCTGTTGCTGCGTGCGCGCTCCGCCTCGTTGCCGCGCTGCCGCTGCTCGCCGGCTGCAGCTATGTCGAACGGGCCCGCGAGGGCGCCGATCTCGTCGTCGGCGTGACCGAGCGCTACAAGCTGGAGGCGCTGGTGCAGACGGACATCGAGCGCCGGCGATTGCGGGCCGCCCGCTGCCTCAGCCCGCTGCTGACGCCCGCGACCATCAGTGCTGCCGCGACGGACGTGCGGCTGGGAATGCCGTGGGTCGATGGCCTGCTGACCGACTGCCCACAATTCGCGGCGTTCCTTTCGAACCTCGCGCTGCGCCGGCTGCGCGAAAGCGGCCTCAGTGCGCTGGCGCCGCAAATAGAGGCTAAGGCCGCACCTGCACCGTCTGCCGCCGAGGAGGAGACAGGTGGTTCATCCGAGGCGGCCAAGCACTGAAGCAGCGCCGGTTGCTGCGGGCCGCGGCGATGATGCGCCGCGCTGCGGCTTCGCCGCATTCGTCTGGATCTGGAACAGCCGGCAGGGACAGCCGACGCCCCGGCTGCACCTGCGCATCGCCCGCTGGCTCGCCGACCGCTGGCAGGCGGGGGATCGCGAACTGCTGCTGCTGGCCTTCCGCAGTTCCGGCAAATCGACGCTGGTCGGGCTGTTCTGCGCCTGGCTGCTGTCGGGCAACCCCGGCCTGCGCATTCTCGTGCTCGCCGGCGATTTCGCGCTGGCGCGGAAGATGGTGCGCAACGTCAAGCGGATCATCGAGCGCCATCCGCTGACCGCCGGCCTGAAGCCGGCTCGTGCCGATCAGTGGGCCTCCGACCAGTTCACCGTGCGCCGGCCGATCGAACTGCGCGATCCGTCGATGCTGGCGAAGAGCGTCGCTGCCAACATCACCGGCTCGCGCGCCGATGTCGTCATCTGCGACGACGTGGAAGTGCCCAATACCTGCGATACGGCGATGAAGCGGCTGGACCTGCGCGCCCGCCTGCTTGAGCTGGAATACGTGCTGGTGCCGGGCGGTACGCAGCTTTACGTCGGCACGCCGCACACCTTCTACTCGATCTACGCGGCGGTGGCACGCCCCGAGGCCGGGGAGACGCAGCCGCTGCTGGCGGGGTTCAGCCGGCTGGAGCTGCCGCTGCTCGATGAGCGGGGACGCAGCCGCTGGCCGGAGCGCTTCACCCCCGAGCGGATCGCCGCCCTGCGCGCCCGGACGGGCGCGGCCAAGTTCGAGAGCCAGATGCTGCTGCGGCCGCGCAACATCGCCGAGGCGCGGCTCGACCCCGAGCGGCTGCGTGCCTACGCCGAAGCTCTCGTCTACACCGAGGGCAATCAGCAGGCGACGCTGAGCCTCGGCGGCAGGCGGCTGGTCTCGGCGTCGTGCCGCTGGGACCCGGCCTACGGCGCGCCCGGAGGCGGCGACGGCAGCGTCGTTGCCGCCGTCTTCGCCGATGCCGAGGGCGGCCTGTGGCTGCACGATGTCCGCTACCTCGAGCACGATCCGGCGCGCATCGCCGAGGTTGACGAGGCAACGCAGCTCTGCCGCCAGGTCGCGGCTTTCGTCCGCGACCTCTATCTGCCGGCGGTCACCCTCGAAACCAACGGCATCGGCCGCTTTCTGCCGAGCCTGCTGCGCCGTGAACTGCAGGCCGCGGGCCTGCGCTGCGCGGTGCTGGAGAAGAACTCGTCGCGCAACAAGGATGTGCGGATCCTGGAGGCGTTCGAGGTGGTGCTTGCCGCCGGACGGCTCTCCGCCCACCGCCGCGTCTGGGAGACGCCGTTCATCGAGGAGATGCGGGAATGGCGTCCCGGCGGGCGCGGCCGCGACGATGGCCTCGATGCCGTTGCCGGCTGTCTTGCCGATGAGCCGGTGCGGCTGCCGCGGCTCGAACCATCGTCGCTCGTGAGCAGCCAGAGCTGGCGTCCGGGCCGCGGCGGCATCGTCCGGGTCGATGATGCCTTCGATCCGTGAGCCGTGGCCGGCCGGAACCAGGGCGACGCGCGGGAGAGCCGTCGGCCGCATCCGAGCATTGCAGGGGGAGGGGGAGATTCGCATGCACGCTGAACAGGTATGCTGCCGGCCGGCGATCGGCACGGCCGATGCCGCCTTTCTGCTGGCGCTGTTCCTGTGGGACGAGGCGCGCGGCGAGAGCGTCCGGGTCCGCGAGGCGCTGGCAGCCACGATAGCCAATCAGGTCAGGGTGTGGCAAGAAACGGCGGCCGGCCCGCCGCGCCCGGGGGTCACCGGCGCTGCCGCCGGAGCGGCGCGCGCGCTGCTGTTCGCAGCATGTCTCGACCGGCAAGGACGCCGCGAGGTAGCGCCGCCGCCGGCGGCCGATCCGGTGTTCGCGGCATGCCAGCGCATCGCCCGGCGGGCAGTGAACGGCGCGCTGGCGGACCCCACCGGCGGGGCCGTGCGGTTCCATCGTCTCGGCGTCCGCCCTACCTGGGCGGCCGAGCTCGAACCCGGACCGCTCATCGGCTGCTTCCTCTTCTATATGGATGCCGAGGCGTATGCCGACGCGCATTGTTCCAGTCGATTCGGGAAGTGAATCATGGTATTCCATCCCTTCCCTCTCTTGTAACGTGAGCTTCATTGTGCCCTAAAGCCAGTTACCATACAAAATGTTGTGGAAAACTCGATATATGGTAGACACTGGGGCCAGTGATTGGCAAAATAAGGGCCATGAAGGTGGTAACGATCCTGATACGGCGGGAAAGACAACGCCAGGGTCCGTTGCCCGCTTCCTCCGAATTCTCTATGCGCAGGGCTGGGATACGACATGTCGACAGCTGACTGGACGCCCGAACGCATTGCAACGCTGATGGCGTTGTGGAACGAAGGCCTGACAACCAGCGACATCGGCCGTCGCCTTGACATCACCAAGAATGCGGTGATCGGCAAGGTTCACCGGCTGGGCCTGCCGCAGCGGCGGCCGACCCAGAAGGAGGAGCCGGAATTCGGCGACATCATCCGGCTGGACAAGCTGTCCGCCGGGATGTGCAGCTGGCCGGTGGGGAACCCCGGCGATTCCAATTTCCACTTCTGCGGCGAGCCAGGGGTTGCCGGCAAGCCCTACTGCGCCAAGCACTGCGCCGTCGCCTACATCCGCAGCCGCGACCGCAGCGAGAGCTCCGTCGCCTGAGTGGCCGGCAGCCTGCTGCAGTCAAGGGTGGTATCTCGGCGTGAACTCCCTGTCCTTGATGTGCGCTTGCGCCGCTCCGATGTCCATTGGAGGTGCAAGGCTTGCTGATGGCGGCAGGTTAGCGAGCTGTCGCATTTCCGTAAGGCTGGCGCTCCGAGGGTGATAATCTTCACCTGTTGAACGTTTTGTAGTCGCTGTGAAGGGTGATCGTGCCATGCAAGGGAAGACCCTTCCTGACCGCATCACGCCTGATGCAATCCTTGAGGCACTGGTCGAATTCCGCTTTGAGCACGCAGAATTGCCCGAACTGGTGGTTGGCCGTCTACTAGACGCCGGGCTATGGGACGGATACCAACAAGTACGCCTTCCAGCAGCTGATATTCCCCAGCCTCTCCGAGAAATCGATGCCAACATCAGGTATCAGCCCCTCGTGGAGCTCCGAAGAGCCGACGGTAGGCGTATAGCTAAGATCGGCAGCAATGTGGTATCTACCATGTCGTTGGGGTGTATCCAGGCTGGGCTATATTTAAAGCAGAAATCCAAAACGTACTAAGCGAGGTTATTGTAAGGCTTAGGACACCGAATTTTTCCAGAATCGGCTTTCGTTATATAAATATTTTGAGGCCAGAAGAGCATCATATCCATGGCTTAATGGACACAAATATAACTTTAAAAGTTGGTAACGATGAATTAACTGAATCTTTTATAGTTACGTATATAAGAACAATCAATAAAAGTCACGCAGTTACAGTAAAAGTAGCCACACCTAATTTAGTAGTTGGTAATGTTAGTCCGGGGTACTCTCTCTTGTGTGATATCGACGTGGCAACGACAATAGGAAGTTTTAATTAGTGAATACGAGGAAACGATGGCCTGGATTGAGGATGCACACACCTTTGAGAAAGCTGAATTCTTCGCCATACTGCCCGATAGAATAACAGGAATGCTAAACATAGAGTACGGAGGGGAAGATGATGCTTGATACTAACGTTGCCGTGTCTGGTGCGCCCGTATATCTGGAATCTAATAAAAGTTGCAAAGTGGGCTATCTGTATCTGTAAGTGACCTTCTCAGTTCCCTAAACGTTAGTGATAGCGCCGTCGTGAAACTATATTTGACGCGCGCATCAAAGCAATCATGGATCGCGCTTTGCGCCGATCTGCGAATCATCGCGTAAAAAGTGGCGCTGCGATACCAAAATGCGCTTGAGTTATGCCAACGTAACTTCAAAGCGCTTTATGGGCGATTTTATGGCCCCCCAACAAAGCTGCCTCTTGGCGCTGGGATGCTGGTCCGAGAGTGTGTTCCGCAATACCTGCTCGACCGAGCAGATCTTCGAGACTGGGATAGGACTAGCCCATCCTACGCACGAATGCGATATCGACCAAGATATCGAGCGGTGCTTTAACGATCGTCTGCGCGTCCTGTTATCCCGCTTGATGATTTTTGTGAGGAATGCGAGCTGGAGGAGGGGTGCGGAGCCTGGGGTGAATTTTTCCAGAAATAGTGCGCGATAACGTGTATCGTGCGATGTATTTACCGCCACTGGGCGGTGCGGCCACTTTGTCCGAAAATGGAGGGAGGGGGCATAATCTACCTCAACCATATATCGTCGCCGAGTGGATTTCAATCATTCTCAGCAAGCTATCTGCAGCCTCTGCCATCAGGCCGCAAGCCTTTGACTGCCGAGAAATCACTTGTTCCGAGAGAAGGCCGCGGCGCTCTGGTTTTGCCGATGGTAGCGCGCCTGAAAACACTATTATCGTCTGGACGGGGCACTGATGGAGGATGCGGCGAGCTTCGTCGATCGGTTGCGGAATGTTCGCGGTTCGATGCGGCCGATTACCTGCCGTTTCTGGTCGATGGGGTTGAGGTTGGGCTGATCCTGCTCGGCTTCGCCGCCCGTCTCGCCCGGTTCCCCGACGTTCGAGACACTGCCGACCGCGTCTGGCTGGCAGCCGGCCTCTCCGGCTTCGAGCAGCGCAGCCAGGCGGTGGAAACGGCACTGCGGCGGCTGGTCGATGAAGGCGCCATCCGCTCCTGGCGGGGCGAGCCGTACACGGTGGCGGCGCGGCTGGATGGCCCGCCGCTGTTGCTGATGGAGCGCGCCGCCATCCCGCATTTCCGCGCGTCTGGGCGTCGGGGGTGCACGTCAACGGCTACGTCCGCAATGGCGACGGGCTTTGCATGTGGGTCGGCCGGCGCAGCCCGGACAAGCACGTCGCGCCAAACAAGCTCGACCAACTCGTCGCCGGCGGCCGTTCGGCGCCCTACTCCGTGCTCGAAACGGTGCTGAAAGAGGCGGAAGAAGAGGCCGGCATCGATGCCGCGCTGGCCAGCCGGGCGGTCCCGGTAGGGGTGATCTCCTACCGCACGGTCCAACGAGGCTGCGCCGCGACATTCTTTATCTCTACGACCTGGAGCTGCTGGCCGACTTCACGCCGGTCAACGACGGCGAGATCGCTCACTTTGAGCTGTGGCCGATCGAGCGGGTGATGGCGTGCGTGCGTGATACCGACGACTTCAAGTTCAACTGCGGGCCGGTGGTGATCGACTTCCCTATCCGCCACGGCATTCTCACCCCCGACGACGAGCCGGATCACCTGACCCTCGCACGCGGCCTGCACGTCTGATCGCCCGGCGCGCCTTTCTCGCCTTCCGTTGCGCCGGGCGCGCCCGCGCCACACACTGCTCCGACCGTTCCGCGGCCTGATCCTTGACGCGAAGGAGAGGAGTAGCCCTGGCCGATGATCGCTCGCCCTGCTGCCGGTGCGCTGCTTGCCCTCGCCCTGCTGGCGATGCCGGCTGCCGCCGCGCCGTTCGTCTACTGCTCGGAGGCGAGCCCGGAGGGATTCAACGCCTCGCTGTTCATCGCCAACACCACCTTCGATGCGTCGTCGCGCAACGTCTTCAACCGGCTGGTCGAGTTCGAGCGCGGCAGCACCAGGCTGCGCCCGGCCCTGGCAGAATCGTGGACCATCTCCGAGGACGGCCGCGTCTATACCTTCAAGCTGCGTCCCGGCGTCGCCTTCCAGACGACGAAAAACTTCACCCCGTCCCGCCCGTTCAACGCTGATGACGTGCTCTACACGTTCCTGCGGCAGTGGGATCCGAACCACCGCGACTACCGGCTGTCCGGCGGCTCCTACGAATACTTCAACAGCATGGATATGCCGAAGCTGATCACCGCCATCGACAAGCTCGATGAGATGACGGTCCGCTTCACCCTCAGCCAGCCGGAAGCGCCGTTCCTCGCCGACCTCGCCATGGACTTCGCCTCGATCCTGTCGGCGGAGTATGCCGATGTCATGCACGCCGCCGGCACGCCGGAGAAGATCGACCAGGAGCCGGTGGGCACCGGCCCGTTCCAACTGGTCAGCTACCAGAAGGACGCGGTCATCCGCTACAAGGCCCACCCCGGCTATTGGGAAGGCAAGGCCGCCCTCGATCCGCTGGTGTTCAGCATCACCCCCGACGCCGCCGTCGCCTACGCCAAGCTGAAGACTGGCGAGTGCCAGCTCATTCCCTATCCGAACCAGGCCGACCTGCCGGCGATGCAGCGCGACCCCGAGCTGGTGGTGACCAGCCAGGAAGGCCTCAACGTCGCCTACCTCGCCTTCAACACCCAGAAGAAGCCGTTCGACGACGTCCGCGTGCGCCGCGCCCTCGACATGGCGATCGACCGCGATGCGATCATCGCCGCCGTCTACCTCGGCGCCGGCCGCAAGGCGAAGAATCCGATCCCGCCGACGCTGTGGTCGTACAACGACGCCGTCGTCGATACGCCGTACGACCCTGCCGCCGCGAAGAAGCTGCTGGCGGAAGCAGGGTACCCGCACGGGTTCGAGACGGACATCTGGGCGCTGCCGGTGAAGCGCCCGTACGCCCCCGACAGCCGGCGGACGGCCGAGATGATCCAGGCCGACTGGGCCAAGGTGGGGGTGCGCGCCAATATCGTCTCCTACGAGCTGGGCGAGTACCTGAAGCGCAGCAAGGCGGGCGAGCACCAGACGATGCTGTTCGGCTGGACCGGCGACAACGGCGATCCCGACAACTTCCTCTGTACGCTGCTAGGCTGCGAGGCGGCGAAGGACGGCGCCAACCGGGCTCGCTGGTGCAATGCACTTCGACGACCTGGTGACCCGGGCCAAGCGCACCCCGGACGTGGCCGAGCGCACCCGCCTCTACGAGCAGGCGCAGGTGGTGTTCAAGCAGGAGACGCCGTGGTCGACGCTGGCGCACTCGGTGGTCTCGACCGCCATGCGCAAGGACGTGACCGGCTATCGCATCGATCCGCTCGGCGGGCACCTCTTCTACGGCGTCGATCTCGCCCGATGACGCCGGCCCGCCGGCAGGGGCGATAAACGTGCCGGCGTTCATCATCGGTCGCCTGCTGCAGGTCGTGCCGGTCGTCGTCGGCATGACGCTGCTCGCCTTCGCCCTCATCCGCCTCATCCCCGGCGATCCGGTGGAGACGATGATGGGCGAGCGCGGCATCGATCCGGCGCGGCATGCCGCCATGCGCCACGAGCTCGGCCTCGACCGGCCGCTCACCACCCAGTACCTAGACTATCTCGGCAACATCGCCAGGGGCGATCTCGGCCGCTCGCTGGTGACCAAGGCGCCGGTGCTGAGCGAATTCCTCACCGTGTTTCCCGCCACCATCGAGCTGTCGCTGGCGGCGGTGACCTTCGCCATCCTCGTCGGACTGCCGGTCGGCGTGATCGCCGCGGTGCGCCGCGGCAGCACCTTCGATTGGGCGGCGATGACCGCCTCGCTCACCGGCTACTCGATGCCGATCTTCTGGTGGGGGCTGCTGCTGATTCTGCTGTTCTCCGTCCAGCTCGGCTGGACGCCGGTGTCGGGACGGATTTCCGTGCTCTATGACGTCCCGCTGGTCACCGGGCTGCTGCTGGTCGATGCGCTGCTGGCCGGCGACGGCGCCGCCTTCGCCTCGGCGCTGCACCACCTGGTGCTGCCGGCGATCGTGCTCGGCACCATTCCGCTCGCCACCATCGCCCGGATGACCCGCTCGTCGATGCTGGAGGTGCTGCAGGCGGACCACATCCGCGCCGCCCGGGCGAAGGGGCTGACGCCGTTCCGCGTCGTCTTCGTGCACGCCCTGCGCAACGCCATGATCCCGGTCATCACCGTCATCGGCCTGGCGACGGGGACGCTATGGGCCGGGGCCATCCTCACCGAGACCATCTTCTCCTGGCCCGGCGTCGGCAAGTGGCTGGTGGAGGCGGTGCGCCGCCGCGACACCTGGTGCTGCAGGGCGGCGTCCTGCTGGTGGCCGCCACCGTCGTCTGCGTCAATCTGCTGGTCGATGTGCTCTACGGCCTGCTCGATCCTCGCATCCGCCACGCCGCTCGATGATTCCGGCTGAGCCAGTGCTTGCCGCAAGTCCGGCCGAACCGCTGCCGGCGACGGTGCCGTGGTGGACCCGGCTGCGCCGCAGCCGCGGCCCGCTGCTCGGCCTCGGGGTCATCGTGGCGCTGGCGGTGGCGGCGCTGCTGGCGCCGCTGCTGGCGCCGCACGGTCCGTTCGAGCAGTACCGGGACGCGTTGCGTGCCGCCGGCGTGGGTTGCGGGCGGCAGCGCCCGGTTCCCGCTCGGCACCGATCCGCTCGGCCGCGACATCTTCTCCCGCCTGCTGTGGGGCGGCCGCGTCTCACTCGCTGTCGGCTTCCTGGTGGTGGCGGCGGCACTGCTGGCCGGCGTGGCGCTGGGCGCGCTCGCCGGCTTCGCCCGCGGCATCACCGCCACGGTGGTGATGCGGCTGATGGACCTGATGCTGGCGCTGCCGAGCCTGCTGCTGGCCATCGTCGTCGTCGCCGTGCTGGGGCCGAGCCTGATCAACGCCGCCGCCGCCGTCGGTGCGGTGCAGCTGCCGCATTTCGTCCGCCTTACCCGCGGCGCGGTGCTGGCGGAGGCGGGCAAGGACTATGTCACCGCCAGCCGCATCGCCGGTGCCGGGCCGCTGCGCCTTGCGCTGTTCACCGTGCTGCCCAACTGCGCGCCGCCGCTGATCGTGCAGGCGACCCTCGGCTTTTCCACCGCCGTCCTCGATCTCGCGGCGCTGGGCTTCCTCGGCCTGGGGGCGCAGCCGCCGACGCCGGAGTGGGGAACAATGCTGGCCGACGCGCTCGCCTTCGTGCAGCGCGCCTGGTGGGTGGTCACTTTCCCGGGCCTTGCCATCCTCGCAACCGTGCTTGCCTTCAACCTTCTGGGCGACGGCCTGCGCGATGCGCTCGATCCGCGGCTGAAGCGCTGATGGCGCTGGTGGATATCGAGGCTCTGCGGGTCGATTTCGGCGACGCCGGGCGGCCGCTGCCGGCGGTCGAGGACTTTGCCCTCAGCCTCGACGACGGCGATGTGCAGGGGCTGGTCGGCGAGTCGGGGTCCGGCAAGAGCGTCGCGATGCTGGCGCTGATGGGGTTGCTCGGGCCGGATGCCCGAGTGACGGCCGGGCGATTGCGCCTGGAGGGCGACGATCTGCTGACGCAGGGTCCGCGGGCGCGGCGGCGGCTGCTCGGGCGGAAGATGGCGATGGTGTTCCAGGACCCGATCGCCAGCCTTGATCCATGCTTCCGCATCGGCACCCAGATCGAGGAGACGATCGCCCGGCACGAACGCCTTACCCGGCGAGAGCGTCGTAAGCGCGCGGTCGAACTGCTGCACAGCGTCGGCATTCCCGCGCCTGAGAGCCGGCTCGCCGCCTTCCCGCACCAGCTTTCCGGCGGGATGTGCCAGCGGGTGATGATCGCGATCGCTCTCGCCTGCCGGCCGCGGCTGCTGATCGCCGACGAGCCGACGACGGCGCTCGACGTTACCGTCCAGGCGCAGATCATGGACCTGCTGCTGGATGTGCAGCGGCGCACCGGCATGGCGCTGCTGCTGGTCAGCCACGACCTGGCGCTGATCGCCGAGACGACGCGGCGGACCTCGGTGATGTACGCCGGGCGGATCGTCGAGGAGCGGGCAACGGCGGCCTGATCGCGACCCCCCGCCACCCCTATACGCAAGCGCTGCTGGACGCGCTGCCGGAGCGGCACCGACGCGGCGAGCGGCTTGCCGCGATCGGCGGCTCGGTGCCGCACCCGGGCGCCCGGCCCTCCGGCTGCGCTTTCCATCCCCGCTGCCCCCATGCCCGCCCGCGGTGCATCGCCGAGCCGCCGGCGCTGCTGGCGGACGGCGACGGCGTTGTCCGCTGCCACTTCCCTCTCGACCGGGAGCCGCGCTGATGCGCGGGCCGGTGATGCGGGCGCAGGGCCTCGCCCGCATCTATCCGGTGAGCCGCGGCCTGTTGCGGCGGCCGGCGCTGCTGCGCGCGCTCGACGGCGTGTCGCTCGACATCGAGGCGGGGCGGACGGCCGCCATCGTCGGCGAATCCGGCTGCGGAAAATCGACGCTGGCGCGGCTGGCGGCGATGATCGAGCCGCCGACGGCGGGCACGCTGGCGATCAACGGCAGCGATGCGCTCACTGCCCGCGGCAGCGAACGCCGCCGCCTGCGTACCACCGTGCAGATGATCTTCCAGAACCCCTATGCTTCGCTTGATCCGCGCCGCACCGTGCAGCGCATCATCGGCGAGCCGCTCGCCATCGCCGGCGCCGGGCGTGCCGAGCGGCGGGGAGCCGCCGCGGCGATGCTGGAGCGCGTCGGCCTGCGGCCAGAGCACGCCGGTCGCTCCCCGCACCAGCTCTCCGGCGGCGAGCGGCAACGGGTGGCGATCGCCCGCGCGCTGATGCTACGGCCGAAGCTGGTGGTTGCCGACGAGCCGACCTCGGCGCTCGATTTGTCGGTGCAGGCGCAGGTGCTGAACCTGCTGATGGACCTGCAGCAGGCGACCGGCGTCGCCTACCTGCTGATTTCCCATGATCTGCCGTTGGTCCGCCTGGTTGCCGATACCGTCCTCGTCCTCTACCTGGGACGGGTTGCCGAGCAGGGGCCGGCCGAGGCCGTCTTCCGGCGGCCGCTGCATCCCTATACCCGCGCCCTGCTGGCGGCGCGGCCCCGGCTGGACGCAGCGGCGCCCCGCTGCCCGGCGCCGCCGCGCGGCGAGCCGCCGTCACCGCTTGATCCGCCCGGCGGGTGCGCCTTTCATCCCCGCTGTCCGGCGGCGACCTCCCTTTGTTCAGCTGAGCGGCCCGCCCTCCGCCTGATCGAGGGCCGCCTGGTTGCGTGCCACCATCCCGCTCCCGCGTGAGCGGATCACCAGAATCGACATTGCTCCCCTTCTCCGCTATACCTTTCGTTGTTAAATCGAGGGGAAACCGATGAACCATGGAATCAATGGAAGGAGCAATTGGAAACTGGCGCTGGCCATCCAATGACGACGATGTAACCTGCCGGCTTGTCGAAGCCTTATCCGATCACGCGGTGTATTGGGTGATTGAGAGAAGTTACGGCGAATATGACGATCAGTCGCCGACCGACAACCTATCCGCTCGCGGCCAGATGCGGGGCGATCTCTACGAGACCTTGGAGTTCCTTATCGCATCTTTGACGATGGGCGAGCCAAGACTTTTCAACGATTACGTACAGTGGCGTCTGGAAGTACTCGGATTTTGCTCGCAGCAGGCGGCAGAGCTGGCGGCTAGGCTTCGCCTGCTGGCGCAGTTTTTTGCAGAGTATTTCGGGCCGATGTCCGGCGTTTCGGTCAGTCGGATTCTCGCCGGCGCGATAGCCATTGCCGATGGTGCAGAAACCCCGCCAAGTAGCGAGCCTTTTACCCCGGCTCCGCTCGCTTATGTTGAGGAGATGACGGGGAATCTCTTGCGGGGCGACATCGACGCGGCCCGCGTCCTCGCGCGACGCGCCGAGTTCGAGGGTCGCAGCTACCTGCGGATCGCCACCGGCCTGTTCCAGCCGGCGCTTTATGCGGTCGGCCGGCTCTGGCAACGGAACGAGATCACCGTCGCCCAGGAGCATCTGGCGTGCTCGATTACCCAGACCATTCTCACCCAGATATTCGTCCGCGATCAATTCTCTGCGAGCAGCGGCCGGAAAGCGCTTTTCGCTTGCGTCGCCGGCAATACCCACTCGGTCGGCCTGCGTCTCGTATGCGACGGCTTTGAACTGAGAGGATGGTCCGTACAATTTCTTGGAGCCAACGTTCCGACCGAAGCATTGATTCTGCATATCGCCGATTGGCGCCCCGAGATCGTCTGCCTGTCGGTGGCGTTGGTATCCCAGCTTCCGGAGCTTCGCCGTCTGGTCGTCAGTGTCCGGGAGCGTTTCGGTGACAGACGGCCCACGGTTATTGTCGGCGGCCTGGCAACAAACAAAATGGAAAGAGTGTGGGAATGGGTCGGCGCCGATGAGTGGTTTCCAGACGCCGAGAGGGCGTCAGCGGGGAGGAGCTAGATGCACGTGTCGATGGCGGAAGCGTGGCCGGGCGCTCGGATTCCTGAGTTCGTGCGCAACCTGGTGGCGACAGCAGTTGCGGTGATCAGCCGCGATGGCATCCTCAGAGACGCGAACCGGGGGTTCTTCATGCTGATGCCGGATACGATGACGGCGGCCGAACTGCTCGATGTCCGCGATTTGTTCATCAATCCGCGCTTCGATCAGTTCGCCGTGCGCAGCGCCCGCCAGCCCGACGGCACCATTTACGATGGCATTCTCAATCTCGGCAGCGTCAATGACACCGTCACGTCCTTGCGGGGTGTTCTTTACGCCCAGCAGGACAGCATCCTGCTGGTTGCCGAGCATGAGGTCGCCCAGCTTGATCTGCTGCGCACCCGGCTGCTGCGGCTGAACGAGGAGCTGGCGGCAGAACAGCGCCAGCTGGCAGCGGCGCTGCGGGAGCTGAAGCGGCAGCGCGTCCGGGCGGACGAAGCCGTTCGCGATCGCGACGCCGTCCGCTCGCTGTTACCCCGGGAACACGTCTCCTGAGGCGCAGCACCGGCAGATCCTGTGGCCTCATTGGACGATCGCCTCTAGAAGTAGTCGCCTTGACCCGGAGCGGAAGCGGAAAGGGGGAGGGGCGGCGATGCGGGCGGACGGCGATGTGAACGAGCGGCCGGCGCCGGCAGGGCGGCGGGGGCTTATTGCCTGGTGCAGCTTCGACTGGGCGAATTCGGCGTTCCCAACGGTGATCGTCACCTTCGTTTTCGCCGCCTATTTCGCCAAGGCGGTTGCCGCCGACGAGATCACCGGCACCAGCCAGTGGTCGTTCGCCGTCAGTATCTCGATGCTGGTCACCGCCGTGCTCAGCCCGCTGCTCGGCGCTGTCGCCGACCATGGCGGCAGGCGCAAGCCGTGGGTTGCCGCGTTCACCCTGCTGTTGATCGTTTCGACGGCGCTGCTGTGGTTTGCCCGGCCGAAGGCGCCCGACGTCGTCTGGATCCTTCTCTGCTTTGCGCTGGCCAACTTCGCCTTCGAGACCGGAACCGTCTTTTACAACGCCATGCTGCCGTCGATCGCGCCGCCACCGATGATCGGCCGGATTTCCGGCTGGGGATGGGGGGTGGGCTATGTCGGCGGGCTGGCGTGCCTAGGCACCGCCCTTTTGCTGCTGATTCGCCCGGAGCCGCCGCTGTTTGGCCTCGATGCCGGCACCGCGGAACCGGTCCGCGCCACGGCGCTGCTCGTGGCATGCTGGATGGCGCTGTTCTCGCTGCCCTTTTTCCTGCTGACGCCCGACCGGCCGGGCAGCGGCCTTCCCGCCGGCGAAGCCATGCGGCGCGCCGTCGCGACGCTGCGCCAAACCGTGGTGAACCTGCGGCGCTACCGGCAGGTGGCGCTGTTCCTGCTCGCCCACATGATCTACACCGACGGTCTTAACACGCTGTTCTCGGTGGGCGGCATCTTCGCCGCCGTTACCTTCGGCATGGACTTCGACGAGCTGCTGCTGTTCGGCATCGCGCTTAACGTCACCGCCGGCGCCGGCGCCTTTGCCTTCGGCTGGGTCGACGACGCGATCGGGCCGCGGGCGACGGTGCTGATCGCGCTCGCCGCCATCGCGGCGCTGGGCACGGCCCTCCTGCTGGTCGATAGCAAGGCGCTGTTCTGGGCGTTCGCGCTGCCGATGGGCATCTTCTTAGGCCCGGCGCAGTCGGCGAGCCGCTCGCTGATGGCGCGCATCGCCCCGCCGGAGGCGGTGACCGAGATGTTCGGGCTGTTTGCCCTGTCCGGCAAGGCGACGGCATTCATGGGCCCGGCGTTGTTCGGCTGGGTGACGGAGTTGTCGGGAAGCCAGCGCGTCGGCCTCTCGACGATTATCGTCTTCCTCGCCGTCGGCGCCGTTCTGCTGTGGCCGGTGCAGGTGCCGCGGAGCCCGGAGTAGGGCCGACGGTCGTCTACTGACGCCTCGGCTCAGATCAGGCCCAGCGCCCGCAGCGAGGCGGTGCCGGAGCGGCCGACGACGATGTGATCGTGTACGGCGATGCCGAGCGCCTTGGCAGCGTCGCGCACCTCGCGGGTGATCTCGATATCGGCGCGCGATGGCGTGGGATCGCCGGAGGGGTGATTGTGCACCAGGATCAGCGCGGTGGCGCCCAGCTCCAGCGCCCGCCTGACCACCTCGCGGGGATAGACCGGGGCGTGATCGACGGTGCCGCGCTGCTGCAGCTCGTCGCTGATCAGCTTGTTCTTGCGGTCGAGGAAAAGCACGCGGAAGCGCTCGCTCGGCTCCTCCGCCAGGCTCGCCCGGCAGTAGTCGAGGAGCTGCGTCCAAGACGAGATGACCGGCCGGCCAGCCAGGTCGTCGCGCAGCAGCCGCCGTCCCGCCTCGCGCAGCGCCCGGAACAGCGCGCAGGTGCGGTCGTTGATGCGCTCGAAGCGGCGCAGCCGTGCCGGCTCCGCCGCCAGCACGGCGCCGAGGCTGCCGAACTCGGCCAGCAGCGCTTTCGCCAGCGGCTTAACATCGATCCGCTCGATGGAGAAGAACAGCAGCAGCTCGAGCAACTCGTAGTCGGGGAAGTGCTCGGCGTCGCCGGCGAGGAAGCGCGCGCGCAGACGCTGCCGGTGGTCGGTATGGTGCGGCTTCGCGGATGAGGACGGCGCTTCCGGCGGAAGGTCCGCGCCGGCCGGCCCGCCAGCCGCACCCGCCCGCGGCATCGACTCAGAGAGCGTAGGGCGGGCGTTCGAAGCCGGCCGGCGAGCGGGTGAAGATCTCGTAGCCATCGGCGGTAACCGCAATCGAATGCTCGAACTGTGCCGACAGCGAGCGGTCCTTGGTAACCGCCGTCCAGCCGTCGCCGAGGATCTTCACCTCCCAGCGGCCGGCGTTGATCATCGGCTCGATGGTGAAGAACATCCCCTCGCGCAGCACCGCGCCGTCGCCGGGGCGGCCGTAGTGCGGGATGTTGGGGGCGTCATGGAACACCCGGCCGAGCCCGTGGCCGCAGAAATCGCGCACCACCGAAAAGCGCTGCGCTTCGGCGAAGGTCTGGATGGCGTGGCCGATGTCGCCGACGGTGACGCCCGGCCGCACCATCTCGATGCCGCGCCACATCGCCTCGTAGGTGATATCGATCAGCCGCTGCGCCTTCACCGCAATCTTGCCGACCGCAAACATCCGGCTGGTATCGCCATGCCAGCCGTCGAGGATGGTGGTGACGTCGATATTGACGATATCACCGTCCATCAGCCGCTTGTCGCCGGGAATGCCGTGGCAGACGACATGGTTGATCGACGTGCAGATCGATTTCGGGAAGCCGCGGTAGTTGAGCGGCGCCGGAACGGCGCCGTCCTTGCGGATGAACGCCTCACAGAGCCGGTCAAGCTCGTCGGTGCGGACCCCGGGAACGACGTAAGGCGTGATGTAGTCGAGCGTCTCGGCGGCCAGCCTGCCAGCCGCGCGCATGCCGGCAAATTCCTTCTCGCCGTGGATCTTGACGCTGCGGGACTCGCTGAAGGCAACGGCACGGCGCATATCGTTCATCATCCTGACAAGATCAGTCTAGCCGATGGCAAGGGCGGGCGCAGTGATCGGAATCGCATCGGTGAGCCTGACCGCGTCTATGCCGACACTGCAACGATAACACAGCATTTCGACGCCCATCGCCAGTGCCAAGGCCGCCGAGCGGGCGTAAACGCGGTCGATGTCGGCAGCAAAGGCGAAGCGTTCCGCGTCCGGCCTCTGCACCACATAAAGCATGACCGCCCGACCGCCCTGCTGCACCACGTTGCCGAGCTCGACCAGATGTTTGGTTCCGCGTGCAGTAACGGCATCTGGAAATGCCACGGGAACGTCCCGGCGCAAATCCCTTTTCAAGGTAACGTTCTTGATCTCGACAAAACATTTGGGACGCCCCGGCGCCTCCAGCAACAGATCAATCCGGGAATTGCGGCCGTAGCGGACCTCCCGGCGCAGCGAAGTGTATCCGGCAAGTTCGGGCACCCTGTCATGGGCGAGTGCTTCCTCGACGATCCGGCCGGGCCGCCCGGTATTGATGCCGACCAGCGCTTCGCCGACGCGGATCAGCTCCCAGGTGTAGGGAAGCAGGCGGCTCGGCTTGTCCGACCGCGACAGCCATACCTCCGAGCCGGGCGCGTTGACGCTCAGCATCGAGCCGGAGTTGGGGCAGTGCGCCGTCACCACCCGGCCGTCGGCGAGACGGACATCGGCGAGAAAACGCTTGTACCGGGAGATCAGCACGCCCGGCAGCAGCGGCGACTCGAAGCGCACCGCGTCAGGCCCTGCCGTCGCCGGGCCGGTCGCGCCCGAGCTGGCTCATGGGTCGCGCCCGGGCCAGAGCAGATGGGCAACCTCACTCTCCCAGCGGGCCGCCCGGCGCGCCCGCTGATGCATCGGCAGCTTGTCGTCGGCCCACGCCCCATAGGTTCCGAGCAGATGGCGCAAGCGCTGCTGCAGCGCTTGTACCTCGGCGTCCTGCCAGTACGCCGCGTCGAGCGCGGCCTTGCGTTCCTCCAGGCGGCCGGCGACGGCGGTGAGCTCGCGGTCGGCGGAAGACGGCTCTGGTGCAGCGGGTTCGCTCATCCGGCAGGTGCTCCGCGCTTCCTTTGGTGCATCTTACGGACGTGCCGGATCGCCCGAGGGGAACTCGTCGGTTTGCAGCGCGTCCGCCAGCCGGGCAACCGCGCTGCCCGGCCGCAGCGGCTGCGGCTGGGTCTGGTCCGGGGCCCAGGCGACGGCGAAGATCACCTGAAAGGTGGCGGGAACGCGGCCGTCGTGGCCATGCCCGTCGCGGTAGCGCTGCAGCGCCGCGAGCAGCGTCTTTCGCCGCATCAAGGTCTTGCGTCGGTGCAGGACGGCATTGCTCTCGCCCATGCCGTGCAGATCGGCGAGCAGCGAGAGCGGGTCGCCGTAGGACACGGTGATGGTATCGCTCTCCACCACCGGCAAAGCGAAGCCGGCCCGCTGCAGCAGGTTGCCGATGTCGCGGACGTCGGCAAAGGGCGAGACGCGCGGGCTGAGGCCGCCCTCGCCGGCAATCTCCGCCTCGGCCAGGGCGCAGCGCAGCTCCTTCAACGTGTCTCCTCCCAGCAGCGCCATCAGCAGCAGACCGTCGGGGCGCAGGATGCGGCGGAGCTGCAAAAGGGTGCCCGGCAGATCGTTCACCCAGTGCAGGCTCATGGCGCTGAGGACGAGATCGAAGCTTCCGTCGGCGAACGGCAGCGCCTCCTCATCGGCGACCGCCCGCAGGCTCGTTGCCGCGCGTACCATCGCCTCGGAAAGATCGCACTGCACCAGTGTCTTGATGCCGCCGCGGCCGGCCAGCATGGTGCTGAGTTCGCCCCGGTGGCACCCGAGGTCAAGCGCCAGCGGGAAGGTGCGGCGAACATCGTCGAGCCGGTCGAGCAGCCGCTCGCCGACCGCGCGCAGCAGGAAATCGTGATCGGGGAGCGTCTTCGCCGCGCGGTCGCGATGCTGGCGGACGCTGCGGCGGTCGAAGACGCGCATCGATTCCGGCATAGGGCAGAGTGTGCTCCGCTGATCGGGTTGCGGCGGCGCCATTGCCTGCTATATGGCATGGCACCGCGAACGGATCAAATGTGCCATGCCCGCCAGCCTTGCCCTTTCGTCCGGCGCTGCCCGCCTCCTGCGCGCGGCCGGCAACCGCATTCTCGACGCGGTGCTGCCGCCGCGCTGTCTTGCCTGCGGTGTCATCGTCGAGTCAGTGCATGCGCTGTGCGCGGCGTGCTGGCCGCGGGTGCGCTTTCTTACCGAGCCGCTGTGCACGTCCTGCGGGATGCCGTTCGAATTCGAGGTGGCTGACGGCAGCGTCTGCGCCGCGTGCGCCGGTGCAATGCGCCCGTGGGCGCGCGTGCGCGCCGCCATCGCCTACGACGATGGCAGCCGCGCCTTTATCCTGGCATTCAAGAACGGTGATCGCACCGACGCCGCGCATACCTTCGCGCCGTGGATGGCCGCCGCCGGCCGCCGCCTGCTCACCGATGCCGATCTGCTGGTGCCGGTGCCGCTGCACTGGACCCGGCTGTTCGCGCGCAAGTACAATCAGGCGGCGCTGCTGGCGCAGGCGGTGGGCCGGCTCGCCGGCAGGCCGGTCGCCGTCGATCTGCTGCAGAGGACGAAGCGCACGCGCAAGCTCGGCACGTCGGGCCCGCGCGAGCGCGCCGAGACCGTGCGCGCCGCCTTCCAGGTTGCCGAGCGGCGCCGGCGGGAGCTGGCCGGCCGGCGCGTGCTGCTGATCGACGATGTCTTTACCACCGGCTCGACGGCTGCTACCTGCGCACGGACGCTGATCCGCGCCGGCGCCGCCGCCGTCGATGTGCTGACACTTGCGCGGGTTGTCCGGCCCAGCGTCCTCTCTGCGCCCGCCGGGGCTGGCCGCCCCGTCTTCCATCAGGAGAAATGAAGCTTGAGCACCGTCGAAATCTACACCTCGCCGTTCTGCCCCTATTGCCATCGCGCCAAGTCGCTGCTGGAGAAAAAGGGGGTAGCCTTCACCGAGATCGACGTGCCGAGCACGCCCGGCGCGCGCGACGAGATGATGCGACGGACCAACGGGGCGCGTACGGTGCCGCAGATCTTCATCGACGGCCGCGGCATCGGCGGTTCGGACGAGCTGGCAGCACTGGAGCGCGCCGGAGAGCTGGACGCGCTGCTCGGCATCACCGGCTGAGCCGGACGATGGCCGGCCGCTTTTCCGTCGCCTGCGTGCAGCTCACCGCGGCGCGCGAGATCGAACCCAACATCGCCGCGGTGACCGGGCTGGTCCGCGCTGCCCGCAAGCAGGGCGCCGAGCTGATTCTGCTGCCGGAAAACGTCGGCATGCTGGAGCCGGTCAGCCGGCTGCTGCGGGAGAAGGCGCGACCGGAAGCGGAGCACCTTGCGCTCGCTGCGTTCCGCGAGCTGGCAGCGGAGACCGGCGCCTGGCTGCTGATCGGCTCACTGTCGATCGCGGTCGAGGGCGGCAAGGTCGCCAACCGCTCGTTTCTGGTCGATCCGGCCGGCAGCATCACCGCGCGCTACGACAAGATCCACCTGTTCGACGTCGATCTGGGGCAGGGCGAGAGCTATCGCGAGTCGGCGACGATCGCCCCGGGCGATCAGGCGGTGCTGGCGGAGACGCCCTGGGGCCTTCTCGGCATGACCGTTTGCTACGACCTGCGCTTCCCGCAGCTCTACCGGACGCTGGCTCAGCGCGGTGCGCTGTTCCTGTCGATCCCGGCGGCATTTACCCGCACCACCGGCCGCGCCCACTGGCATATTCTGCAGCGGGCGCGGGCGATCGAGAACGGCGCCTTCGTCTTTGCTCCGGCGCAATGCGGCGTCCACGCCGAGGGCCGCGAGACCTACGGGCATTCGCTGATCGTCGATCCGTGGGGAGAGGTGCTGGCCGACGGCGGCGAGGAACCGGGGATCATCCTCGCCGAGATCGACCCGGCGGCGGTCGCTGCCGCGCGGGCGCGCATTCCCTCGCTCCGCCACGACCGGCCGTTTGCCTGATAAAGCAGCAGCTCAGATCTGCGCCAACGGCGCTCGCGGCGGCTGCGGCATCGGCGTATATCTTGTTGCATGAGACACTCTTTGCGCCGGGTGCCGCCGCGATGATCGTCTACGACCTCACGTGCGCCATCGGTCACCGCTTCGAGTCCTGGTTCCTGAGTGCTGCCGCCTTCGATGCGCAGCAGCGCGAGGGCGTCGTGTCTTGCCCCTTCTGCGGTAACCGTGAGGTGGGCAAGGCGCCGATGGCTCCCCGCGTCGCCCGCGGCACGTCGGCTCCCGCGGCCGAGCGACAGGGGAAGGTCGAGCAGGAGCCGGGGTCGGCGGCAGCCGGCAACGGTGCGGGCAGTGGTGGCGGCAGCGGCAGCGGCAGCGAGGGCGGCATCTCCAGGCCGCCGCCGGCGATGATCGAAA
>JAXMDR010000032.1:0-27296 GCA_046348725.1 Rhodospirillales bacterium
CCACTCGCCCCCAAGCCGCGTCCGCCGGGTCCAGGACAGATGAACGTCGCCGGCGGCGAGCGCCGCCCGCACCAGGACCGGCGCGTAGGGCATGAGATCGAACCCGCGCAGCCGCCGGGCGATCGGCGTCACCGTTTCCAGCGACCGGCCGATCGGCGGCACCTTGTAGAGGCGGACCGCGCCGCGATCGCCGAGCGGCAGCGTCGCCATCTGCGCCGTCGCCGCGTCCAACAGGACGAAAAGCTCGCCGATGCGGTGGTAGCCGCAGAACAGATCGGTGCCGCGGCGGCCGCGCAGCAGCCCGGTCAGCCGATAGCGCTCATCGCCCAGCATCTCGACGTCGCGATACTGAATCAGCTCGGCAAACCCCGAGCCAGGGTCGTAGAGCATCGCCGGATTGCCGCCGTTGACCAGCTCGTCCTGGGTGATCGATGCCAGCCGGTCGCCGCCGTGGATCATCGTCACGTCGAGCACGCTCTCGTTATCGGTCGCCCACGGGCTGGCCGGCGCCGGCAGCGCCACGTCGGCATAGCCGTAGGACATCGCCTGGCTGCGGCCCACCCGGGCGACCGCCGCATAGGACACGGCATCCGGCGCCCGGTAGACGATGCCGCCCGGCCAGCCGTCGCTGTATCCACCGGCCCAGAGGTACTGGCGGTGCGCGACGTCGGTGGCGTCCTCGTCGCGCAGCAGCGGCAGGTCGGGAAGCAGCGCCAGCGTCGCGCCGGAGACGGCGATCGGCGCCGAGACGCCGCCTAAGCCGGTATCGGCGGTGATCTGCGATTGGTAGAGCGCCATTTCCTGGCTGACGGCGCCGACCTTGATCGAGAAATCGACGCCGATGTCGACCGAGATCACCCGCACCGTGAGGAGGGTGCCGTCGACCAGCGTCAGCGCGACGACGTCGGTCGGCTCCAGCGCCAGGTATGACGCCGGCAACGAGAACTCATATTGCGAGCGTTCGTTGTAGGCGCGATGCAGGTGCGTATGCGCCCAGCGCTTCGCCTCGTCGGCGACCGCCGAGATCGGCAACTCGATCAGCGTCTGGTTGCGGGTGTGCATCGTCGGCACCGGATGCGTCACCCGGCGGACGGTCTGGGTCGAGGCGTTGTAGTCGCGGGCGAAGTCGGTATAGCGGATGGTCACCCGCTCCGGCAGCTCGACTTCCTGCGTGCGCTTCTCCGACAGAGCGCCGCTCTCGGCGACGAGCAACCGGCTCTCATCGATGGCGAAGTTCGGCAGCATGCCCCGCTTGCGGAAGACCAGCTTGTTGTCGCTCTCCACGCCGTCGAAGAAATAGGCGTTCGCCAGCTGTTCGATGGCGGCGCGCGCCGTCGACGGGCGGGCGATCAGGTAGCCGCGCACCGCGTCGGTAAGCTGGGTGACGTCGATATCCGCCGGCGCCAGCCCGGCGCGCTCGCACACGTCGGCGACGATGGTGCCGAGGGTGGTGCCGGTATCGGCGAAGCGGTCCAGATAAATCCGCGCCCAGCGCACGGTGGGGTGGTCGTAGTAATAGATCGCCTCGTGCAGGCTGTCGTACCACTGCGGCCCGTACAGCTCGAGCGCTTGGATCGGCCATTCGTCCTCGTAGAGGACCTCGCCGGTGGCGAGGCCGAGCTTGATCACCGACGTATGGGCGCCGCCGGCGATGCCGACGAACGCCAGGGTGTTGTTGATCAGCCGCGATTGCCAGACATTGTGCGCGCCGAAGGCGTCGAGCGCGTAACCGAGGAACGTTTTCCAGACGACGCCGTCCGCCTGCCGGTACTTGAGCACGCACAGCCGCTCGGCGCTCGCCACCCCTTGCAGCGCGACGGCGACAAGGACGCCCGAGTCGGCGGGATCGAACCAGATGCTCCAGACGCTGCTGATGCCGGTGGCCGCCGGATGCAGCTCGGCGGCGGTGACCACCGCCGTCTTCTCCGCCTTGACCCCCAGGGTCACGCCGGAGCCGTCGATGCCCTGCTGAATGAAGGTGGCGCCGGCCTTGACCCAGATCCGGTAGAAATGCAGCGCGTCGTAAGGGCTGTAAAACTTGGTCCCGACCACCCAGGCGTCGCCCCAGCCTTCGCCCTTGGCCCCCTTGGTCATCCCGCGGATGGTGGTGTCCAGGCTGAACTCGGGGTCGAGTTCGTCGCACCAGATGAAACGCAGGCTTAGGTAATCGAAGAGAGCCAGGTCCCCGAACAAGCCACCGGCGAGGATGTAGCCGAACGGATAAGTCTCGCCGCTGTCGAACATCGACAGCATGCCGAACGGGCCGAGCATGACCTGGGTCAGCAGCTCGGTCGGCGCCAGGAACAGGAGTTCGCTGGTGGTGTCGTAGGTCTGCGAGACGATGCCGGTCTCGACCTCGGCCATCCAAACGGTCGCCGTCACGATATCCGACCAGTTATGCGTGGCGCTGCTCTCATCGCCGAACCGGGCGCACTCGTCGAGACCGGACCCGGAGAAGCGGAAAATCGGGCACGAATTGCCGCTACCGACGGCCATGTACACGTCGCCGGTCACCGGCGACGTGTAGACCGCCTGGATAAAGGTCGACGACGGCGCCTCCTGCAGCGGGTCGAACATGGCGGCGACGCGCTTCTTCCGGGTTTCCGACAGGCTGTCGAGATCGGCGCGGAAGATCACGGCGTCATCGAAATCGCTCAGCGCCCAGAAGAACCGCCGGCGGCCGAAATCGATCGACGACAGGTCCCGATGATAGCTGCTGGTGCTGGTGAGAAACGGCGTCCGCGTGCGGATGCGCGCGGCCGTGTTCACCACCTCGAAGGTGAAGTTCAGGATGCGGTTGCCGAACTTCTCCAGTTCCAGGTCGTAAAAGCATCACATGCAGCGCGCCGCGATAGCCGGGCGCGTTGCCGGCGCCGACATAGCCTTCGATCACCGGATCGGGAAGCTGCGTCTCGTCGCCGCTGATAGAAGCGAAAGTGGATGCCGTCATGGGTAACCTGGGCGCTGGCCCCGGTCTTGTCGATCAGGTTGCCGTCCGCCCAGATGCGCAAGACCTCCTCGACTGGCCCCTGGTATAGGGCAAAAGCGACCGAGGTCTTGTACTGGAACGTGCCGGTCTCCGGCCGCGCCGCCCTTGCCGCCTCGACTTCAAGCCGTTCGATCAGCCTCGAGGTCCAGATCAAGTTGCCGGAAATGCGGTAGGCGCCATAGACGTGCGATCGGCGCCCCGTATGCCGAGGATCAGCGCCCGGCCGCCGAGCTGCGGCCCCTGGCTGTACGGCGTCTCCGGGCCGAACGCGGCACAAGAGACGGCCATGCCGGCGGCAGCGCCGATCATGCCGCCGAGTTGCGGCGAGCCCAGGTAGGCGCCGACGGCGTAACCGACGACGGTAAAGCCGAGCTGCGTGCCGGAACGTTTATCGGTCATGTCATGCGCCTACGGGGCGACCCCAGGGAAGGCGAAGGCAAAGCGGGCCTTGGCCGCCCAATCGGCGTAAGGCGTTTCCGCCACTTGCCGCAGTTGCGCCGAGGCGTGAATCAGATAGCGGGCCCCGAAGCGCTGGCTGACGATGCCGCAGTGACAGGGGTAAACCTGGTCGGCGAAGACGACGACCTCGCCCGGCAGCACGCTGGGCAGCGGCACCCTCGGCATGTTGGCGGCGAAGTGCTCAAGGAACCCTTCCGCCTGCGGCGCCCGCGCATAGGCGCGGTGATCGTAGTCACTCACGCTGAGGTCGCGGGCGACCAGGACCAGCAAACCGACGCAGTCCAGGCCGTCGCGCGTGCGGCCCTGATGCCGCCACCGCACCCCGAGGTATGACCGGGCGGCGCTGACGACGGCGGCCCGGTCATTCAAGGGGGTATTCAAGGAGCTTGTCCATGCCGGGGATGTGCGGGAAGCCGCGGAAATTGACCACGTTGTTGTAGCGGCCCTGGCAGGTGGCCAGCCGCTTGTCGCAGCCGGGGTAGAGGGTGAAGGTATCGCCGGCCTCGATGCGGTAGCCCATCGGCAGGAACAGGTCGCACTGGCCGGTTGCCGGGTCCCAAGTCGTCACCTCGCAGGACGCGCCCTCGTTGGCGCCGCCGGTCCAGACAACGAGGCCGAAATCGAAAAAGCCGGCGGGTGCCGCAACCCCGAGCGTCGCAAACACCCGCCGGCCGGCGGCATCGATGACAGCACCGACGCTGCCGGTGTGCTGCAGGGCCGGGAGGTTGACCTGGCAGCGCTCGTCGCCGAGCGACGCGCGACACTCCGGCCCGTAGACTTCGCCGGCGACCTGGTTCAGCACCTGGGTCAGGCCGCGCAATTCAGCGCGGAACTGGCCGTGCTCGTTCAAGATGATCTCGCCCAGGATGCCGCGCTTCAGCTTGATCTTGCCCGCCGCCGGCGCCGCGTAGTTGACCAGGAAGATTTCCAGGCTGGCGTAATCGAACCGCCCGGAGCGCAGGTCCTCGGCGTCGAACAGATCGAGATCAACAGCCCGTCGAGATCGGCGTTGTCGACGGCGAGCTGGGCGTTGGTGGCGATGGCCGAGCGCGAGAACCCGGAAGCGGCGACGTAGACGGCATTGTCCACCACCACATCGGCGTCGTGGTCGGTGAAGTAGAAGGCGGCGCCATCAAGGCGGGTGAGCTTCCAGCAGGTGCAGACGGTGGTGACGCCGCCGGCGACATGCGCGGCGAGGCCGGCGGGGATCGTCCTCACGGCCTGATCTCGATGACCGGGATCGACGACCATTGCGCCAGGCCATAGAGTCTCGATCGAAATGTCCATGTGGTCGGTGTCGAACCGCGCCGGCACGTCGAACTCGAAATCGGCGGTGACCAGCTTCGCCAGCGCCGGCGCCGCGGTGAAGGTGACGACGCCGGTGGTGCCGTTCAGCGTCCACGCCGACGTCAGCACCCCGTCGAGATACGTCTTCAAGGTGCCGACCACCGGCTTGCTGATCACCCGCACCTCGGCGCCGGGGCCGGAGGCATAGGTCTTGATGAGCTGGAAGGCGCGGGTGACGCCGTCGCCGGTGCCGAGGAGTTGGTTCTGGACCTGGTAGTCGGTCCAGTCCTTGAAGCGGAAGCCGTAGGCACGCCCCTTGCGTGCGCGAAAAAACGCGATCAGCGCCGCCACCTGCTCCCGGCTCTTGATGCCGCTGGCCACATCCCAGCGGCCGCGCGGCGCCGACCAGTTGGCGTTGCGCGCCTCGTAGCCGCCGAAAGTGGTGCTGACCGCGGTGGCGTACTCGGGGCCGCCGGAAGCGCCATAGGCGATGTCGTCGGGAAACCGAACCTCGTGAAAACCAGTCATCAGGGATCAGGTTACATGTTCCGCCCGGCGCGGCGCATCGCCCGCGCCGCCTGGGTGACCAGCTGCGCCTGCGAGGCCTTGAACCCGCCGACGTCCGGCGTCGACACGTTCATCGTGACGTTGATGGGCCGGCTGTCGCCACCCCGGCGCAAGCCCTCACCGACCGCCCGCTGCTGCCGGCGGGTCAGCACCGCCTCGCCGCGCTGCAGGATCGCCGGGATCTCGTCGCCCGCCAGCCCGGTATGGAAGCGCGGCGCGCCCAAGAAGACGGCCGGATCGACCAGGCGCGCTCGGGCGACGGTCTCGCCGGCGATCCCGCCCTCGTGCAGCGCCGCGAACATCTCGGCCTGCGTCCCCATCCACGGCCCGCCGGCGTTGGCCATGGTCGCACCGCCGCCGGAACCGCCGCCGAACAGCCCGACCAGCCACGAGGCGGCCTGGCCGCCCCACTGTCCCATCTGGCCGCTTGAGCCGCCACCGGCGCCGCCCATGAGCTGGCTGAAGAAGCTGTTGGCCATCTGCTCGAGCGGTCGCTTCAGGAACGCATCGGTGATCAGCCTGGTGATCGACTGGCCGACCGCCTTGAAGGCGTCGTCCCAGCTCTTCGTCGCCGCCAGCGCGTCCTCCAGCTCGGTGAAGACGTCGTCGATGCCTTGCTTGGCGATCATCGCCCACTGCTTCTGATCTTCTTCCTCGTCCTTGATCCGGGCGTTGATTTTCGCCGTCTCGGCAGTGAGGCGGGTGAGCTGCCCGATCTCCGCTTCGGTGGCGGTCGGGTACTGCTCCAAGAGCCGCTGCTTCTCCCGCAGCAGCGCCACCTCCTCGGCGCGCTTGTCGGCGGCCTCGCCCATCAGGCCCAGCTCGGCCTTGGCGACGTCTAGGGCGTCCTGCCGCGCCCGCAGCTCCTTCGCCAGCGCCGCCTCGCCCAGCGCCTTGTCCTCGCGCTCGAGCGCCGCCAGCAATTGCCCCTTGACCGCGGCGAAATCCTTGTCGCTCTCGGCGGCGACCTGGATCGCCTGCGCGTAGGCCTGGTTTTCCAGCGTCACCTGCCGGACGGCGGCGGCACTCTTGCCGGAAACTGCCGCCAGCCGCTCGGCCACATCCGCCTGCCGCTCAACCCCGGTGACCGCAGTGTCGATCTTCAGCGCGCGCTTCAGATCGTAGAGTTGGCCCGCGAGTTCGTCGGCGCGCTTCGTTGCGTCCGGCGTCGCGCTGTCGGACAACCGCGCCAGCGCTTGGTCGATGAACTGCTGGCGCTCGTTGGCGAAGGTGACGATGTCGCGCGCCATCTTGGCGATCGCCGCCTCGTCGGCGGCGCGTTCGCGCGCCGCCTTGTCCGCTGCCGATTTCGCTGCCTTGTCGCTATCCTTGTCGAGCACGGCGCCCCAACCGCCGGCGCCGGAACCGCGCGGGACCGATTTAGCCATCGTGGCCGGCGCGGCCCATTCGCCGGACGCGCCGTGCTGCGGCGCCCACTCGCCGGTGGCCCCCGGCCCGGCCGACAGGCCGGTGGCGCGGCTGGTCAGCGTTAGGGTTCGCGCGTAGAGATCACCGAACGTCCGCAGCGGCTCGATCGCCGCTGAGATCTCCGCCGCGATCCGGCCGATCCACGTCGCGCCCGGATCGACGCGCAAGAGGTCGATCAGATCATTGAACGCGGTCCAGGTATCGACGATCGCCTGCTTGACGTCCACCAACGCGTCGGCAAAGGCGACGAACGTCCGCGCCGCCTGCACCTGCATCGCCTGGTCGAGGGCAGAAAGCTTGTCGCCCGCATCGGACAGCTTTCCGGTCAGCTCGTTCGACAGCACCGCGCCGGCCCCGTGCGCCTTGTCCGCCATCTCGTCGAGGGCGGCGCCGCCTTGGACGAGCAACGGCAGCAGCTTTGCCGCCTCCTTGCCCATCACTGTCTTGGCGACGGTGGTCCGCTCCGCCTGGGTTCCCAGCTCGCGCATGCCCTCCGCCGTAGCCCGGAGCATCCAGCCCAGGTCGTCACCGTGCTTCTGCACGTCGGCCATCGAGATGCCGAGCTTATCGAAGGCGAGCGCGACCTCCTTCGGCGTTTCCTTGCCCTTGGCAAGAACGTCGCCGATCGTGTCGTTCAGCCGGGTCAGCGCCGTCTCGGCGCCCTCCGCCTTGACCCCAATCTGGCCGAAGGCGAAGGTCAGTTCCTGGAAGTGCTCGGCACTCAACCCCAGCCGCTGCGCCTGATCGTCGAGCGCATCGAAGCGCTCGATCGCTTGGTTCGTCTGGTTGATGACGATGCCGATCGCCGCGGTGATCGCGGCTATGCCGGCGGCGGCGACCATGCCGGCCGGGCCGATCGCTTGCATCCCGGAGCCGACGGGGCCAATGGCGCCGGCAAGCGACGTCATCCGCTCGCGCAGGTCGCCGGAGGCGGCGTTCAGCGCCAGCAGGCCGCGCGACGCCGGTTGCCCGGCCGCTTCGATCCGCTTCAGCGCCTTCTCGCCGTCGGCGCCCAGCGCTTGTAACCCCGCCTTGACCTTGTCGGCGTCGGCCAGACTCAGCCGGATGGTGATGTTGCGTTCGGCCATGGAAAAGGCTTGCGTCCTGTGATTCCGGTCATCGCGCGTGCGCGAAGGCACACGTTACCGTCGCACCAGCTCCAGTGTTCCCGTTTGGAGGGTCGAATGCGTGCGATATCCAATCTCGTCGTCGCCGGGGCCATCGCCGCGGCGGCGGTTGTTGTGCCCGCCGCCGCCCAGGCCGACCGCTCACCAGCGACCGAGATGGCGGTCTCTTGTGCCGCCGTCTTCACCCTGCTGGAGCTGGGCAGCAAGGATCAACCGGCCCTGGCCATACAGATGCGCCGCGGCAAGCTGCGCGCCCTGGAAGAGGCCAAGCCCGGGTTCAGCTACATCGGCGGTGCTGCCGTACTCGATTCCGTGGTGCTGCAGCGCGCCGGGGAGCTGGGCAAGACACCCGTTCAGGCGCTGCCGCTGGCCGAGAAATGTCTGCGCCTTTATTGATCCGCCAGCCGCCCGTTGAGCGCCTTGATCATCCCCGCCTCACCGGCCGGCAGCAGTTCGGCCAGCGCCGCCGGCGCGTAGCCTTGCGCGGCGCCGATCGCCAGCGCCGCGCCCAAGTCAAGCCCAAGCACGGCGCCGCCGGTCGCCATTAAACGCAGTTGCCCGGCGCTCTTGGTCAGGACGTCCCAGGCCTGCCAGCCCTCTGCCGTCGCCGGCGCGTGCTCGGCGTACGGACACAGGCGCCCGTCAACCCCCGGTCGCCCCGCGGCGCACGGCGAGCCGGTGGCCGCACAGCCGCCGCAGTAGGACGGCCCGGCGCCAAAATGCCATTCGGCCCGGGCCTTCAGGCGTTTTTTTCCGCGTCGAGCATCACCGCCGGCGCCAGATAATCGCGTTCGAACGCGGCGGCGATCGGCCACAGATCGAGCAGCGCGTCGATGTGCTCCGGCGTCGGCTCGACCGGATTGCCGTCGGCATCGCCGACGCCTTCCCACTCGAGGATGGCGACGCGCGCCAGCGCCCGGACCAGCGCCGCGCCGCGATCGACGCCGGCGAAGCCGTCGATCTGCTGCCGCGCCGCCATCATCAGGTGAGTCGAGCATGGCGCCACCCGAAGGCGAACGCCGCCGGGCAGATCGAGCCAGTAGGGCTCGCGCTTCAGATCAAGCCGGATCATGATGCGCCCGCCGCCGGTTTTGTTAGCACAAGAAACAACATTTGGCTTGCCTTTGTTGTGAGATGTGGTAACATCACGACATGAAACGTGAGCAATTCCTGTCCCACCTTCGCCGCTACTGCCGCAAGACCGGGCTGACGATGGTCGTCGACGAGAAGCGCGGCAAGGGCTCGCACATGGGCATTATGGTCGGCGCCCGGCGCACCATCGTTCCGTCGGGCGAACTCAAGCCCGGCTCGATCCGCACGATCCTGCGCCAGCTGGGCTTGCCGCCGGACGCGCTCAACTGAAGGAAACTTGAACATGCAATTCCGTTACCCCGTCGACATCCAGGAGCTGCGCGAGGGCCCCCCGGAAGACCACGAGTTCCTGGTCACCTTCCCCGACTTGCCCGAGGCGATCACCTCCGGCGACGATCTTGCCCGGGCACTGATCAACGCCAGCGACTGCCTCGAAGAGGCGCTCGCTTGGCGGATTTGCCGGCGCGAGGAGGTCCGGCGCCGTCGCCGGCGGAAGGCCGGCCGACGGTCGGGCCGGGGCAACTCATCGGCGCCAAGGCGGCGCTCTACGTCGCGATGCGCAGCACCGGCGTCCGCGCCGCCGAGCTGGCCCGGCGGATGAACGTCGATCGCCCGGCGATCAATCGGCTGCTCGACCCGAAGCACGCGTCCAAGCCCGACCAGTTCGATGCCGCCTTCGCCGCCCTCGGCAAGCGGCTGGTGATCTCGCTCGAGGATGCGCCCGCCTACGCGTAGGAGGCCACGTTGTTGATCAGCGTCGCCGTCAGCATCGTCGCGTCACCGGCATCGTAGGCAGCGCGCCAATCGAACTGCGCCTGCACCCCGCCGGGACCGGCGACCGAGTATTTCGGCTTCGGTAAGAACACCCGCGGCATGTTGAAGTTTAGCGAGGAGCCGCCGGAGATGAACCCGTAGTCCAGCTCGATCGGATCGCCGGCCTCCGCCTCGGCGACCAGGCCGACGCCGTCGAAGCGCACGGTCATCTGGCCGTTGCAGACGGCGATGGTCGGGTCGGCGGCGTCGATCTTGCCGTCGGGGCGGATTGTCCGCACCCGTTCGAGGGTGTTCGAGAAGTTGAAGTTACCGGCGGTGACGTTGGCCAACTGGACGCCGCCCTTCTTGATGTAGCCGCGGCCTTGGCTGAAGCGGGTCAACGCATAGCGGGTCGGCGTGTCGTCCTTGCTGGTGGCGGACGACGTCTCGCCCTGCGCCACCATACCGATGCGGCCATTCGCCGGCCCCTCGACGCCCAAGTCGAAGGCGAGGCTTTCCATCACCACCCCGGTGTGCAGGAAGAACACCGGGGTTGTCAGCTTCGGATGGCCGACCTCGACGGTGTAGAAGGGGATGGTGTCGGAGCCGCTCTTCCACACGTGCGTGTACGGGCCGGCGCCGGTGGTCGTCGGCGCGCCGAACAGCGCGGTCAGCCACCAGCCGATGCCCTGCACGTCGAACGGGATCTCGGCGTTGCCCTCGTCGGTCACCAGGCCGCGGTAGGGGTCCTGCGCGTTGCGGCCGCGACCCAAGAGCGGATCGTCGCCCAGCGGGATGGCGCTCGACAGGTCGCAGCTCTTGAAGTCGAGCCCGTAATAGCCGCTCGCCGCCGCGGTGCCGTAGACGGTCTCCGGGGCGGCGATCAGCACGCAATCGGCGCCGTAGGCGCGAGCTTTGCCATGTCTTGCTCCTTCTCAGGCGGCCAGCGGGTCGGTAACCAGGTATTCGATCGTCAGGTTGGCGCGGGCGGCGACGATGGGCGCCGCGCCGTCGATCTCGACGGCGCCCAGTTCCGGCGCCCCCAGCGCCATGTATTCGGCCAGGCCGCCCAGGGTTCGGTCGGCGGCCAGCGCCGCGGCGGCGGCCTGGAACAGCACGTCGACCGCCGCCTCCGCGGCGGCGAACGCCTCGATCTCGGCGCGATGGGTGTAGTACTCGCTGCGCGGATTGAGCGTCACGTCCGGCGCGCCGGGATCGCCGTCGCGGAGGACGACGAGGCCGCCAGCCGGCACCGTCTCCGGCAGCGCCGCGTTGCGGCGGACGGCGGCACCGGCAATGGTCGCCAACCGCGCGAATGCCGCCGCCATCACCGTCTCGCGGACGCTCATGTCGCTGTCTCCGGGTCGCGCCAGGCGGCGACGACCAGCGCCGGCAGCCGGTCGCCCCATTGCCGCGCCACGGTGTCAACGTCGAACCGCTTCTTCAGGCTGACTTGCGGGACGAGGACGAAGATCGGGATGGTCACGCCCCGCGTCGTCCCCCCCTTGCCCTTGCGGGCGACCGCCCGGCCGCGGGTGTTCAGCCGCGCGTTGTCGGCGACCAACAACGACGGCCGGCCGCGGCGGTAGACGAAGCGCAGCCGCTGCCCGGTCGCCTGCTCCCACCGTCCGGGGGTGATCTTCTTCCGCCCGTCGCCGTAGCGGCCGGCGGCCGGCAGCGGGATCGCCAGAAACCGTCCGTGCTTGGCGCGGATGGCCGCGCCGGTGGCAAAGACCCGCATCAGCATCGGCGCCTTCGAAAAGACGAAACCGGCGGCGTCCAGCCGCTGGTTCTCGTAGAAATTGCCGCGCCAGGTGTTGGCCAGCCGCTGGCCCAAGCCGGCGCCGGTGACCTGGCCGCGCAGCGCGCCCTTCAAGCCGTCGGTCGCCTGGCGGACGCCGGTCATCACCGCGCGCTCGCCGGCGGCCAGCTCCGCCGCCAGCACCTTCTTCAGGTCGCCACGGATCGCCGCTTCGAGGCGCATTCAGATCAGGCTCACTGCGGCCGGGCTTCCATTTCCCAGATCAGCCGGGCGGCGCGGCGCAGTGGCGTCGCCAGCACGACCAGCGTCTCGCCGGCGATCGTCACCGTATCCGCCGGCGCCGGCGCGGCCACGTCGGCGACGCGCACCTTGACGACGCAGGTCGCGGCGGCGATGCGGCTCTCGCCCCAATCGCCCACCCGGTCCGGGCGGGTGACGACGGCGCGCAGGGCGATGCCGTCACCGGCACCGCCCGCCCGATAGACCGCGTCGACCGCAAGGTTCGGATCGGCGAAGATCGCCTCGATGGCATCGGCGAAGACGTTGCCCATCGACCGCGCCCGGCCGCCGGCGATCGCTTAGGTCGCGACCGGCAGCGTCGGCCGGATCAGCATCTTCACCGTCGCCGACGGGTTGGCCGCGGCGGCGACGGCGACGCCCACCTGCTGCTGCGCCGTGGTCGTCTTGTTGACCACCTTGTTGGTGTCGTCCCAGAACAGCCGGTCGCCGACCGAAATGGCCAGCGCTGAGGTCTTGGCGATGTCGACGACACCGGCGGTGATGATCGCCGCGGCTGCCCCCTCGGCGGCGGTCACCGTGGCGACCCCGAACAGGGTGCCGATCAGCACGCCGACGCCGCTGGTGACGCCGCCGGTCGGGGCGACGATGTCGATCGACGGCCCCTCTTGCACGAAGTTCTTCATCGCGATTTCCTATGCTGGAAGGCAACGGCTTAACGTCAGCCGTTAAGCCGTTCAGGTCACGGTTGCGGCGATCAGGCGCCGAGGTTCTTGGCGATGCCGCGCCAGTCGATGATCTTGGCGGCGAAGTCGAGTACCGCCTTGATCTCGACGCCCTCGATCTCCCACCCCTGCCGGGTCTCGGTGCGCACGCCGTCCTGGCCGTCCAGGTAGGCATACTCGATGACATCCACCTGCGCCGGATCGGCGACCACATACCAGGCGGTCAGCGAGTTGGCGTCGAGCCGCGGCTCGACGACCACGTCCAGCGCGCCGGCATAGGGGTTGACCGAGGTGGGGAGCGCCGGGGTGATCGTCGTCAGGTACTGGCGGGCCACCGTCATCTTGGCGACCGGCGCCAGCAAGAACTTCGGCTGCAGGTTCAGCCTGGTCGTGGCGTCCAGGCCCTTCTGCAACTGGATCTTGCCCATGGCGATGCCGAGGTTGTCGATGCTGATCGCGGTACCGGGGCTGACCAGGTTCCCGTGATCGGCGTGGAACAGCGCCGTTCCGTCGCCCATCGCCGGGTTGGAGGTGATCTGCTCCCAGACCAGGTCGTTCTCCAGCGTCGCCGCGGCGACGCCGAACGCCTGCGCCATCCGACCGAAGCCGTCGAGATCGTCGTTGACGATCATCTGCCGGGTCATGCCGATACGCCGGGCATAGGTGGCCAGCTGATAGGTCTCCTTGCCCTCGCCGATGACGCCGAACTTGATCTCACCGTGCTCGGGCACCTTCAGCAGTTGCGGCGCCTCGCCCAGCTGCAGGATCGTCCGCGGCTTGAAGTCCGGCAACGTCGTCTGCCGCGAGAAGGGCAGGAAGGTCCGCGGCACCGTCGCGTAGGCGGTGCGCAGCACCTTGTCGGCGGTCGTGGCCAGCAGCGATGGAAAATCGCTGGTGGTGAGCCAGCCGGCGCGGGTCACGTCCGGCAGGCCGAGCGCGGCGCCGGCGATCTCGAACGGCGTCATCCCGCGGGTGGACACGCCGGTCGCCTCGACGCAATCGCGGGCAATGTCGAACAGGCGCAGGCCGCGATACTGCCGGCCGCCGTCCGAGAGCGGGAAGGTGTGCGGGCGCAGCGGTTGAGCATCGCATCGACAATGTGCTGCCGGCGGAACGCGACCGCGTCGTGCCCGGTCGCCTGCGCAAGCGGGAACGGCAACCGCTCGTGCGGTGCGGCGCGGGCGACGATATCGTCCCAGAACCGCTTGCGTGCCGCCTCGACCGAGGCGCCGGCGGCGATGAGCTGTTCGACCACCGCCGGGTCGGCCTTGATCTGCCGCGCCAGCGCGTTGATCCCGGCGATCCGCCGCCGCTCGCCGGCGATCGCCGCCGCGTTGTCCGTTGCCGGCGCGTTGTCCGCCGCTGCCGCAGGGGCAAGCGTGGTTGCCTCGGTGCCGTCTTCCTCGGCGACGGCTGCCGTCTCTTCAACAGAGTCCATCCGACTCTCCCCGCGGGCATCGCCGCGCACGAGTTCGCAGGGGAACAAGGGTTCGACGCCGCCGCGCGTCCCTGCCCGCGGGTCGGCGCCAATGGGAACCAAGCTGATCTCCACCGGCGCCCAATCGGTCGCCCGGAAGATCGGAATGCCGTCGTCGCTCTCGCTTTGCTCGAAGCGGCGCACCTCGTAGCCGACCGAGACATTGCGGATGATCCCGGCGCGCACGTCGTCCCAGATCGGCGTTACGTCGTCGCGGTCGGAGAAGCGGAGGACCGCGCGGCCCTCGCCGTTCTCCAGCCAGGCGCGCTCGACGACGCCGATAATGCCGCTCAGGCTGTAGGCGCGGTGCGCGTCCAGCACCGGCGCGCCGCCGTTCAGCCGGCCCAGATCGACGGCGCCGGGCGACATGTCCAGCTCCTCGTAATAGGGCCCGTCCCAGAACGAATCGCGGCGGACGCGGGCGCCGGTCGACCAGACGACCTCGACCGTGCGCGCCGCGGCGTCGTCAGCCTCCGGCGATGGAGTGCTGATCGGCGCTAAGCGGATTTGCATCGGCAGCTGGAGGCGGCGGTTACGCATCGGTCGCGTCTCCTTGGGTTTCGGGCATCTCGCCTTCGGTCGCCGGCCCGTTCGCCGCGGTCGCGGTCGTCCAGCGCGGATCGGTCGACAGGATGACGCCAAGCGCCGCCGCCTTCGACCGCTCCTCGGCGATCTCGTTGAGCTGCTCGTCGGCGTCGCGGCCGGTCGCGGTCACCGCCTGCCGCCACGTCTTGCGGCCGGCGCGCACCGCGTCGTCGAGCGCCTGGCCGTCCTTGAGCGGATCGACGAACGGCCGCTCCGGCAGATCCCAGACCGCGTAGGGCCACGGCCCGGCCCAGGCACCGGCGCCGGCGAGCGCCTGGCCGAACCAGGCCCAGGTCGGCCGGCAGAGCTGATGGACGACCATGCCCAGCTGCCAGTCGTCGACCAGCGTCCAGAAATCCAAGGTGCCGGCGCGCAGGGAGGAGTAGTTGGCCTGGCGCAAATCGCCGGTGAGCTGCGAGTAGGTGACGCCGATCGCCGCGGCGATGGCGTGCAATTGCAGGATCAGCCATTCATCGTCGCCCTCCGACGATCTTGGCGTCCCGAAGCTGACGTCCTCGTCCTGGGCGAGATACTGGATCTGCCCCGGCGCGAACTTCTCCAGGCGCCGGCCGGACGGATCGAGTGAGACATGCGTCGACGACGACCCGGCGAGCGGCGTGCCGGAGGGGCTGCGCTTGACGAAGGCGACGAAGCACGCCTCGATTTTCTTCTTGACGATGCGCGCGTCAGCCAGGTCGTCGATGTCGCGCAACCGCATCACCGCCGGCGCCAGCCACGGATGCCGTGGACCTGCGACGGCCGCAGCATCTCGTAGACCGGCGCCACCTGCGCCGCCGGCACCGGCCGGCTCGCCTGCGACGGCCGCACCAGATAGCCGTCGCCGGGGTGGTTCTCATAGAGCCAGTAGGCGACACGGCGGCCGGCGGGCCGAACTCGACGCCCTGGATGACGGTATGGCCTTTGGCCGACGGCTCACGCCGGGTCAGGTCCAGGTAGTCCGGCTCGAGGATGCGAAGCTGCAACGGGACGGCGCGCTCATCCGGCGGCCGCGGCAGGAACTGGACGAGCGCCTCGCCCGATTCAATGACGGTGCGCACCGCCAGGCGCTGGATGCCGGGCCAGTCGAGCACGCCTTCGGGGTCGCATTCGTCGGAGAATTGCGCCCACCAATCGACGATTTTGCGCTTTTTCAGCCGCGAAACGTCGAGAACCCGCGGGTAGATGCCGCGGCCGACGATCTTCGGCGGCAGCAAGCGATAGGCGCGGGCGGCATAGACGTTGTTGCGGCCGAGATCGCGGCAGCGTGCGCGCATCGTCGCCCAGGCGACGCCGATCTCGGCGTTGACGCTGGTATTGGTCGTCGTCCAGCCTTCGGCGCGCCGGCCGCGCCCGGCCGCGTCGTAGGCGCGTGCGCCGGACAGCGCCAGCATCGCCGCTTGCCGACGCACCGCGTAGGAGGGCGCGAGCGTCGCCAGCACCCTATCCAGCCACGAGATGCGCACCATCATTCCCGGGTAAAGGTGGCGAAGCTCTGGTTCGGATAGTCGGTCAGCTGGCGGTTGATCTGCGCTTGCAGCACCGCCTTCGCCTTCAGCATCTCGCTGATGCTCTGGTAGGTGACCCGCGCGCCGTCGATCTCGACGGTCAGCGTGCCGCGGACGATCGCCCTATCGAGGGCGTCGATGTCGTCCTGGGTGATCGCCACGTCGCCCTCCCGTTAGAGCCAGCTTTCGGTCCGGCCGCCGAACCAGTCGTCGCCGGCCGCCGGGGCCGGTCGCAACGGCGCCGGCGGTACCGGTGCCGGCAGTTCCGCCGTCGGCGGCGTTACCGGTGCCGCCGGCGCCGCTGCCAGCGGCAATTCTCCCTGCCGCAGAGGCGGCGGCGTCATCCCCCGTTGCGCCGCCAGCCGCCGCCATTCGTCGCCGCTCAGCCGGGCGAGACCCAAGTGCTCGGCGGCGGCGCGCGCGTACTTGCGGCAGTCGAGCGCCTCGTTCTTCTTGCCGAAGGGCAGCACCCAGTCCTGCCGCGCCCGGCCACGCTCGACCCGGGTGACGAACTTCTCGGCGGTCAGCTGCTCGAAGAAGCCCTGGTCGTGGCCGCGGGAGAAGTGGCAGTACCCGGGCGGGCAGCTGCCGTCCTCGTCCGGGCTTTTGCGCAGGTTGGCGTAGAGCTCGGATTTCAGCTGCCAGTCGCCGATGGGCCACAGCATCACGCCGCGGGCGATGCGCTTGCCGCGGAAGTTGACCTCCTGCGGCTGCGGCGTGCCCAGGATCGGCGCCAGTGGCCCCGGCCGCCCCTTTACCGCGATGACGCCCGGCCGCCGCCGGCAGAAGTGGTAGACCCACTGCGTGTTGTAGCCGGAGTCGATCGCGGTCATCTCGATGGGCCGGGCAACGCGACCGGCATCCGGATAGCTGCGGCCGAGCAGCGTCTGCAGCTGCAGCCACACCCGGTCGTCGGCGGTGTCGCCCTCGAGCACGCCGAAGTCGATCGACCACGAGGTCAGACCGGGCCCCCAGGCCACCACCTCGTATTGCAGATAGCGCGCCTGCACGTCGACGCCGCAGGTCAGCACCAGCGCGTCCGCCGGCATCCGCAACAGCGGATAGTCCTCGCGCCGCGCCAGCAACAGCTCGTAATCCGGCGCCTCGCCCTTCTCGTCCCAGGATTCGCCCAGCACCAGGTTGTAGAAGGCGCGCGTCTTCTCGTCGTCGCCGTCGGCGGCCTCGTATTCGCGCGCCAGCTGCTCCCAGGAGTACCAGCCGACCGGCGAATACAGCGCCGAGAGGTGGAAGCCGACGGTGGTCGGGTTGACCGCCGGCGTCGTCGCCTGCCAACGTCCGGCCTCGAGCATGGCCGTCTTGTGCCGTTCGCTGATCAGCGCGCCGCAGTGCTCGCAGACGTAAGCGACCGTCTCCGGCTTGCCTTTATCCCAGCGCAGCTGGTCGAACTTCAGCCACTGCTCGCCCTGGCAATCCGGGCATGGCACGAAATACCGGCGCTGATCGGACGTCAGGTATTCCGGTTCGATGCGGCTCGACCCTTTCAGCTTTGGCGTCGACACCACGAACATCTTGCGCCGCCAGGAGAAGGTGCGGGTGCGCGCTTCCGCCAGCGCCACCGGGTCGCCTTCCTCATCGGCCGACGGCGGGTAGGCGTCGACCTCGTCCAGGAACAAATAGCGCACAGGCATCGAGCGCAGACCGACCGCCGAATTCGTCCCGGTCATCACCAGCAGGCCGCCCGGGAATTCCTTCGACAGCCGGGTGTTGTTGGAATTGCGCGAGCGCGCCGGCGCCACCCGCGACCGCACCGCCGGGGTATCGTCGATCAGCGTCTCCACCCGCTGCTGCGAGAACCGCTTCGCCAGGTCGACGGTCGGCTGCACCACCAGCATCGGCCCCGGCGCGTGGTGGATGTTGTAGCCGATCCAGTTGTTGCCGCACTCGGTAGCGCCGACCTGCGCGCCCTTCATGAACACCACCCGCTGCGCCGGATGCGCCGGCGACAGCGCGTCCATGATCTCGCGCAGGTAAGGCGTCCGCGCCGTCCGCCACGGCCCCGGCTCGTTGGCGCCGCGCGGGCTTAGGATCCGATGGCGATCGGCCCAGGCGGAGACGGTGTGCGCCGGCTCCAGCTGCAGCCCGCGGCGCCACGCCGCGATGATGTCGCTTTCGCCCTCGTAATTTCCGGTCGCCTCAGCGGAGCTCGACGCGAATATCGGCGAGCTCGGCGAGGTGGCTGCGGACATAGGTCTCCAGCACCTGTTCCATGCGATGGGTGTCGACCACCAGCTCGGCCGCCATCTGCGCGGCGACGCGCACCGGCCAGACCAGCCAGGCGTCCCGTTCCTGCCGCGCCAGGCGGAACACGGTGGCGGTGGCGCGGTTGCGGTCGACCAGGTCGCCGCGCATCTTCTGCAACTGCAGCCGGCGCTCGTGCGCCTTCATCACCTCGTTCGAGGTGCGCGCGTGCACGAAGGTGACGCCGCCGCCGGCGGCGCCGCCGGTCGGCAACCCCTGCTCCTTCAGCGCCTCATTGACCGACGCCAGCGCCGCTTCCGGCACCGGCCGCTGCCCGGCCAGCACTTCCGGCTGCCGCGCCGGGTCGGTGTTGTCGCCGCGCCGGCGGTCGGAGGCCGCGGCGTCGATGGAGCCGTCGGCGAACAGGACCAGCTTGCCCAGCAGGCGCGCCTTCGCCACCGCCGGCCGCGACAGCCCGGCGTGCCGGGCGTATTCGCGTTCGCTCAAGCCCTGGCGCCCGGTCATCGATTTGATTTCGCTCGCTTCTTTGCGAAAAGAGCCCCGAGAGGGTTTGCTCCACAACTTAAGGAGGCGCAGAGTTCAACTTGCGAGGGCAATCACGCCCCCGGCAAGGAGCAAGCCTCGATGACAACCCGCTACTACAACAAGAAATTCAACGCCCAGCGTGCCGCCCGCGCCCAGCACATCGATCCGGCTACGGTCCGATTCATCAAGACCGATCGCGGCTGGATTTGGGAGCCGCTGCCGGCTGCTGGAACCGGCGGCCGCCGAATTCCCCGGCACCGTTGACGGCAATTTCGACGACGCGCCCGAGGCGGTTGCCTATACCACCATCGCCGCCGCGGCCAAGCCGACCGCCGAGCCCCGGATCGTGATCCGCTATAGCGCGGTCGACGGCTATCGGGCCCGCCGCAAGGTGTTCAAGAGTTTAGCCGGCGCCCGCCGTTACGCGATCAGCCGCGTCGGCGCCCACCCCGAAATCGGTTCTATTATGCCGTTTCGGGGGACGGCATCGGAAAAATTACCGTGCAGGGGTGCACGCTGCAGGCGCTGTTCGCCGAACCCGCCCCGAAGCCGGCGCCGGCCGTGGCATCGGCCGAACCGAACGCCGCCGGCAAGCCGCGAGCCCTTTGGATCAAGCAGGGCGCCGATAACGCCGCCCGCGGTGAACTGCCGCCGGCGCCCGATTTCAGCGCCGAAACCCACAAGCGCTACCGCGCGAAGCTTGCCGCCCTGGTAGCGATGGCGGAAGCGGGCGATCTTGCCGGCTTGCAGGCGGCGGCGATCAACCCGATCAGCAGCAGCCCGAAGGCGATGGCGAAATATCGCGATCTGTGCGTTGCCGCCCTGCGGGCCCGCGCCGGCTGATCCGGGGCGATCCTTTAAGGCGGGGCGGCGGCCGAAAAGGCCGCCGCTTTCGTTTCCTGCCAGCCTACCCCGCCGGCCCGGTTACGTTCCAGAACAGCACTTCGCCCCGGCCGCGGCGGGCCCGGCAGATTTCCCACGCCTTCGCGTCGTAATGCGGGTCGGCCGGGAACGGCGCCGTCCGCCCCGGCTTGCCGAACGGCGCCGGATAGATATGGATCGTGGCACCGCCGACGTCCGCCGGCCGCAGCGCCCGACCGATCTGCACCGCATGCCGGCGGGCGCCCGGCCACGCGCGCGCCAGACCGCGGGCGAGGACGCCCGATCCGGCGGCGCACCAGACCTCATCCGACAAAGCCCGGTTGCGCGGGCGGCATCGCCGATAGCGCCGATCGCCGCCGGCGTATCAAGACCGAACGGCAGCAGCCGGGCGCCGGTTGCCGCGCAATAGGCTTGCGCCCGGGCGCGGACGCACGACAGATACCCGGGGCGCACCGGAATGATCTTCGCCCCCAGCCGCCCCGCCTGCAGCGTGCGCGGATGCGGGCGGGCGCGGCCGGCCACGAACAGGGTAGCCCGCTTGCCTAAAACGGCGGCGGTATGCGCGATCGCCGTTTGCGCGCCGCCTTCCGCCGGGGTGGCATAAACAACTTCTTCCGCATCGGCGATCAGTACCGGCAGGAACCGCGCCTTGGTGCCGCCCGGGAATCGATCGTCGCGAACAACCGCTATGCCGTCATGCCGGCAACGATCGGCGCCGTCATCCCCATCGTCGCCGCCTGCTGCATCATCGCCGCCCGGATCGCCGAATTCGACCGGCCCGCAGGCGGCGGTCGCCGCGCGCGGATCGCCCTTCACGAAGATCAGCACATTCTGGTGCGTCTTGCCCAGCTTGCGGGCGGCGGTGAACTGCTTGCCGACCCGCACCGGCAGCGAGCCTACCGCGGTCACCAGCACCGCCTCGTTGTACAGACGCAACCCGGCCCGTTCGCAGGCCTCGATCGTATGCCCGGGCAGCCCGTAATAGCAGCCGTCCCGGCCGCGGGCATCGCCGACGACGATGCAGGCGAACCGATCGGGCCGCAGGAACGCCGCCGCGGCGGCGATGATCGCCGTCAGGCCGGCGCGATCCCCATCTATCGCCTGGCCGAGCCCGGACTGGCGGCGATCGCCACCCGGCAGCGGCGGAGGCTTGCCGCCGTAGACGCGCCGCCGGCGGACTACATCGCCGAGAAGGCTGCCGAGCTGTCGCCGGTCGGGCGGGTGATCGTCGCCGACTTGATCGAGTTCGTCGCCGCCGGCGCCATCGAAGCGTAGGCGCCAATCAAGCAAACGCCCGGGGGTCAACCCCGGCGGGGAGAAGGCCAAGGGAAAGAACGCTCGCGGCCTGCACCGTATGGGAGCGCGCATTGTGAGACCGAAACCAAAACAGGCATCAGGCCTGGCCGACCAAGCCTGCCGCTACTGGTGGGCGGCGACCCGGATGCGCCGCGCCGGCGCCGCGCCGACGCTGATCGAGCAGATGGTCAGCGTCCGCATCCTGAACACCTTGATCGATACCGGCCACCCGGCCTTGCGTCGCCGGGCGCGCGCGTTGCTGGCGCCGCTCGTCGTCCCCGGTTTGCGCGGGGCATCGCGATGAGCGACGCCCCCTTGCGCGCCTTCGCCACGTTCTTGGGCGCGGTCGAGGACGGCCGCTTGGCCGACGATCTGACCGAAGCGCTGGCCGCCATCGTCGCCGATTTAGCCGACCACGCGCGCGAGCTGGGCGGCCGGCCGAGCGCCCGGCTGGCCATCACCCTTGATTTCAAGCTCGATCGCGAGCTGGTCGAGGTGAGCGCCGAGCTGAAGACGACGCTGCCGAAGCGGCCGCGCGGGCGCAGCGTCTTCTGGCCGACCCCCGACAATCACCTCAGCCGCCACAACCCGCGCCAGCACAAGTTGCCGCTGCGCGACGTTTCCCTCGACCAATCCCAGGAGATCCTATGACCGACGAATGGAAGACCGGCCCGATCCCGCCGGCGCCGCCGCGCGGCGACGCCGAAGCGATCATCACCACGATGCGCGAGTTGGTCGGCGGCGATATCATCAACCTGAACAACGGCCACGGCGTCGCCGTCGTCCCTTCCGGGCTGCGGCTCGAAAGCTTGAAGCGCTACGCGGACGAGTACGCGGCCGCGCCGGATCGGCGGCGCGGGACGGCGAACATCGACGATCTCGACAGCTTCGTCGCCCTGGTCAACCGGTTCAAGGACGGGGATAGCGTCATCTTCGCCGACCGCGACGCGGCAAAGCCGTCGCTGACCGCGGTTCTGAACTACGACCACGCCGGCGGTAACGGCGCGCCGCGCTTCGGCGACCACCGCATCGTCTACGCCTTCCCGCTAGCCGAGGCGTGGTGCGCCTGGGGCGAACGCGACGGCAAGAAGCTGGGCCAGGGCGACTTCGCCGAGTGGCTGGAGAACCGCATCGGCGACATCATGCCGCCGCCGACCAGCGCCGATCTGGCCGACGGCCGGTTCCCCGGTTTGGCCGCGTTCGCCGGCGAGGCGACCGGCGCCTGGGCCGACGTCCGCCGCCTGGTCGAATTGGCCCGCGGCCTGACCGTCAACGTCGCCAGCCGGTTGAAAGAGAGCCGCAACCTGCAGACGGGCGAGGCGTCGCTGGTCTTCGAGGCCGAGCACCAGGATGCGCAGGGCGCGCCGTTGAAGGTGCCGTCGCTATTCCTGCTGGGCCTGCCGGTCTTCGACCAGGGCCCCGCCTATCGCATCGCCGCGCGCCTGCGCTACCGCGTCGCCGGCCAGGCGCTGGCCTGGTTCTACCAGCTTTGGCGCCCCGAGCTGGCCTTCCGCCACGCCATTCACGAGGCCTGCCGCCGCGCCGGCGACGAGACCGCCTTGCCGCTGTTCTACGGCCGACCGCCGAAATGACCGCGGCGGCCCCACCCCCCGGAGGGAGATCCCATTTATGGCCGACAACACCGCCCCCGACTATCCGGCGCCGGCGCCGCCGAAGTGGCCGCAGCTAGGCACCCAGGCGCTCGCCGATCCGGACCACCGCGCCGACGCGCTGCGCCTGGCCGATTGTCTGATCGAGATGCTCGACAAGGCGGCGGCGCCGCCGGCGGTCCGCCTGCTGGTCGGTGCGCAGATCCTGGCCATGACCGTCGCCCGCGAAATCGGTGCCGGCCCGGCGCCGGCGCGCCTAGCCCGCGCCGCCGCGCATCTGGCCTTCGCCGAGGCCCTGGCGTCGCCACCCCGAGGGCATACATCGTCGCGCCCGGCGGCTTGACCCGAAATGACCCGACCCCCGCCGGCATGCTCACCCCTTCCCCTAGCGGGCGCGCCTGGCGGGGAGGCCCCGAGAGCTTAGCGTCCAAACCCCCAGGGCGCCCTCTCGGGGCCGACCTTTCCGCAGACGAGAGGCTCCGGCCCATGAAGACGATGAAGACCAAGCAATCGCTGGGCGAGGACATCGGCCGGACGCTGCTGGGGATCGTCGCCTGCGCCTGGAATCTACGGCGCCGCCGAGATGAAACTGACGTTGGCGAACGCCGCGGCGATCGCCAACGGCGCCCGGGCCGAGATGATCCGGATCGTCCAGATGACCATCGCCGCCACCGCGGTCGAATTGATCAGCGATTTGAGCCGCGACGGTCACGTCGCGCTGACCGAGGACCAGGTTTTCGACCTGCTGGATCGCCTGCCGGCGCGGGTATTCCGCAGCGACATCGAGGAGTTGGCGCCGGCGGTGCGGCCTCCGGCGGTGCGCCATTGACCCGATTCACGCCCGGTTCGCCGCCGACCCGCGGTTGCGCAGCTTCTTGTACGCCTGCGGGCAGGTCACCCGCGCCGGGCTGATCCGACCGCCGGCGCCGCCGCGGCCGGTCGCGGTCAGCGTAAGCGACGGCGACGACGGGATCGTCGTCGTCACCTTCGCCACCGACGACGCGCGCATCGCCTATCGGCTGCGGCGGGCCGAGCGCGCCGACGCGATCGCCGCCGGGCTGATCGACGGCGACACCCATGCCTTGACCGCGCGCGGGCGCGCGGTCCTCGACCAAGGACGGAGGGAGCATGAGAAAAGATAATCCGGTCACCGGCGTCGTCGTCGAGCGCAAGACGAGCGACAAGCAGCCTTTCCATTCGGCCGCCGCCTGCCTGGAGTGCCACGTCTACTACGGCAAAGGGTCGCCCGGCGCGACGCCGGTCGTCTGCATCGACAGCATCGGCCGCGACGGCAAGGCCAAGGCGACGCTCTTGATGTCGCCGGAGGCGGCGGACGCCCTGGCGATGATGATCGTCCACGTGGCCGAGCGCGCCCGCGCCGCGGCAGAGGCGGCGCCATGACCGGCATCAACAAGGTGACCCTGGTCGGGTATTTGGGCCGCGATCCGGAGATCCGGTCGACCGCGACCGGCGACAAGATAGCGACGCTGTCGCTGGCCACGTCCGAGACCTGGACCGACAAACGCACCGGCGAGCGGCGCGAGCGCACCGAGTGGCACCGGGTTGTGATCTTCAACACCCACTTGGTTGAGGTGGTTGAACGGTATTGCCGCAAGGGCAGCCTGATCGGCGTCGAGGGCGCGCTGCAGACGCGCAAGTGGACCGGCACCGACGGCCTCGAGCGCTACACGACCGAGGTGGTCCTCGCCCGGTTCCGCGGCGAGTTGACCTTGCTGATCCGGTAATGGCGGCGGCCGCGACAGCGCCGGCGCCGGCGCGGCGCCAAGCCGGTCGCCGGCCGAACTCGACGACGAGATCCCGTTCTAGGAGGGGCGATGGCTGACCGCACCCCGATCGAATGGGCCGACGCCACCTGGAACCCGGTGGTGGGATGCACCCGGGTCAGCGAGGGTTGCCGCCACTGCTATGCCGAGCGGTTGGCGCGGCGGTTCAGCCGGCCGGGGCAGTGGGGCGAGGGCCTGACCTCCGGCGGCGCCCGCCATTTCGGCTGGACCGGCGAGGTTCGCCTCGTCGAGCCGGCCCTAGCGATACCGCTTCGCTGGCGCCGGCCGCGGCGGATCTTCGTGTGCTCGACGTCGGACCTGTTCCACGAGCGAGCAGCCGACGAGGCGATCGATCGGGTGTTCGCGGTAATGGCGCTGTGCCCGCAGCACACCTTTCTGGTGCTGACCAAGCGCCCGGAGCGGATGCGGGAGTACCTCGAACAGATTGCCGGCGAGCGCGACATGCAGCGATGGGGGAATGCCGCCGTCGACGTCACCGGCAGCCCGTGCGCGGCGCATATCGAGGACTGCGACTGGCCGCTGCCCCACGTCTGGCTTGGCGCTTCCGTCGAGGACCAGGCGACCGCCAATGCGCGCATCCCGCACCTGCTGCAGACGCCGGCGGCGCGGCGGTTCGTCTCCTACGAGCCGGCGTTGGGCCCGGTCGATTTCAGCCGCATCCCGTTCATCGATGGCGATTGCCGGCACAGCCGCAACGTCCTCACCGGCAAGCCGCTCGTCTACTGCGAGGGGATCGATGGCAGCCCGGACTTTAGCGCGCGGCTGGACGTTGATACCGGCCACCTAGATTGGATCATCGCCGGCGGCGAGAGCGGCCCCGGCGCTCGTCCGGCGCATCCCGACTGGTTCCGCCAGGCGCGCGACCAGGCGGCCGCAGCCGGGGTGCCGTTCTTTTTCAAGCAATGGGGGGATTGGCGGGTCATCTACGACCGCGATGTTGATGACCCCGATTTGAAGCGATGCGACACGATCCTGCGCGAGACCCCAAAGGGGCGCTGGCTGAACCTTTGCGGAGGGCACGGTTTCCACGGCGACCGGGTTGTGCGGGCCGTACGCGTCGGCAAGAAGCGCGCCGGCCGCCTGCTCGACGGCCGCACCTGGGACGAGGTCCCGGCCTGAGGAAAAGGAGTGGGGAGTGCAGATGATGATCCACCACGAGGCCCGCGAGCTACCCGCGCCCGTCGCCAACGTGTTGACCCGGCTGACCCGGCGCCACGGTCTGGGCGCCATGCTGGCGGCGTTGACCGCCATCGCCGAGGACGCCGGCTACCTGGCCGCCGACGACCTGCACTACGCCCTGGACATGGTGCGCGACGAGGAACGCATCCCCGCCGCCGATGCCGCATGATGCTTTGCACGACGAGGCTAAGGAGGGGACCGTGAGCGGGCATGGTCGCCCTTGCCGATGGACCGGCTATCCGGCCGCCGTCATCGAGATTTTCGGCGGCGCCGGCCGCGGCGCCGTCACCCGGATGGCGGCGCTGACCGGCATCAACCGCTCGACCCTCTACACGTGGCGACGGGCGGGCGCGATCCCCGATCGCTATCGCGCGTGCTTGTTCCAGGTCGCCCGGGCGCACGGCCTGCCACTGCGTCCCGAGCATTTCTTCGATCCGGACTCGATCCGGGGGTTGCCGGACCTGCCGGCATCAGCGGACGAGGACCCGACGATGACGAGGACGAGCGAACCAGCGTTGCCGACGATCGTTACCCGGATGATCGCCGGTCGCGACCAGCCGGCGGTTTCGCTGCGCGACCTGCACGCCGGCCTTAGCGTCGGCCGCGACTTCTCGAACTGGGTGAAGGATCGCATCGCCAAATACGACTTCGTCGCGGGCGAGGACTACGTCGTCATACAAGATGTTGTGTCGCCAAATTTGGCGACTGGTAGATTTCGACCGCCCGTCCCCCCGCGGCTCGAATACTACGCCACCCTCAACATGGCGAAGGAGGTGGCCATGGTCGAGCACAACGAGCGCGGCCGGGCGATCCGCCGCTACTTCATCGCGTGCGAGCGCCGGCTCAAAGAAGCCGTGATGTCGGGCGCCGCCAAGCCGGCCGAGCTCGATCCTCAGGAGGAGGCGCGGTGGATGAAGCGGATCGCGCTCGCCGCCAGGACCATCGGCCGCGCCGCGGCGGCCGACCTGTGGCGGCAATCGCCGTTGCCGCAACCACAGACGGAACGCCGATCACAGGAAGATCCCCCGGAGGACCACGGCCCCGTCGGCGCCATCGACCGCTTTCTCGCGGTTTGGACGATCCGTGACCGGACCGCCAGCATCGCCGCCGGCGAGCTCTACCGCGCCTATCGCGACTGGGCCGAGGACGAGGGCATCCCGCCGGCAACCCAGAACCGGTTCAGGCGCACCCTCACCGACCGCGGCTATCGCAAGGAGAAGATCGGCACCGTCCGCTACATGCAGTTGAGACTGCGCGACCCGGACGAGTCGCCGACCGGCACCGTCGCGCTCCATTGACGCAACCAAGCGCTCGCCGAGGGACAACAAGACGCAAAGATCCGGAGCAAGCCCACGAATGCGCTACGTCACGATCACTGCCTTCGCCCGCGAGAGCGGGTATAGTGCCAAGGCGGTCTACCATAAAATCTACAATGGCGTGTGGATCGAAGGCGTCCACTACCGCCGCGCGCCGGACGGGCGCTACATGATCGATCGGGAGGCGGTGGATAGATGGGTCGAGGGCGAAAAGGTACCGGCGTCGAAATCAAGGACGGCGGCATCCGCATCAGGTTTACGTGGCGGGGGCAGCGGTGTCGGGAGCCGCTCGGGCTGAAGCCGACGTCACCGAACCTGCGCCACGCCGAACGGCTGGCGGCGGAGATCAAGGAGAAGATCCGGCTCGGCTCGTTTGTCTACGCCGACTATTTCGCGGAGAGCAAGCGCGCGCAGAAGGACCCGCCGCCCGTCGCGAAGGAAGTGTCGTTCCACGACTACGCCACCCGCTG
>JAXMDR010000033.1:0-25754 GCA_046348725.1 Rhodospirillales bacterium
CCCTTGTGACTCGCCCATGCTCCAAGTATAAACAGATGCTTACGGGGGATTGCTGTTTTGGCGGGTCGCCGCCGGGCGTCAGGAGGGTGCTGTCGCCCGCTCCTCGCCGAACCGGCCTGCCGCACGAAACGGCGGAGCCGCCACGACTGCCGGCCAGGCAGCACGGATCCCCTCACGGCAGGCCGCCGCAGCCGCTATGCAGTCGCCACAAGCCGGCGGCCCGGCGGAAAAGCGTCAAACGGGGTTTGAGGAAAACCGCTCGATGCTGATCAAAGGAAGCGCCGGAAAGCCGGAAGGCCGCCGGATCTCGGAGATCATGCCGAACAGCGAGCCGCGCGGCTTCTACCGGGTGCTGCGCACGCTGTGGCGAAGGAAGTTGCCCATTCTGCTGACGGCGGCGCTGCTCGCCGGCCTCGCCGGCCTGCTCGTCGGACGCTTACCCGCCCTCTACGAGGGCCACGCCGAAGTGATCATCGATCCGCGCAATGTCGGCGCCGGCGACCTGCAATCGTCCCGCGGCCACGCGGTCGATGCGGAGATGCTGCAAAGCCAGGTGCGCGTCCTGCAATCGCGCAACCTCGCCTACAAGATCGTCGAGGCGCTGGAGCTCGACCAGGATCCGGAATTCAACGTCACCCTGCGCCAGCCCGACGCCCTCGATCAGGCGTGGGACTGGGGCCGGGCGCTGCTGACCCGCTGGGGCGTGCTTTCGCCGGACGAGCCGGCGGCCGACCCGCTGGCGGAGCAGCCGGAGCTGGTGATGGCCGGCGTCGTCGATCGCTTCCTCGCGGCGCTCAAGGTGGATCTGCTGCCGGAATCGCGGGTCATCGTCGTCCGCTTCACCTCGCACAACCCCGAGCGGGCGGCACAGGGCGCCAACAAGACCGCCGAGATCTACATTCTCGACCAGCTCGACGCCAAATACGAGGCGACGCAGCGGGCGACGCAGTGGCTGACCGACAAGATCGCCGACCTGCGCCGCAACGTCGCCACGTCGGAGCAGGCGGTGCAGAAGTTCCGTGCCCAGTCCGGACTGCTGGGGCCGGGCGGCACCATGGTCACCCAGCAGATCTCCGACCTGAATGCGCAGCTGATGCTGGTGCGCACGGCGCGCACCGAGGCGGAGACGCGGCTCTCCCGCGTCCGCCAGGCGATGCAGTCGGTCGGCGGCGGCGATGCCATGCGGACGCCCGCATCGCAGCAGCTGGTCGATCAGGAGGCGGCGCTGAAGCGCAAGATCGCCGACCTCAGCAAGGAGTTCGGCGACCGCCATCCGCAGATGATTGCCGCCCGCGCCGAGCTCGCGGATGTCCAGAACAAGCTCAGATCGGATATGCAGAAGTCGCTGAGCGCGCTGGAGGCGGAGGTAAGTGCGGCGCGCGGGCGCGAGGTGGCGCTCAACCGGCAGCTCGACCAGCTGCGCGGCAAGGTCGGCCAGTCGGCCAACGCCGAGAACCAGCTGCGCGCGCTGGAGCGGGAGGCTGACGCCAGCCGGTCGATGCTGGAGACGTTTCTGACCCGCTTCGAGCAGGCCACCGCCCAGCTTGACGCCTCGATCAACGAGACCGATGCCCGCATCATCTCCCGCGCCGACGCGCCGCTGGCGTCGAGCTACCCGCCGCGCCGCCTGATCGTCGGCGCAACCTTCATCGTCTCGGCGGTGCTGGCGGCGCTGCTGGCGCTGCTGCTGGAGGGTCTGGATCAGGGCTACCGGTCGGGCGAGCAGATCGAGAAGGCGACCGGCCTGCGGTCGCTGGGCCTGGTGCCGTCGCTGGGCGGCTCGGCGCGCGGCAATCCCGCCGGCTACCTGCTGCGCCATCCGTCGTCGATGTTCGGCGAATCGATCCGCTCGCTCTACACCGGCATCCTGCTGTCGCCGGACCAGGAAACGCCGCGCAAGCTGCTGGTCACCTCGTCGCAGCCGAAGGAGGGCAAGACCACCATCTCCCTGTGCCTCGGGCGGATGCGGGCGCTCTCCGGGCACAAGACGGTGATCGTCGAGGCCGACCTGCGGCGGCCGTCGGTCCACCGGGTGCTGGAGATCCCCCGCCGGCCCGGCCTGACCGAGGTGGTGCTGGGCGAGGCCACCCTCAACGAGGTGCTGGTCGAGGACAAGGAGTCGGGCGCCTTCGTCCTGCCTGCCGGTAAGCTCGTCCCCGATCCCACCGAGATCCTCGCCTCGCCGAAGATGAGCGAAATGCTGGAAGATCTGGCGAAGCGGTTCGAACTGGTGGTGATCGATTCGCCGCCGCTGGTGGCCGTCGCCGACTCGCGGCTGCTGGCCCCGCAGGCGGATGCGGCGATCCTGGTCGTCCGCTGGGCGGTGACGCCGCGCCAGGTGGTGGCGCTGGCGGCCAAGCAGCTGGCAGAAGCGGGCGCCAGCATCGCCGGCACCGTGCTGTCGCTGGTCGATTCGAAGAAGCACGCCCGCTACGGGTTCGCCGATTCCGCCTACTATTACGGCCCGGTCAAGCGCTACTACACCTCTTGAGGGGTCTTGTTGGTCCTATTCGTGGTGGCGCTCGTCGGCTACCGTCATCCTGCCGGTACGGGAGGCCGTCCGTCTCCACCCCCCGGCGCGGGGACGCGATCCGGCAGGTCGGCGCACGCTTCCCGGCGGCGGAACGCTTGACCGAATCGGGGCCTTCCTATACGCCGACGAAGGCTTCGGGAGCAGGGCGTGCTCGATATCAGGTGGATCCGGGAAAACACCCAGGCGTTCGATGCAGGGCTGGCGCGACGGGGCCTGCCGCCGGCAGCAGAACGGCTGCTGGCGCTGGACCAGACGCGCCGCGATGCGGTGAGCGCCGCGCAGGCGATGCAGGCGCACCGCAACGGATTGTCGAAGGAGATCGGCCGGCGGCGGGGCCGTGGCGAAGATGCCACGGGCCTGCTGGCCGAGGTCGCCCGCGGCAAGGACGAGCAGGCGGCGCTCGAGGCTGCGGCGGTGAGCGCCGATGCGGAGCTGCAGGCGGCCCTGGCGGGCATTCCCAACCTTCCCGCCGCCGACGTCCCGGACGGACGCGACGAGACGGCGAACCGGGAGGTCCGACGCTGGGGCACGCCGCGCGACTTGCCGTTCGCCCCGAAAGAGCATTTCGAGATCGGCGGCATCGCCTCGGCGATGGACTTCGAGCGGGCGGCGAAGCTGTCCGGCGCGCGCTTCGTCATCCTGTGCGGCCCCCTCGCCCGGCTGGAGCGGGCGCTCGCCAACTTCATGCTCGATCTGCACACCCGCTCGTTCGGCTACGTCGAGGTCAACCCGCCGGCGCTGGTCAACGATGCGGCGATGTTCGGCACCGGCCAGCTGCCGAAGTTCGGCGAGGACCTGTTCCGCACCACCGACGGCCGCTGGCTGATCCCCACCGCCGAGGTGCCGCTGACCAACATGGCGGCCGGCGAGATTATCTCCGAAAACAGCCTGCCGCTGCGCTATACGGCGATGACTTGGTGCTTCCGCGCTGAGGCCGGATCGGCCGGAAGGGATACACGGGGGATGATCCGCCAGCACCAGTTCACCAAGGTGGAGCTGGTCAGCATCACCACGCCCGAAAGCTCGGAGGGCGAGCACGAACGGATGACCGGCTGCGCCGAGGAGGTGCTGAGGCAGCTGGATCTACCCTACCGCGTCGTCGTGCTGTCCACCGGCGATATGGGCTTTTCGGCGCGCAAGACCTACGACATCGAGGTCTGGCTGCCCGGCCAGGGCCGTTATCGCGAGATCTCGTCGTGCTCCAACTGCGGTGACTTCCAGGCGCGGCGGATGAACGCCCGCTATCGCCCGGCCGGCGAGAAGGCCACCCGCTTCGTCCACACGCTGAACGGCTCCGGCCTCGCCGTCGGCCGCACACTGATCGCCGTCCTCGAGAACTACCAGCAGCCCGACGGCTCGGTCGTCGTCCCCGATGTGCTCCGCCCGTACATGGGCGGTATCGAAGTGATCGGCCGCCATGACGCAGCGGTCGCTTGATCCCGCCAGCGCGCGGGTCCTTCTCTCCAACGATGACGGCATCCATGCGCCCGGCCTGAAGGTGCTGGAGAAGGTGGCGCGCCGGCTGTTCCGCGAGGTCTGGGTGGTGGCGCCGGAGAGCGAGCAGAGTGCCGCCAGCCACTCGCTCACCATGCGCCGGCCGCTCTATCTGCGTCCTGCCGGCCGGCGGCGGTTCGCCGTTGATGGCACACCCACCGACTGCGTGCTGATCGCCGTCCATCAGGTGCTGAAGGACAGCCCGCCGGATCTGGTGCTTTCCGGCATCAACCGCGGCGGCAACCTCGGCGAGGACGCCACCTATTCCGGCACCGTCGCCGCGGCGATGGAGGGGACGCTGCTGGGCATCCCCTCGTTCGCCCTCAGCCAGCTCTACCTCACCGGCGCCCAGGCGCCCTGGGCCACCGCCGACCACTGGTGCGAAGAAGTGCTGCGCCGGCTGTGCGGCTTCTCCTGGCCGCGCAGCGTGCTGCTCAACGTCAATATCCCGGCCGTGCCCGCCGCCGACGTCCGCGGTATCCAAGTTACCCGCCAGGGCCGCCACAAGATCGGCGGCTCGATGGTGGAGGGGATTGATCCGCGCGGCCAGCCGTATTTCTGGATCGCTGGCGAGCGCCAGCAGGACCGGGAGCTAGCCGGCACTGACCTTGCTGCTGTCGATGCCGGCTTCGTCTCGGTAACGCCGTTCTGCCTGGAACTCACCCACGAGGCCAGCATCGATGCGCTGGCGGCGCTGCTCAGGTGAACCCCGATTCGCGCAAAATCCGGCTGATCCTGGAATTGCGCCGGCATGGCGTGACCGACACCAAGGTCTGCGCGGTTCTCGAGCGCCTGCCGCGCGAGCTGTTCGTGCCGGCGGCGTTCCTGGACCAGGCGTACGAAAACACGGCGCTGCCCATCGGCTGCCACCAGACACTGAGCGCGCCCATCGTCGTCGGCCGGATGACCCAGGCGCTTGACCTGCACGAACGGATGAAGGTGCTGGAGGTCGGCACCGGCTCCGGCTACCACGCTGCCGTGCTGTCGAAGCTGTGCCGGCGGGTCTATACCATCGAGCGGCATCGCGAGTTGTTGGAGGAAGCGCAAGCGCGATTCAGGGAGCTGGGCCTCTCCAATATCACCTGGAAGGTCGGCGACGGCACGCTGGGCTGGCCGGAGCAGGCGCCGTTCGAGCGAATCGTCGTCACCGCCGCCGCCAATGATGTCCCGCCGGTGCTGGCGGAGCAGCTCGCCCCCGGCGGCCTGATGGTGGTTCCGGTCGACGACGGGGTCGGCGATCCGCGGCTGGTGCGCGTCCGCCGCGATGCCGAGGGTCTGGAGACCGAGGACCTGGGTCCGATCCGTTTCGTGCCGTTGATCGCAGATCCACACCGCCGCTGAACCCGTGCGGCGATCATGACCGGCAATTGCAGCCGCATGCGCACTCGCGCATAATCGCGGCATGCGCAAAAGTGCTGTTGCCGTCACGCCGTGTGCCGCAAAAGTCGCAATCGGGCTGGCTTTGCTGCTGGCCGCGGCCTGCACCGATATGGGACCGGCGCCGGACATCGGCGGATCTTCCGCGCCATTTCCGCCGCCGCCGCCGAAGCCATCGCCGCCGGCCGCCGCGCCGTCGGCTGTCCCCGGCACCATCCGCGGCCGCGCCCCGGTTTTTGCCGAGCGCGGGGACGTCCACCGGGTGCGGGCAGGCGAAAGCGTCTACGACGTCGCCCGGCAGTACGGCGTCGATACCTACGCGCTGGTCAGCCACAACCATCTTTCGCCGCCGTTCGAGCTGGTCGAAGGACAGCGCCTGTCGATCCCGGGACGCGGCGCCAATGCACCGGCGGTAGCAGGCGCATCGCCGCCGATCGGAGAGCCGCCGACGGCAAGGCCGGTTCCCCGTCCCACCCCGAGGTTGCGGCTGCTTCGGCCGTCCCTCATCCCGCACCGGAGCTCGCAACACCGCCTGCCGGCTCCCGCTCCGCTCCGGAAACCGCGCCCGCACCTGGCGAGACCCGCACCGCCGCGGCGGTGCCCCGCCCGGTCGAATCGCCGCGAGCTGCCGAGCCGTCCTCGCCGCTGCCCTCCCGCGGCGGCTTCATCTGGCCTGTCGAAGGCCGCATCATCTCCGAGTTCGGCCCGAAAGGGGGCGGCCGGTTCAACGACGGCATCAACGTCGCCGCCCCGGAAGGCACCGCGGTGCGCGCTGCCGACGGCGGCACCGTCGCCTATGCCGGCAATGAGCTGCGCGGTTTCGGCAGCATGCTGCTGATCAAGCACCCCGGCGGCTGGGTCACCGCCTATGCCCACAATCAGGACCTGCTGGTGCGCCGCGGCGACAGCGTCAGCCGTGGCCAGACGATCGCGCGGGTAGGATCGACCGGGGGCGTCGGCCAGCCGCAGTTGCACTTCGAGCTGCGCAAGGGCAAGAGGGCCGTCGATCCGCTCGACTACCTGCGCCGGCCGAGCGCTTCGGCCAGCGGCAGCCGGGATTCCGGCTGATGCGCGGCGGCGTCGCGAGCGCACGATCCTCGCCGACGCTGACCCACGTGGCCCTGCACGTGCGCGACCTTGATGCCAGCATCGGGTTCTACCAGCGCTTCTGTGGGCTGGAGATGGTGCATGAGCGTGGCAGCGGTGCCGGCGGCCGGGTGGTCTGGCTGGCCGAACCGGGGCGCGGACAGGAAATCATCTTCGTTCTGCTGTCCGGCGGCAGAGGACGGGAGCCGGCCCCCGATGACTACGGCCATCTAGGATTTGCCTGTGTCGACCAAGCGGAGGTCGACCGCATCGCCGATGCCGGCCGCGCTGCCGGCTGCCTCGTCTGGGAGCCGCGCAGCGAGCCCTATCCCGTCGGCTATTACTGCGGGCTGAAAGATCCGGACGGCAACTTCGTCGAGTTCTCCCACGGCCAGCCGCTCGACCCTTTCCATCCCCACCCCGAACGTGAATGACGGGCGAGCCCTGCGGCCAGCCGTTGGGGACATCACTGCAGCGTAATGGTCACACAGGTGCGGGTGCCCGCAGAAATTCGCCAATCTGGTCCTGATCTTGCTTAGAGCCCAAGCGTATCAGATCGGAGAGAGGGATCATGAAAATCGATATCCTGTTCGCGCTGCCCGGCCCGCGCAACCCGATCGGCGGCAACAAGCTGCTGGTCGTTGCCGCCGCAACCGAACATGAAGATCCGCAGCAGCTCGCCGGCATCCTCGCCGACGTGGCGGAAAGCGCGGTCGCTTCCGGTGCTTACGGCGCCATTCGCAAGGTCACGCTGGAACTTGACGAAAGCGTCGTGCTGGCGATGATGCAGGACGAGCCGGTGCGCGTTCCGACCGTACCCACCCCCGCCCGCCTGGATCGCAGCATGCTGCATTAGGCGACGAATGCCGGGAGGCGGCCGCGACGTCCACGGTCGCCAGCCTGGCTTAAGCCAGCTAGGCCGCCTACCTGGAATTGTAATAGACGGCAGTTTTACTGTGCAATTTGCGATTTATCCTGGATCATTACACGTAATGCTTGAGTTGTCGGGCTGCGCGATAAGAGGCTCTTGAGCCATTCTCCCGGCGCTGCTATTTTGCAGTGCGGAATCGAAGGGGTACTTTGATCTCTGCGAGTAGTATGGATTGGTTGCCTCCTTTTACTCGCCAAGCGGGTATACGACTGGCGTAATACTGGCGTATCAGAGACTGTCGCCCCCTTCTGCGAATTGTCCAGGCCACGACTTTACATGGCCGTGCCGATTGCGTAGGGTGAGCGTGTGCCTGCAAAATCAACGATATAAGGTGCCGAGCTTAAGATGGTACAAGGCTCGATGAAATGCACGTAGCGATTGTTCATGACTGGTTCGTAGTTTACGCGGGGGCGGAGCGCGTCGTCGAACAGCTGCTGGAGGTTTACCCGCAGGCGGATCTCTTCGGCTTGGTCGATTTTTTGCCGCCGGGTGAGCGCGGCTTCATCGGGGACAGGCCGATCAAGACCAGCTTCCTGCAGAGAATGCCGTGGGCGCGCACCCACTATCGCGAGTATCTGCCGCTATTCCCGCTGGCGATCGAACAGCTTGATCTGCGGGGATACGACCTCGTCATCACCAGCTCCTACGCCGTTGCCAAGGGAGTGATCACTTCCCCCGAGCAGCTGCACGTCTGCTACTGCCATTCGCCAATTCGCTACGCGTGGGATATGCGCGAGGAGTACCTGGAAGAGCGCAACATCGCTAACGGCCTGCGCTCCATACTGCCCCGCATTCTCCTGCACCGGCTGCGCAAGTGGGACGCGCTCACCGCCGATGGCCCCGACCACTACATCTCCAATTCCGAGTTCATCCGGGCCCGCATCCAGAAATTCTACCGCCGGCAGGCGACCGTCATCGCCCCGCCCGTGGACGTCCACCGCTTCCGGCCGCTGGCCGAGAAGGAGGAATTCTACCTGACGGTCTCGCGTGCCGTGCCCTATAAGCGCATACCATTGATCGTCAAGGCGTTCCGGGAGATGCCAACGCGCCGCCTGGTGGTCATCGGCGACGGTCCGGAAGGGGCGAAGGTTCGGTCGGAAGCCGAAGGCGCAGCCAATATCGACGTGTTGGGCTTCCAGCCGAACGATGTGGTGGAAAGCCACATGCGCCGGGCGCGGGCGTTCGTCTTCGCCGCCATGGAGGACTTCGGCATCGTCCCTCTGGAGGCGCAGGCCTGCGGCACGCCGGTGATCGCCCTGGGTGCGGGGGGCTCGCTGGAGACGGTGCGCGGCCTGGGTCATGCCAACAAGCCCACCGGCGTCTTCTTCGACACGCATACGCCCGAAGCGATCATCGATGCGGTGGATCGGTTCGAGCAGAACGCCGAGATGTTCTCGGCCGACCAGTGTCGGGAGCACGCGGTACGCTTTTCGCCGGAGCGGTTCCGGCGCGAGATCGCATCGCACATCAACGCCTGGCTCGGCGAGCACCGGGCAGGACGCAAGACCAATCCCCTCGACGAGCAGTGGCTGGTCAACGCTTAACAATGCGGCTCTATCGCCGCTCGCGGGCTGGCATTGGCGGCGCCTCTCATCCCCGACCCAGCAAGGGCACCGGTGTGGTCCTGGCGGGCTTCACCGACGTCCGCTGCCGCTCGCGGGAGAGCTGCCCGAATAGCGGCGATGGCAGCTCCGAAGGCTTCAGAACGAGCCGAACAGGCTCGCCACGATGATGATGAGGATCGTCGTGACCAGCGGAACGGCGCTGGCGACGATGAAAATGTCGCCGTAGGACTGCCGGTGGGTGAGCTTGCAGACGGCCAGCAGGGTGATGATGGCGCCGTTGTGCGGCAGCACGTCGAGCGAGCCGGACGCCAGCGCGGTGATGCGGTGCATCGCCTCGAGCGAGACATTGGCCGCCAGAGCCATCTCGACGAAGGTCGAGCCGAGCGCATCGAGGGCGATAGTCATGCCGCCGGAGGCTGATCCGGTCATCCCCGACAGCGCCGCCACTGCGGTTGCCACCGATATCAGCGGGTTGTTGCCGCCGACCGACATCACGGCGTCGCTGATCCGGTCGAACACCGGCAGCGCCGCGATGATCGCGCCGAATCCGACCAGGCTCGCGGTGTTGAAGATCGGCAGCACCGAGGCGTCTGCCCCCTTGTCTAGGCTGGCCTTGAGGTCGCCCAGCCGCCGCCAGTTGCAGGCGATGAGCACGACGATGGCGAGAAACAGGGCGACGATGACCGCCCAGATGCCGCGGACCCCTTCGATCGTCGTCTCGCCGAACAGCGGCTTCGCCAGATAGGAGGTGTCCATCCTCGGCAGGACGATCTCGATGAAGGCGAAGTTGACGACGATGACGATGAGCACCGGCAGCAGCGCCACGGCGAACGACGGAAGATTGCTGTTGTCCGGGCGCTCGGCCAGCTCGGCGATATCGAAGCTTTCCTGCTGGGCATGCTCCCGCATCACCACATCGGGCGGCGGTATGGCGTCATCATGGGCACCGTAGCCTTCGCCCGCGGCCCGGGCCTGCCCCGGCCCAAGCCGGTTCAGCCAGAGCATGCCGAGCACGAACATCACCACCGAGGCGAGGATCCCGAGCCCCGGCGCGGCAAAGGCGGTGGTGCCGAAGAATGGCATCGGGATGGCATTCTGGATGGCCGGCGAGCCGGGCAGTGCCGACATGGTGAAGGAGAACGCGCCGAGCGCCAGTGCGCCCGGAATCAGCTCGCCGGGATGCCGGCGCCGCGAAACAGCGCTGCCGCGACCGGGTAGATGGCAAAGGCAACGACGAACGCCGAGACGCCGCCGTAGGTCAGCACGGCGCAGCACAGCACCACCGAGACGATCGCCCGCTGCGGCCCGAGCCAGCCGCTGACCGACTGCGCGAGCGACTTGGCCGATCCGGTATCGTCCATCAGCTTGCCGAAGATCGCCCCCAGCATGAACAGGGGAAAGAACGCAACGATGAAATCGCCGGCGTTGGTCATGAAAATCTTGGTATAGGCGGCAAGTATGGGCAGGCCACCGGTCAGCAGCGCTGCCAGCAAAGCCAGCCCGGGCGCCAGCAGCAGCAATGAATAACCCAGATATGCCAGATACATCAGCAGCAATAGAACGACGAGAACGACGCCGACGTCGAACATCCGGGATCTCCCCGCAAGGGCCAATGCTAGCTAATGGTTGACGACCGCCCGGCAGGGCAAGGCGGTGCCGTCGGCAGACCCAATACACCGGCTCGGGATAGCGCGCGTCGTATGGGTAGGCGATGAATGCCTCACCCTCGGCGCGCCAGTCGGCGAGCCACCTCGGCGACCCCGCGGCCCTCGTCGCGGAGAGCTTCTTTCCAGGTGACCCCGATCACGGTCGAACTTGGACGTATGCCGCATGCTCCAGACGGTATCGCGGGTCATCTTGATGGTGCGGACGCAGACAACCTTGCGGCGCCGTTGATGGCGGGTTGACCATCCCCATACCGCTTCAGCCAGCGGTTGATGGTCAGGATGTTGTCGAGTTCCTGGTTGAGCGACAGATTGCCGGCCAGATCGTTCTCGCGATCGCGGATCACCTCCAGGAATATCGTCGATCCAGGACGGCGAGAACTCCTGCGGATTGATGCGCACGACCCAGATCTCGTCGGGCTTTTCGTCCCTGGTCGGGGCGTCGAGCAGGTCGCGCACCGGCGGATCCTGCGAGAACAAGCCGTCCCAGTAAAAGGCATCGCGGCTGATGGTCTTGCCCGGCTGGCACGTCGGGAAGCGAACGTCGCGAATGAGCTGCGCCGGCAGGATTTCCGGCAGCGTCCCCGAGGCCGCCACCCCCTCCAGCGACAGCGCCCGGCGCATCCGCCAGCGGGTGGTATCGTACTGGTCGATCTTCGTGCCGTCCGGTATCAGGCCGAGGCCTTCCAGCGTCTTGTCAGAATCGAAGACCTCGAAGTTACCGCTGATCACCTCGATCGCGCCCACCAGGATGCGCAGATCGGCCGTGGCTACCCCCTGCCAGTCGATCGTCGCAAAGTCCGACACAGCGCCTGCAGCAGCGCCGGGAACTCCAGATATTGCGGGCGCGCTCCCATCAGCGAAAGCGCGGTGAGACCAAGGGTGCCGTGGAGGGCGTTGGGATTGGAGCCGGGGAACGGCATGCCCTTCGCCTTCCACTCCAGCAGCGTTCCGGCGAGCCGGTTGTGGGCGATCTCCACCGGCGTGGTCGCAGCGAAGCTGGTCCACAGGGAATTCAGACGCTCGATCGCCTTGTCGATCGTGCTGCACGCGGCATCACCGGTATTGGGAGCAAGACCGTACCAGGTCGCAAGGGCGCACAAGGCACCGGCCGAGGTGCCGCTGATGGCAACGATGTCGAAGGTATCACCGGTGCCGCCGTCGGCGTCCCACCGCTGCTTCGTCTCCAGGATGCGGGTAAGCACCCCCCAGGTGAACGCAGCGTGGGTGCCGCCGCCCTGACAGGCAATTGCCACTCTCTTGGTAGCCATCCTTGCTCATCCCTCTCTGCGCACGTGACCACCCCGCAGCTCCCCCGCAGGGCTCAGCTTCTCCAGCGAAAGCGGGCAGCGCCCCGCGGCCACTTAGCACATCAGGCCGTAGTTATTCCACAAGACGCCGCGCGTTTGCGCTTGCGAAATCGCTAATGCAGGTTTGCGCTGGTAGGGGTGCTTGCGCGCTCTCGCGTTCTTCCCGATGAATGCCCCGGAAAAAGCAATCGATCGTCGCGGGGCAGCTCGGACCCCAGCCGGGAAGTGCCCGCGGGCCGGGAAGGTACGAGAGTTTGGCACGATCTGTACACTCATAAGAAGCATATAATTAATGTATTTAACCCTATTGACCATATAGTATTTATATCCATATGATCCGATTGAGTGGACGCCGGGTTATGGCTCATTGGCGCCGTAAGAGCCTTCGAAGCATTCCCGCCGTCCGCGAATTGATGGTCTGGACGGAGTCCGACGATGGCATCACAGGATCCGAAGGCACCAAGAAGTGCAAAGCCGAGGCGAGCGGCCGCAGCGCTGACGCCTAGCGGTATGATTTCCGGAATGAAATTCCGGATCATCCGACTACAGACTTGTCGTGGCCTGTAACCAATCCTGAAATCCTCGCATTAGTCTCAGAACTGATGCAACCGGCCCGTGGAGGGCAATAGCGTGTGGACATGATGATTGTCTGCCGTCGGTGAATGTCGGCTGGAATCACATGATTTGTTCATGCTTCGAGGGGTTAAAACATGTCAAATCAGGCCATTCCGCGCTGGATAATCCGTTTTAAGGGCGCCGCCATTGGTTCTATTTTCCGGACGCCGGCCCCTCTAACTCTGCCGGATTGGCGCGGCATCGCAGCAATTCTGTTAGCTGTCATGCTGCTGGGACTATCCGCATCGCAACCGGCCGCTGCCGCCGCCGAGAAAGCATCCAAGCCGAACATCGTCGTCATCGTCGCCGACGATCTTGGCTACGGCGACCTGCGCAGCTACGGCGGCTCGGTCAGCACACCCAACCTCGACGCCCTCGCCACCGCTGGCGTCCGCTTCACCGACTTTCATGCCGGTGGTCCGGTCTGCACGCCCAGCCGTGCCGCCCTGCTGACCGGCCGCTATCCGCAGCGTGCGAAATTGAATAATGCTCTTGACGCCGCATCGAACCAGGGGCTGGGCGCCAACCAGATCACCGTCAGCGAGGTCCTGAAAGGCGCCGGCTATCGCACTGGCGTCGTCGGCAAATGGCACCTCGGCCACCTCGCCCGTTTTGCGCCGGACCGGCACGGCTTCGACTTCTTCTATGGCTTCCTCAAGGGCGAGATCGACTACGTCAACCATCTCGATTCGCTGGGCAAGCTCGACTGGTGGAAGAACACGACGCCGATAACCGAAGCCGCTTATTCGACCACGGCGATTACGCGCGAAGCGGTGGGCTTCATCCAGCGCAATGCCCAGCAGCCCTTCTTCCTCTACGTCGCCTACCAGGCTCCACACTCGCCCTATCAGGCGCCGGGCGATCAACCGGTCCGCATTCCCGGCCAGCCGAAAAGCGGCGGCACCGAGGGAAACAAGGCCAACTATCCGCTGATGATCCAGGCGATGGATCGGGGCATCGGCAGCATCATGGCCTCCTTGCGGGCCGCCAACCTGGAGCAGGACACGTTCGTCTTCTTCCTTTCCGATAATGGTGCCTATGCCCCAGGCTCGAACGGTCGGCTGCGCGGTGGCAAGGGATCCCTCTATGAGGGCGGTCACCGGGTCCCGGCGATCGCCTACTGGCCCGGACGCATCGCTCCCGGCATCAACCGCGAGACCGTGGCCGCCGTCGATCTCTTCCCCACCATCTTGTCCCTGACTGCGACCGAGAGCTCCGCCGCCGGCAACACCGACGGCACCAATATCGCGCCGCTGATATTCGGCAGGGAAGCCAAAGTGCCATCAAGGCGGCTGTTCTGGATGTACCAGGGCAACACCGCAGCCCGGGAAGGCCCGTGGAAGCTGGTTAACATCAAGGGCAAGACCGCCCTCTTCAATCTGAGCTCCGATCTCGGCGAGACCACCAACGTTGCGGCCAAGTATCCCAACATCGCCGCCTCGCTCACCACTGCCATCAACCGCTGGAAGACCGAGGTGACCACCACCAGGATCACGGCAAGGACGGTCAAGGTTCAGGACGCCATCACCGGGCCTGCCGCCGCCACCCGTGTCTCTGCGCCGCGAGTCCCGTAGGGCCTCGCGGGGTGGTTCGGCGGAAAGGAATGCTCAGGAATTTCGCGACCACCCTCGCTTCCCGCCGGCTTCAAGGCCGGCGGAAGTGCCGCTATCATGGGATGATCTCGTCCGTCCGCCGCGACGCGGGGCAGCAGCCGGAGGATTCACGCGAATGACAGCCCGCGCCATGACAGTACAGGGATGGAATTGACAGACCTCACCTTCCTTCATCGCCCCCTGGCCATGTCAAGCAGGTGCCGGCCTTCCTGCCCAGCCGGGAGCGGCGGAGGCGCGACGGCCGAGGCGGGGACAGACCGCCCCATTCCGGCGCGAGCCGCGCGCCGACCGCAGCGCCGGTAGCCCGGTGCGTCCGCGCCCTCTTCTGCGAATCGCGAGACTGCTGCTTGCGGCCGCCATCACCGCCGCCTGCGGCGGCGCCGCGGGGCACGCCGCGTCCGCTGCATCCTCCGCGACGCCTTCTAGTGCATCTCCCGCCCCGGCGCCCGGCTTTGTCGGAGCTGGCGTCTGCGGGGAGTGCCACAAAGCCGAAGCGGCGGCCTGGCGCGGATCCTTTCACGATCTCGCCATGCAGGAGGCCACCGACGCAACGGTGCTCGGCAACTTCGATGGCGCCACATTCAATGACGGTGTGGTCACGTCCCGGTTCTTCCGGCGCGACGGCGGCTTCTTCGTCAACACCGACGGGCCGGTCGGCCACCTCGCCGATTTTGCCATCCGCTACACCTTCGGCGTCTACCCGCTGCAGCAGTACCTGATCGCCTTCCCGGACGGGCGGCTGCAGGCGCTGGGGATCGCCTGGGATTCCCGGCCAAAGGAAGAGGGAGGCCAACGCTGGTTCCAGCTCTACCCGGACCAGACGCCACGGGCCGGCAATCCGCTGCACTGGACCGGGCTGGACCAGACCTGGAATTTCCAGTGTGCGGAATGCCACTCGACCGAGTTGCGCAAGAACTACGACGCGGCTCGCAACACCTACGCCACCACCTGGGCGGAGCTCAACGTCGCCTGCGAGGCCTGTCACGGCCCCGGCTCCGCCCACGTCGCCTGGGCGCGCGGCGGCGGCAAGGACGGCGGAGGAACCGGCGGCACGCCGGCCTCCGGCAACGGCCTCACCGTGCACTTCGACGAACGCCGGGATGTGCAGTGGCTGCCGGACTCAGGCACCGGTACCGCCCGGCGCAGCGTTCCCCATCGCGCCGCCGCCGAACTGGAAACCTGCGGGGTCTGCCACTCCCTCAGCACCAAGATCGCCGAGCCGTGGCGCCCCGGACATCCGCTGCTGGACTCGCACCTGCCGGCCCTGCTGGTCCCCGGGTCGTTCGAGGCGGACGGCAAGAACCTCGGCGAGACCTATAACTATGCAGCGTTCCGCCAGAGCAAGATGTTCAGCCGCGGGGTCACCTGCAGCGACTGCCACGATCCGCATTCGCTGAAGCTGCGCGCCGAAGGCAATGCCGTTTGCGAGCAGTGCCATGACCCGGAGAAGTTTTCGACCGCCGCGCACACCCACCACCCCGAAGGCTCACCCGCCGGCCAATGCGTTGCCTGCCACATGCCGGCGCGAACCTTCATGGGCGTCGACCGCCGGCACGATCATGGTTTCCGCATTCCGCGCCCGGACGAATCCGTCCGCTTCGGCACCTCGAACACCTGCAACGACTGCCACACCGACAAGAACGCGGCCTGGGCAGCCGCCGCGATCGAGAAGTGGTTCGGGCCGCAGCGGAAGGGCTTCCAGACCTGGACGGCACCGCTGGCGGCGGCGCGTGACGGCAGCAGTGCCGCGCCCGCGGCACTGGCCAGGCTTGCTGCCGACCCGGAAACCCCGTCGATCGTGCGCGCGACCGCCTTCGCTGCGATGTCCCCTACCCCGGACCCCGCGACCTTCAACGCCGTGCGGGCCGGCACCGGTGATGCCGACCCGCTGGTGCGCTGGTCGGCCCTGCGTGCGCTCTCGGTGCTGCCGGATACACAGTCGCGGCCGCTGGCGGCGGCGCGCCTCGCCGATCCGGTCCTGGGTGTCCGCATCGAGGCGGCGCGGCAGCTGGCCGCCGTCTCCCGCGACGGCCTGCCCGAGGCCGACCGGTCGCGGCTGGACAAGGCCACGGGCGAGCTGATCGAAGCGCTGCGCGTCAACGCCGACCGTCCGGAGTCGCGCGTCAACCTCGGCCAGGTGTATGCCCGGCAGGGGCGGCTGCCGGATGCCATCGCCGAGTTCGCCGCTGCCCGCGCCCTTGATCCCGGCTTCACGCCGGCCTACGTCGAGGGCGCCCAAGCTCTGGCGCAGCAGGGGAAAGAGGCGGACGGCGAGCAGCTCATGCGCGAAGGCCTCGCGCGGGCGCCGGCAGACGCGATCCTCAATCACGCCCTTGGTCTCAGCCTGATCCGGCAGAGGCGGGCGCCGGAAGCCCTCGGCTTTCTTGAAAGTGCCGCCAAGGGCGATCCGTCGTCGCCCCGCTTCGCCTTCGTCTACGCCATCGCCCTGAATGCGCTCGGGCAGCCGGACGCGGCGCTGGAGGTGCTGGGTGCCAGCCATGCCCGCCATTCCGGCGACGCCGATACGCTGCTGGCGCTCGCCACCATCAACCGCGACGCCGGCCGGCGTGCTGCGGCGCTCGAATGGGCAAGAAAGCTTGCTGCGTTCGATCCGCGAGGGCGATCGCTGGTCGACGAGCTCAGCCGAACGCCCTCGCGCTAAGCGCTAACGGCGTCTCCCGCGCTCGACGTCAGGCCAGACCGAACAGCAGCGGCCCGGTCTTCCCTGGCATCGAACGCGCGGTGACGGATGCCGGAACGGCGCGCACCGCCTGCTGACGAGGAGATGGGGTACGATCGCGTGGTGATACCGGCCCGTTCGGAAGCGGCGCCATTCCGCTTCCGCAGGTAGTCTACTTGCAGCGCGTCGCTTCGTAGACGGCGACGTAGTGGCCGCCCGATTGACCCCAGGAGTAGTCGGAGGACATGGCGTTGGTGACTAGCCGCCGGAACTCCTTGGGATAATCGAACCACAGGCCGATCGCCCGGCTGAGGGCGGACTCGACGCCGCGGAAGTCGGCGTCGTGGAAGATGTAGCCGTTGCGCTCTTCCGGCGGCTTGTCGGAATGGTCGCGATCGAACACCGTATCGACCAGGCCGCCGACGGCACGCACCACCGGCACCGAGCCGTAGCGCATGGCGATCATCTGAGCGAGGCCGCAGGGCTCGAACAGGCTGGGAACGACGCAAATATCGGAACCGGCGTAGATCAGGTGCGCCAACTGCTCGTTAAAGCCGATCTCCATGTGGCAGTCGGAGTTGTCGTTAAGGTAGTGCTTGAGATGCCAGAAGTGGTTGTTGATGCCGCGGTCGCCGCCTGCCCCCAGCATCACGAACTGCGCGCCGCGCTCCAGCGCGTAGAACATCGCATGCTGGATGAGATGCACGCCTTTCTGCGCATCGAGGCGGCCGACGTAGGCGACAATCGGCTTATACTCCTTGCGCAGCCAGAGCCGGTCGCGCAGGGCGTCCTTGTTGCCGTACTTCCCCTCGACGTTCCAGACGTTGTAGTGCGAGGGAATGAACCGGTCTGTCTCCGGGTTCCAGACGTCGTAGTCGACGCCGTTGAGGATGCCGCCGAACTTGTAGTGGTGGATGGCCAGCGTCTGCCCGAGGCCGTTGCCTTGGTCGGTGAACCGCGCCTCCCACGAGTGATGCGGCGATACAGTATTGACATAGTTCGAATAAACGATCCCGCCTTTCATCAGATTGATGGCGGTGTGATTGAAGTTGTCCAGCAGCCGGTCGTGGTGGAAGTAATACTCGGGCCGGCACAGCCCGGTCGCCCACAGCACCGCCTCGCCGGTGATTCCCTGATGCTTGAAGTTGTGGATGGTATAGACCACCCGCTGCCGGTCCATGCCGAGGCGCGCGTAGATCTCGTATAACAGCACCGGCACCAACCCGGTCTGCCAGTCATGGCAATGGATGATGTCGGGGCGCTTGTTGCCCTTCAGCATGAACTCCATCGCCGCCTTGCAGAAGAAGGCGAAGCGCAAGGGGTCGTCGTGGAAGCCGTAGAACGACCCGCGATGGAAGAAGTTGTCCTGGCTGTGCGGCTCGATGAAGAAGCACTTGCGGCCGTGGACAAAGCCGAACCAGACCGAGCACGAGATGCCCGAGCCGTACCACGGCACCCACAGGTTCTCCCAGATCTTGTGGAGTCCCCAGATCTCGTCGTGCCACATGCAGTCGTACTTGGGCAGGATGATCTCGACCGCATGGCCCCTGACCTCCAGCTCGCGACTGAGGCCGAACACGACGTCAGCAAGCCCTCCGACCTTTGCCACCGGGGCCAGCTCCGCCGAAACCATCACAATGTACATGGCAGTCCGTCTGTTGCCGTTACTGCGCGTTTGTCCTGGTCGATCTAATTCGTGTTCTCTGTCCGAGCCGGGTAAGGACGGCTAGGCCTCCTGCAGGGGCCCTGGGACCGCCCGGTTCCTACGCGTCTTGCCGGCAACCGGCAGTATGATTGTGCACTGCAGTCCAAGTCCACCTCGAATGTCCCGATCTCCGCCATACCACCGGCTTTTCGGCATGCCGCACTGCGGCAGCAGCCGTCGACACGGCGCATGGGGTGGTGCCTCTCCTTCTGCCGGTGCGGCGATCGCGGCGCCGGAAGCGGCCGATCCCACCTCCGGCGCAGGCACCCAACTGTTGCTAACACCCCCTCAGGACGGCCGCTTGCCTGTCAACGGCACAACCTCGGTCGGTTTCACGTGCCAGATGTCCTCGGCATACTCGGCGATGGTGCGGTCGGAACTGAACTTGCCTGAGCGGGCGATGTTGTAGATCGCCTTCTCGGTCCACGCGTCCTGGTTGCGATAGACGCTTTCCACCTGGCCCTGCATCTCGATGAAGCTGCGCAGGTCGGCCATGTTCATATAGAAATCGCCGTGGTCCAGCAGGTTGCTGATGATCGGCCGAAAGATACCGGGTTCGGTCAGGCTGAAGAAGTCGTTGCGGATCAGGTCGATCGCCCGGCGGATTTCCTCGTCGCTATTGTAGAAGTGATGAGGATCATAGGTGGGCCGCAGCTGCTCCACCTGCTCGGTCGTCAGGCCGAAGATGAAGATATTATCGTCGCCCACTTCTTCTTTAATCTCGACGTTGGCGCCGTCGAGCGTGCCGATAGTCAGCGCGCCGTTCATCTGGAACTTCATGTTGCCGGTGCCCGAGGCCTCCATGCCGGCCGTCGAGATCTGCACGCTGAGGTCGGCCGCGGGGATAATCTTCTCAGCGAGCGAGACCCGGTAGTCAGGCAGAAAGACCACCTTGATCCGGTCTTTGATCTCGGGGTCGTAGTTGACCACGCTGGCGATCTGATGGATCAGCTTGATGATTAGCTGTGCCATGTAATAGCCAGGAGCCGCCTTGCCGCCGAAAATGAAGGTGACCGGCACGATGTCCAACGCCGGGTTGGCCTTCAGGCGGTCATACAGCACGATGATGTACAGGCAGAGCAGCAGCTGGCGCTTATATTCGTGGATACGCTTGACCTGGGACTGGAACATCGATGACGGATTGACCGTCAGGCCGATCTCGCGCTTGATGTATTCCGCAAGGGCTTCCTTGTTGGCGTGCTTGATCTGCCGGATCTGCTCACGGAAGCCGGCGTCGCCGACGAACTTCTCCAGTCCGCGGAGCTGGTCGAGGTGATTGATCCAGTCGTCGCCGATCTTCGCGCGGATCAGCGCCGACAGCCGCGGATTTGCCTTCAGCAGCCAGCGGCGCGGCGTCACCCCGTTGGTCTTGTTGTTGAAGCGCTCCGGATAGAACTCGGCGAAGTCGCGCATCAGGCCTTCTTGCAGCAGCCGCGAATGCAACGCGGCGACGCCATTGGTCGAGCAGCTGCCGACGACCGCGAGGTTGGCCATGCGCACCGCCTTCTCCGGCTCCTCCTGGACCAGGCTCATCCGCTTCAGACGATCGAAGTCGCCGGGGTAGCGGGTCGCCACCTTGCGCAGGAAGCGGCTGTTGATTTCGTAGATGATCTGCAGGTGCCGCGGCAGCAGCCGCTCGAACATGCTCACCGGCCACCGTTCCAGCGCCTCGGGCAGCAGCGTGTGATTGGTATAACCGGTTGAGTTGACAGTGATCTCCCACGCCTTGTCCCAGTTGACATCCTCCTTGTCGAGGAAAATGCGCATGAGCTCGGCGACGACCAGGGCCGGATGGGTGTCGTTCATCTGTATGAACACCTTGTCCGGAAAGTTCAGCCAGTCATCGTTGTCCACCTTAAAGCGGCGGACGATGTCCTGCACCGAGCACGAGACGAAAAAGTACTGCTGGCGCAGGCGCAGCTCGCGTCCGGCATAGACGGCATCGCTAGGATAGAGCACCTTGGTCAGGTTCTCCGCCATCAGCTTGTCTTCCACCGCCTCGACGTACGAGCCGCGGCTGAAATCGCCGAAGTGGAATTCGTCGGCGGCCTTTGCCGACCACAGGCGCAGGTTGTTGACGTTGAACGAGCCGTAGCCGACGATCGGCGTATCGTAGGCAATGCCGATGATCGGGCGCGCCCCGACCCAGTCCCAGTGGGTGACGCCGTTCACCCGGCGCGGCTCGGCCCGACCCTCGAAGTTGACCATGAACGACAGCTCGGGGTGCACGACCTCCCACGGGTTGCCGTAACGCAGCCAGTTGTCCGGCTCCTCGACCTGGTAGCCGTTCTCGACGTGCTGCTTGAAAATTCCGTAGTCGTAGCGAATGCCGTAGCCGATGGCCGGCAGCCGCAGCGTCGCCATCGAGTCGAGGAAGCAGGCGGCGAGGCGGCCGAGGCCGCCGTTGCCGAGTGCCGCATCGCTTTCGACGTCGCGCAGCACGTCCCAGTCGAGGCCGATCCGCTTCATCGCCTCGCGACAGGTGTCCTCGAGCAGCAGATTGATGACGTTGTTGCCCATCGCCCGGCCGATCAGGAACTCGAGCGAGAGGTAGCAGATGCGCTTGACGTTCTGCTTGTGATAGCCCTGCTGCGTCTGAATCCAGCGGCCGACCAGCCGGTCGCGGACGGCCAGCGCCAGGGCCTGATAGCGGTCCTGGTTGGTAGCGGTATACTGGTCCTTCGCCAGCGTGCATCCTAGGTGGAAGTAGAAGCTACGAATCAGGCTATCGACGTCCATTCCGCTGTCTTCGTTGACGACTTGCAGCTCGAACTCCGTGCGCTTGTCGGCGGTGGAGGTCCCCTTAAGTGTCATCCTGGTGCTCTCCCTGATGCACGTTGCTCGACCGGCACTCTGAAACAGCCTTGTAGCCGCGGCACTCGCCCGATCGTTCAGCCGAAGCGTATAGCGCGCCGTCGCCGGCAGGTCCACGAACAAGGATCACGCACCCCGCTATTCGGGGTGCGCTCGTGCACAGTCCCGAGGCCCGCGACAAACCCCGCCGCTGGACGGCGCCGGCCCGGGCAATGGTTACGGCGCGTTCGCGCGAATAAGGTTCAGCCGCCGCAGCAGCTCGGCATCGATGGCCGGGAAGGCATAAGCCGCCTGCGAGCGCAGGCCGAGCGCCCGCCTCGCCTGCGGATTGCGCATCAGCGCCTCGATCGAGGTGACCGCCGCCGCCCATTCCGCCGGCAGCGGTGGCGCCGCGCACCCGTCGTCGTCGCCGCGGATATGCTCGCCGAGGCCGAGCCGGTCGCTGATGACGCAAGGAACCCCGCAGCAGAGCGCCTCCAGCATCACGTTGCCCAGCCCCTCCTCGATCGAGGGCATCCACAGGCAATCGGCCGCGTACATCAGCCGCTCGACGTCGGGGACGAACTTGGAAATCAGCGACAGGCGGGCGGCGGCGGGCGACAAGGCGATGCGGGAGGCTAGGTCGGCTGCGTACTGGCGCTCGTCGGCCATCACTGGCCCCGCCATTAGTAGTCGATGGTGGGCGGGCAGCCGCTCGATTGCGCCGATGCCGACGGCGTGGTTCTTGCGCTTCGACAGTCCGCCGACCAAAAGGTGCAGGAGCGTGCCGGGTTCCACGCCCAGGCGTTGCCGCGCCGCCGCTCTTTCCGCCTCGGTCGGGATGCGGAAGCGGGCGGTGTCCACCGGATTGGGTCGGACCCAGATCCGCTCTTCCGGGACGCCGAGGCGGCGGAACTGGTCGAAGATCGGCCGGCTGATAGCAATCGCCAGTGTCGCCGAACGGGCGAGTTGCTGCGCCATCAGCCGCCGGGCCGGGGTGTCCTCGATGTTGTTGTTGACGAACTCGACCACCAGCGGGCGGCGCATCAGCCGCGCCCAGGCGCCCATGCTGTAGACGAGGCGCCCGGTAGTGACGCAATAGACGAGATCGAAGCCGGCCTTCCGCTCGTCCCACAGGTGCGCGCCCGCCCTCCAGAAGGTGGAAAGGAAACCGGCATTCGGGGGGAGGCGGCGGACCGGTATGCCGTCCAGCTCCGACCACCCCACCTGCGTCGTCTCGCCCGCCAGGGCGAGCACCCTCACCGAGAGCGGCTGCCGCTTGCGCAGCCGCAGAAACGTCCGGTGCAGGCGAAGCTGGGCGCCGGCAAAATCGGGCGGATAGGTTCCGGGCGAAACGAACGCGATCTTCAGCTCCGGTTCCGCCGCCGTCCTGGCCATCCCGTCCACCGGTGGTGCGTCCTGTAGTGGCGGCGCCGCCGTCGCTGCTGTGCAGACTCGATTGCTCATGACAGCACTCCCAGCGTACCCAGCGGCTGCGACTTCCTCGCCTGCAGCCTGCGAACAATAAGGAATACGGCCACCACGAACACCGTCAGCACCGCCAACTGTACGACGGAGAATGCCGCCATCGCGGTGACGTCGTCGCCGGTCAGCTTGGCGGCAAGGACGATCGACATGGCGCCCAGCGCTGCCCGGATAACCTCGGAGACGGCATAGGCGCGCTGCAGGCCGAATACCGCGGTCATGGCCCGGGTCGGCAGGGCGAAGAGGTAGGCAAAGGAGAACAGCGCCATCCAGCGGGCATATTCGCCGGCGTGATACCATTCCGCACCGAAAACGAACGCAAACAGCTGCGGGCCGAAGACGATAACCAGCAGGAACGGCACCAGCGGCAGCGCCGCCATGAACAGGGTGACCCTGACGAACAGGGAAAGTACATTGCCACCGTGGTCCCGGCGCTCGGCGATCTGCTGCATGAAGACACGGCTCATGTCGACGCCGAAGAGCAGGGTCGGCCGCTCCAGCACGCGATTGGTGAGCCAGTAGAGGCCGACGGCCTCCATCGAGAAGTAGGCCGCCAGCAGGATCGGCGGCATCTGCCGGATCAGGCATCCCATCAGCTCGGCCGGGGTCTGAACGCCGGGAAGCGCCAGTAGCGGGCGGCGAGCATCTGCTGCATTTCTTCGCAAGCTGGAAGGCGTGCCGTCCCCGCCGATATCGCTGAGGAACACCTTGCCGGCATCGATGGAGGCGCGGCAACGCCCAGCAGGCGGCCGCAGGCGTGTCCCAGCGGACCCGCGCCCGTGATGCCTGCCGCCAGCTGACCTGAAATCATCGTGCCGGTCTCGATCAGCCGGTTGCGGAACAGCGAGTTGCAGTCGCCCCGGCGCAGATCCTGATCCGCCCGGTCGACAGCGACCCCTCCGTCAGCATCACCAGCGGCAGCAACAGCAGTAGCGGCCCCAGCTGGCGTCCCCAATCGGGCCGCTACCAGTTGCGGGCGAAATGGCCGATCGCCACCACCCCGGACGCCAGCACCGTCGTCGTCAGGATGCACGCCCAGACACCGAAGATGCTGATCGTCTCCACCTGCCTGCGGGTCTGCATCACCGCGAGGCAGGAACGGTAAGCCAGCGTCGCCGGCACTGCGGCGATGGCGTAGAGCAGGCCCACCACGCCGAATTCTTCCGGGCTGAACAGGCGGGAGAGGATTGGCGAGACCGCCAGCACCATCAGGTTCTGGATGGCGGCGGCGGACGTCAGGATGGCGGTGCTGCGGGCATGGGTGGTGCGCAGCAGCGGCGGAAGGGTGAACAGCGCTTCGCACCGGTTGCCCCGGCCGCGCGTAGCCGAGCATGAGGCAGCGGCGCGCGGACATCGTGCGCGCGCCGAGGGCCTGGGAACAGCCGGCTCAGCCGCGCCGCCGGCTTCGACCCCCGGCCGCGGCAGAGTGCGGCGCGGCGGAACAGGTCCGGCCGCGACCGTCCACCGGATAAGCAGTAGTTCTGGAGACGTCATTTCCGAGCCAGCCCCCGGGGAGCAGGGATACCTTAGCCCCCGGTGTTCGTGAGTTGCCGCTGGGCGCAAGGCAAGAGCTTGCACCCCTCCTTCCTGATGTCAGGGCAGAACTGCCGCCTCCGGAATGGGAACGACAAAGCGTGCGCCCCATTCGCGCACATAGGCGAGCTGGGCGATGATCTCTTCCTGGATGTTCCACGGCAAGATCAGAACAAAGTCGGGCCGGGTTTCCTTGATCTTGTCGGGATGAAAGATCGGGATGTGGGTCCCCGGCAGGAACAGTCCCTGCTTATGCGGGCTGCGATCGACGGTGTAATCGAGGAGGTCTTGCCGGATCCCGCAATAGTTCAGTAGCGTATTGCCCTTGCCGGGGGCGCCGTAGCCGACCACGGTCTTGCCCTCGCGCCGCGCCGTGATCAGGAACTCCAGCAGCTTGCGCTTGGTCTCGCGCACCTTTTCCTCGAACCCGGTGTAGGTCTCCAGTCGATCGAAGCCGTTGGCCCGTTCCCAGGCGCGCAGGCCGGCGAGGCGCTCGGAATCCGCCCGGCTCACATCGTCTTCGTGGCAGGCGTAGATGCGCAGCGAACCGCCGTGCGTCGGCAGTTCCGCCACGTCGAACAGCCGCATCCCATGCGCCTTGAACACCTGTTCGACGGCGAAAAGCGAGAAGTAGCAGAAGTGCTCGTGGTAGATGGTATCGAACTGGTTGAATTCGATCAGCTTGGCCAGATGCGGGAATTCCATGGTGATGATGCCGCCGTCGGCCAGCAGGACCTTCATGCCGGCAACGAAGTCGTTGAGGTCGGGGACGTGGGCGAGGACGTTGTTGCCGAGCAGCAAAGTGGCGGGACCGTATTGCTGCCGCACGTCCTCGGCGGTGGCGCGGCCGAAGAAGCGAACCTCGGTGGGGATGCCCTTTTCCTTCGCCACCTTCGCGACGTTCGCCGCCGGCTCGACGCCGAGGACCGGCACGCCGTTCGCCACGAAATGCTGGAGCAGGTAGCCGTCGTTGCTGGCGATCTCCACCACTTTCGAGCTGGCGCCGATGCCGAACGTCTCGATCATGTGCAGCGCATAGCGGCGCGCGTGCTCGACCCAGCTATCCGAATACGAGGAGAAGTAGGCGTAATCGCTGAAGATGTCCGACGCGCTGACGTACTGATCGAGCTGCACCAGCAGGCAGTCGCGGCAGACCAGGGCGTGCAGCGGGTAGAAAACCTCGGGCGCGTTCAGCCGCTCCGGCGGAACGTAGGATTCACACAGCGGCGACATGCCGAGATCGATGAAGCTGTCGAGGGCGGTCGAGCCGCAGAACCGGCAGCGCGTTTTGCTCCCTTCCCGCGGGGAGGTCGCCGAGTGAAGAGCAAGCGTATCCATAGTCATCCTGCCATTTCGTCCGCTTGATGATG
>JAXMDR010000034.1:0-25317 GCA_046348725.1 Rhodospirillales bacterium
GTGTGTCGAAGGAGGTCGGCGACGGTGCGTGTGGCGAGCTTTTCTTGAGCGACGCTCGTGCGCACCCAGCGGGGCGTGGCGTCGGCCTTGCCCAGAAACTGCGAACCGGCGAAGGCGATGCGGTGATAGGCCTGATCGCTCAGCATGCCGGAAACGATGGCGACAAAGGCGATCACGTAGGGGTTCAGTCCGGCATTACCCTCCACCGGGTTGGTCAGCACCATTTGCCCGGCCTGGAAGATGATGAATACGGCAAGTGCCAGCAGTGCGCCGTAAAATGGCCGGAAGAAAAACCACAAACCTGTTTTTGTCTCATCCTTCTTGAGGAACTCAAGAGTCATGTGGACGGCGCTGCCCAGAGCTCCCATCCACAAGCATAGCATGAGTGTGACAAGAGCGATTGGCATTATTATATAGTTTAGATTATCGGTATTATAAAATCCAGCACGTGCTTCAATCGCAGCGCTCTGCACCCATGGAGTTAATTTATCAAACGCAGAATCATTGGAATTTTTATTCACTTGGTTGGTATCATTTTTGCCACCACCATTTTCGTTCGGTTGGTTGGTATCATTTTTACTGTCATCTGGATTTTCATAGGTATTTTCTTTTATTTCCATATCCTGAAGCAGCTTTATTGCCTTAACCAGCTGTGCCTTGGCGGAAATGTTCTTGCTCTCCCCGTTAGTAGGTACGGCCTTGTCGCCATTAGCGGAGGCAGCCACCGACCTTTCCTTGGCAAGGATTTCCTGCTGGGCACTCAGCGCAGCCATGGTGCTGATCGCCTGCTGAAAGCACGCTGCGTACACTAATAGTAGCCAGGCGAAGACAGCGGCGTTGCGCCACAATCTGGACCAGCGGCTTCCTGAGTGGGTATCTGCCGGCGCACTCGGCACTGGTCGCGCGGCCACGGCCGAGGATTCCACTGCTGCGGTCATGCTTCACTCCCCCTTAATCAATGTCCTATAACCTGACCCTAATCCTGGGTGCTCACGCCAGTGATACCTTCGCTCGGCGCAGCAACCTATGAGCTGGGTTCACAACCGGGTCTTTATTTTTTGCGAGCTGCCGCTCGTGGGGGGGGTCAGACCCGCTTAATTTGGTTTCGATCCGCCAGGTCTTTCCCTCTCGGTCGCTGGCAGCGTATCGGCATGTCAGAGCGGGACGAGAACGGGAATATTCTCTGCAACTTGCTGAGACCCGGCCGGACTTGGGCCATCTTGCCGTTCGGGTTGCATATGCCAGCGCGCCCCAATGCGGGCTGCGGATCGCCGGCGCTGCTCTCAACGTCGCTGCACGGAGCGGACCCCCCGGGGCTACGGCATAGGCGCTAAAATAGAGCTTGCGCTCTGGAATCGTCTGTGATTCCAGAATGGAATGACGCAAGAACCACGTGTTGATCGAGACTGGCGGGAGTGGGTATTCTCAGCTGGATCGTCTTTGGGCTGATCGCCACGTTCATCATGCTTGGCGATGCGGCTTTTCACCAGCATCGTGCTCGGCATCGCCGGCGCGATCGTCAGCGGCTTTATCGCCACCTCGCTGGGCTACGGCGCCGTTGACGGCTTCAACTTCGGCAGCCTGATCGTCGCCGTGATCGGCTCGCTGGTGCTGCTATTCGGCTACTGGATGCTGCGCCGGTAGCGTCGATGCGACCGCCGGCACCGCCGCTGGCTTACCCGCGCGGTGTCGGCAACGCCGTCAATCTCCTCGTCGGTCAGGTCGGCCAGATCTCCAGGGCGCGGACCCATTCCGCCAGATCCTGCCACTGATGAGCGAAGACCACCCGCCGCACCTCGGCACATTCCCATGGCAACTCCCCGTCACGCTGTCGCCTCTGCGGGGGCTTTTCGCATCTCGGGTGAAGTCCCCGAGCAGGCGATAGAAGAGCGTAACAGCGAAAACTCTATCAAAGATTAACGCATTCCGCTGTGGTGCGGATCACATTGAGCGCCGTATCTGTGGAAAAGTGGCTTCGGAGCAACGGGGCCGTCAAAGGCCGCGCAGCGCCGCCGCCACGTCGGTAGCTGGCGACCCGGCCGATCGGCCCCAGCGTTGCCAGCGTCGGCGTTCCGGCCAGCAGCCGGTGCGCGGCAGCGATGACGGCGTCGCGGTCGACCGCCTCGATCCGGGCAACGGTCTCCGCCACCGGTATCGGCCGCTCGAAGATCATCAGCTGCTGCGCCAGCTGCTCGTGCAGCGGGCCGACGTGCTCTCCAGCGCCATCAGCATCGCCGCCTTGAGCTGCGCCTGGGCGCGGCCGATTTCTGCTTCACCGACGTCGAGCACGACCCGCCGCAGCTCGTCGCAGACCAGCGGCAGCAGTTCCTCGACCTCGTTCTCGCCGGTGCCGGCGTAGACGCCGAACAGCCCGGTGTCGCTGTAGGACGAAGTGGAAGGAATAGATGTAGACGAGGCCGCGCTTCTCCTGCGCCCTGGAACAGCCGCGACGACATGCCGCCGCCGAGCAGCGTCGAAAGGACGGACAGCGGGTAGAAATCCGGATCGCGGTAGCCGGCGCCCTGGAAGCCCAGCACCAGGTGCACCTGCTCCAGATCGCGCTCCTCGCGGAAGTCGCCGCCGACGTAGCGGCCCGGCTCGCGCTCCGCCGCGACCGTCGGCGGCAGCCGGTCGAAGGCGCTGTTGGCGAGCTCGATCATCGCGTCGTGCTCGACCTGGCCGGAGGCGGCGAGCACCATCCGCGGCGCCCCATAGTGCTGCCGCATGTAGCCGGTCAGGATCTCGCGGCTCATCGCCTCGATGCTCTCCGGTGCCCCCAGCACCGGGCGGCCGAGCGGCTGGGCGGGGAAGGCCTTTTCCTGGAAGCGGTCGAAGATGATGTCGTCGGGGGTGTCCTGCGCCTGCATGATCTCCTGCATGATCACGGTGCGCTCGCGCCCCAGCTCCTCGCCGTCCAGCGTCGCGTCCTGCAGGATGTCGGCGATGATATCGACGGCGAGCGCCACGTCCTCCTTCAGCACCTTGGCGTAGAACGCGGTATACTCGCGCGAGGTGTGGGCGTTGAGGTGGCCGCCCACCGTCTCGATCTCCTCGGCGATGGCGCGCGCGTCGCGGCGCCGCGTGCCCTTGAACACCATATGCTCGAGGAAGTGCGAGACGCCCGACGCCGCTGCGCTCTCGTTGCGGCTGCCGGCCTCCACCCAGACGCCGACCGAGGCGGTCTCCACCCAGTCCATCGGATCGGTCGCAACGCGCATGCCGTTGGCCAGGGTCGAGACACGGATACTCATACCATCACTCCTCTTTGTTGCAGCGTCTCGGCGATTGCCCGGGCGAGGGCACCGGCATCCGCCGGCAACGATGAACAGCGCTCCGGCAGGCTCATCAGACCGGCGAGCCGCTCCGGCAGCGCCGGCCGCACGCCGGTCGCCGCTTCCACCGCATCGGGGAACTTCGCCGGATGGGCGGTGGCGATGCAGACCTTCTCGACGCCGGACGGCAGGTCGGCCGCAGCGGCGGCGGCGATGCCGACGGCGGTGTGCGGATCGACGAGGATGCCGTCCCGCTGGTAGACCTCGCGGATCACCGCGGCGGTGCCCGGATCATCGCAGCGGGCGGCAACGAAGGTTCCGCGGGCCTGCTGCAGCTTGTCGGCGTCGACGGCGAATGCCCCGCGCTCGCGGAAGTGCTGCATCGCCAGCGTCACCGCGGCGGCATCGCGGCCCAGCAGCTCGAACAGGTAGCGCTCGAAGTTGCTGGAGATCTGGATGTCCATGCTCGGGCTCAGCGTCGGATAGACGGTGCCGGTCTCCATCATCCCGCTTTCGAAGAAGCGGGTGAGGATGTCGTTGCGGTTGGACGCGACCACGAGGGCATCGATCGGCACGCCCATCCGCAGGGCGCCGTAGGCGGCGAAGACGTTGCCGAAATTGCCGGTCGGCACGACGAACGCCAGCTTCCGGCCGCCGCCGAGCGCCAGCGCGGCGTGGACGTAGTAGACGATCTGCGCTGCGATCCGCGCCCAGTTGATGGAGTTGACCGCCGCCAAGCGGAAGCGGTCGCGGAACGTCTGATCGACGAACAGCGCCTTCACTAGGTTCTGGCAGTCGTCGAAGGTGCCGTCGATGGCGATGTTGTGGACGTTGTCGGCCCGCACCGTGGTCATCTGCCGGCGCTGCACCTCGGAGACGCGGCCCTGCGGGTGCAGCATGAAGATATCGAGGGTGTCGCGATCGCGGCAGGCCTCGATCGCCGCCGAGCCGGTGTCGCCCGACGTCGCCCCGATGATGGTGATCCGCTCGCCGCGGCGCGCCAGGATCAGATCGAACAGCCGGCCCAGCACCTGCAGGGCGTAGTCCTTGAACGCCAGGGTGGGGCCGTGGAACAGCTCGAGCAGATGCACGCCATCGGCGAGAGGACGCAGCGGCGCCGGGTCGGGGTGGGCGTCGAAGTCGCGGTAGGCGTCGTCGCACAGCATCGCCAGCTCCGCCTCCGGGATGTGCGGCGCGGCGAACGGTGCCATGACGTGGGCGGCGAGCTCGGCATAGCTCAGCCGGCTCAGGGCGGCGAAGCCCGCCGGGTCCAGGGTGGGCCAGCTCTCCGGGACGTAGAGCCCGCCATCGCGGGCGAGCCCGGCGAGGACGACATCGTCGAAGCCGAGGATCGGCGCCTGACCGCGGGTGCTGAGGTAGTTCAACGCAAAAGATCCGTGAGCCGCTGCGGTGAACCTTCGCTCATAACGCGAAGGGCGGCAGCCGGCAAGCCGCAGAACAGATGATACTCATTCACCGAGGTAGCGGCGGGTAAGGTGCGCCCGGAAAGCTGCGGTATCGAGCGGGCGGCCGGTGGCCTCGGTCAGCAGCGTGCGGGTCGAGGCGGACGAGCCTTTGCCGTGCAGGTGGGTGCGCAGCCAGTCCAGCAGGGTGGCGAACTGCCCGGCCTCGATCTCCTCGGGCAGGCGCGGCACCGCTGCCACGGCAGCGGCGAACAGCTGCGCCGCCGCCAGAGCCCCCAGCGTGTATGTGGGGAAATAGCCCCAGGCGCCGTCGTACCAGTGGATGTCCTGCAGGCAGCCGCGGCGGTCATCGGGCGGGACGAGCCCGAGCAGGCGGCGCAATCCTTCTGCCCAGGCACCGGGCAGGTCGGCCGGCGCGAGGTCGCCCGCGATCATTGCCCGCTCCAGCTCGTAGCGCAGGATGACGTGCGCGGGGTACGTCACCTCGTCGGCATCGACGCGGATGAAGCCGGGCTCGACGCGGGTGTAGTGGCGGTAGAGGTTGTCCGCCTGCCAAGCCGGACCCTCGCCGCCGAAAGCCTCCCGCAGCAGCGGTGCGGCGAAGGCGAGGAACGGCCGCGAGCGGCACACCTGCATTTCCATCAGCAAAGACTGGCTCTCGTGCAGCACCATGCCGCGCGCCTCGCCGACCGGCTGGCCGCGCCACGCCGAAGGCAGGCCGCGCTCGTAGAGGGCATGGCCGGTCTCGTGCAGCACGCCCATCAGCGCCGGGCGGAAGTCGGCCGTATCGTAGCGGGTGGTGATGCGCACGTCGTCCGGGGTGCCGCCGCAGAAGGGGTGCAGGCTGACGTCGAGGCGGCCGTGATGGAAGTCGAAGCCGATCGCCTCCATCAGCCGCAGCCCGGCCCGGCGCTGCGCCTCGACGGGGAAGGGGCCGGCCGGCTCCGGTGCGGCGGGCGCGCGGGCCTGGCGCTCGAGCACCTGCGGCAAAAACTCGGGCAGGAAGGCGCCGAGGTCGGCGAACAGGACGTCGATCTCCGCCGAGCGGCCGTCGGGCTCGTATTCGTCGAGCAGCGCATCGTAAGGCGAAAGGCCCAGGCGCTCGGCCTTCGCCTGCGCCGCCTCGCGCACCAGCGCCAGCAGCGGGACGAGATGCGGCAGCACCCGCGGGAAGTCGCTGTCCGCCCGCGCCTCGCGCCACGCCTGCTCGCAGGCGGTCGCCGCCCGCGACAGCGCCTCCACCTGCGCCTCGCTCAGCGCCGTGGCGTGCGTCCACTGCCGGCGCATCTCGCGCACGTTCGCCTGCTGCCAGGCGTCCAGCGCCGCGTCCTCGGCGGCCGCCGCCAGCCGCTCGCCGGTCTCGGCCGAGACCAGCAGGCCGTGGCGCAGCCCCTTGAGCACCGCCAGCTGCTCGCCGCGGGCCTGGGCGCCGCCCTTCGGCATCATCGTCGCGAGGTCCCAGTGCAGCATCGCCTCGGCGTCGCGCAGCGCGCCGATGCGGCGGAAGCGGTCCTGCAGCGCCGGGTAGGCGGATGGGCTCACGGATGGACCAGCAGCGCCAGATGCGCCGCCAGCGCCCGGTCGAGCAGCAGCGCCGAGAAGATCAGGAACAGGTAGAGGATGGAGAAGAAGAACAGCGAGCGGGCGGTGCGCACGCCGTCGTCGCGGTAGACCCGCCAGGCATGGCGCAGCAGCAGGGCGCCGAGCACGGCCGCGGCCACGGCATAAGGCCAGCCGGAAACGCCGGCGCCACCGGCAGGCAGGTCGCCGGTACCAGCAGGCAGGTGTAGGCAAGGATCTGCACGCGGGTGGAGCGTTCGCCCGCGACCACCGGCATCATGGGTACCCCGGCGCGGTCGTAGTCGCCCTTGCGGAACAGCGCCAGCGCCCAGGAGTGCGGCGGCGTCCACAGGAAGATGATGGCAAACAGCGCGATCGCTCCCCAGGCGATGTCGCCCGACGCGGCGGCCCAGCCGATGATCGGCGGCAGCGCGCCCGAGGCACCGCCGATGACGATGTTCTGCGGCGTCCGCCGCTTCAGCCACATGGTGTAGATGAAGACGTAGTAGCAGATGGTCAGCGCCAGCAGTCCGGCTGCGACGGCGTTGACCAGCGCCGCCATGATCGCCACCGAGGCGACGGCGAGGACGCACCCCATCAGCAGCGCCGCCCGCGGCTGCAGGCGCCCGGCCGGCAGCGGCCGGTGCATGGTCCGCTGCATGACGCGGTCGATGTCGCGGTCGTACCACATGTTGATGGCGCCGGCGGCGCCGGCGCCGACGGCGATGCAGAGGACGGCGATCAGGCCGGTGAGCGGATCGACCGGCGTCGGCGCCAGCATCAGCCCGACGAGGCCGGTGAAGACGACGAGCGACATCACCCGCGGCTTCAGCAGGATGGCATAGTCGCGCAGATGGAAGCGCGGCTCCGGCGTGGCGGCGGTATGCCCGGCGATGGCGGCCGGCGCAGTATCGCTGTGAACGGGGGTCACTTCCTCCTCCTCGCGACCGTGGACGCGGACGTCCGGCTTTTTTGTTCGAAGATCACCGCGGCGAACCGCGTGTGGGGGAATTAGCCGCAACCGGCCGGCGCAGCAAGGCCGATCCCACCGTCCAGATGAACAGGATGCCGCCGATCACCGCGATCAGCCCGCCCGCGCCGTTCAGCCCCATGCCGATCTTGGCGACGACGTCGTGCAGCCCTTGCGCGTCGCCCGCCACCTTGCGCGGCGCACCGTGGCCGCCGGCGGCGAACAGGCCGATGCAGGCGGCGAGCTGGCCCCAGGCGAACAGGTGGAGGATCAGCCGCTGCCGCCGCGGGGTGCCGGCCTCCCGCCCCAGCGCCGGCAGCAGCGTCGTGAAGAAGAGACCGAAGAAGGCCAGCGTCACGCCGGCGATCATGCCGTGGTAGTGGGCGGGGGTGCGCGTGTCGGTACCATCGACGAACAGGCCGAGGGTGCCGCCAACGGCGAACAGCAGCATCGATAGGGCGAGCGCCAGGAACGCCGGCTGTTGCCAGGGCAGCGGCCGGGGGAGCTGGCGCAGCAGGGCAATGGCGACGATGGCTGCCGCCGGCCCCAGCAGATACTGCAGCCGGGTGAAGGCGAGGGTCTGCTCCGGCGAGAAGGTCGGCAAAAGCAGATAGAACAGCGGGCCCGCGAGCACGCCCAGCAGCAGCACCGCGCTCGCCGCCGCCAGCGCCCGCGGGGTGCCGTTCGACCACGGCGCCGCCAGCTGCGTCCACGCCACCAGCAGCAGCAGGGTGTTGACGAACTGCAGGATGTGGCCGCCGCCCCACATCAGCGCCTCGTTGAAGTCGAACGACGGCCGGCTGCCGGCGAGCGCGGTGCGCGCCATGACGAAGCACAGCACCGCCACCAGCACCGCCACCGCGGCGGCGGCGGTGGCTGCCGCCGCCGGATCGCGCCGCAGCGCCGACGGTCGGGCGATCGCCAGCAGGCGCAGCGCGGCAACGGCGATGGCCCCGGCGAGCAGGGCCAGGCCGGCGTAGTAGAGCGGATCGGTGATTACCGGCACGTAGTTGTTCAGCGTCGCCTCGCCGCGCTCCAGCAGCGCCGGGATGAACAGCAGCGGCATGGCAAGGGCGGTCGCGGCGGCGGAAGCGAGGCCGAGGCCGCCGAGCGGCAGGGTGCCGCCGGCGAGGCGGGCGCCGGCGCAGGCCGCCATCGCCGCGAACACGGCGGCGAACCAGACGACGAACGAGAAGACGACGTGGATGACGAGGCCCTTATAGAAGAAGTCGAGCGGCCAGAACGCGACGCGCTCGATGCCGGGAATGCGCGAGACCGCCAGCAGCAGCGCGAACGCACCGGCGATCGCCAGCGCGCCGATGGCCACTGCCGACCAGCCCCACAGCTCCCGGCGAATCGCCGACAGGTTGCCGGCGAGCCGCACCGGTGCCGACGCCGCCGCTCGATTACTGGGCACCCGGCCCTCCATAAGGGAACATGTGCGTCGCCATGACGTAGACGACGACCCCGGAGATCGCCACGTACATCCACAGCGGCCACGTCCACCGGGCGATCTTGCGGTGCCGGTCGAAGCGGCCGCTGAGCGCGCGGTAAAGGGTGATCGGCACCAGCGGGGTGATCACCACCGCGCCGATGACGTGGGCGATCAGGATGCCGAAGTAGATCGGCCGGATGACGCCCTCGCCGCCGAACTTCGCGAGGCCGGAATTGAAGTGGTAGATGAGGTAGGTGACGAGGAAGGCCGCCGATGCGGCGACGGCGCAAAGCATCATCGCCCGATGCCTCTCCCGCTCGCCGCGCAGGATGTAGCGCAGCCCGAGCGCGAGGAAGGCGGCGCTGACGAGGTTGAGCGCGGCATTGATGTGCGGCAGATCGGCGATGCTCATCGGCGACACGCGCTCACGTCGCAGCTGGCCGGAGCAGTGGCTGCCGGTACCCGGCATCTGGTCGGCGCCGCATGGGACAAAGACAAAACGGCGTGACGGCAAGGGACCCCGAAGGCGCTCACTGCATGCCGAGGCGTATGAAGATGCTCGCATACATAGCAACCGATGCTCCTGCGAGGATCACCGCGAGCAGATACTTGTTTACCATCAACCTCACTCTCGCTCTCCGGCCGGTTTCTCGGACGTCGCCGCAGGATAGGGGTTCACGTCCGGAAATCAATCACTTCCCGCGATTGCGAAGAACGCGGGAGAGCGGCCGCGCTCACCCAGGAAGGGAACAAGAAAGTACTTCTCATGCGGATTTGCTCATGTTAGCAATCCGCGGAGCGGACCTCTCGGCGGCATTTCGGGTAGCCGAGGCCCGGCGCCCGTCCGGCGTGCCGGGGAACTTCAAGATTGTAACGCAGTCGCCGGGACAGAAGGCGACGTCGAGGGAAGGACAATGCCCATGCGGGATATGATCCGGCGGCTGCTGTTTTCAATGCCAATCGCCTGCGCGGCACTGTTCGCGGTCGGTATCGCCGTTGCCGCTGCGGCAGAAGGCGCCGTGGGCGAGGCGCGCCCGTGGCAGATGGGGTTCCAGGATGCATTCTCGCCGGTGATGGAGGAGATCCACAACTTCCACGCCCTGCTGCTGGTGATCATCACCGCCATCGTCATCCTGGTGCTGGCGCTGCTCGGCTTCATCATCATCCGCTTCAACGCCAAGCGGAACCCGGTGCCGTCCAGGACCTCGCACAACACGGTGCTGGAAATCGTCTGGACGATCGTGCCGGTGATCATCCTCGTCGTCATCGCCATCCCGTCGCTGAAGCTCCTCTACCTCTCCGGCAGGACGCCCCAGGCCGACATGACGCTGAAGGTGACCGGCCACCAGTGGTACTGGACCTATAACTATCCCGACCACGGCGACTTCTCCTTCGACAGCATTCCCGTTCCCGAGGGCGACCTCAAGCCGGGCCAGCCCCGCCTGCTGGCGGTGGACAATCCGCTGGTGGTGCCGGTGGGGGCCACCGTGCAGGTGCTGGTGAACTCCGACGACGTTATCCACAGCTGGGCGGTGCCTTCCCTCGGCCTGAAGAAGGACGCGACGCCGGGGCGGACCAACGAGACCTGGTTCCGCGCCGATGTTCCTGGCGTGTTCTACGGGATGTGCTCGGAACTGTGCGGGGTCAACCACTACTTCATGCCGATCGAGGTGCACGCCTTGCCCAAGGCGGACTTTGACGCCTGGGTTGCCAAGGCCAAGGAACAGTTTGCGATGAACAGCCGTTCGCCTGTAGAACTGGCGAACAACGGCGAAACCGCCGCTCGCTGACGCTAGGCGACCGGATCAGGGAGAGACGAGCATGGCACATGCCGCCGCTGCACACGGCGAACACGAGCATCATCCAACCGGTTGGAAGCGCTGGGTCTATTCGACCAACCATAAAGACATCGGCACGATGTACATCATCCTGGCGATGGTCGCGGCGCTCGTCGGCGGGCTGATGTCATGGGCAATCCGGCTGGAGCTGGCGGAGCCCGGCATCCAGTTCATCCATGACACCCACTTCTATAATGTGCTGGTGACCGCGCACGGCTTCATCATGGTGTTCTTCGTGGTGATGCCGGCGATGATCGGCGGGTTCGGCAACTGGTTCGTGCCGCTGATGATCGGCGCGCCGGACATGGCGTTCCCGCGGATGAACAACATCAGCTTCTGGCTGACGGCGGCCGGCTTCACGCTGCTGATGCTGTCGGCGGTCGTGGGTGACGGTCCCGGTACCGGCTGGACCGTCTATCCGCCGCTGTCGTCGATCGCCTTCCATCCCGGTCCGTCGGTCGACTTCGGCATCCTCGCGCTGCACGTCGCCGGCGCCGGCTCGATCCTCGGCGCCATCAACTTCATCGTCACCATCTTCAACATGCGCGCTCCGGGCATGACCATGCACCGGATGCCGCTGTTCGTCTGGTCGATCCTCGTCACCGCTTTCCTGCTGCTGCTGGCGCTGCCGGTGCTGGCGGGCGCGCTGACCATGCTGCTGACCGACCGCAACTTCGGCACCCACTTCTACGAAGTGGCGGGCGGCGGTGACCCGCTGCTCTGGCAGCATCTGTTCTGGTTCTTCGGTCACCCGGAAGTCTACATCATCATCCTGCCGGCCTTCGGCATCATCAGCCAGATCGTCTCGACCTTTGCCAAGAAGCCGGTGTTCGGCTACCTCGGCATGGCCTACGCGATGGTGGCGATCGGCTTCGTCGGCTTCGTCGTGTGGGCCCACCACATGTTCATTACCGGCATTGGCGTCAACGCCCGGGCCTACTTCACGGTGGCGACGCTGATCATCGCGGTGCCGACCGGCATCAAGATCTTCAGCTGGCTGGCGACCATGTGGGGCGGCTCGATCGAGTTCAAGGCGCCGATGCTCTATGCCATGGGCTTCATCTGGCTGTTCGTCATGGGCGGGGTGACCGGCGTCGTCCTTGCCAACGGCAGCATCGATACCGCCTTCCACGACACCTACTACGTCGTCGCCCACTTCCACTACGTCATGGCCATTGCCGCCATCTTCGCCATGTTCGGCGCCTGGTACTACTGGATCGGCAAGATGAACGGCCGCCAGTACTCCGAAGGGCTGGCGAAGGCGCAGTTCTGGGTGTTCTTCATCGGCGTCAACGTTCTGTTCTTCCCGCAGCACTTCCTTGGTCTGGCCGGCATGCCGCGGCGCATTCCCGATTATCCGGACGTTTATGCCGGCTGGAACTATGTAAGCTCCATCGGTGCCGCGATCACCGTCCTGGGAACGCTGATGTTCTATTACATCGTCATCAGCACGGCGATGTCCCGCAGCAAGGCGGTCGCCAACCCGTGGGGCGAGGGCGCAACGACGCTGGAATGGACCGTGCCGTCGCCGGCACCGTTCCATACCCACGAGGAGTTGCCGGTGATCGGTGGCGGCGGACATGGCCATGGCCATGGGCTCGCCCGGCCGGCGGAATAGCAGCGTAAAGCAGTCGCGGCGCCTGCCGGGATCGCGTCAGGATCCCGGCGGTGCCCTCCGAACCGACGGCTGGAGGCGATGGAATGGATATGCGCAAGCGCAGGAGCATCACCGCCGCGGCGCTGTGTGGCGTCGTCGGGGTAATGCTCGCCATCACCTTCTGGTCGCCGACGCTTTACCGGCTGTTCTGTCAGGCAACCGGCTTCGATGGAGCGCTGAAGACGGAGAACGTGCCGCATTCGAAGGGAGTGGCGTCGGCAGAGGTGCTGGTGCGCTTCGATGCCAACGTCAACTCGGCGCTGCCGTGGCGCTTCCAGCCGCTGCAGCGGAGGTGCGGCTTCGCCTCGGAGAGGAGACGCTGATCCACTACAGCGCCACCAATCTCTCTGACAAAGCGGTGACCGGGACCGCCACCTTCAACGTCGTTCCGGAAAAGGCGGCACCCTACTTCAGCAAGCTGGAGTGCTTCTGCTTTACCGAGCAGACCCTGGCGCCGGGCCAGGAAGTGTCGATGCCGGTGGTTTTCTATGTCGATCCGGGACTGGCTGAGGATCCGACGACCCGCGACGTCGGCACCATCACCTTGTCCTACACTTTCTATCGCAGCGACAATCAGCCGCCGCCGAGCAACGCGGCGGTGATGGCACCGGCGCAGTCCGGCGGCGCCGGCGGCAAGTCGGCGCAGGCGACAGGCCGCAGCGGATAATCGAACTCGAGGGGACGGAAAGAACAATGGCAAGCCAAGCAGCGACGAAGTCACACCCATACCACATGGTGGATCCCAGCCCGTGGCCGGCGGTGGGAACGATTGCCGCGCTGTTGCTCGCGACCGGCGGCATCTGGTACATGCACGGCGGCCCGCTGTGGGCGGTTGCTCCGGGCTTCCTCGTTCTCTTTGCCACCTTCTATTTCTGGTGGCGCGACGTCATCCGTGAGTCGCGCGCCGGCGTCTTCCATACCGAAGCGGTGAACCACGGGTTGCGGGTCGGCTTCCTGCTGTTCATCGCTTCCGAGGTGATGTTCTTCTTCGCCTTCTTCTGGGCCTTCTTCAATGCCAGTACGCCGCTGATCAATGAGGCGGCGCACAAGCAGTGGCCACCGGAAGGCATCGTTCCCTTCTACGCCTGGGGACTGCCGTTCCTGAACACGCTGATCCTGCTCACCTCCGGTGCCACGGTCACCGTCGCCCACCATGCCTTCCGCCTGGGTGACCGGCAGAAGATGGTATTCTGGACCGGCGCGACAGTTGTGCTTGGCATCCTGTTCCTGGCCTGCCAGGCATTCGAGTACAGCCACGCCGCTTTCGGCTTCAAGGACGGTATCTATCCCTCGACTTTCTTCATGGCGACCGGCTTCCACGGCTTCCACGTTTTCGTCGGCACCTGCTTCCTGCTGGTTTGCTTCTTGCGCGCCCGGGTTGGCGACTTCACGCCCGAGAAGCATGTGGGCTTCGAGGCGGCGGCATGGTACTGGCACTTCGTCGACGTCGTCTGGCTGTTCCTGTTCGTGGTGATCTACTGGTGGGGCAGCGCCGGCTTCACCGGAACCTATGGTCACTGAGCTGCGCCGGTATCGGTGCATCCGGTCGTGATGCGTGCACCCGCAGCCGAGGGCAGCCTCTCGCGCATCCTCGGCTTCGGCCTGCGCGGGCGGTGCCCGCGCTGCGGTCAGGGAGGCCTGTTCGACGGGTTCCTCACCCTGCGCGACAGCTGCCCGGTCTGCGGCCTTGGGCTGACCGGGCATGACGCCGGCGATGGTCCGGCGGTGTTCGGCATCTTCATCCTGGGCTTCGGCGTTGTCGGCCTCGCCGGCTTCGTCGAGTACCTCTACTCCCCGCCGCTCTGGCTGCACGTCGTCATCTGGGCGCCGGTGATCACCGGGCTGGGCTTGGCATTGCTGCGGCCGCTGAAGGGACTGACGGTGGCGATCCAGTACCGTTTCCGCGCGACCGACGAAGCGGAGCGCCCGGGCGGCACATAAGCGGGCGGCTCGCAGGCTCACGTCCGCTTTGCTTGACGCGCGAGCGGCGGGTCCGTAGATCAGAAAAAAAGACAGCAGACGGGAGGTGCCATGACCGCGTCGGCTTCGGGTACGTACCAGTTGCCCGTCAGTATTCGTACGATCAAGGACATCGACCGCTCCGGTCACTGGCTGGCGGAGGGGTGGCGCGACTTCACCCGGGCGCCGGGGTGAGCCTGATCTACGGCGGCGCGTTCGTCGTCGTTGGCCTTATCGTCACCGTCGGCCTTTATTCTCGCGGGCTTGCCTCGCTGATCTGCCGCTGGCCGGCGGTCTGATGATGCTGGCGCCAATCCTGGTAGTCGGCCTTTACGACGTTTCGCGCCGCCTTGAGGCAGGCCTGCCGGTAGCGCTTCGCGACTGCTTCCGGGCCTTCGGACGTAGTGGCGGCCAGTTGTCGGCGCTGGGCGTCGTGCTGATGGTGGCATATCTGTTCTGGATAATGGTGGCACTGCTGCTGTTCATGCTCTTCTTCAACCAGGATCCGCCGCAGTTCGACCGGTTTTTCCAGGACATCCTGCTGTCATCGCAGGGGATTGCGCTAACGCTTATTGGCGGCATTATCGGTGCCGTTTTCGCCTGGGTGATCTTTGCCGTCACCGCGGTCTCCATTCCGCTGGTCTACGATCGTCCGGTCGATGCAATGACGGCGATCGGCGTCAGCCTGATCACGGTACGGGAAAACTTCCGGGTGATGTTCGGCTGGGCGGCGCTGATCGCTGTCGCCAACGCCGTGGCCATCGCCACGGCGTTTATCGGCCTTTGCGTAACGCTCCCGGTGCTGGCTTACTCCACTTGGCATGCCTACCGTGATCTCATCGCCAGCGGGCCGGTTTACGCGGAAGACGCGGTGGCGCCGCCGGCCCCCCGCGAGGCTGCGGGCGTCGGCCGGTAAGGCCGCCTCGCCCGCGGAGTGGAGCGGTGCCGGACAGCGCTGCCGAGGCGCTGGAGCGGCATCGGGCTTGGCTGGAAGCGGGATGCTCTGGCGAACGCCCAAGCTTGGCCGGGGAACAGCTTCGGGACGCGGACCTGCGCGGCGCCCGGCTGACCGGGGCCGACCTCCGCGGCGCCAGCTTTGCCGGAGCCGACCTCACTGGCGCTGACCTGGAAGGGGCCGATCTTGAGGGGGCGAACCTGCGGGGAGCATCGCTCGCCGGCGCCAACTTGCGCCGCTGCCGGCTGGCCGGCAGCCACCTGCGCGATGTCCGCGGCCTCAATTCGGCGATGCTGTGCGATGCCGACCTGCAGGGGGCAACTGGACTGACCGGAACGGAGTTCGCCGGCGCCGACCTCGCCGGGGCGCGCCTGCCGGAAACCCTCTCCTTCCAGCCGCGCCTCGACTACATCGCACAGACCAGCCAGAACGCCCGGCCGGCGTTTCTGTCGATCATGCTGTCGTGCGTCTTCATCATCCTTACGGTATTCTCAACTCCGGACTCGGCGCTGCTGGCTAATGCCTCGCTGGCGGTGCTGCCCGACCTCGCCACTAATATCCCAGCCGCCTCGTTCTTCTGGGTGGCGCCAGTCCTGCTCCTCGGTCTCTACGTCTACATGCACCTGCAGATGCACGGGATTGGCGAGACGCTTGCCGATCTGCCTGCGGTTTTTCCTGAAGGAACGCCGCTGGAGAAGCGCGCCTATCCGTGGATCGCCACCAACCTCTTGCGTATGCGCCGCGGCTGGAGTGGCCTGCGCTTCGAGGAAGTCGTGACGATCTTCCTGCTGTGGGGAACGGTGCCGCTGACGCTGCTGGCGATCTGGCTGCGCTACCTGCCGCTGCGCGACTGGGCGGTGAGCGGCATGCACGTGATTTTGATCGTCGCCTGCGGCTGGGGAGCGATCCGGCTGTTCGAGCAGACAGCCGCGCGCTGCGCCGGCGGTGCCGTCAGCCTGCCGCACGGGCGGGCGGTGCTGACCGGCTTTGCCGTGCTGCTGTCGGTGGTGACGGTTGCGGCCGGATCCTATCCCCTGTGGTTCAACATCAACCCCCGCAAGGCGCCGCTCGGCGTTCTCGACCTGCGGGATGCCGACCTCTCACACGCCATCCTGCGCAAGCGGGACCTGCGCTATGCCGCCGGCGGCGAGGCGAAGCTGAGCGGCGCCGACCTGCGCGACGCCCGTCTCGATCACAGTGATTTCCAGCGGAGCGCCTTTACCGGGGCCGACATGGAGAGCGCCAGCCTGGCGGAGACGGACCTCGATTCCGCGGACTTTCGTGGCGCCTGCCTGCGCAAAGCGTCGCTGCACGACGCCGACATGGAAGACGCGACCTTCCGCCAAGCCTATCTCGGTCGAGCCGATCTGCGCTCGCGGCTGCTCACCCGCGCCGACTTCTCGTCCGCCGAACTGCACGGCGCCGACCTGCGCCGCGCCGACCTGACGGGGGCGGATTTCCGGGATGCCAGCCTGCGCTGCTTCGCGTCCCGCAAAACGGAGCCGTCGCTGCATGTCGACTGTGCGTCGCTGGAGGATGCGGTGCTGACCGGCGCCCGCTTCGAAGGCGCCGATCTCGCCTATGCCGTCGGCCTGACCCAGGCACAATTGGACGGAGCTTGTGGCGATGCTGCCACCCGGCTGCCCCAGGGGCTGGTCATTCGCTCTTGCCCGCCGCGACAGGGGGGCGGCGAGCCGGCATCCGCGGAGGAGGCGGTGACCAATCCGTGCGCCCACGAGCTGCGCGACGACCGCTGGCCGCAGTGAGCGGGACCAGTCAGCCGACGGTGACGGCGCCAGCGCCGCCGCCGTCCTGGCGCAGCGCCCACTTGATGCGGGCGTTGCCGTTCAGGGTAGTGCCGGAGACGGTGATTTGGCTGCTCTTGCGCGGCTGGTCGGTCGAACCGAGGTAGGTGCTGTCTTCCAGGCCGATGGCGCCGCCGACCGCGAGGAAGCGCCAGAGGGAGCCCGAAGCGGTGCGTAGCTGCACCGAGGTGCCGTCATCCGCCGGCTTTGCCACGATATCGGGGTGGAGGTGAAAGCGCAGCCGATAGCCGCAGTGACGACGGCCTGCCAGCGTGTCTTCGCCCCGCAGGTCGGTGCCGCCGTCGGCGAGATAGAGCCGGCGATGATGGATCACGCCGAAGCGCCGGCGATAACCCTCGTGGCTGCCGTCCAGCCATACCGCTCCTTCGGTCTCCTGGCGCAGCGAGGCGACCCGCGCGGGTCGCCGGGGCAGCCAGCCGGCGTCGTCGGCGCTGGCGTCCTCGACGACCAGCGTCGAGTGCGCCGGCGTCGATCGCAGCGCCGCGTGCCAGCGGGGATCATCGCCGCCGTAATCGCCGCAGTTGACGATCATCCGCTCCCGCCCGAGGCTCATCTCGAACGCCAGCGGCGCCAAGTGGCCGCCGGCGGGAGGCGAGCCAACGTCGACAAGCACCAGGGTGCGGCCGGCAACCATACGCTCGTAACCGGTCTCCAGCGCGCTGGGCTGCGCCGGAGTGCCGACCTTGCTGGCTGCCAAAAGCGAGTCGATCAGCGTCCGGTCGCTCTCCTTGGCGCCGTGAAACAGCGCCAGACGGCCGTCGCCATGCCGCAGCATCCGCAGCATCGGCGCCATCCGCTCGATGGCCGTCTGCAGTGCCGGTGGCGCCTCTTCCCTGGCCTCGGCCAGGGCGCTGCGGATATCGACGAGATTGCGGAAGATGCGCAGCAGCACCCGCGGATTGCGCCGGGGGTGGCCGCCGTCGGCGGCGATCTGCCGGCCGATCTCGCGGTCGAGGCGGTCGAGCGCTGGGGCGAGGGGGACGATGCCGAGGCACAGCGCCGCCGCGATGTCGCCGCGGACCGCGGCGAAAGCCGCATCGGTGCCGGAGGTCTCGCCGATCGCCCGCCGCAGGTGGCGCGCCTGCAGGCCGGCGGATTCGAGAAAGCGCGCGCGCTCGTCGCCGCTGGCACCCTCAAGGATGAACTCGGCGGTGGCGAGCCAGCTCGTCAGCCGGTCGGCGAGCACCGCCGGCGACCACGCCGGCAGGCTCCAGCGGCGATGGGTCATGATCCAGCCCATCACCAGCGCACGGGCGCGCAGACGCGCGGCCTCGGTGCCGGTGGCGCTCAGATCGGCAAGCCAGGTGAAGCCATGCAGCGCTTCCGCCAGGGCCGCGCCGGCAGGCAGCACCGACCACGGTATGGCGCCGAACGGGATGCGCCGGCCGAAAAACAGGAACTCCTCGCCGATGATGGCGTCGGCCTGGGTGCGGTCGCCCGGTGCATGCCAAGGGAACTTCAGCCGGACCTCGCTCGGCACCGGGCCGTCGAGCGCCATCCGGCGATAGAGGCTCGAGCGGAACAACCCGCTGGTCAGCGCACTGCGCAGGCTCTGCGTGGTCGACATGCCGCCGCTCGTCCCGTTCTATCCACTAATGGCGTTGCAGCCGGGCGGCGTAAAAGCCGTCGATGCCGCCCAGGTCGTCAAGATGGCAGGGCAGAGTGCGCAGATCGCCCGCAGTTGTCAAAACCTCCTCCCAGCCGCCGATCTCGGTTGCACTGATTGGCACGCGCCTGACCGGCGCACCGGTGGTAAGTAGCGAATCGATCACGCTTTCCGTTTCCTCCGGCTGCAGCGAGCACGCGCAATAGACCAGCACGCCGCCTGGCGCCAGCATCTCCACCGCCGCCGCCAGCAGCCGTGCCTGCACCGCGGCCAGGGCTGCAACCTCGTCCGGCGTCTTTATCCGGGCGATGTCGGGATGCCGGCGGATGGTGCCGGTGGCGGAGCAGGGGACGTCGAGGAGCACCGCATCGGCGGGACCCTCGGGCCGCCAGGCGGCCACGTCCGCCTCCACCGTCTCGGCGTGCAGCGACAGCCGCTGCAGGTTGACGGCGAGCCGGCGCAGGCGGGCGGGGGCGCGATCGACGGCGGTGACGCAGGCCCCCGCCGCGGCGAGCTGGGCGGTCTTGCCGCCGGGGGCACACAGGTCGAGCACGCGCTTGCCGCGGACGTCGCCCAGCAGCCGCGCCGCGCAGCAGCGCGCGGCATCCTGGACCCACCAGGCGCCCTCGCCGCGGTAGCCGGGGAGGGCGGCGACCACGCCGGCATGCGGCAGCCGCAGGCTGCCGTTCGGCAGCTGCACGGCCCCCAGCTCCGCGGCCAGCCGGTCGGCATCGATGCCGGGCTTCACCGTCAGGTCGAGCGGCGGCTCGGCAGATGTGCAAGCGCGATGGCGCGGGCCCGATCGTCGCCGTAAGCAGCAGCCCAGCTTTGCCACAGCCACTCCGGCGTGTTCAGCCGCGCCGCATCCTGCCGCGCCATCGCCGCGCTGCCTTCTCGCGCCAGCCGACGAAGGACGGCATTGATCAGCGGGACATGCCCGGCGTGGCGCAACTGCCGCGCCAGCCGCACCGTCGTGTCCACCGCGGCGTGCGGCGGCGTCGCCAGCAGCAGGAGTTGTGCCGCTCCCAGCCGCAGCAGCCCCCGCACCGTCGCCAGGCGTGCCGGCAGCGGCGTTGCGAGGCAGCCGTCGATCAGCGCGTCGATCTGGCCCAGCCGGCGCAGCTGCGTTGCCGCCAGCTTGAAGGCGAAGGCGCGGTCGCGGTCGTCGAGGCCGGCCTTGGCGGCGTCCCGTTCCAGCGCCTCGTCGAGCGGCCTGCGGTGGACGAGCACGGCGTCCACCGCTTGCAGCGCGACCGCCCGCGCGGCAAGGCCGTCCGCAGGTGGGTGCCGAGGGGCCGAGAGGGCCGGTCCGAGGGGCGAGGACGGCACGCGACGAGCGGCGGGCGGGACGGACGCCGGCCACTGGGGCAGTCAGCCCCACGGGCCGCTGGTGCCGCGCGCGCTGCCATCTGGCGCAGCGCGCGGACCCGGTTCTCGGTGGAGGGGTGGGTCGAGAACAGATTGTCGAACGACCGGCCGTTCAGCGGATTGACGATGAACAGGTGGGCGGTCGCCGGGTTGGCCTCGGCCTCCGGATTGTCCACCCGCCGCGCCGATGACTCCAGCTTCTGCAGCGCCGAGCCCAGCCACATCGGGTGACCGCAGATCTCGGCACCGGCGTGGTCAGCGGCGTACTCGCCTTGGGTGCGCGAGATGGCGAACTGCGCAGCATCGCCGCCATCGGCGCGAGGATCATGATCAGGATGTTGGCGACGAAGCTCGACTGGTTGTCGCGGTTGCCGCCGAAGAACAGGCCGAAGTTGGCGAGCATCGACAAAGCACCGGCCAGCGTCGCCGTCACCGTCATGATCAGCGTGTCGCGGTTGCGGATGTGGGCCAGCTCGTGTGCGAGCACGCCGGCAAGCTCCTGGTGGCTGAGGGTGCGCAATAGCCCGCTGGTTGCCGCGACCGCCGCGTGCTGCGGATCGCGGCCGGTGGCGAAGGCATTGGGCTGCGGGTTGTCGATGACGTAGACCTTCGGCATCGGCAGCTGGGCGCGGGCGGCGAGCTGCTCGACCAGCCCGTAGAGCTCGGGGGCGGAGCGGCCGTCGACCTCCTGCGCACCATACATGCGCAGCACCATCTTGTCCGAGTTCCAGTAGGCGAAGACATTGGTGCCGACGGCGACGACGAGTGCGATCAACATCCCCGTCTGCCCGCCGATGAACCAGCCGACGGCAAGGAAGAGCGCGGTCAGACCGGCAAGCAGCATCGATGTGCGCAACATGCTCATGGGCTTGGAGAACCTGTCCCCGGGATAAGTCTGGCTTCTTCGTTCGTGCTTATTGTAGTAGTGAGGCGGCGCTGCTGCCACAAGAGAGCGCGCCCTGGAGTTCACATGTCCCAGCCTTCTGAAACGGATCCCGCCGTCGAGCCAGCGGATTCGGCACCGCAACCGGAGCATAAGGGCGAAGAAGTCGGCCCGAAGAGATCGGCGGTCCGAAAGGCCCCGAGCCGACACGCTTCGGCGACTGGGAGCGCAAGGGCCGCTGCATCGACTTCTGAGCCGGCACGCGGTTCCGCGGCGACCCTGGTCACTATACGAACCCGTAGCCCGGACGAAGCGGAGCGAAGTCCGGGAAGCGTTCGCTCAGCCGCAGCACCCCATTCCGCTTCGCTGCATGTCGGGCTACGGTTGCAGGGCTACGGTCGCCGGCAGGCGCGAAAAAGGGCGGGGTGATGAGCCCCGCCCTCGTCGTTCCCTGCGGCCGGACGCCTTTAGGCGCTGGCGCGGTTCTCGATCAGGTCGGTGACCACGGTCGGATCCGCGAGCGTCGAGGTATCGCCCAGCGAGCCGGTGTCGTTTTCGGCGATCTTGCGCAGGATGCGGCGCATGATCTTGCCGGAACGGGTCTTCGGCAGGCCCGGCGCCCACTGGATGACATCGGGCGAGGCGATCGGCCCGATTTCCTTGCGCACCCAGGCCACCAACTCCTTGCGCAGCGCCTCCGTCGGGTTCTCGCCGGCGTTCAGCGTCACGTAGGCGTAGATGCCCTGGCCCTTGATGTCATGCGGGAAGCCGACCACTGCCGCTTCCGCCACCTTCGGGTGGGCAACCAGCGCGCTTTCGACTTCAGCGGTGCCCATGCGGTGCCCGGAGACGTTGATGACGTCGTCCACCCGCCCGGTGATCCAGTAGTAGCCGTCCTCGTCGCGGCGGCAGCCGTCACCGGTGAAGTACTTGCCGGTGTAGGTGGAGAAGTAGGTCTGCACGAAGCGGTCGTGGTCGCGGTAGACCGTCCGCATCATTCCCGGCCACGCATCATCGATGCACAGGTTGCCGGTGGTCGCTCCCGCCTTTACCTTGCCGTCGGCATCGACGATGCTTGGCTGGACGCCGAAGAACGGCCGGGTTGCCGAGCCCGGCTTGAGCGCGGTGGCGCCGGGCAGCGGCGTGATCAGGATGCCGCCGGTCTCGGTCTGCCACCAGGTATCGACGATCGGGCAGCGGCCCTCGCCGACGACGGTGTAGTACCACATCCACGCTTCCGGATTGATCGGCTCGCCGACCGAACCCAGGATGCGCAGCGATTGCCGCGACGCCTTCTTCACCGGCGCCTCGCCCTCGCGCATCAGCGCGCGGATGGCGGTGGGAGCGGTGTAGAAGATGTTGACCTTGTGCTTGTCCACCACCTGCCAGAAGCGCGAGGCGTCGGGATAGTTGGGCACGCCCTCGAACATCACCGTGGTGGCGCCGTTGGCGAGCGGGCCATAGACGATGTAGCTGTGCCCGGTGACCCAGCCGATGTCGGCGGTGCACCAGTAGATGTCGCCGTCGTGGTAGTCGAAGACATACTGGTGGGTCATCGCGGCGTAGACGAGATAGCCGCCGGTGGTGTGCAGCACCCCCTTCGGCTTGCCGGTCGAGCCCGAGGTGTAGAGGATGAACAGCGGATCCTCGGCGTTCATCGCCTCCGGCGGGCAGTCGGCGGAAGCGTTCGCCATCAGCTCTTCCCACCAGACGTCCCGGCCCGACTGCATGTTGCAGGCACCGCCGGTGTGCTTGACGACGACGACCTTCTTTACCGACGGGCAGGTCTCCAGCGCCTGGTCGACGTTCGCCTTCAGGCCGACCTTGCGGCCGCCGCGCAGGCCCTCGTCGGCGGTCACCAGCAGGGATGAATCGCAGTCCTGGACGCGGTTGGCGATGGAGTCGGGCGAAAAGCCGCCGAAGACGATGGAGTGGATGGCGCCGACGCGCGTACACGCCAGCATGGCGACTGCCAGCGCCGGGATCATCGGCAGGTAGAGGGTCACCCGGTCGCCCTTCTTGACGCCGAGGCCCTTGAGGACGTTGGCGAACTTGCAGACCTGCTCGTGCAGCTCGCGGTAGGTGATCGCCTTCGAGACCGACGGATCGTCGCCCTCGAACAGGATCGCCGTCTGATCGCCGCGCTTGGCGAGGTGGCGGTCGAGGCAGTTGGCCGAAACGTTGAGGGTTCCGTCGTAGAACCACTTGATGTGGACGTTCGGCGCCTGGAAGCTGACGTCCTTGACCTTCGTATATGGCTTGATCCAGTCGATGCGCTTGCCGTGCTCGCCCCAGAAGGCCTCCGGGTCGTCGATGGAGCGCTTGTACCAGGCCAGATACTTGTCGTTGTCGATCCACGCCGTCTTGGCGGCGGCGTCAGAAACCGGAAAAAGTTGCTCGTCGGTCATGCTTGGACTGACCTCCCTGAACTGCTGATGACGTTTCATTCATTCGTTTTTTGGGCGCCAATGCGCGAAGACGCCGGATGGCAGTTCGACCAGTCGGCGATGAATTATCGCAAATTCAGTTGACGGGACAAGCGCCGGGGATACGCCTAGCCGCGATCCGCGCTCACGTCAATCGATGAAGATGTCGGCAGCATCATCGATGCGGCAACCCACTGTGGCCAGGGTGGCCCCCAGGCAGGGGCCACGGATGCAACGGCCGTCCTCGATGCGGAACAAGGCACCGTGGGTGGAACAGAGGATGTGGCGGCGGTCGCGGTCGAGGAACTGGCCGGGGGTGATGTCCAGCGGTGCTCCCCAGTGCGGGCAGACGTTGACGTAGCAGAAGACCTCGCCTCCTCGCCGGATCACCATCACCTGCAGCGGCTGGTCCCCGTCAGCGCCGGGCAGCTCGAAGCCCGCCGAGCCGCCGTCGGGGATGTCGGCAAGCCGGCAAAGACGCCGTTCCGTCACGCCTGCAGCCCGCCCACGGCACAAAGCTGGCGCCAGGCGTCGTCGTCGATCGGCATCACCGACAGCCGCGACTGCCGCACCAGCGCCAGATGCTGCAGCCGCGGATCGGCCTTCACCGCGGCGAGGCTGACCGGCTCCGGTAAGGCGGCGACGGTGCGCACGTCCACCATGCCGAAGCGGCCGCTGGCATCGCCGGGGTCGGGATAGTAGGGGCGGACCACCTCGACGACGCCGACGATCCGCCGCTCGTCCCCGGAATGATAGAAGAAGGCGCGATCGCCCACCTGCATGGCCTTGAGGTTGTTGGCCGCCTGGTGATTGCGCACGCCGTCCCAGGGAGTGGTGCCGGCGTCGAGCTGCTGCTGCCACGACCACGCGTCCGGTTCCGTCTTCACCAGCCAGTAGTTCATCCCGATCCTCCCGAGGTCCTGGCGCCGAACGAAGCCGCCAGACGAACGCAGCCTGCCGGCGGGCAGGATAGCGCCGCGCCGCAGAATACGACGACGCTGACGCTATCCAAGTAGTGCCTCAGTGGCCGTGCATCATCGGCATCGGCGCGCCGGAACCGATCAGCGCCGGGTCGAGCATGCCGAACACCATGGCGATATGACCGAGCACGAGGAACAGTGCCACCAGGCAAGCGTGGATCATCAGCTTGCGTTCGGGTGGGCTGTGCGGCGCGATGACGCCGACCTCGAGCAGCGCGATCCCCAGCAGCGGCACCACACCGGAGAGATAGAAGCCGACGGCGGCCATGTCGATCGGCCCCCGCCAGCCTCCCCCGGTGGTGAGCGGCAGCACCGCGGTCGGCAGCAGATAGATGACAATGGCGAGGAAGTAGAAACCGACGAAGATGCCGGCCCAGCGGTTGATGATACGCACCAGCCCGTGGAAATTGCGCGTATAGAGAACGTAGAACTCGGTGACGACCACCGTTTCCGCCAGAACGATAGGAACAGCCATGAAGATCAGCAGGTTCCACGGCTGATTCTGGGCAAGCAGCTCCATGTAGTGAGTCATGCTCATCGCAGGAAAACCTCGTATTTATCGAAGCTCGTGATGGAAAGACGCGACCGCCGTGGCGGGCGGGCGCGTTGCAATTCCGTCACGCCCTGCGTGGCGGCGGTGGCTCGGGGCGCCAGGAGGCGCAATGCGGACAGTCGTCGAACAGGGACGAGGCGTGCTGGCCCCGACTGGCAAGGATGCGTGGGAAGGGCGGCGGCGATCCCGCAGCCGTGGCGCCGCGCGTGCACGCCGCGGCACACGCCGCGACGCAATTGCTGCAGGAAGCGTCCGCCGGTCTGAAGGATCGCATGCCGGCGTACCAGGCGATCCGATCGCGATGCGCGAGCCCTTCGCCGCTGCTGTGTGCGACGCCACTGCTCTGAGCTTCGCCGGCTGCTCGCTCGTGGGCGTGACACGGCGACGCCTCACCAAACCGCGCGTCGGCGAGGAGAACGCCGAAGAACACGGCCAGAAGGGCGGCGAAAAGACACACCAGACGCATCGGGACACTGTGGCAGACGCTTACGCCGCGGTAAAGCCGCGCTGCCGGCAATTGCCTTCGATCAGGACGTAGCGGCCGGCGGAAAAGCCCGCAGCCCTCGCACGCCTGGCGTCGATAACGCTGTTACTTCGGCAGCACC
>JAXMDR010000035.1:0-24964 GCA_046348725.1 Rhodospirillales bacterium
CTGCAATGCGCCGGACAGGGGACAGCCCTCGGCCGGGGTGTCCGGCGGAGCCAAAGGCGACGAGAGAAGGGATCGATCCTCCTTATCGCCGGTGGCTGCCGGGGACGCGCACGAATTTGCTCAAGTTTTAGGCAACTCACTCTCCACCAGCATGACCCACCAGCGGGCGCCGAGCGGCAGTATTGCGTCGTTGAAGTCGTAGTGTGGATTATGCAACACCCGGCCGCCGTCGGTCGGGCCGTTGCCGAGCCACACGTAGCAGCCCGGCCGCTGCTGCAGCATGAAGGCGAAGTCCTCCGAGCCCATGCTCGGGCGCGGATGATGCTCGACCGCCTCGTCGCCGAAGGCCAGCGCCGCGGCACGGGCGGCGCGGCGGGTGGCATCGGCATGGTTGATCGTCGCCGGATAGCGCCGGTCATAGCGCATCTCGGCGGTGCAGCCGTGGGCGGCGCTCACCCCCGCGGCGGTCTCGCGGATCGCCGCCTCCAGGATGTCCTGCACGCTCTCGCGGAAGGCACGCACCGTGCCGCGCAGCAGCGCCCGCTCCGGCAGCACGTTCCAGGTATCGCCGGCGTGCGCCTGGGTCACCGAGACAACCGCCGCGTCCTGCGGATCGATGCGCCGGCCGACGAGGCCGTGCAGGGCGAGCGTCAGCGCCGCCGACGCCAGCACGGTGTCGGTGCCGAGGTGCGGCATCGCCGCATGGCAGCCGCGCCCCACAAGGGTGATCTCGAACAAATCGCACGAGGCCATCATCGGCCCAGGCGCCACCGCCATCCGGCCGACCGGCAGCCCCGGCCAGTTGTGCAGGCCAAAGACCGTCTCCACCGGGAAGCGCTCGAAGAGGCCGTCCTCCACCATCGCCTGGCCGCCGGCCTCGTTCTCCTCCGCCGGCTGGAAGATGAAGCGGACCGTGCCGCGGAAGTCCCGTGTCTGCGCCAGGTGGCGGGCCGTGCCCAGCAGCATGGCGGTGTGGCCGTCGTGGCCGCAGGCGTGCATCTTGCCGGGACGGGTGGAGCGATGGGCGAAGGTGTTGGCCTCGGCGAAGCCGAGCGCGTCCATATCGGCGCGCAGGCCGATGGCCGGCCCGTCGCCCTCCCTCAGCGTGCCGACGACGCCGGTGCCGGCGATGCCGCGCACAACCTCGATGCCGCCGAAGCTTTCCAGCCGTTCGGCGACGAACGCCGCCGTCGCGTGCTCCTCGAAGGCCGTCTCCGGATGGGCGTGCAGGTGGCGGCGCCAGGCGGTCATCGTCGCATGCAGCTCGCCACCGTCCTCGATCTTCGCCATGGGGGGATTCCTCTCTTGTGCACCGGGCGCGGCCGGCAGCGCCGGGCATGGGAAGGAGATGGCGCGCCGCGGCCGGCAGAGCCAGGGCCGAGGGGATAGGGACGAGGGGACGAGGGCGGACTGGAGGGCGCCTCCCGAAGCCCCCATAATGCGAAAAGGAAAGCGGCAACCGCTGCCAAGGAGCGAAGATGCACGACGTCTTTCCCGAGGTGCCCGCGGCGAGGCCAGCCTCGGTGCTGCGCTCGGACAATCCGCTGGTGCGCTGGCTGTGGGAGGAGGGGTGGTCGCTGCCGTCGGTCGCCGAGCTCACCCGCGGCCTCGGCCGCGCGATGAACCGGTCCGGCATCCCGGTGTTCCGGCTGCGCACCACCTTACGCACCATGCACCCGCAACTCGCCGGCCTCAGCCATACCTGGCGGCGGGACACCGACGAGGTCGAGGAGTTCTGGCCGCCGCTCACCGTCATGCAGCAGGAGGTGTTCCTCAAGAGCCCCTACGCGCTGATCTTCCAGGGCGCCGGTGCCGTGCGGCGGCGTCTCGATATTCCCGAGGCGGCCTTCGACTTCCCGATTCTCGAGGAGCTGGGCGCCATGGGGGCGACCGACTACGTCGCCCTGCCGCTGGTGTTCGAAGACGGCCGGATCAACGCGATGACGCTCGCCTGCGACCGGCCCGGCGGCTTTACCACCGCCGAGCTGGAGATGGTCGCGGAAACGCAAGGGGTGCTGCCGCGGCTGCTGGAGGTGCACGCGCTGCGGCGGACGGCGCGCACCATCCTTGATACCTACCTCGGCGCCCTGACCGGCGAGCGCGTCTGGCGCGGGCTCATCCACCGCGGCGAGGGCGAGGACATCTATGCCGTCATCTGGTTCTCCGACCTGCGCTCCTCGACGGCGCTGGCCGACGCGCTGCCGCGGCCGGTGTTCCTCGATCTGCTCAACAGCTACTTCGAGTGCACCGCCGGCGCGGTGCTGGACCAGGGCGGCGAGGTGCTGAAGTTCATCGGCGATGCGGTGCTCGCCATCTTTCCCATCGGCGCCACCAACGGCGAGCACTGCCCGCGCCGGCAGGCGGCGGCGTCTGCGGCGGCGATGCGGGCGGCGCGCGACGCCATCGCCCGCATGGCCCGGCTCAATGCGGCGCGGGCGGCGGCGGGCGAGCGCGAGCTGCGCTGCGGCATCGGCCTGCACATCGGCGATGTGATGTGGGGCAACGTCGGCGCGCCGCAGCGCCTCGACTTCACCGTCATCGGCCCCGCCTGCAACGAGGCGGCGCGGCTGGAGACCATGTGCCGGACCCTCGGCCGCCCGGTGATCCTCTCCGCCGAGCTGGCCGGCGCCGTCCCCGACCCGCTGACCTCCCTCGGCTTCCACGCCCTGCGCGGCGTCCGCCAGCCCCACGAACTCTTCACCCTCGCCGATGACAGACCCTCTCCCCGAGCGGGAGAGGGTGCGAGCGCAGCGAGCGGGTGAGGGCAGGCAGACGCCTGCGCAGTGCCGGGGGGCACACCCTCACCCTCCCGTCCCCGTGGGCGACGGGCCCCTCCCTCTCCCGAAAGGGAGAGGGCAAGCAAACCCTCTCCCCCGCGGGAGAGGGTGCGAGCAAAGCGAGCGGGTGAGGGCAGGGCGAGACCAGTGACCCGGCGCAGGCGCCGCCGCTCACGGATAAACCGGCACCACCTCCGCCACCGGCAACCCGAACTTCTCGGCAACGATCCCCGCCGCCAGCGCCTGCACCGCCGTCTTGCGCACATCCTCGTCGCTGTCAGCCAGCCGCGCCAGCAGCGCCGCACGCACCTCCGTCTCGCCCATCGCCGCCGCCAGCGCCTGCACCGCCGCGCTGCGCACATAACCCTCGAGGTCGGCCAGCCGCGCGAGGATGGCCGCGCGCAGGTTGTTGGGGAGCCGCCGCTCCCAGGCACCCAGCACATCAAGAACCTGGAATAGCAGCAAGTTCCGTTCCTTCAGTGCGTCGAATGCCCAGGCAGTAACCGACGCGACCGCCACCGGCAGCGGCGAGGTGCCGACGCCAGCCAGCCGCAGGCAGGCGAACCGGGGGCGGAACAGCCGGTCGTCGAGGTCATGGCCGCTGGCCAAAATCGTCGTGAATAGGTGCTGGAGTTTCGCCGGCTCGTTCTGCACCGCCAGCGCATAGAGTGGCCAGACCTCGCGCCAATCGGGATGGTCCCAGAAACGGGCGATCAAACTGGTGCGCTCTTCCTCGCCCTTCTTCGCAACGGCGCGGGCGGCGTAAAACTCCTGGAACGTGAGGTGAAGGAAGCCGAAACGGTCCGGGGCTTGCGCCACCAGCACGCCGATCAGGTCCTCAGCGGCGGCGACGAAGCGGTCCGCTTCGGTGTCCTGTTCGCGGCCCGTGTAGCCGCGTGCAGCCAGCACCGCCTTCGCTGCGTCCCTCAGCATGGCGCGGTCGAAGAGCACCCGGCTCTCGGTCATGCCATCGAGGGCGAGGCGGTCCAGCAGCTCCGGCAGGTAATCTCCCGGAAGATAGCGCTGGGCCTCCCGGATGCGGTGCGCCACCCAGGTGTCGCGCAGCGAGGCATCCGCCGCCGCATAGAACTCCCAGCGGTCATGTGGCAGCCGCTTGCGCGTCTTGAAGAACAGGACGGCGAGGGTCAGCAGCAACGCGTTGCCGCGCATCTGCCGCAGGCCGGGATCGCGCTTCAGGTCGGCGGCGACCTGCCGGGCGTTCAGTTCCAGTCCTTCCTTCTTCGCCAGCACGGCCGCCCAGCAAGCCAGCACCTGCTCGATTTGCGGCTCCGACAGGCCGGACAGCACCGTCCGTGTCCAGCCCGCGCCGAAACCGCCGCGCGGCTCCCCCGCCGGCCGGGTGGTGATCACCCAGCGGTCGTTCGGCCGCATACAGACCGCCTGGACCTCCGCCACGAACCGACCGCGCTCGCCCGGATCGCGAATCTCGTCTATCCCATCCAGCAGCCACAGCATCGGCCGCTTCAGCCATGCCGCGATCGCCTGCGTGCCGATCTCCCCCATCTTTGGCAGCCGGCTTTGCAGGTACGCCATCAGCCGGCCCTCGCAGGGCCCTTCCTCCGCTTCCCAGTCGGAAAGCTTGACCAGTACGGGAAACGGTTCCGTGTCCGACCGCTCGCGCCATCCGGCGGCCGCTTGCAGCAGCGCCCAGTTTAGCAACGTCGATTTCCCTTCGCCCGGCGCGCCGACGATCAGCAGTTTCGGCTCGCGCGCCAGTACCCGCATCGCCGGCTCGCGCGCCAGCACTCGCAGCGCCGGCTTGCTCCGCGCCGACTGCTTGCGCGCCTGCCGCCCCTCCTGTTCATCTTCCCCGTCCTTTCCCCGTTCCTCCGGCTCATCTTCCCCATCCGTTCCCCGCTCGCGCATTGCCGAGTGCAGCGACATGCCGTCGGCCGGCTCGCTGCCTTCCACGGCAAGCGCATCCGACGGTGTCACTTCCAGGTCGGGTTCGACGAACACCTCCGGCAACGAGACGTCCGCCCGGGCATAGCCTGCCCCCCCGACATAGAGGCCTTGCAGATTGGCGAAGCCGTAGCGCACTTCCATCGCCGCTACGTACTGCTGCCGGTCGTAGGCGTAAGGGTCGGCGCTGGCGACCGGGGCTGCCACAGCCTTGACCGGGAGAGCCCGTAAGCATTCGCCAAGCTGCTGGAACGCCGCCGCCCACTCGTCATCGCGATCGATGCGGATCGCCTCGATCTTGTCGCGGCGGTCGAGGAGCTGCACTTGGTTTGGCGGAATCTGCCACATCCAGGCGTACAGCCGCTTCTCCCGCCCGGCGGTAATCTTGCGGACGATCGGCAGCAGGCCATCGGCCAGGTGCGGATCGGACAGCGAGTAGCCGACGAACAGCACGGTCTTGTTGAGGACCACGGATTCGAGGTCGCGGTAGGCGCGCGGGTGCGTTTCCGGCCACAGCCGGTAGTCCTCGCGGGTCAGCGTGTGCGGCTTTTCCAGCGTGCCGTGCACGTGGAACAGCTGCGGGCGTTGCCCGTCGGCGCGCTGCAGCCGGTCGTAGTGCTCCTCCTCGGCCACCGGCGTATCGTTCAGCACCCGGCCGAGCAGGCCATCGTAGTTGGTGGTATAGATGCCCGCCCACGGCAGCGGCGCCAGCGCCGCGATGTGCCGCCGAGGGCTCGAGCCCGCCGTCGTCGATCGCCCGGCGAACGGCTTCCTCCAGCGCGAAGCGGCTTTGCCCCGAAGACGATGGCATCGAACAGGTCGAGGACGTTGCCGCTATAGGTAGCGAGATCCTCGCTGCACGCGGCCGCCACCTGCGTCGCCGGGTCGATCCACAGCGGCAACTTGCGACCGGACCCGTCCTTGGCGATCGCCTGCCGCGACGGGCCGGCGCCGACGAACAGCGCCAGCTGACCATCTGCCAGCTTCTGCGCCAGGATCTGGGCATGCTGTTCCGGCGGCGGCCCCGCCATTATCGCCCCCTTTTCGGTACCGGAGGAGCAGCTTAGCGCTGGCGTGCCGCGGTGCAAGCAGGGCGGCGGCCGCCCCTCACCTTCCCGCCGCTTTTTCGCGGCGGGCGCCGCCTCGGATGACCGTGCAGTGTTACGGCGTCATCGCGCGCCCGCGCCAGCGGCTGTGGCGATCCAGTCCCCTCTGCATCGCCAGCGCCCCACGCCCCGGATGCCCGCAGGTCAGGCGGTGGGGCCGTTGGCGGCGCGGCGCTTCAGCAGGAACTCGCGGCCGACCTTGACCGAGGCGATGCCGTCGTACTCGACGATATCGGCAGTGGCGTAGGTTTCCGCGAAAGCTGTCGAGGAGGTGCGAGCCGGTGCCGATGGCATCGATGGGGGCGTCGATGTCGGCCATCACCTTGCACTTCTGCACATCGAAGCCGGAGGAGGCGACGATCCGCACCTTCGGGAAGCCGGCCCGGTCGAGCTGCTCGCGCATATGGAAGATGGCGGCGGCGGAGACGCCGGTGCCAGTGAGGTAGCGCAGCTCGGTGTCGTTGCGGTAGCGGCGCACCGCCTGCGGCGAATGCCGCTCCAGCACCGCGTAGGACTCCTGCGGATCGAGCCCCTCAAGGAAGCGGCCGCCGTGGGTGTCGAGCCGCACCGCGAGCCTGCCGGCCGCCGCCAGATCGGGAAAGCGCCGGCAGACCTCGAGGGTATCGGTGACCTCGCGGCCGAAGTAGTCGACCAGCACCGTCAGATCGTCGGCGGGGAAGGTCTCGGCGAACATCTCGGCGGCGCGCAGAGTGGAGCCGGCATAGCCGATCAGCGCGTGCGGCATGGTGCCGAGGCCCTTCGGCTGGCCGAAGTAATGGGCCGTCGCATCGTTGGCGTTGCCGATGAAGCCGCGCGCACCCGACTCCCGCTTCGCCGCCTCCGAGCCGACGGCGGCGGCATAGGCCATCATCTCGGCCATCTCGGTGCCGGCGCAGTGGCGGGCATCCATGGCGATGAACGCGACCTTGGGCAGGTCGGTGCACATGGTAAAGGCATTGTAGGCGGCAACGCACGAGGCGCCCAGCTTCTGCAGGTAGAGCGTCTCCAGATCGACGAGATGGTAGAACGATCCGGTGATGTACAGCAGCGGCTCGCCGGCGCCCACCCAGTCGCCTTCGCGGTAGTTGAGATCGATACGGATATCGACGCCGCGCGCCGTCGCCACCTGCTCGATCCAGCGCAGCAGCAGCCGCGGCGTAAAGATCACCGGCCGGCGCATGAACACGGCGTAGCAGACGGTCTTGTCGCCGAAGCGGCCGATCGTCTGCTTGGTCTTGATGAAGTAGCGGTCGGTCCACGCCTCTATGCCGGCGGCATCCGGTCGCAGCGCGCTCGCCGCCGGCTCCAGCGGGCCGGGTGCGGCCCCGGCCCCGCCGCCGCCCTCAGAGAGTGGCGAAAGCGCGCCGCAGCTCTTGCTTGCGCTCACGGCTGCGGCCCTCCTTCAGGATCTCCGCCAGCAGGAACGCCAGCTCCAGCGCCTGACTGGCGTTCAGGCGCGGATCGCAGTGGGTGTGATAGCGCTTGCCGAGGCTGGCTTCGGTTATCGCCTGGGCGCCGCCGACACACTCGGTAACGTCCTGGCCGGTCATCTCGAAGTGCACGCCGCCGGCGTAGGTGCCCTCGCTCTCGTGGACGGCGAAGAAGGTGCGCACCTCCTGCAGGATGCGGTCGAAGTGCCGGGTCTTGTAGCCGCCGGCGGCCTTCACCGTGTTGGCATGCATCGGATCGGAAACCCAGACGACGCGGCGGCCTTCGCGACCGATGCGGCCGATCAGCGCCGGCAGCCGTTCGGCCAGCTTCTCCGCGCCCATCCGCACGATCAGCGTCAGCCGGCCGGCTTCATTGGCGGGATTGAGGACGTCGATCAGCCGGAGCAGGTCGTCGCCGCTGACAGCGGGGCCGAGCTTGACGCCGACGGGATTGCCGACGCCGCTGAGGAACTCGACGTGCGCGTCCTGGGGCCCGCGGGTGCGCTCGCCGATCCACAGCATGTGCGCCGAGGTGTCGTACCAGTCGCCGGTGGTGCTGTCGATGCGGGCCAGTGCCTCCTCGTAGTTGAGCAGCAGCGCCTCGTGCGAGGTGAAGAAGCTGGTCTCGCGGATCTGCGGCGTCGTCTCCGAGGTCAGGCCGCAGGCGGCCATGAACGCCAGCGCCTCGTCCAGCCGGCCGGCAAGATCGCGGTAGCGGCTGCCCTGCGGGCTGTCGGCGACGAAGCTGAGGTTCCACAGGTGCACCTGGTTGAGGTCGGCGTAGCCGCCCTGCGCGAACGCGCGGATCAGGTTGAGGGTCGAGGCCGACTGGTTGTAGGCGCGGATCATCCGTTGCGGATCGGGGATCCGCGCCTCCGGGGTGAACTCCATGCCGTTGATCATGTCGCCGCGGTAGGCGGGCAGGGTGACGCCGTCGATGGTCTCGGTGTCGGCCGAGCGCGGCTTGGCGAACTGCCCGCCCAGCCGGCCGACCTTCACCACCGGCACCGCCGCGCCGAAGGTGAGTACTACCGCCATCTGCAGCAGCACCCGGAACATGTCGCGGATGTTGTTGGGATGGAACTCGGCGAAGCTCTCGGCGCAGTCGCCGCCCTGCAGCAGGAACCCCTTGCCCTCCGAGACGTCCTTCAGCAGCCGCTTCAGCCGCCGCGCCTCGCCGGCGAACACCAGCGGCGGAAAGTGCCGCAGTTCCGCCTCGACCGCCGTCAGCGCCTCGGCGTCCGGGTAGCTCGGCACCTGCACGATCGGACGGTTGCGCCAGCTGTCGGGTGTCCAGGCGTCGTTCATCACTGCTCTCGTGTAGCCTCATCTGATGAATAGGAGCCTATAAGCACCCGCGCCCGGCTTTTCAACACGCCTTGCCGCTGCCCACCCCTGCGCCCGGCGCGGCGGCCCGCTAATCGCCTTCGAACTCGGGGATGGTCCAGATTTCTCGGGCCGCATCGGCGTACCATTCGCGCATCGCCGGCAGATCGAGGATGGCGTCGGCATAGGCCCGGCACCCGCCGTCGAGCGCCACGCCGTAGGTCTTGAAGCGGGTGACGACGGGCGCATACATGGCATCGGCGTTGCTGAAGGCGCCGAACAGGAAAGGGCCGCCGCTGCCGAAGCGTGCCCGGCAGTCCTGCCACATCGCGGTGATGCGGGCGATGTCCTTCTCCACCTCCGGCGTTCGGCCATGCCCCGGCCGCTCGCGGCGGATGTTCATGTTCATGTGCGTCCGCAGCGCGACGAAGCCAGAATGCATCTCCGCGGCGAGCGTCCGCGCGTGCGCCCGCGTCACCGGATCGGCCGGCCACAGCTTCGCCGCGGGGAACAGCTCGGCCACGTATTCCAGGATGGCGATCGACTCCCAGACGGTGACGTCGCCGTGGCGCAGCACCGGCACCCGGCCGGCCGGCGACCAGCGGGCGATCGCCGCCGCCGTCTCCGGCTGGCGCAGCGGGATGACCACCTCGGTGAACGCCGCGCCCGCCTGCTTCAGCGCCAGCCACGGCCGCAGCGACCACGACGAATAGGCCTTGTTGGCGATCACCAGCATCAGTCCGCTCATCCCCGTTTCCTCCTTTCTTCCTCACGAGCCCATAAGCTTGCTGGCGGTCGCCGCCGCCACCAGAAGGCGTTGAGCACGCAGGCACTGGCGAACAGCAACAGCGCGCGGAAGACGTCGCGCGCGGTCGCCCGCGACGAGCCGCTGCCGATCCACGGGTCGTCCACCACCAGCCCCGGATAGCGCCGCGGCCCGGCCAGCGACAGGCCGAGCGCCCCCGCCATCGCCGCCTCCGGCCAGCCGGCGTTGGGCGAGCGGTGCAGCCTCGCGTCGCGCAGCATCGTGCGCAGGCCGGCCGCCGGCCGCGCCTCGGTACCGCCACGGCAGCGGCGCTCAGCAGCAGCCCGGAAAGCCGCGCCGGCAGCAGGTTCACCGTGTCGTCGAGGCGGGCCGCGGCCCAGCCGAAATCGCGGTAGCGCTCGCTGCGGTAGCCGATCATGCTGTCCATGGTGTTGACGGCCTTGTAGGCCAGCATCCCCGGCAGGCCGAACAGCAGATACCAGAACGCCGGCGCGACGATACCGTCGGAAAAGTTCTCGGCGCAGGACTCGACGGCGGCGCGCGCCACGCCGTGCTCGTCGAGCTGGCGGACGTCGCGGCCGACGATGTGGGCGACGGCGGCACGGCCGGCATCGAGTCCCCCCTCGGCGAGGGCGACGGCGACGGCGCGCACGTGCCGGAACAGGCTGCGCTGGGCCAGCGGCGCGATGATCAGCGCCAGTTCGGCCACCCAGCCGAACGGGATCGCCCGCCCCAGCCAGGCGATCGCCCAGCCGGCAGCCACCGCGAGGCCGGCGACGAAGATGACGACGAGCACGCCGCGCAGCCGCCGGTCGGAGGCGGAGCGGCCCTCGCGGTTGAGCTTGCGGTCGAGCTGGGCGATCAGCGCGCCCAGCAGCCGCACCGGATGCGGCAGCAGGCGCAGCGGCCCGCGCGCCTCGCCGAGCAGCGGCTCCAGCACCAGCGCCGCCAGCAGCAGCAGCAGCGGATGGTAGGGAAACGCGGTGGAGGCGAGGCTCGAGCAGCGGCATGGCGGCAACTTTCAACGCCGCCACCGCGACCGTCAATGGCCGCTCGCTGCCCCCGAGCTGCCCCCCGTGCCGCTCGCATCGGCATGTTTCTTGCGTGCCGTGCGCCGAATTGTCGCGTTTGTCGCAACACACCACCACTGGGCGGCCATTTCGCCCATGTCAATGTCGGAAAGGGGAGGACTTCGTGTCGGGGGACACCGTATCGATTGCGGTTACCGGCGCCGGCGGCGCTGGTGTGATGACCGCCGCGCAGATGCTGCTCGACGCCGCCGCCAAGGCCGGGTTGTACGGGCTGATGGCGCGCTCGTCGGGGCCGCAGATCCGCGGCGGCGAGGTTGCCGCCTTCCTGCGCCTCGGCGCGCGGCCGGTCGAGGTGCCTGGACGACCGCTTCGACCTGATGGTGGCGCTCGACTGGCTGAACGTCGAGCGGTTCGCCGGCGAGATCGTCCTCGACCGGGAAAGCGTCGTGCTGTGCGACGCCGACGCCGGTGAGGCGCCGGAGCGGATCCGCGCGTCCGGCGCGCGGCTGGTGCCGCTGCCGCTGCAGGAGACGGTGAAGAGCCTCGCCGGCGGGCGGATGAACATGCTGGGGCTGGGCCTGCTCACCGGCCTGACCGGACTGCCGGAGGACGTGGTCGGCGCCGTCGTCGCCAAGGGACTGAAAAAGCGCGGACAAGAGGTGCTCGATGCCGGGCTGGCCGGCGTCCGCGCCGGCATGGCGCTGGTCGCCGGGATGGATGCGGTGCGCTGCCGGCTGGCGCCCGGCGGAGCATCAGCGGCCGCCCGCTGGAACATCAGCGGCAACGAGGCGACCGGCCTCGGCTGCATCCGCGGCGGCATCCGCTTCGTCGCCGCCTACCCGATCACGCCGGCAACCGAGATCCTCGAATGGCTGGCGCCGAACCTGGAAAAGGTGGGCGGCGTGCTGGTGCAGGCGGAGGACGAACTGGCGTCCATCAACATGATCATCGGCGGCTCGTTCGGTGGCGTCCCGGCACTGACCGCGACGTCGGGCCCCGGCCTTGCGCTGATGATGGAATCGATCGGGCTCGCCGTCGCCTCGGAGACGCCGATCGTCGTCGTCGACGTCATGCGCGGCGGCCCGTCCACCGGCATCCCCACCAAGTCGGAGCAGAGCGACCTCAACATCGCGCTCTACGGCCTGCACGGCGATGCGCCGCACATCGTCACCGCTGCCCGTTCCATCGCCGACTGCCAGTTCACGGCGCAGTGGTCGGTGCACCTGGCGGAGCAGCTGCAGGTGCCGGTGATCGTGCTCACCGACCAGTCGCTCGGCCAGTCGCGGGCGGTGATCGACCGGCCCGCCGACCTCGCCTTCATCGGCCGCAGGGAAGTTCCGGCCGCAGGCGTCAGCGATTACCAGCGCTACGCGGTCACCGCCTCAGGGGTCTCGCCGATGGCCATCCCGGGGACGCCGGGCGGCGAGTACATCGCCGACGGGCTCGAGCATGCGGTTTCCGGCCGGCCGTCGAGCGGCAACGACGACCATGCGGCGCAGCTCGACAAGCGGGCGCGCAAGCTGGAGCTCTACGACTACGGCCAGCACTGGGCGGACGTCGAGGGCGACGGCGCGCTCGCCATCGTCACCTGGGGCTCGTGCGCCGGGCCGGCCCGCGAGGCGCGCGCTCGCGCCGAGGCAGCCGGCATCGAGACGCGGCTCATCTGCCTGCGGCTGCTGGCACCGGCGCAGGAGGAACGCTTCGCCGTTGCCCTCGATGGCGCCGAGCGGGTTCTCGTGGTCGAGCAGAGCCACTCCCGGCAGTTCTACCGCTACCTGCGGGCGCATTACGACCTGCCGTGCGACGTGCGGGTGCTGAGCCGGCCGGGGCCGCTGCCGATCCGGCCGGGCGAAGTCCTTGAAACCCTCCGGGCGTGGAGCTGAACTGCGATGACAGCCCCCCTTTCGCAAAGCGCAGCGCTGACCGCGGCAGCCTTCAAGTCCGACTACCGGCCGGTCTGGTGTCCCGGCTGCGGCCACTACTCGGTGCTGTCGTCACTGACCAAGGCGCTGGCCGAGCTCGGCCTGCAGCGCGAGAACGTGGCGGTGATCTCCGGCATCGGCTGCTCGTCCCGCATCCCCGCCTATACCAGCGTCTATGGCTTCCACTCGGTGCACGGCCGGGCGCTGCCGGTAGCGACCGGCCTGAAGGTCGCCCGTCCCGATCTGACGGTGATCGTCGCCGGCGGCGACGGCGACGGCTACTCGATCGGCGGCAATCATTTTCTCCACGCCTGCCGGCGCAACGTCGATCTGACCTACGTGGTGATGGACAACCAGGTCTACGGCATGACCAAGGGCCAAGCGTCGCCGACGACGCCCGCCGACTGGGACAGGAGCAAGCTCACCCCGCACGGCACCGGCGTCAGCCCGTTCCACCCGCTGGCGGTGGCGCTGGCCGCTGGTGCCAACTTCATCGCCCGCTGCTATGCCGGCGATCCCAACGGCACGGCGCGGGTGATCAGCGAGGCGGTGCGCCATCCGGGGTTCTCGATGGTGCAGGTGCTGAGCCAGTGCGTCACATACCAGCCGGGTCAGAAGGAGTGGAAGACGACCGTGCGCAAGGCGGATGTCACCACAACCTCGGAAGCCGTCCGCGCCGCTCGCTGGCTGATGGCTGACGACGGGCTCAGCACCGGCGTCCTCTACATCGGCCGCCGGCCGGTGTACCGGCCCGAGCTGCAGGCGACGGCGTCGGTGGAGGATCTGGAAGCGGCGTTCGTCGTATGACCTTGCACGCCCGCTCTGCCCGGGCGATGAAACAGGATCTTGATCGTGACAGATGACACCGACAACCTGAGGGGGATCAATACTGTCGAGCTGTTCCTGGCGCATGCACTGACGCTGGAGAACGAAGCCGCCGATGGCTACCGGGAGATCGGCGACAGCATGGCGGTGCACAACAACCCCGAGGTGGCGAGCCTGTTCTTCCAGATGGCGAAGTACGGCCGGATGCACGCCGACGAGGTCAAGGACTTGGCGACCGGCCTCACGCTGCCGCACATCCCACCGTGGGAGTACTGCTGGCAGGACGACGAGAGCCCGGAGGCGCCGTCGATGGACAAGGCGCACTACATGATGCAGCCGGCGCAGGCGCTGGCTCTGGCCCTGCGCGCCGAGCAGCAGGCGCATGCCTTCTACGTCTCGGTGGCGCAAACCACGACGAATGCGCGCATCCGCGAGCTGGCGACGCAGTTCGCCTCCGAGGAAGCGGAGCACGTCCGGCTGCTGGGCGAATGGATCGGTCGCTATCCGCCCGCCGACAAGAACTGGGACTTCGACCCGGACCCGCCGGCGATGCCGGAATGACCTGCCGTCACCGACGCCGGGTCAGTGCGATGCTGCGTCGAGCGCGAGGTTCAGCCGCAGCACGTTGACCCGCCGCTCGCCGAACAGCCCGAACAGGCGCTGCTCGGTCGCCGCGGCGACGGCGGCGCGAACCCGCTCGACCGGCCAGCGGCGGGCGGCGGCGACCCGCGCCACCTGCAGCTCCGCCGCCGCCGGGCTGATGTGCGGATCGAGGCCGCTGGCCGATGCCGTCACCAGATCGGCGGGGATGGGCCCGTGCCGGACGCCGAGGGCGGCCACGTCTGCACCCGGATGATCAGCGCCTTGCTGGTCGGGCCGAGATTGCTGCCGCCCGAGGCCATCGCGTCGTAGCCGTCGGCACCCGCTGCCGATGGCCGGCCGTGAAAGTAGCCTGCCGACACAAAGCGCTGGCCGATCAGCTCCGAGCCGACAACCTTGCCGTTGCGCCGGATCAGGCTGCCGGAGGCCTGATCGGGAAAGACGAGTCCGGCGATGCCGGTGACGGCGAGCGGGTAGGCGAGGCCGGTGAGGAGCGTGAACAGCAGCAGCAGCACCAGCGCGGGACGGACATGGGACAGCACGGCTGGCCTCCTTCAGGCAAGGCCGATGGAGGAAACGACGAGGTCGATGAGCTTGATTGCGACGAACGGCACGATCAGGCCGCCGAGGCCGTAGATCAAAAGGTTGCGGCGGAGCAGCGCCGCGGCTCCGGTCGGCCGGTAGCGCACGCCGCGCAGCGCCAGCGGAATGAGCGCGACGATGATGATGGCGTTGAAGATGGTCGCCGACAAAATCGCGCTCTGCGGGCTGGCGAGGCCCATGACGTTGAGCGCCGACAGCTGCGGGTAGAAGGCGAGGAACATCGCCGGGATGATGGCGAAGTACTTGGCGACGTCGTTGGCGATGGAGAAGGTGGTCAGCGCGCCGCGGGTCATCAGCAGCTGCTTGCCGATGCCGACGATCTCGATGAGCTTGGTCGGATCGCTGTCGAGGTCGATCATGTTGCCGGCCTCGCGCGCCGCCATGGTGCCGGTGTTCATGGCGACACCGACGTCCGCCTGCGCCAGCGCCGGTGCGTCGTTGGTGCCGTCGCCGCACATCGCCACCAGCTTGCCCTTGGCCTGCTCGTCGCGGATGAGCTGCAGCTTCGCTTCCGGCGTCGCCTCGGCGAGGAAGTCGTCGACGCCGGCCTCGGCGGCGATGGCGGCGGCGGTCAGCGGGTTGTCGCCGGTGATCATCACCGTGCGGATGCCCATCTGCCGCAGCGCATCGAAGCGCTCGCGGATGCCGCCCTTGACGATGTCCTTGAGGTGGACGACGCCGAGGATGCGGTCGTCCTTGGCCACCGCCAGCGGCGTGCCGCCAGCGCGGGCGACCCGCTCGACGATCTCCTGCAGCGGCCGCGGCATCTCCATGTTGGCATCGCGGGTGATCTGGCGGATGTACGCGACGACCGCTTCGGTCGCCCCCTTGCGGATGGCGTGGCCATCGATGTCGATGCCGCTCATCCGCGTCTGCGCCGTGAACGGCACCATGTGGGCGTGCAGCGGCGCCATCTCGCGGCCGCGGATGCCGTACTTCTCCTTCGCCAGCACGACGATGGAGCGGCCCTCCGGCGTCTCGTCGGCGAGCGAGGCCAGCTGCACCGCATCGGCGAGATCGCGCTCGGCTATGCCCGGCAGCGGCAGGAACTCGGTCGCCTGGCGGTTGCCGAGCGTGATCGTGCCAGTCTTGTCGAGCAGCAGCGTATCGACGTCGCCCGCCGCCTCCACCGCCCGTCCCGAGCGGGCGAGCACGTTGAACCGCACCAGCCGGTCCATCCCGGCGATACCGATGGCCGACAGCAGCGCGCCGATGGTGGTCGGAATCAGAGTTACGAACAGCGCGATCAGCACGATCATCGGCACGGCGCCGCCGGCATAGGCGGCAAAGCTCGGGATCGAGGCGACGGCGAGGACGAAGATGATGGTCATCCCGGCGAGCAGGATGTTGAGTGCGATCTCGTTGGGGGTCTTCTGCCGCCGCGCGCCCTCCACCAGCGCGATCATCCGGTCGAGGAAGGTCGAGCCGGGCGCGGCGGTGATGCGCACCTCGATGCGGTCGGAGATCACCTGGGTGCCGCCGGTCACCGCCGAGCGGTCGCCGCCGCTTTCGCGGATCACCGGCGCCGACTCGCCGGTGATCGCCGCCTCGTTGACCGAGGCCACCCCGTCGATGACCTCGCCGTCGCTGGGGATCAGGTCGCCCGCCTCCACCAGCACGACGTCGCCCGCCTTCAGCTCGAGCGCCGAGACCGGCCGCCACTGGCCGCTGCCGGAACCGTCCAGCAGCTTCGCCGTGGTCTCGGTGCGGGTGCGGCGCAGCGTCGCCGCCTGCGCCTTGCCGCGTCCCTCCGCCACCGCCTCGGCAAAATTGCCGAACAGCAGCGTGGTCCACAGCCAGAAGACGATCTGCGCCGAGAAGGCGAGGCCAGCCCCCCCAACCGCCGCGGCGCGGAGGAACAGGATCGTCGCCAGCGCGGCAACCGCGCCGACCACCGCCATCACCGGATTGCGGACGAGCAGGCGGGGGTCGAGCTTGCGGAGGGCGCCGCCGATGGCGGGAACGAGGATCTCCCGGTCCAGCAGGGCGACGCCGCGCCGCCGATCGTGCTTGCGCAGCGCCGACAGCGCTTCGCCCGTTGCGGCCTCGCCCTCGCCTGTCGCGTGGTCCATCTCGCCGCTCCCGTTCAGTAAGAGATGCCGGCGAGCATCGCCAGGTGTTCGGCAATCGGCCCCAGCGACAGGGCAGGCAGGAAGGTAAGGCCGCCAACGATCAGGATGATGCCGGTCAAAAGTCCGACGAACAGGCCGCCACTGGTGGGAAACGTGCCGGCCGAGGGTGGCAGCGTCGCCTTTGCCGCCAGCGAGCCGGCGATCGCCAGCATCGGCACGATCGTGGCAAAACGGCCGATCAGCATGGCGATGCCGAGCGCAAGGTTATAGAAGGGAGTATTGCCGCCGAGGCCGGCGAAGGCGCTGCCGTTGTTGGCGGTGGCCGAGGTGAAGGCGTAGAGCACCTCGCTGAAGCCGTGCGGGCCGGCGTCCTGGATGGCGGCGGTTCCCGCCGGCAGGACTACGGCCAGCGCGGTAAAGCCGAGGATGGCGAACGGTAGGCAGAGGATGGCGAGCATCGTCATCTTCACCTCCTTCGCCTCGATCTTCTTGCCGACGTATTCGGGGGTGCGTCCGACCATCAGGCCGGCGATGAAGACGGTCAGGATGGCGAACAGCAGCATGCCGTAGAGGCCGGCGCCGACGCCGCCGACGATGATCTCGCCGAGCTGCATGTTGATCAGCGCCACCATGCCGCCCAGCGGCATGAAGCTGTCGTGCATGGCGTTGACCGCGCCGCACGAGGCCGCCGTCGTCGCCGTCGCAAACAGCGCCGATGCCGCCACGCCGAACCGCACCTCCTTGCCTTCCATGTTGCCGGCGGCGGGATCGATGCCGAACGCCGCCATCGCCGGGCTGGTTTCGGCTTCCGCCCAGTAGCACAGCGCGACGCCGGCAAGAAACAGCAGCGCCATGGCGCCGAGGAGCGCCCAGCCCTGCCGCTCGTCGCCGACCATCCGGCCGAAGACGTTGGTCAGCGCCGCGCCGAGGGCGAAGATCAGCAGCATCTGCACGAGGTTGGCGAGCGCCGTGGGGTTCTCGTAGGGGTGCGCCGAGTTGGCGTTGAAGAAGCCGCCGCCGTTGGTCCCCAGCATCTTGATGGCCATCTGCGATGCCACCGGCCCCTGCGGGATGGTTTGCGCCGCGCCTTCCAGCGGGGTCGCCTCGACAGCCGCGTCCAGGTTTTGCGGGACGCCCTGCCAAACCAGGAACACCGCCGCGACGAGGCACAGTGGCAGCAGCACGTAAAGGGTGGCGCGGGTGACATCCACCCAGAAGTTGCCAATGGTGGCGGCGCCGCGGCGGGCGAAGCCGCGGACCAGCGCCAGCGCCAGCGCTATCCCGGTCGAAGCCGAGAGGAAGTTCTGCACGGTCAGGCCGGCCATTGGCACCAGGTAGCCGAGGGTGCTCTCGCCGGCGTAGTTCTGCCAGTTGGTGTTGGTGACGAAGCTGACGGCGGTGTTGAACGCAAGATCGGGCGCCACCGCGTCCATGCCCTGCGGATTGAGCGGCAGCAGCGCCTGCAGGCGCAGCAGCGCGTACAAAAGCAGGACGCCCATGAAATTGAACATCAGCATGGCGACGGCATAGTCCGGCCAGCGCTGTTCCGCCTGTGCGTCGATGCCCGCAAGCCGGAGGAAGCCGCACTCCAGCGGCGCCAGCACCGGCGACAGCAGCGTCCGCTCGCCCGCGAAGACGGCGGCCAGATAGCCGCCCAGCGGCCGGGTGAGGGCGGCGGTCACGAGGACGAAAAGAACGATCTGGATCCAGCCGAGGACGGTCATGGGAGCCTAGAATCGCTCAGGTCGGGCGAGGGCATAGACCAGGTAGATCAGGACGACAACCATTACCGCGCCGCCCGCGATATAATCGAACAGCATCGCCCCTCACAGCCGGTCGCAGATGCGGACGTAGCCCACGGCGCCGGCGAAGAACAAGGCAGTCAGGCCCACCAGCAGAAGGTCGATCATCGTAGCCTCGCATGTGGCGCGTGCGCAGGATCGGAGAGCCCGCACGGGATGGCGAGGCGGGCATAGAGAAGCGAACCGGCGCGCGAGTCCATCGGAAAAGCGTCATAGGGGAAATGCGCGCACCGCAGCCCGAAATGGCTGAAGCAGTGCCTCGCCCTCAGTGACGGCCAGCGGGCTGCACCCTCATCGGGACGTGCCTGCGGCTTCGCGCCGAGGATCAGGCGCCGTTGGCAGTCGGTCGCAGCATCGGCGGAACGGAATCCGCCGGGCGTTCCTCAGGCGGCGATGAGATGATGCCGCGCTGACGGCGGGCAGCCGACTCGTTACGGTTCATCTCCCGCAGCCGCGTTGCCAAGTGTGCCGCCAGCCGGGCGCAGTGCATCCGGATGTCGGGAACGGCCACGATCTCCCAGAAGCTGCCGCGGGTAACCGGCCCCAGCGCGAACAACCGTGGCGACGGGCGGCCGTCGGCACTCAGCAGCGCGCCCTGCTCGCTGACCTCGAGGCCAAGGCCGAGGGGATCGGGACGGGCGAATCCGCGCCGCATCAGGTCGTGGACGAGGGGATCTTCGGCCGCGCGGTAGTTGGTTTCCGGGCCAGAGCAGTTGATCACGCGGGCGAACTCCGCCGTCTGCAACTCGCCGTTGCGGGGGCGGTAGGTGACCTGCACCTGCGAATCGCCCGGGGTGATCTCGGCGATGCGGCCGGCGCTTACCGTCAACTGACCACGGGCGATTGCCGCCTGCAGCTGGGTGGCGACCGTCGGCGCCATGCGGTGGCGATGAATGTCCCACCACGGCCGCAGGTGGCGAAGGAACCGGCGCCGCTCCTCGATCGACAGGCGGCGCCACAGATCCTGCAGGTGTGGCCGCAGACCGTCGACGACGCTGCGCCAGTCACAGCCCTCGGCCTCGGCGGTGCGCACCCCGAGGCGGAGCCAGCGGGTGAGCTTGGTGATCGACGTGGTGCGAGGCAGGTCCCAGACGGCAAGCTCGACCGGCCGCGCCGGCTTATGCATCTGCGGCAACAGCCCGCGCCGCGACATTGCGTGGATCGGTCCCCGGTGCTGCCCATCCAGCAGCGACAGCACCACGTCGACCATGGTCAGACCGGTGCCGATCAGCAACACCGGAGCATTCTTGGCGATACCGGTTACCGCTTCCGGATCCCAGGGGTTGCCGAAGTAGGCGCCCTGGCTGCGATCCGGCGGGAGATTGCCGGCGGCGAACACCACTGCGTCAAGGCGATAGCAGCGACCCCCGGCAACCACCAGCGAGACGCCGTCGGGAGCCTCGTGCAGCGCGACTGCCTGATCGGGAACGAGATAAAGGTTTGTCCCCTTTCCGCCGGACCACAGCTCATCGCACAGCAAGCTGCGGACGTAGGTGCCGTAGAGGCGGCGCGAAATGAACGAATCCTGATTCGCATCGCTTCCTGCTCCGCTCTCGGCCTGGTGACGGCGCAACCATTCGACGAAATGGTCCGGCTGATCCTGGAACGCGCTCATATTGCCGGCTCGGACGTTCAGCAGATGGTTCTGGTTGACCGTCGAGTAGGCGAGGCCTCGACCGAAACCCGCCCGTTTCTCAATGAGATAGATGCGGTCTCCGGGCCGGCAGCGGTGCAGCAGGTGAACGGCAAGCAGGGCCCCACTGAAGCCGGCGCCGATGATTCCGATGCTGAAAGAGTCGTTGTTCATCACCAGTGCACCGAGCAGAACGACGGTGGCTTGCCCACCACGGCATTAATAACACAAAAAAATAAGGGCGAACGCGCACGCAAGCCGTCCGCCCGAGTGGTGGAGAGAGTCATCATCGAAAATTCGCGATCCAGTGCCAGGTTTCTCCCCACGCGAAAAAAAATCCGGTGCGAACGAGAACCAACCGCGAAGTGTCGCACTGCTGTGGGCGTTGCCATCCTCACAGAATTGCGAGCAACAGCGCAAAGGTTGTCGCGGTCGCAGTAAGCACGCAGGCCAGCCGACCGGCCCAAGCATAAGGAGGCAGGCCAGAAGCCGTGGCAGGTCGCCGGCCACCACGGGAGTATGGCACAACATCGCGGCTGCCACCACCAACGGGCATCGGCCATTCAACCGGGGTCGGGGGAATGGCAGCGGCAGGCGAGCCAGCTGGGGCCGGACCGGAATCGGTGGGGGTGGACCGTCTCCGGCGGGGCGAAATCTTCAAACTCGCTCAGCGGGCGCAGTGCGGACATCATTTCCAACCTCGTCCGGATCCGCGAAACCGGAGTTCCACTGGGTCATTGGATTGAGAGAATGCGACTTGAATGAGGGCAACGTCTCCGGCCAGTTTAACACCCGAGGTCCGAATGGGGTCGCCCCTGAGTCATTCCACAATCTCTATGTGAATAGTAGTGTTAAGCTGGAGAGGCCGTCTCGTCAACCCTTTTCGCATTTCGATCCGGAGAGGTCGAGGCACCGTCGATTACCGGTGCCACCGCAGCCCTTGGCGACGCAGGTCGAGGGATCGGCCGCAGCCGTCTCACACTGCGCCATCGCCTGTTCCAGCGCATCCAGCATCTCAGGATTGGTTGCCTGGTAGACGTTGCCGCGTTCGTCGACGGCAGCGCAGCTCTGCACCAGGGAAACATCGCCGCTGCCGCTACATCCCGCCAGCAGAAGCAGGGCGAGGCCACCAAGCCTCCCCATGACCGTAATGGACATTCCTTGATCCTCCGTTTGCTCGCCGTGCCCAACGGAACGAAGAGCCAACATATTGACACCCGACGGCACGAGAAGTAGATTTATTATCAATAGCCTCGCAAGTGTCTGCCGCCTGTACAGAAGTGTACGGCCAATGGACACGCGGAACGAGGGTTGACGGGAGGAAGACGCCAATCTCGGTTGGCATCGGTGTGTGGGCGGCGTTTCGTGCCGTTGGACAGGTTCCACCCGCGGGTCTGTAAGACGAGGGTACCAGGTCCGCAGGCATTTTCCGGCGCCTGAAGTGTCGTGCCGGTGACCTGTCCCGCATTCTGAAGTGCGCCAGGTTGCCTGTTTCTTCCCGCTTTCCGGCTGGCGCGCAGGCGCCCGGCCGGGCGTGGTCACCCCTTGAACGGTGCGAGGCGAGAACGTGATCGGTGGGCGAGCGGCGCCCTGCCCGGTAGGGATTGAGGGAAGAGAAGCGAAATGAGCAGGACGGCAAACCTCCTTGCGTGGCTGGCGGTGGCGGTCGTCGGCGCCTTTTCATTGGGTACCGTGGCGCTGCATCGCGGTGAATCGATCAACGCCGTCTGGCTTGTCGTCGCCGCGGCGTGCGTCTACCTGATCGCCTACCGCTTCTACAGCCTCTACATCGCGACGCGGGTGCTGCAACTCGACGCGAATCGGGTAACCCCGGCCGTCAAGTTCAATGACGGCCTCGATTTCGTACCGACCAACAAGTACATCCTATTTGGTCACCACTTTGCCGCCATCGCCGGCGCCGGACCGTTGGTCGGCCCCGTGCTTGCCGCGCAGATGGGCTACCTGCCGGGAACGCTGTGGATCCTCGCCGGCGTCGTCTTCGCCGGCGCGGTGCAGGACTTCATGGTCCTGTTCATCTCCTCGCGCCGGGACGGCCGCTCGCTCGGCGATATGATCAAGTCCGAACTGGGCAACGTGCCCGGACTGATCGCACTGTTCGGCGTGTTGATGATCATGATCATCATCCTTGCCGTGCTCGCGCTCGTCGTCGTCAAGGCGCTGGCGGCAAGCCCGTGGGGGACGTTCACGGTGATGGTGACCATCCCCATCGCCATGTTCATGGGCATCTACCTGCGCTTCATCCGGCCCGGCCGGGTGCTGGAGATGTCGGTCATCGGCTTCGTGCTGCTGATGCTCGGCATCATCTATGGCGAGGACGTTGCCGCCAGCCCGACCTGGGGGCCGCTGTTCACCCTGTCCGGGACGACGCTGGCGCTGATGCTGATCGGTTACGGCTTCGTCGCTTCGGTGCTGCCAGTGTGGCTGCTGCTGGCGCCGCGCGACTATCTGTCCACCTTTCTCAAGATCGGCACCATCGCCGGCCTCGCGGTTGGTATCCTGATCGTCCGCCCCGACCTGCAGATGCCGGCGTTGACCAAGTTCATCGACGGTTCCGGCCCGGTGTTCTCCGGCGCCCTGTTTCCGTTCCTGTTCATCACCATCGCCTGCGGCGCCGTCTCCGGCTTCCACGCGCTGATTTCGTCCGGCACGACGCCGAAGATGCTGGAAAACGAGACCCAGGCCCGCTTCATCGGCTATGGCGGCATGCTGACCGAGAGCTTCGTTGCCATCATGGCGCTGATCGCCGCCTGCGTCCTCGATCCCGGCGTCTACTTCGCCATGAACAGCCCCGCAGCGCTGATCGGCACCACCCCGGAGCAGGCAGCGCAGGTGATCTCGTCGTGGGGCTTCGCCATCACCCCGGACGTGCTGGCGCAGACGGCGGTGGACGTGGGCGAGCACAGCATTCTGTCACGCGCCGGCGGCGCGCCGACGCTCGCCGTCGGCATGGCTCACATCTTCTCCAGCTTCCTCGGCGGCCGGGCGATGATGGCCTTCTGGTATCACTTCGCCATCCTGTTCGAGGCGCTGTTCATCCTGACCACCATCGATGCCGGCACCCGGGTCGGCCGCTTCATGATCCACGACCTGCTGGGGGCTTTCTGGGAGCCGCTGCGGCACACCGAGAACTGGTCGGCCAACCTGCTGTCGACGTCGCTGTGCGTCGCCATGTGGGGCTATTTCCTCTACCAGGGCGTCGTCGATCCGCTGGGCGGCATCAACACCCTGTGGCCGCTGTTCGGCATTTCCAACCAGATGCTGGCCGGCATCGCGCTGACGCTGGCCACCGTCGTCCTATTCAAGATGAAGCGCGAGCGCTTCGCCTGGGTGACGATCCTGCCCACCACCTGGCTGCTCATCTGCACTCTGACCGCCGGCCTGCAGAAGCTCGTCCACCCCGACGCCAAGATCAGCTTCCTTGCGCACGCGGACAAGTTCAGCTCCGCCCTTGCCCAGGGCCAGATCCTGGCGCCGGCGAAGACCATCGAGGAGATGCAGCGCATCATCTTCAACGACTACGTCAATGCTGGCGTCTGCGCGCTGTTCGTGGCGGTGGTGATCAGCATGATCATCTTTGGCCTGATCGCCGCATGGCGGGGCTACGTGAGCCCGACATCGACGGTGCGGGAAGCGGCGCCGGGATTGCCGCGACGGGAGGTGGCACATGCTTAAGGCGATCGCGGCAAGCGCCCGCGGCCAGCAAGACGTTCGCGGTCACCTGATCCGCTTCAGGCAGTGGCTATCCATGCTGGTGAAGGGGAGCCGGCAGGTGTGCGGCATCCCCGATTACCAAGCGTACCTGGCGCACCAACGCCGGCATCATCCGGAGCAGCCGCTGCTGAGCTACGAGGCGTTCTTCCGCGAGCGCATCGATGCCCGCTATGGCGGCCGCAACGGCAAGATCCGCTGCTGCTGAGCCGATCAACCAATTGTTCATGCCGCGGCGCTAAGCTGATCGCACAATCGGCCGAGGCGTCGCGGATGACCCCCAAGCAAGCCTACCAAATGGGATTTCGGCACGTCAGCGATCTCGCGGCGATCAACCGCATCGCTGACCTGTTCATGAGCGACGATGGCGACGACCGCGCGCTGGAGCTGATGGAAGCATGGCGCGACGGCGCCATGGCCGCCGCCGCAATGCTCGAAAAGGCCCGCTCGACGCTGCAGTGACCGGCCGGCCAGCACCGGCAACGCGTCGTGGCGGCAAGACAGGACATGCACCGGCTTAAGGGGCTGTCACGCAGCCAACGTAGGAAGGACCGTCCGGGCGCTGCAGCAGCGCCTCGCGCCCTTTGTTCCAGAAGACGACCTCACCCTCGCCGTAGCGGGCGCCCGACGCCGAGATCTGCCGCGGCAGATCGTACTCCTGGCCGCTCACCCGCAGCCGCATCCGGTCGTCGTCGGCATAGAAGGTGGCGAGCAGCTTTGTGCCGCCGGGGCAGACGAAGGTGACGGCGTGCTTCCCTTCCTCGCCGCCGCCGACGCAGGCGGCGAGGATGAGCAGAGTTGCGAGGCCCGCAGCTCGCCACGACGAAGGCGATGACCGCAAAGGCGGGGACAGCTCAGGCATCTTCACCCATCGCCCGGAAGGCGATGACCCGGCCGAGCAGGAAGCCTGCAAACGCCGAGAGGATCGGCAGAACGCCGATGGAGGCCAGCCAGGCGAAGAAGGCGATGGCGGCAGCCAGCCGCAGCACATGCAAGGCCCGGCCCACCCAGGCCGGTGCCTCCGGCGGCAGGCCGCTGTTCAGCAGCATCGACATGTAGTAGCCGAAGCCGACGATCAGGCCGAGCGCGGCATAGGCGAGGATGGCCTCCAGGTCGGCACCGAGAAATCCCGAACTTCCGCTCATTTGCCTCTGCCGATCGCCTGCCCGCCTGCCCGCCTGCCGCTATCGGCACCTTAGGCAAGCGGCGGTGATCGGTCAAACGGCCAGAACTATCGCGCCGCACACCCGGCGTGGCATCCTCGGCACAGGACAATAATATGCAAGGCGCTGTTATTAAAATATGTTACTCACGATATGTTGCAATGATAGCACATTATCCAGAGGCTGGGTGCCGCATCGCCGGCAGCCTATTGATCGCGCTGCAACATGAAATACGTCTAAGCGGACCGCCACGTAT
>JAXMDR010000036.1:0-24453 GCA_046348725.1 Rhodospirillales bacterium
CAGCGTCCGCCCGGTAGGAGACGCGGAGCTGGGTGTCGGCGAGCCGGTCCGGCTGGCCGCCGCGCTCCCGGCCGTAGTTCTGCGACGCGGCGGCACGGCGTCGGCTTCCACTCCGCCTGTTCGAGATGCTGCCGGCACCGGGCCGCGCGGCGCAATCTGCGCTGCCATTGCGCCTTCTCGCCGTCGTGCCGGCGGCCGTCGAAGCCCGGCCCGGCATTGCCCCCTGCTGGAGGATGCGAGCGGCGCCTTTGCGCAGGCCTGCGGCGACCACGGCGGCTGCCTGCTGGTGCGCCCCGACGGCCACATCGGCTGGCGCGGCCCGTCCTGGCGCAGCGACAGCCTGCTCGCCTACCTGCGCCAATTCGCGCTGCCGGTCGGCGATGCTGCAGCCGGCCCTTCCACCTGAGGCCGGGTCCAGGCGGTGGCCGGCGCGTACCCGGCAAACCCCGGATGTTCGGCGTCGCCGGCTTGTAACGCCGGCGCCTCACGTCTATAGTCCGCCCCAGATGTTGTGGTCCGGGAGTGGTGCCGTGCGAAAGCTGGTGGTTGTTCTGGTTCTGCTGACGGCCCTGCTGCCGGTTGCGGCGATCGCGCTGCCGACGACCGAGGCGATGCTGGCGGAGCGCGCCATGGGCAATCCGCAGGCGAAGGTGACGATCGTCGAATACTCGTCGCTGACCTGCCCGCACTGCGCCGAGTTCCACCGCGACGTCCTGCCGCAGATCAAGGCGGCATATATCGACACCGGGATGGTGCGCTGGGTGTTCCGCGACTTCCCGCTGGACGGCCGGGCGATGGGGGCGGCGATGGTTGCCCGCTGCGTGCCGCCCGACCGCTACTTCGGCTTCCTCGACATGCTGTTCCGCGACCAGCAGGCGTGGGCGCGCGGCACCGATCCGCTTGCCGACCTCAAGGTGCGGGCGCAGCTCGCCGGCCTTGCTCCCGCCGACGTGGACGCCTGCCTCGCCGACAAGGCGCTGCTGCAGGGCATCCAGACGCGGGCGCAGGAGGCGCAGAAGCAGGACGGCGTCGATTCGACGCCGTCGTTCCGCCTGAACGGCCAGAAGATCGCCCCCAACCACACCTTCCCCGAATTCCAGGCGGCGATCGACCAGGCGCTGGCGGCGGCGAAGTAGCGGCGCGCAAGGTGGCTGCCAAAGCGACGTGACGGTTCTCGCAACCATCGACGGAAGCGGACGGTGCTGCAGTTCAACAGGCTGCGAATAACGGGGTTCAAATCGTTCGTCGATCCGGCCGAGCTGCTGATCGAGCCGGGGCTCACCGGCATCGTCGGGCCGAACGGCTGCGGCAAGTCCAACCTCGTCGAGGCGCTGCGCTGGGTGATGGGGGAAACCTCGGCCAAGCAGCTGCGCGGCGGCGAGATGGACGATGTCATTTTTGCCGGCAGCGGCGAGCGGCCCGGCCGCAACATCGCCGAGGTCACCCTCGATCTCGATAACAAGACCGCCGCCGCGCCGCCGCCGTGGACGGGCATGGAGGAGTTGCTGGTCAGCCGGCGGATCGAGCGGGCGCGCGGCTCCTCCTACCGCGTCAACGGCCGCGAGGTCCGCGCGCGCGATGTGCACCTGCTGTTCGCCGACGCCGCGTCCGGCGCGCGTTCGGCGGCGATGGTGACGCAAGGCCAGGTGTCGCAGCTGATCGCGGCAAAGCCGGTGGAGCGGCGGGCGCTGCTGGAGGAGGCGGCGGGGATCGTCGGCCTGCACGCCCGGCGGAACGAGGCCGAGCAGCGCCTGCAGGCGGCCGAAGCCAACCTGCCCGCCTCGACGACGTACTGGCGACGCTGGACGCCCAGTGCAGCCAGCTACAGCGGCAGGCGCAAGCAGGCCGGCCGCTACCGCACGCTGTCGGCGCAGATCCGCAAGCTGGAGGCGACCATCTGGTGGCTGCGCTGGCAGGCGGCGCAGGAGGGGCTGGCGGCGGCGCAGGCACGGCTGGCGACGGCGGAGCAGGTGGTGGCGGGCGCGACCGGCACGGCGGCCGCGGCGGCGCTGCGGCAGGCGGATGCGGCGGCGGCGGTGCCGCAGCTGCGGCAGGCGGACGGCGAAGCCGGCGGCGGCGCTGCTGGTGCTGGGATCCGAGCGCGAGGCGCCGAGGCCGAGGAGCGGCGGGTCGCCCGCGAAGCCGAGGCGGCGCGCGCCGTGCTCCGGCAAGCCTCGATGACGACCTGCGGCGCGACCAGGCGCGGGGGTGGACGCGCAGGCGGCGTGCGATCGGCTGGGCAGCGAGCGCGACCGGCTGGTCGAGCGCCGCGCGGCGAGGCGGCGGAGATCGACCGGGCGGAAGCGGCGCTGGCGGCGGCTTCGGCTGATGTGGCGGCGCTCGAAGACCAGGCGAACCGGCTGACCGAGCAGGTGGCGGCCGGGCGGGCAGGCGGGCGGCGCGCAGCGCGGCCGCGACGAGGCGGGCCAGGCGCTGCGCCGGGTGCAGGCGCGCAAGGACGAGGTGGCGTGCAGCGGCAGCAGGCGGCATCGGGCGAAGAGGCGCGGCTGGCGCCGCTGGCGGATGCCGAGGCGGCGGCCGCCACCGCCGATGCCGAAGCAGAGGCGGCGCGGGCGGCCCCTGGCGGCGGCGGAAGGTGAGCGGCTGCGGCTGGCGGCGGCCGAGTGGACGGTGCGTCGGCTATGGGCCGCCGAGGCCGAGGCGACCCGGTTGGCGGCACAGGAACGGCGCTGCGCGAGGTTCTCGACGGCGCCGTCGCCAAGGGCGCCGCCGGCGATGCGCTGCTCGATGCGCTGAAGGTGCCCGCCGGCCTGGAGGCGGCGCTGGCGGCGCTGGGCGACGACGTGCTCGCCGGCTGTGATCCGGCGGCGCCGGCGTTCTGGCGGGCGCTGCCCGCCTACGACGCCGCGTCGCTGCTGCCGGACGGCGCCGAGGCGCTGGCGCTGGCCGAGTTTCCGGCGCCGCTGGTGCGGCGGCTGGGCCACATCGGCGTGGTGGAGGGCGCGGACGAAGGCGAGCGGCTGCAGGCGGCGCTGCGTCCCGGCCAGTTGCTGGTGACCACCGACGGCGCCGCCTGGCGTGGTGGGACGGCTATACCCGGCGGGCGGGGGCGCCGGCACCGGCGGCGGTGCGGCTGCGCCAGCGCGCCTCGGCTGGAGGCGCTGGTCGGCGCGCCGAGGCCGATGCCGCGGTGCAGCAGCTGCGCGCCGAGCACGAGCAGCGCCGCATCGCGGCGAAGGACGCGATCGGCGCCGAGCAGCAGGCGCGAGCGCGGCTGCGTACCGCCGACACAGTACGCGCGCCGCCGCCGACAGGCTGGGCGCGAGCTGCGCACTGCGCGGCTGCGGCTGGAACAGCGGCTGGCGGGCGCCGGCGAGGCGCTGGCCGCGGCGGGCAGGAGCTGAGTTGCGGGCGCCGACCGGCTGGCCGAACTCGACGCCGAACTCGCCGCGCTGCCCGCCGATGCCGCCGCGGCGAAGGCGCGCTGGATGGCGTCCGCGCCGATCTCGTCCGTATGCGGGGGACGCAGACGGACGCCCGGGCAAGGCGCGATCTGCTGTTGCGCGATGCCGCCGGCCGGGCGCGGCGGCTGCAGACGGTCGAGGCCGAGCTGACGTCCTGGGACGAGCGGCTGGCCGCGACGCGCCGCGAGGTCGCCGCCCGCAGCGAGCGCCGCCGTGAGACCGGAGGCTACGCTGGCGGAGCTGGAGGCGCTGCCGCCGGTGCTGTCGGAGCAGCGCCGTGCCCTGCTCGACCGGCTGCAGGCGGCCGAGGCAGCGCGCCGCGCCGCGCCGCCGATGCCGCCGCGGCGGGTGAGGCGGCGCTGGCCGAGGCGGATCGCAGCCTGCGCGCGGCCGAGCGGGCGCTGGGGGAGGGCCCGCGAGCAGCGGGTGCGCGCCGAGGCCGAGCGGACCCAGGCCGAGCAGGCGGCGGCATCGGTGCAGGAGGCGATCGCCGAGCGGCTGGAGGTGGAGCCCCGCGTGCTGCCGGAGATCATCGATGCGCCGCTGAAGGCCGACCTGGAGGTGGCGGCGGAGGAGCGGCGGCTCGAGCGTCTGCGCCGCGAGCGCGAGGGGATGGGGCCGGTGAATCTGCGCGCCGATGCCGAGGAAGCCGAGCTGCGGACCCAGATCGACGAGTTGCAGCAGCAGCGAGGCGACCTGCTGGAGGCGGTAGCCAAGCTGCGGCGCGGCACTCGCCGAGCTCGACCGCGGCTGCCGCGAGCGGCTGCGCATCGCTTTTGCCGAAATCGACCGGCACTTCCAGGCGCTGTTCACCCGGCTGTTCGGCGGCGGCCACGCCCACCTCGCGCTCACCGACGCCGAGGACCCGCTGCAGGCGGGGCTGGAGGTGATGGCGAGCCCGCCCGGCAAGAAGCTGCAGCTGATGTCGCTGCTGTCCGGCGGCGAGCAGACGCTGACGGCGCTGGCGCTGCGGTTTGCCCTCTTCCTCGGCCGGCCGGCGCCGGTCTGCGTGCTCGACGAGGTGGACGCGGCGCTGGACGACGCCAACGTCGACCGCTTCTGCACGCTGCTCGCCGATCTCGCCGGGCGCGGCACCCGCTTCCTCGTCATCACCCACCACCGGCTGACGATGGCGCGCATGCACCGGCTGTTCGGCGTCACCATGGTCGAGCGCGGCGTCTCCCGGCTGGTCTCGGTCGATCTGCACCAGCCCGAGCCGTTCCGCCGCACCGCCTGAGGGCTGCGTTGGCGCCGATGCGCCCCTGCGTGCATCCCGGCGTCGCTTCCGTTGACAACCCCGGCACCGGGGGCCATGTTTTCCTCGATCATCGGCTGAAGTCCGGGCGGGGCAGAGCTGGGCGCTTCGGTGAACTTGGCTTGCTCACCTGAGAGGCAGATGCTGAACCGGAGGGACGGCCACCCTGCAGTCGGCGGCCTCTCGTTCCTCACCGAAAGAAGACGCGGCGCCATGGCAGACGACAAGGATCCGAAGGCGGAACCGGTTCCGACCGAGGCGACGGAAACCACCCCGATCGAAGCGGTGGAGCCCGAAGAGCCCAATCCGAACCAGCGCCGCTACAACATGTATCCGCAGAAGTCGTTCGGCGGCCATGTCGAGACCAAGGTGCTGCCGGACGGCCGCATCAAGTACACGCTGTTTCCGTTTCCGTTCGACGGCTCCGACAAGCGCGTCATCATCGTCGATCCGGCCAACCCGGAAGAGATGCGGGCGGTCAAGCAGCTGCACCTGATCCCGGACATCAAGAACGACCCGGGCGTCGGCGTCTACGTCTTCGATGCCGATCTGCTGAGTTCCAAGAAGCGCTGATCCTGGACGCATTCGACTCCCCGGCGACCTGCTCGGCGGCAGGCCGTCGCCTGTCAGGCGCATCGTCCTGCGGTGCGTGACCGCGGGGCTTGATTCGCCGCTCGCTCGACGCCTCCGTCATGCTGCACAGCGTCATCGTGGTTTCAACCGGTTAGGCGGCGGCGTCGCAACTGCGGCAGCAGTTTTTTTGCAGCCTTGACACGATCCCGACAGCGTCTCTATCGTCCGGACTTCCTGCGGCGCAATGGGCGTCCGGGCAAGTCAGACTTCAGCGTGCGATGAACAGGCACGCCCCAGAGGACCGGCAAAGCGACTTCGATGCGCGACTGAAACGTCTGAAGGAGGAAAATGCTCCGAAAGACGGGCCAGAGGCCGGTAGTACGACATCCGGGTACGGCATGGCGTTCACCATCGCCACCGACCTGGTAGGGGGCGTCGTCGGTGGAGCGCTGTTAGGGCTGCTCCTGGATCGCTGGCTCGCTTCCGCACCGTGGGCAATGATTTCGTTCCTCTTCCTTGGCGCCGCTGCCGGGATGTGGAACGTCTACCGGACGGTGCGCGGCTACGATGCCGCGCTCGGCTTCCATCACCGGAAGCCGGCACCGCCGGCGAGGGGCAACGAAACGCAGAGACCGGCCGGCGCGCGACCGGAGAACGAGGGCGGAGACCACGGTGGCCAATCCTCTCCATCAGTTCGAGGTACACACGATCGTCCCGATTCACATCGGCGGGATTGACGCATCGTTCACCAATTCCAGCCTGTTCATGACCATCGCGGTGGTGCTGATCACCGGTTTCCTGGTGTTCAGCGTGCAGTCGCGGGCGCTGATTCCGGGACGGCTACAATCGGTGGCCGAACTGGCCTATGAATTCGTGGCCAACATGCTGCGCACCAATGTCGGCAACGCCGGCCGTCCGTACTTCCCGTTCATCTTCTCCCTGTTCTTCTTCATTCTGCTGGGGAACATGCTGGGCATGGTCCCCTACGGCTTCACCTTCACGTCGCACTTGGCGGTGACGCTGGGGATGGCCGTCGTCATCTTCATCGGCACCACCATCATTGGCTTCGCCAAGCACGGCACCGGCTTCTTCGGCTTCTTCCTGCCGCACGGTACCCCCTGGTACGTCGCGCCGCTGCTGGTGCCGATCGAGATTCTCTCCTACTTCTTCCGGCCGGTCAGCCTTGGTCTGCGTCTGTTCGCCAACATGACCGCCGGGCATACGCTGCTGAAGGTGTTCGCCGGGTTCGCCGCAGGTTTCGTCGGCAGCATGGGGGTGCTCGGCATCTTCCCGGCGATCGTGCCGATGGCGGCGACCACCGCGCTGACCGGTCTCGAATTCCTCATCGCTTTTCTGCAGGCCTACGTCTACGCCGTGCTGGCCTGCATCTATCTCAATGACGCCCTTCACATGCACTAAGGGCCGATGCGTTGAGAGGCGGATCGCCGGCTGGCGATCCGCAATCTGGGTCACTCCGTCAAACCGCCAGGGTAGGGAACAAGACAATGGAAGTTGCTGCAGCAAAACTGATCGGTGCCGGCCTTGCGGTCATCGGTCTCGGCGGCGTGGGTGCCGGCATCGGCAACATCTTCGCTACGACGATCGCCTCGCTCGCCCGCAACCCCGCCGCACAGCCGCTGATCCAGCTGCCGATGTGGGTCGGCTTCGCGCTGGTGGAAGCCATCGCCCTGTACGCGCTGGTCGTCGCCCTCATCCTGCTCTTCGTGTTCTGATCACGACGTGTTCTGATCACGACCGGCGGGCCGGTTTCGTCCGGACCGCCCGTTCGCAGGGATAAGGTGCCATGCCGCAATTCGATCCGGCCGTGTGGTCGCCGCAGCTGGTTTGGATGGCGATTACCTTCGTCATTCTCTACCTGCTGATGGCCAAGGTAGCGCTCCCCCGCGTCGGCGAGGTGCTGGAGGAGCGCGAACAGCGCATCACCCTCAGCCTGCGCCGGGCGGAGGAGCTGAAGCACGCTGCCGAGGATGCCGTCGCCGAGTACGAGAAAACCATCGCCGATGTCCGCCTCAAGGCCGTCGAGGAGGTTCGGCGGGCGCGTGAGGAGGCAGCGGCGGAGGCCGCGGCGCGGAATGAGGAGCTCAACGGCCGGCTGGCAACCGAGCTTGCCGCCGCCGAGGAGCGCATCCACCAGGCGCAATCGGCGGCGATCGCCGGACTGCGCGACGTGGCGGTCACCGTCGCCGCGGCGGCGGTGGAGCGGCTGATCGGCCAGAAGGTCGAGCCTGGCGCCGTCGCTGCCGCTGTTGATGCCTCGATCGGGGAGCACAGCCGATGAACGCCTGGGCCGCGGAAACCGCTGCGCACGGCGCCCACGCCGTCGAGCCGTTCTATGCCACCGCCGAGTTCATGGTGGCGATCGCCATGCTCATCTTCCTGTTCTTCATCGGCAGGAGGGCGTTCAATCTGCTCGGCGTCGCCCTGGACGATCGGGCGGAGAAGATCAAGAACCGCATCGACGAGGCCGCCCGCCTCGCCGACGAGGCGCAGACCATGCTGGCGTCCTACGAGCGCAAGCAGCGTGACGCCGCCGAGGAAGCGGAATCGATCCTCGCCGCCGCGCGCCGTGAGGCGGCGCGGCTGGCGGCCGATGCCAAGGTGGATCTGGAGCAGGCGTTGAAGCGGCGCGAGGCGCAGGCGATGGAGCGCATCGCCCAGGCCGAGCAGGCGGCGATCGCCGAGGTGCGCGGCCGTGCCGTCGATGTTGCCATCGGCGCGACCCGCAAGCTGCTGGCCGAACAGCTGACGCCAGCCCAGCAGAACGCGCTGATCGACAGCGCCATCAGCGAGTTGCCGAAGCGGCTGCATTAGCCGCAAAGGCATGGCTCAAGGAACGCTGGCGGCAGCGGGACGGCAGAAATGCGGGCACGAGGGCTGCCGCCGCTTGCAGGCGACCGCTGCCGGAACGAGATTTTCGGGTGGACAGCCTGCAATTCCGGAAAGATCGTGCCGAAGGTCCGCATTGTCGCCGACTACTGCTCCAACGGCTACCAGCTGGCCGACGGAGCAGCCCACGCCTACGGCGAACTGCCGGCCTCGACGCGCTGCTCGCCTCGGCTCGCTGCCTGGAACGACCGCTACGAAGCCTGCGATCCGCGGGCCTATGAGGACGTCGGCGGAGGCAGCTTCGACTTTGTCGCATTCGCTGCGGAAGGCCTGCAGATCGCTCCGGGCGGTGAAGCGGGCGCTGCCGCAGTGGACGGTGACCTACTGGGACGAGGCGATGGACTGGTACCTTTCGCGCGATCCGCGCGGCTATAAGGCCGGGGGGTGCGAATACGAGGTCCGCCTCGATGATGCATCAGGGAAGGCCAGCGGAAATCGCCCTTGACCCCGGGCGGCAATAACGCTCAATTCCCGGCCGGCAGCAGCCGGTCGAAGCCGTGGTAGCTCAGGGGCAGAGCACGTCCTTGGTAAGGACGGGGTCGGTGGTTCGATTCCACTCCACGGCACCATCTTCTCTTTGTTTTCAATACTCACGAGTCCCGCCCGGTTGGAGCGGCCATGCATATGCGCATGGGTGGCGGAAGTCGAACGGGGCGGGAAACAGGCGGCGTTCGGGTCGGGGTGCAGACAACTACGTCGGCCTGGGTCCCGGTGGCGGCGGATTGGATGCGACTTCGGGGCGATGGCCTGCTGCCGGTGGTGATCCTAGAGCTTGCGCCATGTGCTGCAGCAGGGGGTGATATCAGATCCAGCCCTGCCGTTCGGCGGTGAGGCGGATCTTGTCGGCGATCTCCTGGGCGGTGCGTTCAGCGGCGCCGTCGATGGTCTCTGACCCGGAGAGTTCGCCGTAGGCCTTCGCCGCCCCACCGACGGCAAGTCCATCGGATTGAAGCGGTAATCGCGGTGACCACCAGCGGCACGGCGGCGCCCGGCATCTTGCCGCTGCCGGCATCCACCTGGCCGGTGCCGAGGGCGCGCAGGCCGTCCGCCGTCATCAGGTAGCCGCGAACCATCGTCGTCAACTGCGCACCGCTGGCTCCGAACCCCAGCACCACCCGCTCGGTGGCGTTGCCGGGATCGACGACGAGGAAATAGCCGGCGAGCAGACTGGCCCTACCCGCGCCGGCGGCTGCTCCTCGGCGCGCACTGCCGGCAGGTCGATGGCCTGCAGGTCGGCGACGAGCTTGGCCGCCACTGCTCGGCCGAGGGCGCGGCTGATGGCGAGCTGCTCCGTCGTCAGCGGTGCGGCGACGCCTTGCCCCGCGACATCGACCGGCGGCGCAGGTCGGACGGCACCGCGGCGAAGTCGTAGACGATGATCCGGTCGGGCCGTGGAATGTGGCCCTGGTAGCGGTAATCGCTCACCTCGTCGACGCGCAGCCGGCACAACGGCGATGACGCTCAACCAGCACCCGATGCGTCCCACGCCCCGCATTAATCGCCTCCTCCCACCTGCCGTGCCCAGGGGCCGGCCAGCGTAGCAGGCTTCCCCACCGTGGGGCATCGCGATCACGCACCCGAGGCGTAGGCGTGGTGCGTCCTCGCTCCAGCTGTCGCGTGACTTGCGGATGGCTGATAGCCGCCCCAGGCCATGGACGTCGCCGGCCAAGAGTGGCGCTGTTTCGCTTCGATGTGAATACTCAACCGGCGTATATCGAAAATGATGTGTGAGACATGATTACGGCAGCTCAGCTCAAGGCGGCCCGGGCACTTCTCGGTATCGATCAGCGGGCGCTGGCCGAAGCTGCGGGGCTCTCGTTGCCGACGATCCAGCGCATGGAGGCCAGTGACGGCACCGTCCGCGGCAACGTCGACTCGCTGGTGAAGCTGATCGACGCCCTCGGTGCCCTCGGCATCGAAGTGATCGGCGCCGGTGCAGTGAGTGGGGGCGGAGGCCGCGGTGTGCGGCTGAAGGAGTGAAATCCGGTGCGCCGGCAGAGACAGGGCCGGGCAGCGCCGATGAGGGCGACCAGAACATGAACGCATGAGGAGTCGTTGACCCCACCTCTTTACGTGATCGGCCTGCTCTTTGCGGCGGCGGTGGTGGTCGTGCCCCTCTGTCGGCGGCCGGCAGCGACGACGGTGCTTTACGCCACCTGCTTCGCAGCCTGCGTCGCCGGCCTGGTGGCGGGGCTGTCGGTGCTGACCGGCAGGGCCGGTACCGCCAGCCTGGTGCTGCCGCTCGGCATTCCGTGGATCGAAGCGCACCTGCGGCTCGACAGGCTCTCGGCGTTCTTCCTTGCCGTCGTCAACCTCGGCGGGGCGGCGGCCAGCCTCTATGCGGTCGGCTACGGCCGTCACGAGCACGCCCCGCAGCGCGTGCTGCCGTTCTTTGCCGCGTTCCTCGCGGCGATGAACCTTGTCGTCCTCGCTGACGACGCCTTCACCTTCCTGTTCGCCTGGGAGTTGATGTCGCTCGCCTCGTGGGCGCTGGTGATGGCGCATCATCGCACCCAGGGTACGGCGCGCGCCGGCTATATCTACCTCGTGATGGCTGGTTTCGGCACGCTGTGCCTGTTGCTGGCGTTCGGCGTCCTCGCCGGCGCGGAAGGTGGTTACACCTTTGCCGCCATGCGGGTGGAACGGCTCGCGTCCTGGCAGCAGACCCTGGTGCTGATCCTCGTCCTGCTCGGCGCCGGATCGAAGGCCGGCATCGTGCCGCTGCACGTCTGGCTGCCGCTGGCGCATCCAGCGGCGCCCAGCCACGTCTCGGCGCTGATGAGCGGGGTGATGACCAAGGTCGCCATCTACGGGCTGATCCGCATCGTCTTCCAGCTCGCCGGGCCGCCGGCCTGGTGGTGGAGCGCCGTTGTCCTCGTCATCGGCGCGACGACGGCGGTGCTCGGCGTCCTCTACGCACTGATGCAGCACGACCTCAAGCGGCTGCTCGCCTACCACACCGTCGAGAACATCGGCATCATCTTCATCGGCCTCGGGCTGGCATTGGCGTTCCAGGCCAACGGCATGGTCACCGGCGCCGCGCTGGCGTTGACCGCGGCGCTGTTCCACGTCCTCAACCATTCGCTGTTCAAGAGCCTGCTGTTCTTCGGCTCCGGCGCGGTGCTCGTCGCCACCGGCGAGCGCGACATGGAGCGGCTGGGCGGGCTGATCCAGCGCATGCCGGTGACGGCGACGACGTTCCTGACCGGCTGCGCGGCGATCTCGGCGCTGCCGCCGCTGAACGGCTTCGTCTCCGAGTGGCTGACCTTTCAGGCGATCCTCGACAGTCCCAACCTGTCCCACTGGGGCCTGAAGTTCCTGGTGCCGGCGGTCGGCGCGGCGCTGGCGTTATCGGCAGCGCTCGCCGCCGCCTGCTTCGTCAAGGCATTCGGCATCTCCTTCCTCGGCCGTCCGCGATCCGCGCAAGCACAGGCGGCGGGCGAGGTGGATGCCTTTTCCTGCGCGGCGATGATCGTGCTGGCGCTGCTCTGCGCGCTGGCCGGAGTGCTGCCGGGGTTTGTCGTCGACGCGCTGTCGGGGGTCGTCCGCGAACTGACCGCTGCCAGCCTGTCGCCGCAAGCTCCCTTGCCGTGGCTGTCGCTGATCCCGCTGTCGCCGCAGCGCGCATCCTATAACGGCCTCATCCTGCTGGTCTTCCTGCTCTGCACTTCGACGCTGATCGCGATGGCGGTGCGGCGGCTCGCCTCCCACGCGGTGCGGCGGGCGCCCGCCTGGGATTGCGGCTTTCCGGACCCCAGCCCCGCCACACAGTACACCGCCGGCAGCTTCGCCCAGCCGATCCGACGCGTCTTCGGGCGCGGCGTCTTCCGCGTCGAGGAGCGGGTCGAGATGCCCGAGCCGGGCAGCCTCGCCCCGGCGCGCCTGCACCTGCGCCTGCACGATCTCGCCTGGGAGTACCTGTTCACGCCGATCGCCCGGGCGTCGACGCGGCGGCGACGCGGCTGAACACGCTGCAATTCATGACCATCCGGCGGTACCTCACCCTGGTGTTCGCCACCCTCGTCATCCTGCTGGCGGGGCTCGCGCTATGGCAGTAGCCGCCGACTGGCTGGTTCAGGGCCTGCAGATGCTGCTGGTGCTGGCCATCGCCCCGCTGCTGACCGGCTTCGTCCGCTGGCTGAAGGCACGAATGCTGCGCCGGCGCGGACCTTCCGTCCTGCAGCCTTATCGCGATCTGGCGCGGCTGGTGCGCAAGGAAGTGGTGCTGGCGGAGAGTGCCTCGTGGCTGTTCCGGGTCGCCCCCTATCTGGTATTCACGGCGGTTTGGGTCGCTGCGGCGCTGATCCCGACCTTTGCCACCGGGCTGCTGTTCAGCTGGTCGGCGGACATGATCGCCATCGTCGCCTTGCTCGGCACCGCCCGCTTCTTCCTGGCACTGGCGGGCATGGACGTCGGCACCAGCTTCGGCGGCCTCGGCTCCAGCCGCGAAATGATGATCGCGTCGGTCGCCGAACCGGCGATGCTGATGGCGGTCTTTACCCTGTCCCTGCTCGCCGGCACCACCCAGCTGTCGTCGGTTGCCAACTTCATGCTTGATCAGAACGTCGGCTTACGCATTTCCCTCGCCCTGGTGCTGGTGGCGCTGCTGATCGTCTCGATCGCCGAGAATGCGCGCATCCCCGTCGACAACCCGGCGACCCACCTGGAATTGACGATGGTGCACGAAGCGATGGTGCTCGAATACTCGGGCCGGCACCTGGCGATGATCGAGGCCGCCGCCTTCCTCAAGCTGGTGCTCTATGCGTCGCTGATCGCCTGCGTCTTCGCCCCGTGGGGAATGGCCGCGCTCGGCGACGGCTTCCTTGCGTACCTCGTCGGGACGGTCACCTACCTGCTGAAGCTGGTGGTGGCCGGCGTCCTGCTCGCCGTCTTCGAGACCTCGATCGCCAAGATGCGGGTGTTCCGCGTCCCCGAATTCCTCGGGGCGGCGCTGATGCTGGGGCTGCTCGGCACCTTGCTGCTGTTCGTCACCCGGAGCGTCTGATGCACGGGCTCGCTTTCGATATCTCCCATCTGCTGTCCGGCGGCCTCGTGCTGATCAGCCTGATGCTGCTCTACCAGGTCCGTCTCTACAGCCTGATCAACGTCTTCGCCGCGCACGCGGTGGTGCTGGGGCTCGCCGTCGCCTGGCAGGCGTTCGTCCAGGCGGCGCCGCATCTCTACGTCACCGCGCTGATCGCGCTGCTGTTCAAGGGCGTCGTCATTCCCGTCGTCCTCTACCGGATGGTGCAGCGTCTCGGCATCCACCGGCAGATCGAAACCGTCGTCGGCGTCGGCATGACCATGCTATGCGGCATCGGCCTCGTCGCGCTGTCGATCATGGTGATGCTGCCGATCACCGAGGCCGCCGACGTGCTGACCCGCGAGGACCTCGCGTTCGCGCTGTCGGTGGTGCTGCTGGGACTGCTGCTGATGGTCTCGCGGCGCAATGCGGTCGGGCAGGTGGTCGGGTTCATGTCGCTGGAGAACGGCCTCATCCTTGCCGCCGCCGGCGCCAAGGGCATGCCGCTCGTCGTCGAGATCAGCGTCGCCTTCTCGGTGCTGATCGCGCTGATCGTCATCGGCATCTTTCTGTTCCGCATCCGCGAGCGGTTCGATACCGTCGACATCCACGTTCTCGACGGTTACCGCGGAGAGCAGCCGTGATCCTCTCCGGCGAAGCCGCGATGGCAAGCGTCCTGATCATCCCGGCGGTTGCGGCAGCGCTGCTGGCGGTGGTCTCGTCATACCGTCTGGGGGCGGCGCTCAATGTGCTGGCGACGGCGCTGACCCTCGCCGCCTCATCCCTGCTGATCGTCGTCCGGCCGGCACGGTCGCTCTATCTGCACGTCGACGACTTCAACATCTTCCTGATCATCCTCAACACCTTCGTCGCCTTCACCACCAGCGTGTTCAGCGCCAGCTACATCGCCCACGAGCTGGAGACCGGCCGGCTGACGCCGGGCTACCTGCGCTTCTACCACGCGATGTATCAGGTGCTGATGCTGGCGATGAATCTCGCGCTGCTCGCCAACAACATCGGCCTGATGTGGGTGGCGATCGAACTGGCGACGCTGACCACGGTGCTGATGGTCGGCATCTATCGCACCCCAGCGGCGCTTGAGGCTGCCTGGAAATACTTCATCCTCGGCAGCGTCGGCATCGCGCTGGCGCTGTTCGGCACCATCCTGATCTACCTCGCCGCCCGCCCGGCGATGGGCCAGGGCCTCGATGCGATGGCGTGGACGCTGCTGGTGGCCCATGCTTCCTCGTTCGATCCGGCGCTGCTGAACCTTGCCTTTATCTTCCTGTTGCTCGGCTACGGCACCAAGGTGGGGCTGGCGCCGCTGCATGCCTGGCTGCCCGATGCCCACGCCGAAGGCCCGACGCCGATTTCGGCGGTGCTGTCCGGATTGCTGCTGAACGTCGCCCTCTACATGCTGCTGCGCTTCAAGATCCTGCTGACGGCGAACGGGGCGGCCCTCGCCCCCGGGGCGCTGATGACCGCCTTGGGGCTGATTTCGCTCGGCTTTGCCGCGCTGATGCTGTATCGCCGCCGCGACATCAAGCGGATGTTCGCCTACTCGTCGATCGAGCACATGGGCATCATCACCTTTGCCTTCGGCATGGGGGGACCGATCGCCAGCTTCGCCGGCCTGTTCCATATGACCATGCACAGCCTGACGAAATCGGCGATCTTCTTCGCCGTCGGACACGTCAGCCAGGCGAAGGGCACCCAGCGCATCGCCGATATCCGCGGCCTGACCGAGAGCCACCCGATGCTGGGCTGGGGCCTCGTCCTCGGCGTTATCGCCATCGCCGGCCTGCCGCCGTTCGGCATCTTCATGAGCGAGTTCCTGATCATCACCTCGACCTTCGCCCGCGAGCCGCTGCTCGCGGTTCCGCTTGTCCTCGGCCTGCTGACCGGCTTCGGGGCACTGGTGCTGCGCATGCAAGGCCTCGCCTTCGGAGAGCCGAGTCCGGGCAACGCGCCGGTGCACGCGTCCTCCGTGCCGTTGTTCGTCCATCTCGCGATCGTGCTGACAGCGGGGGTGTTCCTGCCCGGCGCGCTGGTGTCCTGGTTTCGCGCCGTCGCGGCGATGGTCGGCTGAGGGCGGCCGGATGAGCAGAATCTCCCCGATCGACGCCCTCACCGGCAAAGCCGCCCGCTGCACCGATCTTCGTCCCTGGCCGCGCTTCCGCGTCGACGTGCCCGGATGGCTGAGAGCGGCGGCGGTGCTGGACGATGGCGGCTGCGGCCTCGCCGGCTACTGGGGTGAGCCCGGCCGGGTCAACCTCGCGCTGATCGAGACGCCGGCCGAGGCCGCCACGGATGTGCGGAAAGGCAGGAGCCGGATCTGTGTCGTGAGCCTCGACTGCCCGGCCGGCCGGTTTCCGTCGGTGGCGGCGGTGTTTCCGCCCGCCATCCGTCTCGAGCGGACCATCTGCGAGCTCCACGGCATGCAGGCGGACGGCAACCCCGATCCGCGGCCGTGGCTGGATCACGGCTGCTGGCCGGCGCGGGCCGGGGCACCCGCGGCGGCGCCGGCCGCCGGGCCGCGGCCTACCCGTTTCGCCGGTGGAGGGGAGAGCCTGCACCAGATCCCGGTCGGCCCGGTGCATGCCGGCATCATCGAGCCCGGCCACTTCCGCTTTACCTGCAGCGGCGAGACGGTGGTACGGCTGGAGGAGCGCCTCGGCTACGTCCACAAGGGCATCGAGAGCCTGATGGCGGGCGCACCGCTGGAGAAGGCGGCGCGTCTCGCCGGGCGCATCTCCGGCGACAGCACCGTCGCTTACGCCATCGCCTTTGCCCAGGCGGTGGAGGCGGCGACGAAAACGGTCGTTCCCGAGCGGGCGGTCTGGCTGCGGGCGTTGATGGCCGAGCTGGAGCGGATCGCCAACCACCTGGGCGATATCGGCGCCATCTGCAACGATGCGGCGTTCGCCGTCATGCTCGCCCACTGCGGCGTCCTGCGCGAGCGGGTGCTGCGCGCCGCCGATGCGTGTTTCGGCCACCGCCTGATGATGGATCGGGTGGTTCCCGGGGGGGTCGCCGCCGACCTGACCGCCGATGGCCGGGCGGCGGTCGAGGGTGTGATTGCCGAGGCCCGCGCCCGCCTGCCGGAGCTGGCCGAACTGTACGACAAGACGACGTCGCTGCAGGACCGCACCGTCAACACCGGCATCCTGCGTCCCGATCTTGCCCGCCGGTTCGGCTGCGGCGGTGTCATCGGCCGCGCCTCGGGGCGCGCCGTCGACGCCCGCCGCCAGCCCGGCTATCCGCCCTACGACCAGCTTCCCTTCGATATCCCGGCGGCGGAGGCGGGCGATGTCGATGCCCGCGTCCGCGTGCGCTTCGCCGAGGTCGTCAGGAGCTTATCGCTGATCGCGCACACGCTGGCGCGGATGCCGGCGGGGCCGGTTCTGGCGGAGGTATCGCCACCCGGCGGCGACGAGCCGGCCGAAGGCCTCGCCCTGGTCGAAGGCTTCCGCGGCGATATCCTGCTGTGGGTGCGGCTGCGGCCGGACGGGACGGTGGACCGCTGCCATGCCCGCGATCCGTCGTGGTTCCAGTGGCCGCTGCTGGAGGCGGTGATCGAGGGCAACATCGTCGCCGACTTCCCGCTCTGCAACAAATCGTTCAACTGCTCCTACTCGGGCCACGACCTCTGGCCATGCGCATGATCCGCCGCCTCCGCAGCCTGCTGGATGCGCCGCTGACCGAGCCGGCGCCACCGCCCGATGGCGCGGCGCTGGCCGAACTGGCGGGGCGCGTGGACGCCGCGGCGCGGCAGCGCCTCGGCCGCAGCCTTTGCATCCGCGAGGTGGACGCCGGCTCGTGCAACGGCTGCGAACTGGAGATCCACGCGCTGAACAATGCCTTCTACGACATCGAGCGCTTCGGCATCCGCTTCGTCGCCTCGCCGCAGCATGCCGACGTGCTGCTGGTCCTGGGCCGGTCTCCGCAACATGCGCGAGGCGCTGGAGCGCACCTACGCTGCGACGCCGTCGCCAAGTGGGTGGTCGCCGTCGGCGACTGCGCCGTCGACGGCGGCCTCTTCGCCGGCAGCTACGCCGTCGAGGCGGCGTCGCATCCATCATCCGTCGATCTGCACATCCGCGGCTGCCGCCCACCCCGGCGCAGCTGCTGGCCGGCCTGCTGGCCCTGCTGGAGTCGTCCAGGTAACCCGCCGCCCGCCGGTAAGGGCGGATGACGGCTCGGCAAAGCGGCGCAGGTAAAGAAACAGGGCACCGAAGCGCGACCCTGCTCCACTTTTGCAAGTCTACTTTGCCGTTGCTGGCAGCTCCTTTCCGTTACAATAGCTTAGGTGTGGCAGCTGCGACGAGGGGCGGGGGTGGCGGACGGAGACTATCACGTCTTTCTCAGCCACAGCCGCAATGATCCGGTAGCGACGGCCGATGTCCTGGTGCAGCTCCACCGGTGCGGGCTCGACGTGTTCAAGGACGACGAGAGCATTAAGCCGAGCGACGAATGGCTCGTCCGGCTGCAGGCGGTGCTGGAGGGTGCGGCGCCTTCGTCGTGCTGGTCGGGCGCGATGGGGTGGGACGCTGGATCGGCGCCGAGACGCAGGTAGCGCTGAACCGGCATTTCGGCCCCCACGACGAGGCCCGACGCCTGCCGATCTTCCCGATCCTGCTGGACGGGACGGAGCCCAGGCGCTGCCGCCGCTGCTGCAGCTGTTCCAGGTGACGCGCTGGAGCGCCGGGGAACTGCTGCCGGCAGACCTGCTCGCCGCCATCCGCGGTCGCAACATCCTGAAGAAAGTCCGAGCCGTTCGCCGGCTGCGGCATCAGGGGTAAACGGCGTCTCGTTGAACCTTGGTATAGATGCTGCTTGTGCAGCTCTGTCACCGAATACCCACAACCTTGATTTTTCGATTCATATTTGATATCATATGTAGTACTATGGACCGCAAGAGATTAAAAAAACTCTGGCAAGATTTGATCGCGGCTCGGAATCGCCCGCAAACAGCAGGCGACCTTAGCCAACACCCGCGCTTAGGGCCGGCCGCAGGGAGCAGGCAGGAGGAAAACACGGCTCTATGTGGGTAACCGATCATTTCCCCCATCGGCCCGACTTTCCATTCAACCCATGGGCAAACGGTGTCAAAAGGCGTCTGTCGGTGAGTGCTGAACGCTCTGGAGGCGGACGCCGCTGCTTAGGGAGGATTTTGGATAACGGTGGAATCGGGTAAGAGAAACGGAGCGTAAATGGAACCGCATGATCTTCTAATGAAGCCTTACGCGCGCATTGTTGTGCCGGAGACTGATGGTTCCTTCACGGCTGAAATTGTTGAGTTTCGGGCTGTGTGGCAACTGGCGAAACCGCAGCAGACGCTCTTACCAACGTAGAAGAGGTGGCGATAGACTGGATTTCCGCGACGCTAGAGCAGGGGCAGGACATTCCCGAGCCGCTCGATTACGCAAATTATAGCGGGAAATTGGTGGTCCGAATGCCGAGAAGGACTACATAAACGCGCTGCCCTTTCGGCTGAACGTGAAGGGGTGAGCCTAAACCAGTTCATTGTAACTTGTATCGCCGAGCAAGTCGGCACACGGGCGCGGTCTGTAGCGATGCACGCTCAGCCACTATTACTACAGCTTCAGGTTCCAAGAACTCTTGTTGCGAACTTGACACCCCTCCTGGACTTTACAAAGTCAACTCGCAACTACTGGCCAACGCGTTTTGAGCGCGCCAATCTTTCCTGGCCAGGAGCAAGCCCATGCCTGAAGTTACCCAGTATACATTCAAGTATCAAGAGGTCGTTGAAGCCCTTATTAAAAAGGCTGGCCTGCATGAAGGTAAGTGGCAGCTTGTAATGTCATTTGGGGTGGCTGGAATAAACCTCGGGCCAAATCCAGCCGAAGTGGTTCCCGGGGCTTGCGTAGCGGTCACTAGCATCGGACTTACAAAAGCAATGCCAAGAATCTCCGGAAGCTCTGGTACTGAACGCCAATATCGTCAATCCCGCTACCTAGACGCAGACGCCCTCTTGGCAATCTCTTTGCAGCGTATCGGTTAGTTTGCTGGCGCGCGCCACACCGCCCTTACGGCCAAGCTCGGCTGCAGCGGCATCCTTGCCGTCGTCCTCTCGGTCTTCCACCTGGCCGGTAGCGATCTCGACGATGAGCTTGCCGAGCTGGAGCGGGTCGCGGGGGCGCTTGAGTCGTCTTATGGTCATGGACCTATTATGAGGCGCGAGCGGGCTTAACGCTACCGCCGAGGCCGCCGGAATATATTCAGCAGATTTCAAACTGACCCACTACCACTATTTTCAGAACGTTGCGCGCTCGGCCTCCCGCATCAGGTACCCTCCGAACGCCCGGAGCAGCTCCATCGGGTTTCGTGTGGTATGTTTGTCACCCATCGTTGGGCACTGATCTCTTATGAGCGGCGCGTCAGCGCCGCTTCCAATTTTCACGAACGTCTACCTTGCCGCGACCGCCCGGCGGTGCTCTGCCGGGTGGATGATGAGCATATCCAGCATGTGCCGCGCAAGCTCCAACCGACCGCGTGGGCAACGTGCGCGATCCAGCCCTGGATGACCACATCCAGCTCGGCGATGATCTCGCCGGGGTGACAGGCGGCAAGCCGCGCCCGGTGCTGTCGGCAGCCATGATCACTGATCAGGAGGCGCTGCTGGTTACGCGGTCGGGGGTGGCGGGGGCGGCGATCTTCCTGCCGTAGCGCGCGGCGATCTCTTCTGACCCGCGGGCGAGCAGGGACTGGTCGGAGCCGACGGCAACGAAGGCGCAGCCTTGCTCGATGTACTTGTTGGCCAGCTTCTCGTCGCCGGTGAGGATGCCGACCGGCTTGCCGCAGGCCTTGATCCGCTCGATGGCATTGTCGATCGCCGCCAGCACGTCGGGATGGCCGGCGTTGCCGGCGTGCCCCAGCGACGCCGAGAGGTCTCCCGGGCCGATGAACACGCCATCGACGCCGTCGACGCCGGCGATCGCCTCGATGCTGTCCAGCGCCCGGCGGGTCTCGATCTGCACCAGCACGCAGAGCTCGGCTTCGCAGATGTGCGGATAGTTCTTCACCCGGCCGAAGTACGACGCGCGCGGCGCCGCCGAGTATCCCCGCACCCCCTTCGGCGGGTAGCGGGTATAGGAGACGGCGTTGCGCGCCTGCTCTTCGGTCTCGATGTAGGGGATGAGCAGCGACTGCACGCCGATGTCGAGGAAGCGCTTGATCGTGACCATGTCGTTCCACGGCACGCGCACCACCGGTTGCGCGGTGCCGCCCTTGCACGCCTGCAACTGCGCATAGACCATCGGCAGTTCGTTGGGGGCGTGCTCGGTGTCCAGCACCAGCCAGTCGAACCCGGCACCCGCCAGGATCTCGACGGTGACGTGGCTGGAAAGGATGGACCAGAAGCCGACCTGGAGCTTGCCGGCGGCGATCGCGTGCTTGAAGGCGTTTACGGGGAGCTGCATTGTGGGTCCACTTTCAGCGTTAGAATCCCCCGGCTTCGCCAGCGGCGCCGGGTTCATGGCCTCCGATTCCGGAGGCAGGCTGCATCGGCGCCGGCCAGGAAGGCCCGTCGTGACGCATACCCGTACCACCTGCTCGCGGCAACTGCGGCTTCGTCATGACGGCCCTCCCTTTTCGATCAGGCGGGCTCCGATCAGGCCGGCTTTGCGCCGATTTCGAAGTTCGCCATGATCTCCAGCGCCCGGACCAGCGCCGAGTGATCCCAGGCCTTGCCGCCGTGCGCGGCGCAGGCGTTGAACAGCTCCTGCGCCGTCGCCGTGTTCGGCAGCGCCATGCCGAGCTGCCGGGCGCTGGAGAGCGCGAGGTTGAGGTCCTTCTGGTGCAGCTCGATGCGGAAGCCGGGATCGAAGGTGCGCTTGACCATGCGATCGCCGTGCACCTCGAGGATCTTGGAGGAGGCGAAGCCGCCCATCAACGCCTCGCGGACCCGCGCCGGATCGGCGCCGGCCTTGGCCGCGAACAGCAGCGCCTCGCCCACCGCCTCGATGGTCAGCGCGACGATGATCTGGTTGGCGACCTTGGCCGTCTGGCCGTCGCCGTTGCCGCCGACCAGGGTGATGTTCTTGCCCATCAGCTCTAACAGCGGCTTGACCTTATCGAAGGCTTCCTGCGGCCCGCCGACCATGATCGACAAGGTGGCGTTCTTGGCGCCCACCTCGCCGCCGGAGACCGGCGCGTCCAGGTAGGAACAGCCGAGATCATTGATCCGCTTGGCGAACGTCTTGGTGTCGATCGGGGAGATCGAGCTCATATCGACGACGATCTTGCCCGCCGACAGGCCCTCGGCGACGCCACCCTCGCTGAACAGCGCCGCCTGAACGTGCGGCGTATCCGGCACCATGGTGATGATGATGTCGGACTTCTCGGCTACTTCCTTGCCATTGGCGCAAGCCGTCCCGCCGGCATCGACCAGGCCTTGCGGCACGTTCGGGATACTGAAGAGGGAAAGCTTGTGGCCTCCCTTGATCAGGTTCTCTGCCATGGGCGTGCCCATGATCCCAAGACCCACAAACCCGATATTGCTCATTTTTTCCTCTTATCCTCTCTGTTCTTGCAAGCAGCGCTGGGCGCCGACGTCTCGTTTGGTATTACAGGAGCTGGATCGCCACGCCCGCGTGCGCGGGCTCGCGATGCGAGCCTTATGGGCAGGCGGAGGCACTCCAAGGGCTTCGCATCACGGGCGTTTGCCGAACTCGGCGGTAGCCGTCGTCCAGGCCACCGCCTGCTCGCTGAGGCTGAAGCCGAGGCCCGGACGGTTGGGGACGATCATCCGGCCGTCCTTGATCTCCAGGCGCTCGTTGAACATCGGCTCCAGCCACTCGAAGTGCTCGACCCACGGCTCGTGGGCATAAGCCGCCGAGAGGTGCAGGTGGATCTCCATGGCGAAGTGCGGGGCAAGCCGCAGCCGCTTGTGGTCGGCGAGCGCACAGATCTTCAGAAAGCCGGTGATGCCGCCGACGCGCGGGGCGTCGGGCTGGATGAAATCGACGGAATCGTTGCGGATCAGCTCGTAGTGCTCGGCGACGGAGGTCAGCATCTCGCCGGTGGCGATCGGCGTCGCCAGCTCGGCGGCGAGGCGGGCGTGGCCCTCGGCGTCATAGGCGTCGAGCGGCTCCTCGATCCAGGTCAGGTTGTACTGCTCGACGATGCGGCCGAAGCGGTGCGCCGTCGGCCGGTCCCACTGCTGGTTGGCATCGATCATCAGCGGGACGTTGCCGCCGATGTGGGTGCGGATGGCCTCGATGCGCTCCAGGTCGATCATCGGATCGGGCTGGCCGACCTTCAGCTTGATGCCGCCGATACCCTTGGCGAGCGCCGCCGAGGTGCGCTCCTTGATCTCGGCGACGCCCATCGACAGGAAGCCGCCAGACGTATTGTAGCACTGCACCGAATCCCGGTAGGCACCGAGCAGCTTCGCCAGTGGCAGGCCGGCGCGCTTTGCCTTCAGATCCCACAGCGCGATGTCGAACGCGGCGATCGCCTGGGTCGAGAGCCCGCTGCGGCCGACGGAGGCGCCGGCCCAGACCAGCTTTTCCCACAGCCGGGCGATGTCGTTGGGGTCTTCGCCGATCAACTCGTCGGCGATCTCCTTGGCATGGGTGAACTGGCCCGGACCGCCGGCGCGCTTGGAATAGCTGAAGCCGATACCCGAGCACCCTTGCTGCGATTCGATCTCGCAGAACAGGAAGACGACCTGCGTCATCGGCTTCTGCCGGCCGGTCAGCACCTTGGCGTCGCTGATCGGTGCATGCAGGGGAAGAATTACCGAGGAGAGCTTCACCCAGGCGATGCGGTCGGTGGTCGCCTCGCCGGCCGCAAGCCCGGCGATCATCGGGTTGGCGGGGATCAGGCGGGGCTTTGTCATCGTATCCATCACGTCCTCCCGTTACGGGGGCCCCCTTTACGGAGGCCCTTTTTTGCTCAGTCCCGGGCCCCGCGCTCAGCGCACGAGGCAGGGCCGCTTGTTGTTGAAGGTCCAGCCCGGGATCAGGTACTGCATGGAGGCGGCATCGTCCCGCGCACCCAGCGCCTTCGCCTTGTAGAGCTCGTGCGCCTTTTCCACCTCGGCCAAATCGATCTCGATGCCGAGCCCCGGCCGCTCCGGAACGCCCACCAGTCCGCCTTTGATTTTCAGCGGCTCTTTGGTCAGCCGCTGGCCGTCCTGCCAGATCCAGTGGGTATCGATCGCGGTGATCTTGCCCGGAGCCGCCGCCGCCGCGTGGGTGAACATCGCCAGCGAAACATCGAAGTGGTTGTTGGAGTGGGAGCCCCAGGTCAGACCCCACTCGTGGCACATCTGGGCGACGCGCACCGAGCCCTGCATCGTCCAGAAGTGCGGATCGGCGAGCGGGATATCGACCGACTGCAGCTGGATGGCGTGACCCATCTGGCGCCAGTCGGTGGCGATCATATTGGTCGCCGTCGGCAGGCCGGTGGCGCGGCGGAACTCCGCCATGATCTCGCGTCCGGAATAGCCATCCTCCGCCCCGCACGGATCCTCGGCGTAGGCCAGCACATGGTGCTGGCCGCGGCAGAGCTCGATCGCCTCCGCCAGCGACCAGGCGCCGTTCGGATCAAGGGTAATGCGCGCCTCGGGAAACCGCTCCGCCAGCGCGGTGACCGCCTCGATCTCCGCCTTGCCGGCGAGCACGCCGCCCTTCAGCTTGAAGTCGTTGAAGCCGTAGCGCGCCTGCGCGGCTTCGGCCAGCCGGACCACCGTTTCCGGGGTCAGCGCCTCCTCGTTGCGCAGGCGCAGCCAGTCGTCGGCGGCATCGGCTTCGCTGCGGTATTCGAGGGCATCGGCTTCGCTGCGGTATTCGAGGTCGGTCTTGTTGCGATCGCCGACGTAGAACAGATAGCCGAGCATCTCCACCTGATCGCGCTGCTGTCCTTCCCCCAGCAGCGCCGCGACCGGCACATTCAGGTACTGCCCGAGCAGGTCGAGCATCGCCGCCTCGACGGCGGTCACCGCATGGATGGTGATGCGCAGATCGAACGTCTGCAGGCCGCGGCCGCCGGCGTCGCGATCGGCGAACTGGCGGCGCATCGCGTTCAGCACCTTGTTGTAGGCGCCGATCGGCTGACCTTCGATCAGCGCCCGGGCGTCATCCAGGGTTTGCCGGATGCGCTCTCCGCCCGGCACCTCGCCGATGCCGGTGTGGCCGGCCGAGTCCTTGAGGACGACGATGTTGCGGGTGAAGAACGGGCCATGCGCACCGCTGAGGTTCAGCAGCATGCTGTCCTGGCCGGCGACGGGTATGACCCGCATG
>JAXMDR010000037.1:0-24328 GCA_046348725.1 Rhodospirillales bacterium
GCGCGTCCGGATCGCGCGGGTGCTCCAGCCCCACCGGCACCTCGGCGCGGACCCTTCCCGGATCGCTGGAGAAGACCAGCACCCGGTCGGCCATGAACACCGCCTCCTCGATATTGTGGGAGACGACGAGGATGCCCTTGGTAGCGATGCGGCGCTCCCCCCACAGCTCCAGCAGGTCGGAGCGCAGCGTCTCGGCGGTCAGCACGTCCAGCGCCGAGAACGCCTCATCCATCAGCAGGATGTCGGGATCGGTCACCAGCGCCCGGGCGAAGCCGACGCGCTGGCGCATCCCGCCCGACAGCTCCTTCGGGTAAGCGCCCTCGAAGCCGCCGAGGCCGATCATCTCGATCGCCGCGGCAGCCTTTGTCTCGCGCTCGGCGCGCGGAATCCCCAGCGCCTCCAAGCCGAGCTCGACGTTGCCCTGCACCGTCAACCACGGAAACAGCGCGAAGGTCTGGAACACCATGGAGATGCCGCGCACCGGGCCGCGAACCGGCGCCCCTCGGTAGGCGATCTCGCCGCCGTCCGGCCGCACCAGGCCGGCCATGATGCGCAGCAGCGTCGATTTGCCGGACCCCGACTTCCCGAGCAGGGCGACGATCTCGCCTTCCTCCAGGCGGAAATCGACGCCCTCCAGCACTGTGCGCTCGTTGCCGTCGGGGGTGCGGAATCCCTTGCGGACGTGGTCGAGACGCAGCAGCGGGACGTCGTTCATGCTTCCGTCCCCTTCAGCCAATGTGCAGGCGCTCGGCCGCCAGATCGTACAGGCGGCGCCAAATGAAGCGGTTGAACACCATAACGAACAAGCACATCACGCTTATCCCCAGCGCCACCCGGGGGAAATCGCCAGCGGCGGTGGCGCGGGCGATGTAGGCGCCGAGCCCTGTCGCCACCAGCGTCGTCTGCCCCCAGCTGACCATCTCGGCGACGATGGATGCGTTCCACGAGCCACCGGAGGCGGTGATCGCACCGGTCAGGTAGGCCGGGAAGATCCCCGGCAGGATGAAGCGCCGCCAGCGCAGCAGGCCGCGCAGGCCAAGGTTGCCGGCGGCATCGCGCAGATCGGCGGGCAGCGATGCGGCCCCGGCGATGACGTTGAAGAGGATATACCACTGGGTGCCCAGCACCATCAGCGGGCTCGTCCAGATATCGACGTTGAGGTCGAAGTGGACGATCAGCATGACGACGAGTGGAAACAGCAGGTTGGCGGGGAACGCAGCGAGGAACTGGGCAACGGGCTGCCGCCGCTGGGTGAGCTTCGGTCGCATGCCGATCCACACGCCGATCGGCCCCCAGATCAGTGCGGCGAGCAGGATCAAAACGATCACCCGCAGCGCCGTGGCGCAGCCGTCGAGCAGCACACGGCCGACCTCGGCGATGCCGATCTCGGCATGCACGAAGCCGGCAAGGGCGGCGGCGGCCGCGAGCGTGGCCAGCGCCAAGGCCGCATTCCATACAAAATGGCCCCAGGACGGCAGCGCCGGCCAGGGGCGCGGCGGCCGCTGCGAGCGGCTTTGCTGCCGGTGCAGGTGATCGGTCAGCCACGACCAGCCGCCGCCGAGGGCGCCGGCCGCGGCGCGCGGCAGCCGCGCCCGCTGCATCAGCGTCAGCAGCCAGGAATCCGGCACCTCGTCGCCTGGCTGCTGCTCGAACTTGAACTTGTCGGCCCAGGCGACCAGCGGCCGGAAGAACAGCTGGTCGTAGATCAGGATGGCGATGAAGACGGCGAAGATCGCCCAGCCGATCGCCGTCATGTCGCGCTGCTGGATGGCAAGCGCGATGTAGGAGCCGATGCCCGGCAGCATGATGGTCTGGCCGGAGACCGAAATCGCCTCCGAGGCGACGACGAAGAACCAGCCGCCCGAGACCGACATCATCATGTTCCAGATCAGGCCGGGAGCGGCGAACGGCAGTTCCAGCCGCCAGAACCGCCGCCAGGCGGACAGGTGGAGCATCGAGGCCGCCTCGCGCAGGTCGCCCGGCACGGTGCGCAGCGAGGCATAGAGCGAGAACGCCATGTTCCACGCCTGCGAGGTGAACACGGCGAAGATGGCGGCGCATTCCACCCCCAGCAGGTTGCCGGGAAACAACGCGATGAAGCCGGTGACGGTGATCGACAGGAAGCCGAGGATGGGGATCGACTGCAGGATGTCGAGCAGCGGGATCATCACCCGGCCGAGCGCCGGCACCTTGGCTGCCAGCGGTGCATAGGTCAGGGTGAACAGCAGCGACAGCGCCAGCGCCAGCAGCATGCGCAGGGCGCTGCGCAGCAGATAGGCGGGCAGGTGGGCCGGATCGAGCGACAGCGGGATGGGATCGCCGATATCGTAGGGCACGTGCATCTGCATGCCGGCCCAGGCCAGCAGCGCGACGACGGCGAAGGCCGGCGGCAGCAGCGCCAGGTCCCAGACATTGGGCCGGAACGAGCGGGCGGTACCGATGACCGGATCGCGGAGCCACATTGCGACGTTCCCGCTCGACGGGCTTGCAGGGACCGCCCCGCGGGTGCTGCCGGCGCGAGCGCGGGCAAGGGCCGGGGCAGGCAGGAGAAACGCACGGCCGCACTGGTAGGTCCGACTGCCGGGGATGTCAACCAGCCCTACCGGGCCGTCGTTCCCGGTGGTCCGGCCGGCAACGCTCTCATCCTATGCAATACTTCGACCATGTCCCGCGTCGCGGCGTCGCGGCCGCACGGAAGGACCGCCGGTATTCGCCCGGCCGGTGGTCTGCTACAGCAAGCGGGTGGCGGGGGTGATCCGGTGAAGACAATAATGCCGTGCGGAAGCGGTAGTTGTCAATTGACAACTACCGACGGAAGGATCACGTTAACAAGCGCAAGGGATGCCTATGGCCCGCAAGCGACATCCCAGGAAGGAGATCGAAGCAGCGATTAAGGACGCCGAAGCGCAGGGTTGGACCGTCGTCGAGGGGCGTGGCCACTGTTGGGGAGTGCTGCGGTGTCCCTGGAATGACGTTGAGTGCCGGTGCGGCGAGTTCTGCGTAACCTCGGTCTGGAGTACGCCACGGGTGCCGGAGAATGAGGCACGAAAAATCAAGCGGGTGGTGGAGCGATGCATCCACCGCGGGAATATCGTCGGCGTGGATAGGGAATAGGAGCGCTTGGCCGTGTGGGATTTCGTCTTGAAGTTCCGTCTGCCTGAGGGCGGCGAGGGTCCATCCGACTGGCTGGACGCGCTGTTCGAGGCGGGGTGCGACGATGCTACCATCGGCATCGGCAAGCGGGGGTACATCGCGCTCGATTTCACCCGCGGCGGGGGATCGTCCGAGCACGCCGTGCGCTCCGCAATCGCGGCGGTGACGGGGGCGATTCCGGGAGCCGTGTTGACCGAGGTCGGCCCCGACCTAGTCAGCCTCACCGACCTCGCGGAGATGCTGGAATGCTCACGCCAGAACCTGCGAAAATATGCGATGGGAGAGATCCGTGGCGTTCGCGCACCGTTCCCGGCGCCGGTGTTTACCGGCAATCCCAGCCTGTGGCGCCTCGCCGAGGTGGCAGCGTGGCTTGACCAGCACACGGAGTTGCGTCTGGCTCCCCCGGTGACCGAGGTCGCCCGCATCGCCTCGCGCCTGAACCTCGACCTGCAGAACGCGCGGCTGCGCGAGGCCATCGCTGCGGCGTGAGCGAGGCGGCTCCGGCATGCAAACTTCAGAACAAGGTAAGCTTTGCAACTTTGCGTGGAGCTATATCTTGTTGGGCTGTCGTTAAAACTGTGCGAAAAATCTTTAGCAGTTCCGAAAGAGACTTGCTCACAATGTCGAAGTCCCTAATAGCCGCCTTGCCTCTATGTATGATATTTGAGCGTACCTGATAGTAGTATTGGATAGCTCTATCCGGCTGCTGAGGGTCAAGAATTATCTTTTCCCTGGGGCTATCAGCTCGATAGACTTCCCTTATACCCTGTACGTGGTCTCGGAGACCCATTGAGAATCCCTTCTCGCTGGCAATCTGGCTAATTTTTCTCATGACGTTGTTGTCAAGACAATAACGTAGAGACAGATACCGCTCAATGGAGGACCACAAGAGAAGATAAGCCATCTGCAATTTGAACAGCGATTTCAGATCCCAGCTAAAATTTTCTGACTGGAGAGTCTCCTCCACGACATCTATGGCCACGGTAAACAGTGGATCACTCCAGCCGTTCCACTCTTTTTCCTCGCAGGCAACACTTCCTCTCGTTGGCGACCGACCAATCAGGAGGTTTGCAGGTTTTCCACCGATAGCGAGTTCTTTCCAAAGGTAGTGCTTGGCCGGCTCCATTGCCGATACGCGGCGGTAAGCCTCTTCCGAAAGTTCAGGTGTGAATGTAAGAAGCGAGCCTGCGACACGGTCGCCGCCGCCCGGATTAATGATCGGGAGAGGCCGTCGCGCAAGACCGGGTCCCAGCGACATCAGTGGGATCGCTGATACTGCTGACCAGGTCGCGCAGTTGGAGAGAACGCCAACTGCCCGGGTCGGAACAGGCCGTAGGCAAAGAACGGCTGGAACTCAATGCTATTGGGTGGTTGCATGACGCGATCGAGGCACGTTTTGATGTCGGTCCGATGTTAGCACGCCGAAGATAATCGGCCAATGGATATTTGCAAGGTATCGTTCAGCAGGTTGCTGGACTGGTTTGCCGCGCCTCGCGTCTGCTGGTGCCGTTCTCTCACCCTCCTTCCCCTCTGCCGGCGCCCATGACCGAGATCACCCCAGAGATCGTTGCCCAGCACGGGATCAGCCCGGAGGAGTACCAGCGCATCCTGCAGGTGCTGGGGCGGGAGCCCAGCTTCACCGAGCTCGGCGTGTTCTCGGTGATGTGGAGCGAGCACTGCTCGTACAAGTCCTCGAAGCGCTGGCTGAGCCGGCTGCCGACGACGGCGCCGTGGGTGATCTGCGGGCCGGGCGAGAACGCCGGCGTCATCGACATCGGCGACGGCCAGGCGGTCATCTTCAAGATGGAGAGCCACAACCACCCGTCCTACATCGAGCCCTACCAGGGGGCGGCGACCGGGGTGGGCGGCATCCTGCGCGACGTCTTCACCATGGGCGCGCGCCCCATCGCCAACCTCAATTCGCTGCGCTTCGGCTCGCCTGAGCACCCGAAGACCCGGCATCTGGTGGCCGGCGTCGTCGGCGGCATCGGCGGCTACGGCAACTGCGTCGGCGTGCCGACCGTCGCCGGCGAGTGCACCTTCCACTGCGGCTACGACGGCAACATCCTCGTCAATGCGATGACGGTCGGCATCGCTCCGGCCGACCGCATCTTCTATTCCGCCGCCGCCGGGCCGGGGAATCCGATCGTCTACGTCGGCTCGAAGACCGGCCGCGACGGCATCCACGGCGCCACCATGGCCTCGGCCGAGTTCAGCGAGGAGACCGAAGCGAAGCGACCGACGGTGCAGATCGGCGATCCGTTCACCGAGAAGCTGCTGATCGAGGCCTGCCTGGAGCTGATGGCGACCGATGCGATCATCGCCATCCAGGACATGGGGGCGGCGGGCCTCACCTCGTCGTCGTTCGAGATGGCGTCGAAGGGCGACGTCGGCGTCGAGCTCGACCTCGACTTTGTGCCGATGCGCGAGACCGGCATGACCGCCTACGAGATCCTGCTCTCCGAGAGCCAGGAGCGGATGCTGATGGTGCTGCGGCCGGGCCACGAGGAGCAGGCGCGCGCCGTCTTCGAGAAGTGGGAGCTGGACTTCGCCATCGTCGGCCGCATCACCGACAGCCGCCACATGGTGGTGACGCGCAACGGCGCGGTGGAGGTGGACGTGCCGGTGGCGCCGCTGGTCGCCGCCGCGCCCAACTACGACCGCCCTCACACGCCGACGCCGCCGCAAGCGGTGGTGGACGCCGCGGCGCTGACCCCGCCCAACGATCCGCTGGCGGCGCTCAGCCGGCTGCTCGCCTGCCCCGATCTCGCGGCCAAGCGCTGGATCTGGGAGCAATACGACCACATGGTGATGGCGCAGACGGTGCAGCGGCCGGGCGGCGACGCCGGCGTGCTGCGGCTGCTGGGCACGCGCAAGGGCCTCGCCGTCACCTCCGACTGCACGCCGCGCTACTGCCTTGCCGATCCGCGCGAGGGAGGACGGCAGGCGGTGGCCGAGGCGTGGCGCAATCTGGTCGCGGTGGGGGCGAAGCCGCTGGCGATCACCAACTGCCTCAACTTCGGCAACCCGGAGAAGCCGGAGATCATGGGCCAATTCGCCGGGTGCATCGAGGGGATGGCGGATGCCTGCGCCGCCCTCGACTTCCCCGTCGTCTCCGGCAACGTCTCCCTCTACAACGAGACCAACGGCACCGCCATTCCGCCGACGCCGACGATCGGCGGGGTGGGACTGCTGGCCGACGTCGATAAGATGGCGACGATCGGCCTGAAGGCCAGCGAGAGCGTGCTGCTGCTGCTGGGCGGCGATCCGGCGACCGACGGCTGGCTCGGCCAGTCCCTCTACCTGCGCGAGATCGAGGGCCGCGAGGACGGCGCGCCGCCGCCGGTCGACCTCGCGGCGCACCGGCTTACCGGCGATTTCCTGCGCCGGCTGATCGAGGGCGGGCGGGTGCGCACCTGCCACGACGTCAGCGACGGCGGCCTTTTGGTGTGCGTCGCCGAGATGGCGCTGGCCGGCGACATCGGCGCCACCCTCCATCTGCCGGCCGATGTTCCGCCGCACGCCTGGCTGTTCGGCGAGGGCCAGGGGCGCTGGGTGGTGGCGGTCGCCACGGCCGAAGCAGCGGCACTGGAAGCAGAAGCACGGGCGGCAGGGGTGCGTGCCGAACGCTTCGGTAGCGTCGGCGGCGCTCGATTGACCGTCGGCGCGGGGCACGCCATATCCCTTTTCGACCTGCGATCAATCCACGAGCGCTGGCTGCCGGGCTTCATGGCGGTCTGATCGAAAAAGCGGAGACGGAACGGCCATGGCAATGGATGCGGCGGAGATCACCCGGCTGATCAAGGAGCAGCTGCCGGACGCGGAGGTGACCATCGCCGATCTGCGCGGCGACGGCGACCATTACGCCGCCCAGGTCGTTTCCAGCGCCTTCGTTGGCAAGAGCCGGGTGCAGCAGCACCAGCTGGTTTATGCCGCCCTGCGGGGCCGGATGGGCACGGCGCTGCATGCGCTGGCGCTCACCACCGGCGTGCCCGGCGCCGAACTTTAGGCTTTCGAGGAAGGACTCAATCGAGGATGACCGACAATCCCGTCTTCACCCGCATCCGCCAGGAAATCACCGAGACGCCGGTGGTGCTGTTCATGAAGGGCACGCCGATGTTCCCACAGTGCGGCTTCTCCGCCGCCGTCGTGCAGGCGCTCAGCAACATGGGCGTCAAGTTCAAGGGCATCGATGTGCTGTCCGACCCCGGTCTGCGCGAGGGCATCAAGCAGTTCACCAACTGGCCGACGATTCCGCAGCTCTACGTCGCGGGCGAGTTCGTTGGCGGCTGCGATATCGTCCGCGAGATGTACGCCTCGGGCGAGTTGCAGCAGCTCTTCGAAGAGAAGGGCGTCGAATACGCCCGCTGAGGCGAGGCGGACGCTTTGCCGGCAGAACGCTTGAGACTGTCAAGCGAATCGCCTACCGTCGGTAGCACTATTGGGTGGCTGCAGGGGCATCTGGCATGTTGATGAGAGCAGGAAGGGCACTTGCGCTGCCGGCCGTCCTCGTGGCGGCGCTGGCGACCGGGAGCGGGTGTCAGCAAGGCGGCGAAGGCGGGTCAGACTTCGGCCCGAAGACGGGCATCGGCGCCGCCCTCGGTGCCGCCGGCGGCGGCCTGCTGGGCGCGGCAGCCGGTGGCGGAGCGACCGGCATCGCCGCTGGCGTGCTGCTGGGTGGCCTGGTCGGCGGCGCTACAGGCAGCGTGCTGGACAGCCAGGACCGGCAGACCGCGGCGCAGACGACGCAGCAGGCACTGGAGAACAAGCCGTCGGGCACGACGACGTCATGGAAAAATCCCGACAGCGGCAATTCCGGCACGGTGACCCCGGTTCGCACCTATCAGTCCGCCTCCGGCCAGTATTGCCGCGAGTATGAGCAGACGGTGACGATCGGCGGCAAGCCGCAGAAGAGCTACGGGACCGCTTGCCGACAGCCCGATGGTTCATGGCAGATCGTCAGCTGATCCTTCCCGCTCGGATAAGGACGGACATCCATGCGTAGCGTCTCGCTGCTCCCTTCGCTCGCCGTTGCCTGCCTGTTGACGGCAGCGGCCACCCCTCCCGCCGCTGCCCAGACCATGGAGGAGTGGTTCGCAGCCAGCGACCTCAACAAGGACGGCAAGGTCGACCGCGCCGAATACCAGCGCCGGATGGTCGAGGTCTTCTATTTTGCCGACAAGAACAAGGATGGCGTCGTCACCATCGAGGAGATCGCCGCCATCGAGACGGTCGACGAGGTTGCCTTCAAGAAGGCCGACAAGAACGGCGACGGCAAGCTCACCGTCAACGAGTTCGTCACCTACCGGGTGATCCAGTTCGACGAGGCCGACACCAACCACGACGGCGTGCTGACCGTCGAGGAAGTCGAGGCCTGGGAAGCCGCCCGCCGCTGAGTTGCGATTCTGCGGACGCCCGTGTCGCGGTGGTGCGTCTGCACACCGGCGCGGCGGCTGTCCGCAGGGTCGCCGGCAACATCGTTGCCAGTAACGGATTATCGGCTCGTTCGGGAAAGCCGAGATCGCAGTGCTGCCGGCGCGGATCGGCAGTGCTGGCGGTGGGATAGCCGTAACCATCCGGCGAGGGCCGCGGGTTGCTGAGGATCAGGCTGCTTGCGCTTTGACTGCCGGTTGCCAGTGCCGGGGGAGGAGGTCGGCAATGCGACGGGAGAACGTCCTGGATCCAGGCCAGACCAGTTCGAGCCAGGGAAGGCGCCTACGGATCTTGCCGAGAACGAGCGCCGCTCCGTCCCGGTCTTGAATGCCGGCGGAGTGGACAACCAAAGCACGCGCCAACCCCGCAGAGATCGTCAGCAAGAACGGCGTGCTGTCGGCGACGCTGACCGTGGGGCCGGCCGAGCTCACCGTCGCCGGCGAGGACGGGCAGCGGACCATCGTCTTTGCTGACACAGTGCTTTCCGACCTTTTCTACATCAACGGCAAGCCCTACAGCCCCGACTTGCTCCATGCAGGCTACTTCATGCTTTGAGCGGCTGCCGGCGGAGGCGGTGCCGGCGGCGGGCGGGCGGTCAGCCGGGGGCGGATGGCGAGCGGGCGGCGCGCAGTGCCACCAGCTGCGGCGGACGCATCGACCTCAGCAGGCCTTGCGGATACATTCCCTTGGACAGCAGCTTCCAGCCGACCATCCGCGCGATCCGAGCGGTGTCCCCGAATGGCCGATAATAACTGGGGCGCGCAAACGACGGGTAGAGGGCATCGATCGCAACCGCCAGCGGCTCCCAGCCTTGCCGCGCCGCCTCGATCACCACCGCGCTTTCGAAGACGAAGCCGCTCTCGCCGGGCGGGCTCTGCGCCAGCCGGCCGATCAGCTCCGAAGGATAGAGGCGGAAGCCGGACATCGCATCGGCGATCGGGCAGCCTGCTGCCCACGAGATCCAGAAGTCGGCCATGGCGTTGGCGAGCTGCCGCACCCGTGGCACCCGCCGGCGATGGCGCAGGCGCGCGGCGATGATCAGGATCCGGGTGCAGCACGGAAGCTGCGATAAGGCGCGGAATGTCCTCAGGCCGGTGCTGGCCGTCGGCGTCCATGCTGATCACGGCGGCGACGCCGCGCGACCGCGCGCTGCATGCCGTTCCACAGGGCGGCGCCCTTGCCGAGGTTGCGCTTGTGCTGCAGCAGGATGACGGGCAGCCCCTGCAGCCGCCCGGCGGTGCCGTCGGTCGAGCCGTCGACGACGACCACGGTGTCCAGATACCGGCGCACGCCATGGATGACGTCGGCGATGGTGGGTGCCTCGTTGTAGGCCGGGATTACCACGGTAATGCTCATGCCATCAGGCCGTCTCGCCGTTGGCGCTGCTCAACCGCGCGGAAATATAGCCCGCCGATGGTGATGCGAGGAAGCCGGCTATCGCCGAAACTTGATCGAGCGACCGACCAGTCTCCGCCGCTGCATCGCAACCCGCCGCTTGATCGCCCGCGTCCGCGCCGGGGAGGGCTCCTCGCTGACACCGGGCGCGCTCTCGCCATCCCCCGCGTCAGAGAGGAATGGATTATGCATGTGCTCGCCTCCGAGGACCGGCGCAACGCATCGCGCTTTGGCGCCTGTGCATGATTGATTCCAGCGAGCCGAAGCTTCACGTTTCGGGAGAAGGATTATGGATTGCAACCGCGCGTGCTGCTCACCCCGTCCAAGATGATCCGCTGCCTCTCCACCGGCGCCGGCCGGTCGCCTGGATGGGCGTCGTGCCTCCGGCGCCGCCCCGGTGCCCCGCTCGCCTCCGGCGGCGGCACGACCGCACAGGACGAACGCTGAGCGCCCGCTGCCAGCCGATGCCGGACCGGCCGCCGATGCTCGGCGGCGACGCACCCCCCTTCCGCGTCGCCTATGCGGCGGCAAGCGACGACGGGATCGCTGGGCCCGGGCTCGAAGGTGACGTGCTCGCGGTCGTCGGCTTCGGGACGGAGATACCCGAGGGCCGGGATTCCCCCATCGTCCGGGTGCCGCTGGCCCAGATCGGGCCGAAGCCCTTGCAGGAGCTCTGGCGCAGCACGCAGCCGGTTGCCCGCGGCGTGCACGACGGCATCCGCTTCGCGCGCAACGAGACCGTGCTGTTCGGCCATATCCGCCTCGACGAGGACGGCGCCACCCTGGAAGCACGGAGCTGCGAGCTCTACCGCCGCATCTTCGCTGCCGCCCGCGCGCTGGGCTACCCGCACGTCTGGCGCGCGTGGAATTTCTTTGCCGATATCAACGGTGACGAGGCCGGGCTGGAGCGCTACCGGGCGTTCGTCCGGGGCCGGCACAGCGCACTGTCGCCGCTTCTGCCGCGCTTCGAGCAGAGCCTGCCGGCGGCCACCGCCATCGGCAGCTCTGTGTCGGGCATCGTCGTCTGCTTTCTCGCCGGGCGGGAGCCGGCGGAGCAGGTGGAAAATCCGCGGCAAGTGAGCGCCTTCCGCTACCCGCTGCGTTACGGCCCGAGGAGCCCGTCGTTCTCGCGGGCGGTGTTGAAGCGGTGGGGAAGCGGCGCCGCGCACCTCTACATTTCCGGCACCGCCAGCATCGTCGGCGACGAGAGCCGCCACCCGGGGCAGCCCGAGGCTCAGATCACCGAGGTGCTCGATAACGTCGAGGCGCTGCTGGCGGCGGCGGCCGCGCGGACGGGCGTACCGCTGCATCCGGCGCTGCTGCGCTTCTACCTGCGCAATCGCGGCGATGCCGGCCTGGTGGCCGAGGCGGCGGCGAGGCGTTTCGGCCCGGTGCCGGTGCTGCTGCTTGAAGGCGCGATCTGCAGGAGCGATCTGTTGCTGGAGGTGGAGGGGATGGCCGCCACCGCGCCGGCCCGGCCTTCCGGCTGAGCCGGATCGCCGCTACCGCCGATCCGGCAATGCCGAGCCAGGGGGAAAAGCCGATGCCGATCAATTTCGTGACCGTCGATGCGTTTACGCCCGATGCCGACCCGTGGGTTCCGGTGGGCTCCGTTGCGGCGGTGCGCGAAGAGCCGGATGGCGCGTTCGTGCTGGCGCTGCAGCAGGAACCGCTGGCGATCCGGTTATCGGTGCTGTCGCCCACCTGTCTGCGCGTGCAGTTCAACCCGCGGCCCGATGCGGACATCACCACCGACCGTTCCCTCGCCGTGGTCGATCGGCGGCTGGGAGGGGTTACGGCACGCATCGTCGAGCACTCGCCGCAGCGGCTGCGCATCGATGCTGGCGTCCTGCGGCTCGACGTCGATCTGCAACCGTTCGCACTGCGCATCCTTCGCGGCGACCAGCTGATCTGCGCCGACCGGGAGGACCGCGGCCTCGTCTATCGCCCCGGCCAGCACGGCATCGCCAGCATCAAGGCGCAGCCCCCAGGCGCCTACTACTGCGGCTTCGGCGAGAAGACCGGCCCCTGCCTGCTGAAGAACGGCAGTGCCATGACCAACTTCAACTTCGATAACTTCATCTACGCCCGCGCTCCCGTTTCGCCCGGCGAGGAAGGCGGGCCGCTCAACGGCGCCGAGCCGCTCTACGCGTCGATCCCGCTGCTGATCGAGCTCAACCTGCGCCTGCCGGCGACTGGGCAGGGCCACCCTACTGCTACGGCCTCTTCCTCGACAATCTCTCGCAGTCGTTCTTCGACATCGGCGACGCGGCGGCGACCGGCGCCGGGCGCTACAGCTTCGGCGCGCTTTCGGCGCGCTCGACTACTACGTGATCATCGGCGACGAGGCGACGGACGTCCTCCGCGAGTACACCCAATTGACCGGGCGCAGCGCCATGCCGCCGCGGTACGCCTTCGGCTTCCATCAGGGGTGCTACGGCTATTACGACCGCGCCCGGCTGGAGGCTGTGGCGAAGGGCTATCGCGATGCCGGCATCCCGATCGACGGCCTGCACATCGATATCGATTTCCAGGAGAACTACCGGGTCTTCACCCACAGCGAGATGAAGTTTCCCGACGCCGCCGGGATGATGGCGGGCCTGCACGCCGCGGGCTTCAAGTGCTCGACCGTGGTGACGCCGCTGATCACCACCAATCCGCTGAACGAGCGCGGCGAGATGGTGCCGTTCGCGCAGCGCCAGCAATTGCTGGAAGCCGGCGCCCTGCTCGCCGACGTGCGCGCCGGCCGGGAGAGCGGCGGCGGCACGCCCGAGTTGTTCGCCGCCGGCGTCTCCTACGGCGCCGACCGCGGCTTCAACCCCTATACCTACCCGCCGCTGGTGCCGAACCGCGACGGCGTCACGCCGCTCGGCGCGACGATGAACTACCCCGACATCGGCCGGCCGGAGGTGCAGGCGCTGTGGTCGAGCCTCTATAAGCATCTGCTCCACGACGTCGGTATCGACATGATCTGGCAGGACATGATGTGTCCGGCCGCCGCCGTCTCCGCCGATACCCCGGAGGGAACCCTGCCGCTCGACCTGATGACCTGGGACGGCGGCACCTTCGTGCCGCACGGCGTCTGCCACAACGCCTACGCCATGTTCCTGCTGCAGGCGACCTACCAGGGGATGCGCTCGCTGCGGCCGCAGACGCGGCCGTTCATCCTCGCCCGCGGCGGCGTTGCCGGCCTGCAGCGCTATGGCGCCCTGTGGACCGGCGATAACGCCTCGAGCTGGGACTTCCTGCGGATCACCATCCCGCAGGTCCTCAACCTCGGCCTGTCCGGCATTCCGATCTCCGGTTCCGATGTCGGCGGCTTCGCGCCGGGACCGATTCCCGGCGGCACCACCTCTGCATCGACGGTTCGCGACGGCCGGGTGATCGGCGGCGTCACCGATGCCGAGCTGTTCGTGCGCTGGATGCAGGCCGGCTCCTACCTGCCCTTCTTCCGCAACCACTACCTCGGCTACGACAAGGAATACCAGGAGGTCTACGCCTTCGGCGAGGAGGTGGCAGGCATCTGCCGCGCCGCCATCGTCCGGCGATACCGGATGCTGCAGCTTTACTACGACGCCATGTACGAATGGACGCAGACCGGCATGCCGCTCGTCCGCGCCCTGTTCCTCAACGATCCGGACGATCCGGCGGTCTATGCCCACCTGGACGACCAGTTCTTCGTCGGCAGGGATATCCTCGTCGCCCCGGTCCTGGCCCCGGCCGGCGCGGCCGGAGTTCCGGCGGTGCGGGACGTCTATCTGCCGGCCGGCAGCGACTGGTTCGTCTTCGATGACGACGATGCCGCCGATGCCGCCGCCTTGGGCGCGCCGCTTGCGGGCGGGCAGCTTCTCGCCGGCCGGCAGGTGGCGCTCGACCAGGTGCCGGTGTTCGTGCGCGCCGGCGCCATTCTGCCGCTGCGCGCGCGGGCCGGGCAGTACGTGGACGAACTGGCGGAAAATCCGCTGATCATCTGCTGCTATCCCGGCCCGGACACCAGCTACCTGCTCTATCAGGACGACGGCATCACCACCCGGGCGGAGCACGACGGCGCCTTTCGCACCACCCGGATCACTCGGACGGCAACGCCGCACGGCACGAGCATCCGCCTGCAGCGCCTGCACGACGGCTATGCCCCGGCGGAGCGCTTCCTGCAGGTCAGCCTGTTGGGCAGCACGCGGCCGGCGGCGGTTGCCGCCGGCGGAGCCGGGCTTGCCGCCGTCGCTTCCGCCGCGGCGCTCGACGCTGCGGAAACGGACGCCTACCTGTGGGACGAGGCGCGGGCTGCCATCGTCATCAAGCTGTTCGACCGGGCGGCGGACGTCACCGTGACGGTTCGGTTTCCGGCGTCGGCGCGAAGCTGAGCGGGAAGGGAGGTCATCGCCATGATCGAGCGCCTGTGGTGCGGCAAACCTGCCGAGATCGCCTTCACCTGCGACTTCCATGAGCTGGTCACCGGCGAGCTGTCGCCGGGCGGCCCGGTTTTGCTGCGCTACGATCCGCTGCGCATTATCCCGCCGGATGAGGATTACCGCTTCGGCGATGCCGGGCAGCCGGTCATCGCGCACCTGCGGTTCCACCCGGAGGGCACGCCGCTCGATGTGCGGCTGCACTCGCCGGCCGGCGTCATCGCCTGCCCGGACGTGGACGTGACCGGGCAGGGGGCGATGCTGCAGGCCGAACTCGTCGTCCCGGCCGATGCCGAGTTGCTGGTGGTCTGGTTCTCCTACCGCAGCGCCGCAGGTTCGTTGCTCTACGACAGCGATTACGGCGCCAACTTCCGCTTCGGTTTCGCCGGCCGCGAGATCGGCGAGGTGCAGGCGACCGTTGTCCGCCGTCCGGATGAAGGCTCCGACCGTTTCGATATCAGCCTCAATGCAGGTCCGTCGGTGCAAGCGGTGAGCGTGCCTTTCCTCATCGTCGGCGATGCCGGCGTCCGGCACGAGATCGGGCTGCAGCGGGTGGCGGGCACGGCAGAGGATCCCGGCACTGCCGACCGATGGTCGGGGTCCGCCGATGTCCCGCGCGAGGCGGTCGTGCGCTTCAAGATCTGCTACTGGATCGGCGGCCGGCGGCTGATCGACGACAATGCCAGCGCCTGGTATCTGGCGCCGGCACCCTCAGCCGATCGCCCGCCGCCGCCAAGGCCGGCGCTGCTGACAGCAGCGGCGGCGTGGCGCTGAGCCGTGCGCCTTCGCCCCTTCTACCCGCGCAGCCAGAATACATCGGCGTAGACCTGTCCCGGCGCCGGCCGCCGGTCGTCGACCGGTCCGTCGTAGACGACGAGCAGCCCCGGCCGGCCCGGCCACGCGCATCGGGCGAATCCCTCGGCATTGTCGCCGCCCGCGGCCATCGGCAGCTCGAACAGCGCCGTGAGCCGCGGATCGTCGGCAGCGGTGAGGCTGTCGGCGACAAGGCCGGTCACATCGCGCAGCCGGTAGACCCGCAGCAGCCCACGCAGGGTCATGGTCGGCCCGGCGAGGATCAGCAGGTCGTCACCGTCGCGGGCCAGTTCGCGGATGCCGAGGCCGTCGAGATCGAGGAAGTGCTGCGGTAGCCGCGGCCCTCCTCGCCGATGCGGGCGAGGCCGAGGCGGCCTTCCGCCTCGCCTGCGGCTCGATCTCCAGCAGCGTCACCAGCCGCGCAGCACCGGGCCGCGCAGTCCGAGGAACAGCCGCTCGCCGATCACCGCCAGGCCCTCGATGTCGAAGCCGTTCTCCTTGCTGGCCAGCGGCAGCAGCGAGGGCGAGCCGTCGCGATCGTGCACGGTGCGCAGGAACGGGCCGAGATGCTGGTCGCTCTGCAGCGCTGCCGTCAGCACATTGCCGCCCTCGCCGTCGGCAAGGCGTGCCGCCCGCAGCTCCTCACCCGGACGGTCCGGATGCGGCGCCGAGCGTACCGGTGCCCCGTTGACCAACGGGATGCGGCCGAGGAGAAACCGGTTCCGCTCCACCGTGACGCGGGCGAGGCGGGCAAGGTCCTTCCCGGCTCCCTTGCCCTTCGGCCGCGAGCGCTTGCTGGCGTGCGACCCGGTGAGCCAGAGATAGGCGCCTGCGACGTCCAGCCCTTCGATATCCGCCTCGTCCTCCTCGTCGCCGGCGACGGCGAGATCGATAAAGTCGCCGACATCGAACCGGCGGCGGCTGCCATAGATGCCGAAGCCTTCCGGCTGCAGCCGCGACAGCGTCACCCGGCCGTCTTCAAGTTCATCGGCCGCGAGCCAGAGACCTCCCGCGCCATCAAAGGCTGCGGCCGACAACTGGTTGACCAGCCCTTCTGCCTCTTCGCCGTCACCAAGGCGCAGCAGCCCCCGGCCCAGCAAGTAGCCTTGTTGCATAGCCGTCCCTCCTCACCTGCGTCATCCGCCTTGCCTCTGTTCCGGTGCAGGCCGCTCACGAAAATATGATGAAGCGAAACGCGGAATGGCGAAAAATTCTTGCGCAATGCATTATCGGCACGTCTTAGGGTCGCAACAACCAATGCCGTCCTGAGGCGGCATTTCACTGGTTGCCGGCAGTCCGGCGCCAGGCATGGGAAGGAAGCATCGGGAATGTCGAGAATTTTGGCTGCCGTCGGCTGGAAGGAAGCGGCCGGCATCGTCCTCCTGGGCGTTCTGTTCACCGCAGGCGCGTGCTCGACCTCGGACTCCGCGGCAGAGCGGGCATACAGCGACAGCACGGCGGCGTGCGAGCGGATGACGAACACCGATCAGCGGCAGAGCTGCTTCGAGGCCGCGATGAAGAAATACCAGGCATCGAAGGCGGCCGCGAACGCCTCGACCTGCCCGAAGGCCAGCTGCTAAGCAGAGATTCGTAGCCGGTCCAACGGAAGTGAGCTGCGCTGCTGGTTGCGTGCCTCGACGGCTTGGTGAATTGCCGCTTCGAGGCGGTCGGGACCGCCGTGGCGATCCAGATTGTGTAACGTGCCGAAGGAGATCGCCGTGCGTCCGCTACAGCGGTTCAGCGCCCGCCGGTCGCGGCCTTGTACTCCTTGTCGAGGTTCTGCTGTTCGCGGGCGAGGTCAGCAAGCCGGGCGCGCTTCTGCTGATCGACCATGCTGAAGCTGGCCGACATCGGCTTTCGCCTGCAGCAACCTCGGCCTCCAGACCCTGCGCCTGCGCCTGCAGCGCCGCGTTCTGCTGCTGGCCCGTGGCAAGCCTGCGGCGCTGACGGCCGCCAGTTCCTTCTCCGCCTTCTGCTGCTCCGCCCGCTTGCGTCAGCTGCGCCGCCACGTCGCGCTGCTCCGCCTCGGTTTCGCCGGCTTCCACGCCTCGATCTGCATCTGCTGGTCGAGCAGCGCTGCCTGCTGTTCCTGACGTTGCTTGACCCGGGTATCGAAGCCGGATGCGTCGCAGCGAATGCCCTGGACCAGGCCCGCCCTGGGTCGGATCGCAGTTGGTGGCGGCGCAGCCTGCGATGGCCGCGAGCGTGATGCTCAGCAGGCCCGCCCGCAGCGTTTCCGTCGAAGGCCTGAGCATTGCCCTCATCCCACCACCGTTGCGCGCCGGGAGTTGAGCGCCTCCAGCTCTTGCTCCATCAGGGCGATCTGGCCTTCCAGCTTGGCGATCTGCTGATCGACCTCGGCCACCTTGGGATCGCCGGCGTCGCGTCGGCCTCGCTGCCGCCTGCCGCCATTCGTCGCGCCGCTGCTTCTGGCTGGTTATGGTGTTGGTCAGCAACAGCCGCCTTCGATCGATCCCGGCCAGCTCCTTGCGCCTGCGCCCGCGACATCCTCTTGGCGGCAACTTCCTGTTGATCATCGCCAGCTTCTGCTGGTCCTCCTTCACCATCGTCCGGGTCGTCCTTGCATGACGCTCGGCCTTGGCGTTGTACGCCTGCGCGTCGGCGATCATCGAATCCAGCCGGTCTTCCTCGTTGGCGTAGCGCTTCTTCTTTCTCGGCGTAGTAGTTGCCGGCGGCGCCGCCGGCGATGGTGCCGACGAGCGCGCCGATGCCGGCGCCGATCAACGCACCCATGGCGCGATTGCGGGCGACCGCGGCGCCAAGGCCGGCGCTCAACTGCGGCACCGCCGATGGCGCCGATGGCCAAGCCTCCCGCCAGGGTGCGGTTATAGTCTCCTGCTGCGCCGCCAAGCTTCGCTCGGGCCGGCGTCGGTGGCGGCGTCCGGCAGCCGGGCCCGGAGTGGGGCCCTCCGCCGGTGGCGCATCCCCGGCACCAGCAGGGCAATGATGAGCGTCACCGCCAGTGTTTTGAGCCGCCATCGACACACTCATCCACGGCACGTGGTGGTTGCCTTTCATCCCAGAGGTGGATGCCTGGCTCATCCGGCCTTCTTGCAGTCGGCGAGCCAAGCGGCGCGATCGAGCGATTGTGATGACCGGTACTGTGCCGCGTGCCGGGTGTAAGTATCGGCGATGCTGGTGAGGTTCTGCAAGCCCCCGGCGCTGAGCTCACTCTTCAGCACCGCAAGCTGCCGGCCGATGATGTCCGCGGTGTAGTCATCGTCGAGAGTGACAATAGTATCGGCGTAGTAGCGCAGGTTGGCCCACTGCTTTGCGTCTTCCTCGTCGACCAGCGTCTTCTGTCCCGGCAGCGCTCATTGTCGGCGCCGCGGGCGTCGATGCAGGCCTTCAGCACGTCCTTCAGCCGGTCGATGGGAATGCCGTCGTCGCGCAGCTTGGCAGAGGAAGGTGCCGAGCCGCAGTCGCGCCTTCGCCGCCCGGTCGCGCTACAGCCGTCGGCAAAGGTCGCAGTTGGCGCGGAAGCAGGCCAGCTGCAGGTTCTTCAGGCGATTTGCATGTTGGCGTCAGTGGCGGCGCCGGCGATGGCGCTCAGCTCGTTGATGGGGTCGTCGAGAGGCTTGTCACCGAGCGCCGGCACCTTCGGCGCTTCCGGCTTCGCCGCCTGGGCTTGGCCTCCGCCTCGGCACCAGGCGGCCCCACGCCTCCTCGACGCTCTCGCAGGCGGGCGTGCAGGTGATCACCGGAGCCACCAGGGCGACGCGGAAGCCGTGGTGGTTTTTGCCCGCCGCGGATCGTTGCCCTGCAGGGAACGGGATTTCGTGGCGGTAGGCGGTGCGGATGTCATCCTCGGCGGTGGTGAAGTTGCCGTTGCGACGACGAAGCCGCCGGCCTGGCCGTGCAGCTGGTCGAGCTTGTTCAAGCGGAACGGGTCGAGCACGATCTCGTCGAGATTGCCGAGGATGTCGTAGAGGCCGAGCGGGTTCGGCTTCAGCAGGCCAATCTGCTGCACCTTGCTGTTGACGACCCGCTGCCGGCAAACCATACGTAGGCGGCCATGCCGTCCGGCATCGGGAAGGGTGGGCTCGCGGAACGCCGACTCGGAGACGCTGATGCCGCCGCGTGCGGCAAACTCCCATTCCACTTCCGTCGGCAGAAAGACGAAGCCCGGCTCGCCGTCGTCCTTGGGCAGCTTCTCAAGGGCAAGCTGCGGCGCAGCCAGTTGCGGCTGTAGCGGTCACCGAAGTGATGGCTTCGATCCAGCTCACGTCGGCCTGCGGCAGGAACCGCCGGCCGGCGGCTCCTTCGCGCACGTCTCGCTCATCACCGCCGCGGTACTGGGCCTGCGAGACCTCGTACTTGGCGAGCAGGTACCGCGCTCCTCGCCGTCGTCGCCGAAGCTGCCGGCACGTGCTCCGGCCGCAGGCTCGGCGTAACCATGGGAAGCTCTCGGTGGCACCGATGAACACCAGCCGGTCGCTGAGCGGACCTCCGAGGGAATCACCACCCGCCGGAACGCCATCGCGCCGCCGTACCATATCGGCGGCAGCAGGACGTCGTCAGACGCCGGCCAGTTATAGGCCGCGGCCGGAGGTGGAGCAGCGGCAGCAGCTCGGCCCGCCCGCCCCGGCGCTGGCGATCGCCATCGCGGTGGCGACTATGGCGCCGGGAAATCTCCGGCGCCGGCGGCCAGGATGCCCGCAGGCCTCGGCCGGATCAATCTTGGCAGCACGGTATCCTCCCACCATCGCCGCGGCGACGGCGAACAGCACGGTGAGCGCGGCGGCGATCAGCCCGTCCCGCGGCGACAGCCGGCAGACGAACTCGTCGCGGCCGAGCTGATCGACGAAAACGGTGTTGAACGCCGCCGCCACCCCCAGGTAGAGCAGCATCGACAGCGCAATTCCGGCCAGCGCGACCAGCACCGCCTGCGCCACCGGAAAGCCGATGACCGGGCCGGTGCCGAGGCCGACCAGCCGCAGCAGAGCTATCTCCCGCCGCTTGCGGTCGATGTTCGCCCACAGGCTCGCCGCCAGCGAGAAGAGATAGCCGCCGACGCCGATCGAGGCGAGGACGAGGAAGACGAAGGCCAGCACCCGGTCCAGTGCCTTGACCGACTCGATCTCCTTCGCCCGCGTCGCCACCTCGATGCCCTGGTCGCGAACCCAGGCGGCGAGGGGGGCAACGTCGTCGAGGCTGCGGGCGTAGAGCCGGGCGCTGGCGAAGACGCGCGCCGCCGGCGCCGTGGCCGCCGCCGCATCGCCGTCGCGGACCCCGAGAGCCGGCACTGCGGCGCCGTCGCGGTAGTTTTCCGTCGCCGTCAACAGATCGAGAGAGACGAACGCCGCGTCCCGGCCGAAGGCCGTCTCCGGGATGACGCCGGCGACGGTCAGCGGCAGCACCAGCGTCTGCGGCCGGTCACCCAGCCGCCGGAATACCCGGCCGGTCACCTGCTCGCCCGCGTTCACTTTCAGCCGGCCGGCGGCGGTCGCCGTCAGCAAGATCTGCCGCAGGCCCGCGGCCGGCACGGTGCCGGCGGGGAGCAGCGGGTCGCCCGCCGCCGTCGGCAGCATGTCGATGTCGGGCAAGCCGAAGCCGGCGTCGCTCTCCAGCGATATCGTCGCCGCCAGCAGGCGGGTGCGCGGCAGCACGAAGCCGGCCTCGGGACGGGTGCGGACGGCGGCGAACCAGGCCGGGTCGAGCCGCTGGTGGCCGCGCAGGCTGATCTCCAGGTTGCGCGGATCGGCGCGCAGCCGCTCGGTCATCGTTGCGATGATCCCGGACTTCAGGCCGAACAGCACCAGCAGCGGCGCCAGCACGGCGGCGAGCGCGAAGATCAGGCATAAGGAGACGCGCCATTCGTGCAGGAAGTCGCGGAAGGCGAGGCGGCAGGCCTGCCGCCATTGCCGGCCGGCCGGGGCTGCCGCAGCCATCCCGCTCATCCGGCCAACCGGGTGACGGCGAGCCGCTGACCGGCCAGCGGTTCCGCCTGCACCCGCCGCAGCCCCAGGGTCGAGACCAGCTCCCAATCGTGGCTGACGATCACCGCGGTGATGCGGAACTCGCGCAGCAGCGCCAGCAGCAGCTTCATCACGCCCACCGCCTGGCCGGGGTCGAGCGCCGCCGTCGGCTCGTCGGCCAGCAGCAGCGCCGGCCGGTGGGCGAGCGCGCGGGCGATCGCCACCCGCTGGCGCTCGCCGATGGAGAGCGCCTGCGGCTTCTTGCGCAGCAGCCGGCGCAGGCCGAGGGCATCGATCAGCCGGTCGACGAGGCCGTCGCCCTCGGCGAGCCCCAGCAGCGCCCGCGACAGCCGGATGTTGTCGATCGCCGGCAGGAACGGCAGCAGCCCGCCGGTCTGCAGCACGTAGCCGATGTGGCGGGCGCGGATGCCGGCGAGCGCATTGCGATCGCGCGCCCGCCACAGCGCCGCCACGTCGAAGGCGGCGTCCGCCGTTGGCCTCAGCACGAAGCCGTCCGAGCGGTCGGGGGCCAGCACGAGGCCGAGCAGATCAAGCAGGGTGCTCTTGCCGGAGCCGCTGGGGCCGGTGACGGCGACGCACTCCCCCTGCCGCACCACCAGCTGCGGCACCTCGAGGCGGAAGCCGTCCGGCTCGCTGCCCCGCTGCCGACGCGTCCCCCGCAGGCTGAGGACCACGTCGGCGGCGGTCATGGCAGAGCCTCCAGCGGAACCGGGTAGACGGTATCGCCGGCGTCGGCCCCCGGCGCCAGCGCCACCCAGCGGCCGGTGTCGTCGTTGAACAGCTGGTAGAGGCGCAGCTTGCGGCGAAGCTTGTCGAGCAGCTCCTCCTGCTCTGATGTGCTCCACGACACCCAGTCGTCGCGGGTCAGCGCCATAACGTCGCTCTTGTAGGGCAGGTCGTCCAGGTATTCGCCGAGCAGGCCGAGCTCGCCGAGGCGGGTGGCCTTCGGATCGTTGAGCCGGGCGGGATCGCGGGCGAGGTTGGCGGCGGCGGAGCGGATCAGGTCGAAGAAGTCGGCGGTCGCCGTCTGCTGCGACTTCTCGCCGGCGTCCAGCACTGTGGTGACCACCTGCGCCAGGTCGGAAAGCTGGTTCTTGGTCAGCAGCACCCGCACGTCGGTTGTTGCCTTGTCCGGCTGGGCGAAGGCGCGGTCGCTGAGCCAGGCATGGAACAGCGGCGGTGCGGCGGTTCCCTGCACCCGCCCCAGCCAGGCGAGCTGCATCGCCCGGCCGAGCTGCTCGGTCGAGGCCGCCACCTGTGCTTGCAGCTGGTCCGGCGTCGGGTTTGCCGGTGTGGGGGCGGTGGACAAGGCGGTGCGCGCGCTGCCCGGTACCGGCTCGCCCTTCGAGGCGGCCTTGACCTGAGCGGTGATCTGGCTGGCAAGCTGGTCGATCAGCGCGCCGAACTGGTCCACCGAGCCGGTCTCGACCGGAACGTAGAGCGGCTTGTCGGCATTGGGGTTGCGCGACAGCTCCTTGTACTGGGTGGCCGCCTGGGCTTGGGTGGCCTTGCCGGCAGGCGTCTTCAGGTGTAGCGCATAAAGGCCGATGCCGAGGCGCTGCAGCTCCAGGCGGACCTGCTGGGCATCAAGGCCGGTGGAGGACAGCGGATCGCCTCCCTCCAGCGCTCCGGCATCGCTGATCAGCACGATGTAGCGGCCGCCGAACTGGGTCCAGTCGATCTCGTTGACCGCCGCCATCACCCCGGCGTAGGGGTCTTCGTTGAAGCGGGCGCTGGAGACATCCGCTTCCTTCAGCGAGGCCACCTTGTCGAGGAAGTCCTGGCCGCTGGTGACCTTGGTGGGATCGGCGAACACCTTGGCGACGTACTCCAGCTTCGGCACCGCCTTGGTCGAGGAGCGGAAGGCGACGAGGCCAAAGCGGACCTGCTTGCCGATGCCGGCCTTCTCCACCGTATCGTAGATGCGGCGGACCGCCGCGCGGGTGCGGTCGATGTACGGCTCCATCGAGATGGTCGAATCGATGACGAACACGACCGCGGCCGAGAACGCCCGCAGCGCGTCCGCGGTGTCCGCCGGCGCCGGCTGCGCGGGCGTGAGCGGCGCAGTACCGCCCTGCTTGGGAATCGAGGCGATCTCGATCACCCGCGCCCGGAAACCCTGCGAGCTTTCCTCGGTGGCCTGCAAGACCGGCAGCAGGTAGAATTGCTTGTCGATATCGATGTAGGTCTCGGGCTCGATCGAGACGACGCGCGGATCCCCGGCGCCGGATTCCACCGCCTTCAGGATCGACGCCGCCGCCGCGCCGGGATCGGTTGCCTTGAGGATGTCTGCGACCGATTCGCGCTTGTCGAACAGCAGCGTGCGGTCGCGGCCGGCGGGATTGGTGAAGGCCAGCGCCATCTGCTGCTGCCACGGCAGGGTCGTCTCCGCCGCGAGCCAGCCGTCGATCCTGCCGCGGCTGCCGGTGCCGACCGCGATCCAGTCGCGGCCGTCAACGGCCTTGCGCTCGTAGACGTAATATTGGGAGAGCGGCGGTACCGGCTTGCCGCCGGCTTCCCCCGGCTGCGGGGCGAGCGCCGCTCCGGGCCGCGTCAGCACCCGCTGATAGAGAGTTTTCTTGCCGTCCATCAGCAGCGGGCGGGTGGTTTGAACGATTGCGCCAGGCGCCGCGCCGCCGAACAGCATGACGAGCGCCAGCGCCATCACCGCAAGCAGCGCCGCCGCAACGCCGGCCGTCCTGCTCTGTCGATCCCGAACCCTCATCTCCCGCCGTTCCCCTGCTGGTTTTCGCCGCCTATTGGCAGGTGGCAAGGAGCTGCTTCGCCTCGTCGCTGCCGGCATTGGCCGCCTGCTCCAGGTAGGTGCGGCCCTGGTTGCGTTCGAGATCCATTGTCGCGTTCTTGCACAGCAGCTTGCCGGCGGTGGTTTTGGCGGCGATGTCGCCCTGGGCGGCCGCCTTCTCGTACCAGAACACCGCCGTCTCCCAGTCGGACTTGGCAACCGGACTGGCCGCCGCCGACCAGGTGTCCGGGTCGTACATGCGGGCGACGGCAACGCTGCCGTCCCGCGATCCAAGCGCCGAAGCCTGCTGCAGAAGCTGCCGCGCCGGCTCCAGCTTATGCTGCTGCAGCGCATGCTGACCGGCTTGGTAGCAGGCGGCGGCGTCCAGTCCGGTGCAGCTCTCCGGCAGGGCCGGTGGGGGAGGA
>JAXMDR010000038.1:0-22749 GCA_046348725.1 Rhodospirillales bacterium
AGACCTCGTCGCCGTACTGAGCGAGCTTCTCGCCCATGGCGGAGAGGAACTGCCGCTCCCAGGGGTTCAGCGCTTCGTCGCGCAGCTCGGCCTTGTCGAGGATCCACTGCAGCCGCGCCGGGCTCAGCGCCTGGTCGTCGTCGTGCGCTTCTCTCATCGGCGATTCCTCCTTGACTCCCGCGCTAGAATCGTCGGAGAGGAGATTTGCCTGCCTCTGGAAACAACCTGCGCTGACCCCGCGGTCATTGGGTCCAGGGAGCCAAGGTAGCGTCGCGCAGGTCGGCGACGCCGGGTCAGACGATGGCCATCGCCTGACCCGGGCCGATTGCCCGCAACGGCGGTCAAACCGTTGCAGGGGGCCTGAACCCTTCGGTTCACGGTACCGTGGACCTGAAAGGGCATCGCATGTCCGTTCAGATCCATGTCAACGTCACCATCGATGTGGCAAAGATCATTGCGATCCTTGTCGTGCTCACGCTGATGACTTGACGAACGGCCGCCGGTGATTAGCCGGCGGCCACTTCCTCGCGGCCCCACGCTCGGCTTGCGCAGTCTCAGGCCGATAGCACAGGGACATGGCGTGGTGTCCCGCCCGAGACCGACCGCGAGAGGGTTCATGACGTCAGCCCCGCCATCGCAAGGGCGAGCCAGGCGCCCAGGGCGATGACGCCGATGTTGAGCGCCAGGCACAGCAGGAACACCACCGCGACCGCCGGGACAGCATCAGCACTGAGCCCGAGGAGCAGCAGCAACATCGAAAACACGCCGGCGGGGGGTTCAACAGGCCGCAAGGCGGAGCGCAGCTTCCCCTCCCAGTTCGGGGCCGTCAGGTCGATTGGCTTGGTCAGCACGTAGGTGCCGGGGGGGATAAAGAGCGGGTCGGACGCGCTCGGCATCATGAACCTAGCCCCGCCAGCTCGCGCTCCAACTGGTCGGTCCCCTGGCTCGCCATGATCGTCAGCGAGCGGCCATAGCCCGCCGCCTGCGGTGCGGTCAGCACCTGTGCGACCACCAGCAGCACCCGGCCGTCGTCAAGGGCGCAGAGGGCGGATCCGCCTTCGACGAGCTCGTCGATCGAGGTGCGATCGGAGGCCTCGGCTGTGCTCATGCCGCCTCGCCCCGCGCGAGCTCGCGCTTCAGCCACGCGCGCGTCGGGCGCACTCTGCTCAGGGGGCCCATGCACATTAGCGCGCGGGCGCTGCAGTTTACGACTTGCGGTACCGTCAGGACGTGCCGCCCGTCATTACCAGTCGACGGATCATGCCGCAAGGCGGAGCGCAGCCTCCCCAGGAAAAGCCTCCACGTCGAGCTGCAAGGCTGAGTACAACCCGCTCCTTCCAGTCAGGACCGCTCAGGTCAACTGGCCCGGTCAGCACGTAGGTGCCGGTCGGGAAAAAGAACGTGTTGGAGGCTGTGCTTATGCAGCCTCTCCCGCTGCCTAGTCACCCTCCCGAGACCGACCGCGAGAAGGGATGTCATGGGGTCCGGGCGCCGCAGCAGCGGGCGGCAGCAGATCAGTCTCTGAACATCCGCCACAAACCTTAATTATATCAACTGCTTCCTCGTACGCTGCCCGCAGCGTATCGCTCCAAAAGCGCTGATCTACCGTAAGGGCGAGTTCGTCGAGGGCGTGCCTTACCTGGGCTTCATTCGGATGCATACGAACCTCGGAGGCTGTGTTCATGCCGCCTCGCCCGCGCCATTTCGGCGGCAGTGTGATCTGGATCACTGTGCGGGATTCGAATGGGGAAAGAGTCGGCCGGCGTCAGGTCGATGCCGGCGGCGCGGGCGGCGGAGAGGACTTTCTGCTGATGCCGCGCGGGTATATGCCCGAGTTCCAACCATTTCGCGACGGTCGAATGCGGGTACTGAAGGGCCCGTGCCAGGGGCGGATACCACGCTCCAGAACGACGCGCGAATTTGCAGATGATGTGATCAGCGACGGTGGTCATCATCCGGACTGTACGCAACACGCGGGCGATATTCAACGGGAAACCGTTTATAGGCAGCCGTGCGCCCTTGTACACACTGCGGAAATGACTGACTCGGTTGCTTGCAGCTGAAGCGATGGCGGGAACACGCCAGGGCTTTCAGTTCGGAAGGCCGCAGCGGCGGCTGGCATGAAGCCCACAACGTATCAGCACTACGAGGACCCAGCCCGTTTTAAGGGTAGGCACCTCCCCATAGAACTGGTCCAAGCATTAGCGCGGGCAGCAGCGACCCTTCAAATCGATCCTCACCGATCCTTGCTCTTGGTGGACTTCATAGAACTCTCTACTATCGTTGGCTTAGCCGACGTCGAGTTGGTGCCATATCGGCGTGAGGCCGCCCCTCGCAGCACACTGGACATATCTCTTTCTGCTTTACTTGAGCACACTTCCAACTGTACACCCTGGCTCATTCGTGGGCGTGCATTAGCGCTTGCGGGATGTCTTCCGAGCGATATCGTCGTTGTTGACCACGAGCGCCAAGAAGCCGTCATAGGCGAAACTGTCGTCGCCAATTTACGTGACTGGTCCTTGGACAATGTACGTACAATCATTCGACTATATGAACCACCATACTTAGTTACTGCATCTATGAATCAGCCTATCGTAAACCAATATTACTTGATACAAAGTATCTGTTGATGTATTAGGCACTGTGATGAAAACAAGAGTTCATATATAGGAAGAATAATATTAAATGAAACTAAGCGCATTATTAATTGCGTCAACAATGCAATTTTCTGATGCCGATGTTAATTCCACTATACTGTTCTTCGTTTGATATCGTGATGTCAAAGATGGCTAAAGAGAATGTAAAATTAGATTTTATCTTTGAGTCTCCTGCACAGAGGCCGTGGAGTACCGTATATATGTTTGCCAGTAAAGAAATGGTTTTTAGTTGGTGAGTATATGGATAAGGCTTGTATCTGTATCATGGCCGAGGGAAATGACCAGCAGTTTTACGAGTTTATGTCATTATGCGATTTTCTAAAGACAAACGCGAAACATCATCCGGATTTGTATGTGCCGCCAAGCTGCGAGCGTAAGTAAACAGAGTGTGCGAAAAGGAAGGCTTGGACCCGGAGGTCAAATGACAATCTCTCGTAAATGCAAGTAGGCCGATAGGTTAAACGTCCAGCCGACGATTGGCAATTTCGATGCCAAATTGCCGTTGACACCGTACGCATCTAGCGTACATGGTTTCCCATCATCCACCCGCATCGTGCGGCGCTGGTTTGACGGGAGACCCCATGACCACCAACGAGACACCGACCCGGATGAGGGCCAGAGCGGCCCCGATCCGCATGCCACCGCGCCCGAGACGGGCTCGCCCGCCTGGCCGAAGCTGATCGGCGCCCTTCGCCGAGAAGTCGGCCTGTGCATTGCCGTGCTCGATCGCGGCTTCGTCTACGTCGGCCGCTGCCGGTTGACCGTGGCATCGTCTGGCGCCTGGCTGATCATCGAAGGTGCCGCACCGTCACCGCTACGAGTTCGACGCGGCCTGGCGCAGCTCGCCGGCGAGGCCGTAGCCGATGCGCTGGACGCGCCGACCCGTTCGACGCCGCTGCGCTCCTGCTCTTCCTGCTGCCCTGCGCCGAGGCGCGCTGGACATGATCCTGACCGGCAAAGGCGACAGCAAGGGCGACAACGACGGCTACGGCGACGGCTTCAACGACGGCTACGGCGACGGCGACGGCGACGGCTACGGCGACGGCTACGGCGACAGCTACGGCGACGGCAACGACAGCTACAGCGACGGCTACGACCCCGGCGACGGCTACGGCGCGGCTACGGCTACGGCGACGGCTACAGCGACGGCTACGGCGGCAACTACGAAAACCTTCGGCGGCCAGGCGCACGCCTGGCCGCCGATCCCCACTGAGGAAATTCGCAAATGAACCAGCTTTCTGACCTGCGCGAGCTCGAGCGGCGGTATGCCCAGCTGCGGCTGGAGGAGCTGCTCACCCGCGCCACCGGCACCCGCGTCGCTCAGCGGCTCGCGGGCGAGCCCTCGTTATCGACCCGGCGAACGCCGAGGCGCTGATGTCCGCCATCGATCGGGCGACCGCCGACGCCGCCGCCGAGAAGCAGGCGGCGCTGCGGCAGCTGATCGCCATGCGTACCGCCCTGCGGAGGGCGAACGCCGTCACCCTCTACCGCCAGCTGGCATGCGTGCGCCTGGCGGTAGCGCGCACCGCGACGCCGGCAATGCCGACCTCGCCCACTACGATCTCGCCGCCGCCCGCTTCTGGCGCCGCTGCACCGTCGAGCGAAGCTGGCCGAAGGCGGCCGCCCGCAGCAGCACCGGAGGATCGCCGCATGAAGATCACCATCGAGCCGGCGACACTCGTCTGCCAGTTCGCCGCCACCGACGGCGTCTCCGTCCGAGTGTGGGAGGGTACGACCGACGCCGGCACGCCGATCCATGTCTACATCGCGCTGATGGCCAACCCGCCGACGGCCGAGGCCGACGCGGAGATCCGCGAAGGGCCTCGACGACGCCCGCGACGCGAGCCCGGATATCGTCAATCATCTGACCGGCGGCATGGAGATCGACTTCAGCGGCGCCATCGTCAACATCGAAACGGAAGGGACGCTGCAGTGAGCACGGTCAAGCTTCTTCTTCGTTACGCTGACCTGGATGGAACGGGGCGGCTGCCGCTCTTCCGCACGGCACCGCCTGCGCGGCAACCTGCGGCGCTGCCACTGGGCACGGGAGCCGCGGCGATGATCCCGCGGCCACTGCGCCGGCGGCAACCTACTCGCTGTCGCAGGTGGCTGCCCGCTTCGGCCTGTCGGTCGGCCGCTTCAAGGAGATGCGCAACGATCTGGAGGCGCGCGGCTTTCCCTTGCCGATCATCGAGACGGCATTCGTCCGCCGCCAGACCGGCGCCTGGTGCGGCGGGCGCTGTGGTCACGCCGGCAGGTCGACGACGGCTTGACGGGCTGCCACCGGTCGAGAGCAGAGTGATCGAGCTGCGCCGGTCGCTCGGTGGCGCCGACCCGGAGCTGGCGGAACGGGCGAAGCGGCTCGCCGCCGGCATGCGCTGAGGAAGGAGAAGGGGGATGAAGGTCAAGGTCGCTTATCTCACCGGCCGCCCTGGCGCCGATGGCCGGGTGCGCTGGTACTGGCGGCCGTCGAGAGAGCTGCGCCGCCACGGCTACCGGCTGATCGAGTTGCCCGACGGCGAGGCGCAGGCGATCGCCGAGGCGCGGCGCGCCGGAGTGCCGAGGTCGACGCCGCATGGCGCCGGGGCAGGCTGCAGCGCCAGGAGCGCCGAGGATCAAGCCCGGGCACGCTCGCCGACATCATCCGCCGCTCCCAGATTTCCGAGGAGTTCGCCGCGCTGCGGCCGAAGACGCGATCGAGCTACGACTGGTGCCTCAAGTTTATCGAGGACTGGGCTGGCGATCGGACGCCGGCGGGCGTCGGCGCGCTGGACGTCAAGACGTTCTACCGCGCCATGCGCAAGCGCACGCCGGCGAAGGCCAACGCCGTGCTGACGATGCTGCGCACCCTCTACAAGTGGGCGATCAGCGAGGAGCTCACCGCCCACAATCCCGCGGCCGAGGTGCGCAAGAAGGGCGTCAAGCCGAAGCCGCGGCCGCAGTGGTCGGGCGAGCTCGTCGCCGCCATCGTCGCCGCCGCCGACGCGAGGGGCCGGCACAGCGTCGGCACCGCCGTCATGATCAACAGCTGGTGCGGCCAGCGGCTCGGCGACGTGCTGGCCTTTGCCCGCCCGCGCATCGCCGGTAGCGAGCTCCGCCTGACCCAGAGCAAGACCGGCGTCGACCTGGTGCTGCCGATCGACGTGGTGCCGGCGCTGGTCACCAGGCTGAAGGAGGAGGAAGAGCGCCGGCAGGCCCGGCCGGTGCAGCCGATGGCGCAGACGCTCATCATCTCCGAGGAAACCGGTCAGCCTTACGCGCCGCGGAACTTCGCCGAGTGGATCGAGCGCATCCGCGCGGCCGCCGCCGCCAAGGCGGAAGAGGATGGCAATCCGGAATTCGCCGCAGCGCTGCGCGGCCTCGTCTTCCAGCGGTTGCGCGCCCACGCCGTCGTCGAGCTCTACCTCGCAGGCTGCGACTGGGCCTTGATCCATCAGATCACCGGGCACACCGCCAAGGCGATCCAGACGATCATCAACCACTACCTGCCGCAGCGGCGCGACCTCGCCGAGATCGCCTTCAAGAAGCGGCTGGAGCGGGAGGGCCAGCCCGGCTGAAGCCGGGCGCCGGCGCCGCATCTTTCGGTTGAACAGAACGCAGCAGGAACGCAAAAGTTTAACAGCAAACCGGGCCGTTAAACTTTGTTCTGCCTCCGTTCTGCTGCGGTGTCCGCTAAGTCTCTGATTTTATGGTGAGCCCGCTGGGGATCGAACCCAGGACCCTCTGATTAAAAGTCAGATGCTCTACCGCTGAGCTACGGGCTCGTTGCCGGAAATGCGAGGCGGGGCGCTCCGCGTCCCGCAGCCGGGACGATATCGGCTGCGGCGCCGGTCGGTCAACGGCGGCGCCGGAAATCGCCGCCTTCAGGCGAAGCGGCGGTCCTGCTGGGCGAACTTGCGGGCGGTGCGCAGCGCCACCTCGCGCGGGACGAACGGTGCGATGTCGCCGCCCAGCCGCGCCACCTCCTTGACCAGCCGCGAGGCGATGAACTGCTGGCGCTCCGAAGCCATCAGGAAGATGGTCTCGACGTTGGGATCGAGCCGTGTGTTCATCCCGGCCATCTGGAACTCGTATTCGAAGTCGGAGACGGCGCGCAGGCCGCGCAGGATCAGCGTCGCGCCCAGGTCCTGGACGAAGTGCATCAGCAGCTTGTCGAACGGCCGGACCTCGATGCTGGAGCCGTCGCCGTTGCGCATCAGCGCCACCTGCTCCTGGATCATCTCCACCCGCTCCTGCGGGTGAACATCGGGCCCTTGCCGGGATTGGCGGCGACCCGCGATCACCAGCCGGTCGACGAGGCGGTGGCGCGGCCGATGATGTCGACATGGCCGTTGGTGATCGGATCGAAGGTGCCGGGATAGATCCCGACGCGCGGCTCGCCCATGTTATTTTCGACCTCCCGTCTGTTGCGGCTTTCCGGCGCGCTCACGTGTTTTCGTCCGGCCGGGTCCCCAGCTTCCGGCAGGCGCTGCTGTCAGTCCCCCTGTCGTCCTCATCCGCGTCGGTCCCGTCCGCCGTCTCGTCGTCGGCGGCGCGGCCGTTGGCGGTCTCCGCGCCGGTTTCCTCGACGTCGCGGATGCGCGAGACCGAGACCACCCGCTCGCCCTCGGCGGTGTCGAACAGCTTGACCCCGCGGGTGCTGCGGCCGTTGATGCTAATGTCGGCCACCGGGCAGCGGATCAGCTGGCCGGCGTCGGTCACCATGACGATCTGGTCGGCCGGCAGCACGGCGAAGGCGGCAACCGCGGTGGCGGTGCCGCCGGCACGGCCGAGATCGAGGGCGGCAACGCCGCTGCCGTCGCGGCCGGTGATGCGGTACTCGTAGGACGAGGTGCGCTTGCCGAAGCCGTCCTCGGCGACGGTCAGGAGGAACTCCTCGTTCGCCGCCATCTCGCGGAACTCCGGCAGCTCGAGCTTCGCCGCCAGCGCCTCGTCGCGCTGCCGGTCGTCCGGCCGCTCGCTGTAGTCGCTGCCGGCGAGCCGGCGCCGGGCGTTGACGGCGCGCAGGTACTCGTCGCGCCGCGCCGCATCCACGTCGACGTGGCGCAGGCCGCTGACGCTGAACACCTCGTCGCCCTCGGCGAGCCGCAGGCCGCGGACGCCGGTGGAGGTGCGGCCGCTGAAGATGCGCACCTCGCCGACGGCGAAGCGGATGCACTGGCCGCTGCGGGCGAACAGCAGGATGTCGTCGGTCTCGGCGAAGGTGCGGACGCGGACCAGCCGGTCGCCCTCGTCCAGCTTCATCGCGATCTTGCCGTTGGCCATGACGTTGGTGAAGTCGCTGAGCGCATTGCGCCGCACCTTGCCCGAGGCGGTGGCGAAGACGACGGTGAGCTCGCCCCAGCTTTCCTCGTCTTCCGGCAGCGGCATCAGCGTGGTGATGGTCTCGCCGGCGGAGAGCGGCAAAAGGTTGACCATCGCCTTGCCGCGCGCCTGCGGCGCCCCCTGCGGCAGCTGCCAGACCTTCAGCTTGTAGACCATGCCGGAAGACGAGAAGAACAGCACCGGCGTATGCGTATTGACGACGAACACCTGGCTGACGAAGTCCTCGTCGCGCGTCGCCATGCCGGCGCGGCCCTTGCCGCCGCGGCGCTGCGCCCGGTAGGCGCTGAGCGGCACCCGCTTGACGTAGCCGCCGTGGGTGACGGTGACCACCATGTCCTCGCGCTGGATCAGGTCCTCGATGTCGGCCTCGGCGCCGCCTTCCTCCAGCCGCGTCCGCCGCGGGTTGGCGAACTTCTCCCTGATCTCCAGCAGCTCCCCGCGCATCACCTCCAGCAGCCGGGTGCGCGATCCCAGGATCTTCAGGTACTCGGCGATCTCGGCGCCGAGCGCCTTCAGATCCTCGCCGATCTTGTCGCGTTCGAGGCCGGTGAGCCGCTGCAGCCGCAGCTCGAGGATGGCGCGCGCCTGCGCTTCCGACAGCCGGTAGAAGCCGGCCTCGGGGCCGACCTGCCCGGTCTCCTCGACCAGCGCCAGCAGCGGCGCCACGTCGCCGATCGGCCAGTCGCGGCCCATCAGCGCTTCGCGCGCGGTGGTCGGGTCGGGCGAACGGCGGATGGTGGCGACGATCTCGTCGATGTTGGCGACGGCGATGGCAAGGCCAGCGAGGATGTGCGCGCGCTCGCGCGCCTTGCCGAGCAGGAAGATGGAGCGGCGGCGGATCACCTCCTCGCGGAATGCGAGGAAGGCAACCAGCATCTCCTTCAGGGTCATCGTCCGCGGCCGGCGGCCGTCCAGCGCCAGCATGCTGATGCCGAACGACGACTGCAGCGGCGTGAACCGCCAGAGCTGGTTGAGGACGATCTCCGGATCGGCGTCGCGCTTGATCTCGATGACGACGCGGATGCCGTCGCGGTCGCTTTCGTCGCGCAGGTCGGCGATCCCCTCGACGCGCTTGTCGCGCACCGCCTCGGCGATGATCTCGACCATCCGCGCCTTGTTCACCTGGTAGGGGATCTCGTCGACGATGATGGCGAGGCGGTCCTTGCGGATCTCCTCGATGCGGGTGCGCGCCCGCATCACCAGCGAGCCGCGGCCGGTCTGATAGGCGGCGAGGATGCCCTGGCGGCCGAGGATCAGGCCGCCGGTGGGGAAGTCGGGTCCGGGCACGTGGCGCTGGATCAGCTCGAGCACGCCGAGCGCCGGATCGTCGATCAGCGCGCAGCAGGCGTCGATCACCTCGCCTAAGTTGTGCGGGGGAATGTTGGTGGCCATGCCGACGGCGATGCCGCCGGCGCCGTTGACCAGCACGTTGGGGAAGCGCGCCGGCAGCACCGCCGGCTCTTGCGCCGAATCGTCGTAGTTGGGCTGGAAATCGACGGTATCGTTGTCGATGTCGTCGATCAGCGCCGCTCCGGCGCGGCCGAGGCGAGCCTCGGTGTAGCGCATTGCCGCCGGCTTATCGCCATCGACGGAGCCGAAGTTGCCCTGGCCGTCGATCAGCGGCAGCCGCATGGCGAAGTCCTGGGCCATGCGCACCAGCGCATCGTAGATCGACTGGTCGCCGTGCGGATGGTATTTGCCCATCACGTCGCCGACGATGCGCGCCGACTTGCGGAAGGGCTTATCGTGGGTGTAGCCGCCCTCCTGCATGGCGTAGATGATCCGCCGGTGCACCGGCTTCAGTCCGTCGCGCACGTCGGGCAGCGCCCGCGCGACGATCACGCTCATGGCGTAGTCGAGGTAGGAGCGCCGCATCTCTTCCTCGATGGTGACGAGGCCGAGGTCGGCGCCGGGCGGTACGGGTGGTGTGGTCAAGCAGCGATCTCGCGGCAGGGGGTTGCGACTATCGCGCAACAAACCACACTAGCACGCGCCATCGGACTGCACAATTCGGTGCAGCGACCGGCCGCTATGCACGAAATGGCGGCCGGCCGTCTGCCCTGCGCGGAGGTGAAGGGGGCTGGCGGCCTACTGGCCCTGCGGCGCCGGGCCGGGGTTGCGGACGACGATGCGGACGATGTTGGAGACGTAGCGTCCGCCGGCCTTGTCGCCCGGCACCACCAGCCGCGCCATGCCCTCGTCCGTCGACAACGGGTTGCCGTCGCCGTCACCCCAGGCGACCAGCACCGGCTGGCTGCCGCCGAAGGTGGGGAGAATCTCGCCCAGGGAGACCACCACCTGGTAGCAGTCGCTGGCGGTGATCACCACAGACTTGCGCAGGATGTCGTTCTTCTGCGCCGGGTCGGTGACGATGCCGACGTGCTCCAGCAACTGGTAAAGCGTGGGGCCGGTATAGGCCTCGCTGACGAGGCCGGAACGCCCGCTGAAGTAGGTCACATCGAGGGTGGCCTGCGGCAGCGCCCGCAGGGCGCCGAGGGTGATGGTCCTGGCGGTGGTCACCGCCCCCTTGACCTGGAAGCTCTTGGCATAGCCGCCGGCGCAAGCGTTCCCCGATGTCTGCGGCGCGGCGTCGGCCGCAACGGCGGCGACGGGCGCCATGCCGGCGACAAGAACCGCAAATAAAGTCCAATATGCTTTCATCGCTACCTTCCCTATTTTTCAGTTAATTCAAAATACAATAATAATGTGCCAATTATACTTCCATGCATACGTCGCACACGCTGCGATTCATGGTGTTATGCTGTAGATTACTGCTGTTCATTTTCAGCGGTGTCGTTATATACGTAGATACATATCGCACGCAATGTCCTCCCGGTGGCGGATACAGCAAACCTGCGTCTGTGGCATATTGGGCGCACTCAAGGCGCGCTGCCGGCTCCTTGTTGCCGCAACGACGGGCGACGGGGAGTGCACGAGCCCAACGGGGAAATTGGCGCTACGATCGGTTGTCGTGGCGAATCCGCCGGGGAGACAGCGACGTCAGCCGTGGCGGCGGCAGAAGTCGGCGAGGTAGGCAAGGCCGGCGATCGCGCGGCTGCCGTACCACGAGACCATCTCGGCATCGATCGCCAGTGCCTTGCCGGCGTGGCGGGGGTGGGCGACGCGGAAGGCTTCGATGTGGCGCTCGGTGAACGGGAAGGGCTCGCTTGCGAACAGCACGCGCTCGACGCCGGACAGCGTCGTCTCGCCGAGAACCACCTCCGGGTATCGCCGGTCGGCGGCCGCCGGCCGGGTGTGCCAGCCCGCCAGCGCCAGCATCTTCGAGACATACGTTTCGGGCGTCACCGTCATCCACGGATCGCGCCAGATTAGATAGAGCACCTTTCGCCGCGGCCGGCCTTCGGCTTCGCCGATTGCGGCGGCGTAGGCGTACTCGAACCGGGTGCACAGCGCCGCCGCCGCCGGGCCTGCGCCGAAGATGCCGCCCAGCAGGCGATAGAGCGCGAGGTTGTCGGCGACTTCGACCGGATGGGTGACGACGATGGTGTAGCCGGCGGCAGCGAGTTCTTCGGCCAGCGCCCGCGGCGTCTCATCGATGTTGACGAGAATGCGGGTCGGCGCCGCCTGGCGCAGCTTCTTCATGTTGACCGTCTTGGTGCCACCGACGCTGCGCACCGCCTTGATCCGGTCGGCCGGATGAATACAGAACGCGGTGCGCCCGACGACGCGCTCTGCGAGCCCGAGATCGAACAGCAGCTCGGTCAGGCTGGGGACCAGCGAGACGATGCGCGCCCCTTCGCCGGCCGGCCGATGCAACGTTCCGGCCGCATCAACGGTGTCCCGCTCCCTGGGGAGCGGCGCAGCAGAGAAGTCGGCGTCACTCATGCAGCTGATGATTGCAGAAGATCATCTCCAACTTTTCTCTGATTGTGATGCGGATCACAGTTCACACCGCCAATGATGAGCATACTCCCGGGCGGATGGATTTTTCATCCGGAGTTCTCCCTTCCCTCAAGAGCACCTGGGCCGGCGCAAGCCGGCCTACTTTTTTGGGCCGGCTCCGAGACGTCCGGGCCGCCGCCGTCTACGGCAGTGCCGGCGGGCTTTCCCCGCGCAGTCCCGCCGTGCGACAACCGTCGGCCACCCGGCATCTGGCCGATGTCGGTTGGGGTTCCGGTCAGCCGTCACCTCGGCTAAAGTGAGGAGAAAGACGCGGCGCGTTCCATCCTGCCGGCGGGTTGCGCGGTACCGGCCCAAAACGGGCGCCGGCGCGGCTCTCCGGGCTAAGGAATTCGCCACAACGCCGTGGGCAAAGACCATTATGCAACGCGCCCGTAGCTCAGCAGGATAGAGCACAGGATTCTAATCCTGGGGTCGTGGGTTCGAATCCCGCCGGGCGCACCATTAAAATCAAAGACTTGGCCACCACCGCCCCGGCCCTGAAATTTTAGTGCAGGGCCGCAGGGTAACGCCCAGGGTAGCAAACCGGCGGGTTGCCGCTGGCCAACCGCCGCTGGCACAATGGGGGATGGGAGAACAAAACGAAACGCGTCCTCCGGGCGTATAATAAATCCTACAAGTGATTGATTTCCATTGGCTGGGGGACCTGGATCTCGAACCAGGGCTGTCCGGTCCAGAGCCGGAAGTTCTACCGCTAAACTATCCCCCATCGGGATGCCGGGCGCTTCTAGCACACCATCGGCGAGAGCGCCACATCGTCGCGCGCTTCGCGGCGCCGTCGCCCGGAAATCAGCCGAGCGGACGCCTCGCGGTGAGCGCCGTCGTCAGCGTCGCGTCATCAAGATAGTGCAGTTCGCCGCCCAGCGGTACCCCATGGGCGATGCCGCTGATGCGCACGCTGCAGGACGCCAGCCGCTCCACGAGGTAGTGCGCGGTGGTCTGGCCGCCGACGGTGAAGCCAAGCGCGAGAATCACTTCGGTCACCTCCGCCGCGGCCGCCCGGGCGACCAGCCGGTCGGCGCCGATCTCGGCGGGGCCGATGCCGTCGATCGGCGAAAGGAGGCCGCCCAGCACGTGGTAGCGGCCGCGAAAGCCGCCCGAGCGCTCCAGCGCCCACAGGTCGGCCACCACGTCCTCGACGACGCACAGCAGCGCCGCATCGCGGTTGGCATCGGTACAGATGGCACAGGGATCGCGGGCGTCGATATTGCCGCAGACAGAGCACGGGCCGACCGCCGCCGCTTCCGCCAGCGCCCGCGCCAGCGGCCGCAGCACCGTTTCCCGGCGCTTCAGCATGCAGGGCGGCGCGGCGGGCAGAGCGGGGCCCCAGCCCCGGCAGCCGTGCCAGCAGCTGGATCAGCCGGTCGATTTCAGACATCGGCCGCGGGCGTCAGCACCGGCTTGCCGCAGGGCCCGCAAGGGCGGGCGAAGACCGCCGGCGGCCGACGCAAAGGATGCAAGGAGGGAACGGACGAGACGCCCGCCGCCCACAGCGGCAGCGACATCCCCGGCGGCAGCTTCAGCCCGCCGGTCACCTCCGCCATCTTCTCGGCGACGTAGGCCTCCAGCTTGGTCTTGGCATCGTTGCAGGCGGCGACGATCAGGTCCTCCAGCACCTCGACCTCCTCGGGATCGACCAGCGACGGATCGATCTTCAGCCGGCGCACCCGCCCTTGCCGCTGAGCGTCACCTGCACCATGCCGGCGCCGGAAGATCCCAGCAGCTCGGCCGAGTTGCTGCCGCTGCAGCTCGCCCATCCGCTCCTGCAGCTTCTGCGCCTGCTTCATCATCTGACCGAGGTTCTTCATCTCGCCGGAATCCCCATGGCCGCCGCCGGCGGGCACCGGCGCCCGGCCGCATCGACATCGCCGCCTCTATAGCATTCCGGCGGCGGCAAGTCATGGCCGTGCACTGCCGCCTGCTTCGCCCGCGCCGGACCCGCCGCCATCCGGGCCGGCCTTCCGCCGGCGTCCACCGGCAGTAGGGGTGGGCAATCAGGCTGACATTGAAATAGCGTGGCTCCGCCGTCACCTCGCTGCCGGCCCATGCCGGCTGTTCGAACGGCTCGTCCTCGCTGTCGAGCTCGATCTCGGCCACGATCAGGTCCCTGGTTGTCGCCGGCGAACTCGTCCACCACCCACTTGCGGCCGGCGACGGTCAGCGAAAAGCGCGTCTTCTCGATCAGCCGGCCATCGCACATGCTCGCCAGCATCTCCTGCGCATCGTAAAGGGGAATATCGTACTCGTACTCCTGGCGGGTGAAGCCGCTGCGCGCCTGCTTCAGCGTCAGGTACGCCCGCTTGCCGGAGGTGCGGATGCGCACCGAGCGGTCGGCGCCGGCGTGAACGTAGCCCTGGCGGATTTCCGTACCCGGCGCGCCCGCCCGCCACGATCCGTCGATCACCAGGAACTTGCGCTCGATCTCGGTGCCCACGCCGCTCCCCTCTCCTTCAGCCTCTCGTCAGCTTTCCGCATCGGCGTCTGGTCCGGCCGGCGCGTTGCCGTCCGCATCGGCGGTGACGAGCGCATCGCCCTCAGCGTCGGCGGCCGCCGGCGGATCCTCGCTGCGCACCCGGTCGAGGACGGCGCCCGGAAATGCCTGCAGGATCGAGCGCACCAGCGGATGCTGCGCCGCCTCGTCGAGGCGGGCGCGCTGGGCGCTCTCGCGCTGCTGCAGCAGCGTCGGCCCGCCGCCATCGCGGCTGACGCCGACCATCCAGTGCCGACCGGTGGCGGCAAGGAGCCAGCGGCTCAGCCGCTGCGGCAGGTCGGCCGGTGCGTTCTCGGCCAGCCGCAGCTCGATCTGCCCCGGCTCGAAACGCACCAGATGCACCGCGGATTCCAGGTCGCCGCACAGCAGCCCCTCGTGCTGGCGGCGGGCCAATTCGACCACCTCGGCGAAGGAGCGGGGCGAGGCCGCCGCCACGGCGACTGCTCCCGTCATTGGTGCCGCGCCGGTGCGGGAAGACGGCTCCGGATGTGCCGCCGCCTGCACCCCTCGGCCGCCTGCCGGCTGGCCGTGGCCGGCCATATTCCGCGGGCCGGGCGCATCCCGCGGCCCGGCGGAAGCGGCGTGGCCTCCCGGGCGGGGGGCGGCCGGTGGCCGGCTGCCGTCACCGCCGCTGCTGCCAGCGGCCAGAGCCGCCAGCGCATCGGCCGGCGACGGCAGCCCGGAGGCGTAGGCGATGCGGATGATCAGCATCTCGGCGGCGTGCAGCGGCGATGGCGCCATGCGCATCTCGCCGAGCCCCTTCAGCAGCATCTGCCAGGTGCGGGTCAGCGCCGCCATCGGCAAAAGCTCCGCCATCTGAGCACCGCGCCGGCGCTCGTCGTCGGCAAGCTCGGCGGCCGCCGCAGGCGCCAGCTTCAGGCGGGTCAGCCAGTGGGTCAGTTCCAGCAAATCCTCGACGATGGTGAGCGGATCAGCGCCGCAGGCGTACTGCTCGGCGAGGATGGCGAGCGCCTTGCTGACATCGCCGCGCAGCACGTCGTCGAGCAGATCGAGGCAGACGGCGCGATCGGCGAGGCCCAGCATCTCGCGGACCGCCTGCTCCTCCACCGCGCCGCCGCCGTGGGCGATCGCCTGGTCGAGCAGCGAGAGCGAATCGCGGACGCTGCCGTCGGCGGCCCGCGCCAGCAGCCGCAGCGCCGCCGGCGTCACCGCCACCTGTTCGCGCTCGGCGATGCGGCCGAGGTGCGCCTCCAGCGCCGAGCCCTCGATCCGCCGCAGGTCGAACCGCTGGCAGCGCGACAGCACGGTGACCGGCACTTTGCGCACCTCGGTGGTGGCGAAGATGAACTTCACATGCTCGGGCGGCTCCTCCAGCGTCTTCAGCAGCGCGTTGAACGCCTTCTCCGAGAGCATGTGCACTTCGTCGATGATGTAGACCTTGAAGCGGGCCAGCGCCGGCCGGTAGGGCACGCCGTCCAGCAGTTCGCGGATATTGTCGACGCCGGTGTGGCTCGCCGCGTCCATCTCGACGACGTCGAGATGGCGGTCCTCGGCGATGGCGACGCACTGCTCGCAGACGCCGCACGGCGAAATGGTGACGCCGCCGTTGCCGTCGGCGCCGACGCAGTTCAGCGCGCGGGCGATGATCCGCGCCGTCGTCGTCTTGCCGACGCCGCGCACGCCGGCCAGCATGTAGGCATGGGCGATGCGGCCGGCGGCAAAGGCGTTGGAGAGGGTGCGGACCAGGGCTTCCTGGCCGATCAGCGCGCTGAAGTCGGAAGGGCGGTATTTGCGGGCGAGAACGCGCCAGCGGCTGTCGGCGGAGAGGGAAGGACTACTGGATTCTGTCCCGGCCATTGGCGTCGCCGTAAAGGGCGGCTTCGGTGTTCTCGGTCCTGCGCAAGCGGGAGACTGAACGACGACCCGAGCCGAAGCTCGTTACGGCTGCTTCCTTCCGGATCTGACCGGGTTGGCGAGGGGCCCGTCCGCCGTCAGCCTCCCAGCCGCAAATATAGCCACCGACAGGGCGGGAACCACAAGAAACTTGCGGGCGCCGCCGAACTGCCCGCCTGCTCCACCCGCAGAGGTGTTCGCTAATCACATCTCGATGCGTTGCCCGGCGCCCGCCGGTGTGTCACGGTAAAGACATGAACTTCGCCATTTCGTATTCGGGCTGCCCCCTCGACCGCGCGGTACACCGCCGCGGCGACCACGCCTGGATCGAAGAGCGCCTGCGCGACGGCGAAAGCCACCTCGTCCCCATATGGCGCGAACAGATTCTCGTCGCCGGCAACGACCGCCCCCGGCTGGCCGCCCTCGCCGGGGCGCCGGCAAAGCAAGCGCACGCGCTGGCCGACCATGTGGTCTTCCTCGGCACTGGCGACGGCGGAAACGCATGGTTCGCCTGCGATCTCTCCCGGCATCAGCCGGAGCAGCTGGCGCCGCTGCTCAACGGCAGCGCCTTCCGCGACCTTGGCACGGTGGTGACGCGGCTCAGCGGCGGAGAGGGCGCCGTCCTTGCCTATGCGCGGGCGATGCTGCACTGGCACCGCCGCCATCGCTTCTGCGGGAGCTGCGGCGCCCCCACGGAGGCGCGCAATGGCGGGCACCTGCGCGCCTGCACCGATCCCGCATGCGGCAGCGAGCACTTCCCGCGCACCGATCCGGTGGTGATCATGCTGGTGACGCGGACCGACCCGGAAACCGGTGCACCCTGCTGCCTGCTCGGCCGGCAACAGCGATGGATGCCGGGGCTGGTCTCGGCGCTCGCCGGCTTCGTCGAGCCGGGGGAAACGCTGGAGGAGGCGGTCCGCCGCGAGGTCCGCGAGGAAATCGGCCTCAGCCTCGATGCGGTCCACTACAGGACGTCGCAGCCTTGGCCGTTTCCAGGCTCGCTGATGCTGGGGTTCCGGGCGCAGGCGGCGCCGGGAGAGGTCGTGATCGATCACGAGGAGCTGGAGGACGCCCGCTGGTTCCCGCGGCAGGATGTGATGCGCATCCGCACCCTCGGCCTGCGGCTGCCGTTCCGCGGCACCATCGCCCGGGCGCTGATCGAGGAATGGCTGGCGGAAACCGCCGGCGCGAGGTGAGGAGTTCAAGAGGTATGCTGCCGGCACCGCTCGTCCGTATCCGGCCCGGACGCCCCGGCGACGCCGATGCCATCGCCCGGGTCTACGTCGAGTCGTGGCGCTCCGCCTACGCCGGCCTCATCCCCAACGGCGTGCTGGTGCGGATGTCGACCAGCGCCCAGGCGCGTGAATGGGGGCAGCAACTCTCCCGGCGCAACATGGCCGATGCGGTGCTGGTCGCCGACCTGCCGGGAGCCGGCATCATCGGCTTCGGCAGCTGCGGCATCGCCCGCCGCAGCCCGCTGCCGCAGGCGGGCGAGATCTTCACTCTTTACGTCGCCCCGGAACATCAGGAACGGGGGATCGGCCGCGCCCTTTTGTTCAGGCTGTTCGACGGGCTGACCGACCGCGGCCTCGATTCGGCGATCGTCTGGGTGCTGGCGCAGAACCCCGCCCGCTTCTTCTACGAGGCGATGGGCGGACGGCGGATCGCCGCCAAGCAGGAGCGTGTGCGCCTGGTGGAACACTATCCTGCCGCAGGTCGCCTACGGCTGGGACGACCTGCGGCTGATCCAGAGCCGCGGCGACGGCACGGAGGACTGAAGGCGCCCGCTCCGATCCTGCGCAAGACGCGGCAGGATCATGATGACCGCGGCACAATCGCTGCCGTCACGGCGGGGCGCTCGCTGCTCCCGGACCACCCGTGCCAGGACTGGGCCTGTTGAGCCGCAGCGATGTCAGCCGACTTTTGTACCGTCCTTCGAGCCGCTGGCGCAGCGCAACAACTGCGATAGCGAAGCGGGAAGCGTCTTCCATTTGAGCGCCTGCGCTGGACAACATCCTCATCTGCAAGGCCCTGTCGGCAATGCTTTCCTGTCAGTTGTTTGGATAACAAGGACGGGAGCCCGCCGAAGGCCGCTGGCGGTTCTCCCAGAGCGCCTGAAGCCGCACGTAGCCTGCGCCGTTTGGTTGTGGTGTAGCAACAACCATTAAGCGTCGGCGGTTTTTTCGGTCCATGGGGTTCCGCGGGCGACGACGGTGTTGGCGAAGATGAGGAGTTTGCGGGCGCAGGCGACGAGGGCGACCGTGTGTGGTTTGCCGCGTTCGGTGAGACGGCGGTAGAGAGCCTTGAGGGCCGGGTTCCAGCGGAAGGCGGCCGGCAATGCTGCGGCATAGAGGGAGCGGCGCAGCCGGCTGCGGCCGCCGGCGATGTGCCTCTCGCCCTGCCAGCGCCCGCTCTGCTGGACGAAAGGGGCCAGGCCGGCGAGGGCTGCGGCCTGCTCGCGGCTGACCGCGCCCAGTTCCGGCAGGCGCAGAACCAGGGCGAGTGCGGTGCGCTCGCCGATGCCGGGGACGCTGAGCACCAGGGTGAAGCGCTTTGCCAGGTCGGCATGGCTCTGCAGGGCCGCGATCAGCCGCCGCAGCTCATCGGCGCGGCGTGCCTGCAGGGTCTTGATGTCCGTCGCCACCATGTCGCGCAGGCGCTCGTCGCGGATGTGCTCGAGGCGCGTCTTCAGCCGGGCGATGTCGGCTTCGACCTGTTCGACGAAGGTCAGCTGGTCGCACAGCGCATCGAGCCGCGGATCGGCCGCCTTCGTTTCCCCGGGATCGAGGATGTGGGTACAGGCAGCGATCAGGATGGCATCGATGCGGTCGTTCTTGGCGCGGCGCAAGTGGAGGCGGGCGAAGGCGCGGACCTGCAGCGGCTGCAGCACGACGACGGCGAAGCCGGCCGCCTGCAGGTGCCGGGCGACGCCGCGTTCGTAGCTGCCGCTGGCCTCGATGCCGACGCGCTCGACGCCTTCGTGGCTGAGCCGGTCGGCAAGGCTCTGCCAGCCGGCCTGCGTGTTGTTGACGGAGAACGGATCGCCGCCACCGTGGACGGCGACGTCGAGCCTGTCCTTGCCGGTATCGATCCCCGCCGTCCGCGTGATAGCTTTGACCATCTTCGTTTGACCCCGCCTTGTGAATCGAACCTGCCGTTCGAGCAACCATCCGGGTCCGATGAAGAGGCTGGCGCGATCAAGCTACGCAAGAGCCCGCGACGGCTCAGGGCGGGTCCGATCCGCCGCCAGCCGCCCGGCCCGGGTGGCCACCCGGGCCGGGCGCTCCCTTCGGAACACCACCACTTTAGCGGGGATCGCGCCGCGCGGCGGACGCCGCAGGCGTAATCCGCCGGATGCGTCGTCCGCGCAGAGCATGCGTTTGAATACGCTCGGCTATTCGACTCCATGGCAGACCTGCAGACGACCCAAGCAAAAATTCCACATATGCAAAATAGTTACGCACATTTTGTTCATAACGACATTTCAATACCGTATTGCTCGGACGACAGCTTAATCAGCACATCAAAAAGGGAGTCTTGCATGCTCATTGTGGTATCACGTAGGTGAGTGCCATGCTTATCCCACCAATCTGAATAGCGGGCACTAAGTCTTAAAATTCTTTCGCGGGCTTCATCAATTGAAGCATCACGAACATGACGTACTGGGCTTCCCCCGCGCATAAATACATTAAAAGCTTCTACTCCCATATTAATTGCTTGTTGGGTATCCGCATCTCCATATGAGAGCTCTTGCGGAAATGGTAGATCAACTAACGCATCATTTGTTACCACCCGTAGATGCTCGAGCTCTTCCACTAATCCTATAACCTTAGCATCTTCATTAAATTCGTCGATAATGCGATCGACTTCATTAATCGCTCGTACTTTTGCCTGCTCAAATTTTTCGCGGTTAGATAGTGCTGCAATAGCGTCTCGTTGAACTACGATAAGTGCATCTCTGAGGTAGACTGCAACAGTGTATAGTCGCTTTACTGCTAGGCTCCTTCTTGACGCACGGATCCGGGAAAGATGTTCGGCCTCTGCCTGCTGTATAGATGCCCATTCCTCGTGGATAATTCCCTTTATCTCGTGACATGCGGTTTGAACCGCAGCAGCTCGCTCATCAATGCCGCCCGCAACTCTGGTAGCATCGTATGATGCATGGATTATCCCAAACAAATCAGACGGAAGACCAATTGGTGGGTTACTTGGACAGATGAAGAATGCCCTTCTGCGGCCTAAAGCCCCAGCAAATAGGCCAAACTCGAATAAAATATTATCACGCATGGCAGATAATGTAGCGCCACGCTTGGTAATTTCATCATCCGGTGAGGCAATAAGTACAGCAAAAGAACTTTTCTTTAGCTTATTTTCCAGTATATCAAGCGGATAAGATCCAGGAGTGAACAATTTATTTGTCCATAATTTTGGAATAGTTTCATGCTCTAAGTGCATAAATACCGCTTCTGCAATTGATAGCCCCTCTAACGATGAGCCGATAAATACGGATGGCTTAGCCATTCTGCTACTCCAATTACTAAATCTACTAGCTCTGTTGGCTAGAATCATCGAGGGAAGCGCCACCTAAGCCATATGTAGATGCAGATACCAGTATAGCCACCTCCAAACGATGGCAAATGGATTACGTCTCCCAGACTCGGCAAACGGATTCAAATTCAGTCTCGCGGTGATAGCCGCCGCTTGCAATCCCCTCGGCCGCCGGTTACCTCGGGGTGATGGCTGATTCCTCTTCGGTGCACATCATCGGCGGCGGGCTGGCTGGGTGCGAGGCGGCTTGGCAGCTGGCGCGGGGTGGGCAGGCCGTCGTGCTGCACGAGATGCGGCCGGGGCGGATGACGCCGGCGCACACCTCGGGGCGGCTGGCGGAGCTGGTGTGCTCCAACTCGTTCCGCTCCGACGATGCCGAGGCCAACGCCGTCGGCCTGCTGCACGCCGAGATGCGGCGCCTCGCCTCGCTGATCCTCGCCTGCGCCGACGCGGCGCGGGTTCCTGCCGGCAGCGCGCTCGCCGTCGATCGCGAGGGCTTCAGCGCCGCCGTCGAGCACGCCGTCGCCTCCCACCCGCTGATCACCGTCGATCGCGCCGAGATCGACGGGCCGCCGCCGGCCGACTGGGCCAGCGTCATCATCGCAACCGGGCCGCTCACCCTCGGCGCCGCTGGCCGCGGCGCTGCAGGCGCTGACCGGCGCGGACGCCCTCGCCTTCTTCGATGCCATCGCGCCGATCGTCCACCGCGACAGTATCGACCTCTCCGTCGCCTGGTACCAGTCGCGCTGGCTGGGCGGGCGACGGCCGCGACTACATCAACTGCCCCGCTCGACCGCGACGGCCAGCGAGCGCTTCGTAGGCGCGCTGCTGGCGGCGGAGAAGATGCCGTTCCGCGACTGGGAGCGCGATACCCCCTACTTCGAAGGCTGCCTGCCGATCGAGGTGATGGCCGAGCGCGGCCGCGACACGCTGGCCTTCGGGCCGATGAAGCCGGTGGGCTTACGCAATCCCCACGCCGGCAACACGCGGCCCCATGCCGTCGTCCAGCTCCGCCAGGACAACGCGCTGGGGACGCTCTACAACATCGTCGGCTTCCAGACGAAGCTGAAGCATGCCGAGCAGGTGCGGCTGTTCCGCACCATCCCCGGCTTGGAGAGCGCCGAGTTCGCCCGGCTGGGCGGCGTCCACCGCAACACCTTCGTCAACAGCCCGCGCGTGCTGGACGGGCGGCTGCGGCTGAAGGCGGCGCCGCGCATCCGCCTCGCCGGCCAGATCACCGGCTGTGAGGGCTACGTCGAGAGCGCCGCCATCGGCCTTTTGGCCGGACGATTCGCGCTGGCCGAGCGATCGGGCGCCGAGCTGCCAGCGCCGCCGCAGACGACGGCGATCGGCGCCCTGCTGCACCACATCACCTCCGGCGCCGACGACGCGACGTTCCAGCCGATGAACATCAACTTCGGCCTGTTTCCGCCGCTGGCGGCCGCAGCCGGCGGCAAGCCGCTGCGCGGGGCCGAGCGCAAGCGCGCAACGTCCCGGCGGGCGCTCGCCGATCTCGCCGAGTGGATGGGCGCCGCTGCCCTGGCGCCGGGCGCTGGCGCCATTTCCCCGTCCCCGCCGGCGCCCCGGGCGACGACCGGCTAGCCGGCCTGCTTGCGCGACGCCTCGAGGACGCAGGGCCGATAGCCGTGCCGGCCCTCGATCCACGGCTTGTTGGTCACGCGGTTGAGCTCGATCGGATTCGACGTCAGCACCTCGTCGAACAGCTCGCCGGCAAAGGCGCAGTAGTCGCCGCCCTTCTCGCGCACTCCTTGCGACGAATCGTTGGCCATCTTGGTGATGAAGGCGTTCATCCGGGTGGTGCCCTGGGCGCCGTGCGCCCGCTTGAACATTCCCTGCAGCGCCTGGCTGCGGGCGGTCAGCACCGACTGGTAGCTGGTAATGAAGTTGTTGTAACGCAGCCGTTCATCGCAGCTCAGCGCCGCCACCATCAGC
>JAXMDR010000039.1:0-22269 GCA_046348725.1 Rhodospirillales bacterium
GCTACGAAGCCTGCGATCCGCGGGCCTATGAGGACGTCGGCGGCGGCAGCTTCGATTTTGTCGCGTTCGCCGCGGAGGGCCTGCAGATCGCCCGGGCGGTGAAGCGGGCGTTGCCGCAGTGGACGGTGACCTACTGGGACGAGGCCATGGACTGGTACCTTTCGCGCGATCCGCGCGGCTATAAGGCCGGGGGTTGCGAATACGAGGTCCGCCTCGATGATGCATCAGGGAAGGCCAGCGGAAATCGCCCTTGACCCCGGGCGGCAATAACGCTCAATTCCCGGCCGGCAGCAGCCGGTCGAAGCCGTGGTAGCTCAGGGGCAGAGCACGTCCTTGGTAAGGACGGGGTCGGTGGTTCGATTCCACTCCACGGCACCATTTTCTCAGCACTCGGCTCGATAGAGGCACACACAGGGCGAACCTGGCATGAACTGCACGAGGATGTGCAAAATCCGTGCGGGACGTTCCGGTTTATATATCGATTACCAAGAAATGGACCGACGCGTGCCACTGATCACGAAGCGGCGAAGCAGGGTGCGCTGAACCCTATCGGAGTTGTCGTTGCGGACGATGGTGGGATTTTAGTCCGCTTGCCAAGGATGTGAACCCCGTTTAGGCAGGCACGGCTAGGCACGGCTGGTTCTCTTGCGGAATTAACCCATATAGGGTAGATTAGGGGCGGTCCCATGGGGTTGAACAGCAATGACCGCCCGCCGGCCATGGTCTGCCTTCGTCCGCTGTCTCGCCTTTGTTTTCCGGGCAGCCGGCCTGCTCGGCCTTGCCACCTGCTCGCATTCGCTCTCCGTCCAGCAGCAGGAGGCGGCACCGGAGGGATCCATAGCGCTGGTGGTCGGCCCGATCATCGCCGACGGCGATGATCATCAGCGCGAGCTGCGCCGCTTCCGCCGCGCGCTGGTTGGGCTGCTGCAGCAGGCCGATGTCTTCGCGCAGGTGCTGTCATCGCCGCCGTCAACGCCGCCGCCGGGCGCCATCGTCCTGAGCGGCCACATCCATCGCATCGGCGACGGCTCGGAAGCGCTGCGCTTCGTTGTCGGCTATGGCGCCGGCGCACCGCGGTTACGGATCCGGATCGCCATCCACGATAGCGCCGGCGTCCGCCTCGCCGCGTTCGCGGAAGAGGGCCGCTCCCTCGATGGCACCGGTTACGCCGCCCACTGGAATCCCGCCTACCTCGACGATCTGACCGACGATCTCGCCCGGCGCATCGCCGATGCCGTCGTTCGCTGGAAGGAAGGGCGCCCACTGGATCAGGGTGTGTTCGACGCCGCGTTCCTCGACGAGGATTTTCACGGCCTTAATCCCTTCAGTTCATTCCGTGTGCCGGAGTGGAAGCCTTTCGATGCTTCCACCTGGGACTTCCTGCCGTAGTCGCCGGTGACTGCCGCCCGCCTGGGCAACCATGGGGAGAGTGCATGCCAAACCGGCACCCATTCATCCACCGGCGCCCCACCCTTAGGCAAGACATTGAAATAAATAGACTCGCTTGTCCCGACGATCTGGCCTGGGGCTTGCAAGGAAGATACCGGCAGGCGCAACGAGGAGGGGGCATGCGGGGGTCTCTCCTCTAAAACCTTCGAGCCTGCAGTCGGGCCGTCGGCACCTTACGGGGCCAGCGGCGCGGCGGCGGCGTTCCCGGTGAGAACAACCCCACGAGGCCCGCGGGATCGTCGACACCTCCCTCGTGCAGAACGGGTCGCCGAACCATGAACGTGATGTCTCCTCTCTCCGCTCCCCATACTCCAGCCGCCATCGCCGAGCGCGACACCATCGCCGCTGCCCATGAGCGCGCCAATGCCGCGTCGCTGGCGCTGGTGGGCATCTACGAGATCAGCAAGATCCTCGCCGCGACCACCAGCCTCGAGGGATCGCTGCGCGCCGTCCTCAATCTGATGTCGTCCTACCTGGAGATGCGCCGCGGCGTCGTCGCCATCGTCGATCAGGCGGGGGGGCTGTCGGTGATCGCCGCCGCCTGCCTGTCGCCGCGCGCCATCGAGCAGGGCGAGGCCGACCTGCCGCAGGAGATCGCCGCCCGCATCCTCTCCGGGCAGATGCCGTTTGTCAGCGAGAACGTCGCCGAACACCCGCTGCTGGAGGATTACATCGGCGCCTCGGGCGCGCTCGACGACGAACGCGTCTCCTTCGTTGCGGTGCCGATCAAGACGGTCGGCCGGCCTTTCGGCGTTCTCGCCGTTGCCCGCGTCTGGACCGAGGCGGGCGAGATAAATTTCGGCGAAGACATCCGCTTCTTAACCATGGTCGCCAACCTGATCGCGCAGACGGTCAGGCTGCATCGCCCCGACGAGCCGTCACCGGGCGAGGTCGCGACGGGAACAGCCTCCGCCCTGTCCCGCTTCCGCGGCGGCGGCCGCGGCCTGGTGCCGGCCAGCATCGACAATATCGTCGGCCATTCCAAGCCGATGCAGGAGGTGTTCGCGCAGATCCATCTGGTCGCCCCTACCCGATCGACGGTGGTGCTGCGCGGCGAGAGCGGAACCGGCAAGGAGCTGATCGCCCGCTCGGTGCACCTTTTGTCGCCACGCAAGGACAAGCCGTTCGTCAAGGTGAATTGCGCGGCGCTGCCGGATTCGCTGCTGGAATCCGAGCTGTTCGGCCACGAGAAGGGGGCATTTACCGGCGCCACCCACGACCGCAAGGGCCGCTTCGAGCTGGCCGACGGCGGCACCCTGTTTCTCGACGAGATCGGCGATGTCTCCCCTTCGTTTCAGGCGAAGCTGCTGCGGGTGCTGCAGGAGCGCGAGTTCGAGCGGGTTGGCGGCACCCGCACGATCAAGGTGGACGTTCGCCTCGTCTGCGCCACCAACCGCAACCTCGAGGAAATGGTGGCCCGCGGCGACTTCCGCGCCGACCTCTACTACCGGATCAACGTCGTCCCTGTTCATTCCCTCCTTGCGCGAGCGCAAGGAGGACATCCTGCTGCTGGCGCTGCACTTTCCTCGATGCCTTCAACCGGGGAGAACGAGCGGGCGCCGCGCTTCTCCGAGAATGCGCTGGCGGTGCTCGCCGGCTGCACCTTCCCGGCACGTCCGCGAGCTGGAGAACTGGCGTGCACCGAGTGGCGACGATGACCAAGGGCGACGTTATCGACGAAGTCGACGTCCCATGCCAGACCAACCGCTGCCGGACACGCTGCTGATGCCGCAGCCGGCCTATGCCGATGCTTCGGGCAGCGGTGCGGTCAGCAGCGAGGACACGGCTGCCGGCCGCGCGGTGGCGGCCGCCTTGCCAGTCACTCCCCGGCACCGCTGATCCTGCGCCGATGCCCGACGATGAAGACGCCGACATCGCCGACTGGCGGGCCATCGACCCGGCGACCTCGATGCGCTGCCGCAGCGCGAGCGGCTGATCCGGGTGATGGACAAGGTCGGCTGGGTGCAGGCGAAGGCAGCGCGGCTGCTCGGCCTCACCCCCCGCCAGATCGGCTACGCCTGCGCAACACAACATCGAGATCAAACGGCTGTAGCTCCCGATCTTTCTCCCATTTTCGGGTCGTCGCGGGAGGGAGCGTGCACCGCCGCCGTCTTGCCCTCGCCCGCTCGCGGAAGGGAAGGGCCGGCGCGAAACAGCGCCGGGCGGGTGAGGGCCAATCGCTGCCCCAACGCTGTTGTCACCTCCCCGCAACCAGCGCAGGATAAAAGTCCGGCAGGAAGGAGCGGGTCATGCTGGCGAAGATTCTGGCGGAGGGACGCGAGCGGTATGCCGACAAGGCGGCGCTGGTCATCGGCGACCAAGTGCTGACCTATGCCGAGCTCCACCGCCTGAGCCACGCGCTGGCCGGCTCGCTGGCGGAACGGGGCATCCGGGCCGGCGACCGCGTCGCTTTCCTGCTGCCGAACGGGGCGGAGATCGTCCTCTGCTACTATGCCTGCTTCATCCTGGGCGCGATGGCGGTGCCGCTGAACGTGCGCTTTCCGGCCGAGATGATCGGCTACGTTCTCGATCACAGCGAAGCCCGCATCCTCATCAGCGAACCCGGGCTGTTCGGAGGAATCGCGGCGATCCGGCCAGATCGGCGGTTTCTCGAGGCGGTGTACCTGGTCGGCAGGGGTGGCGAGCCCGGTGCCGAAGACTTCGGCGAACTGCTGCAAGCCGGCCCGGCCGCTGCCGATCGGCATTCGGATGCAGATCAACCGGCGGCGCTGTTCTACACCTCGGGCACTACCGGCACGCCGAAGGGGGTCATCCATACCCACGGCAGCCTCAAAGGGGCCGTCGCCAACCAGATCGCCGGCATCGGCCTCGGCGAGAACGACATGACGCTGATCGTGCTGCCGGCCTGCTACCTGATCGCCTTCGGCTCGCAGGTGCTGCCGTTCCATGCCGTCGGCGCCACCACCGTCGTGCTGCCGGGCTTCGAGCCGCAACGGACGCTGGCGGCCATCCGCAGCCGCCACCGTCCGACCCAAGCTGTACGGGTTCCCCAAGGTCTACCGCCGCAATGAGCTTCGCCGACGCGGCGCAGGCGAGCGGGGGCGATGCCGGCGGCCTCGACTTCGCTTCTCCGGCGGCGAGGCGATGGCGGTCGTCTCGCAGCAGCGCTTCCATGCCACCTCGGCCTCGAAGTCACCGAAGGCTGCGGCATGACCGAACTGCACATCTACAGTCTCAACCCACCGCATGGCGCGAAGAAGGTGGGCTCGATCGGCCGGCCGCTGGCCGGCATGGAGGTCCGCCTCATCGATGAGCAGGGGCATCCGGTCGAGGAAGCGGGTGTCATCGGCGAGATCCTCGTCCGCGGCGCCAGCATGACCGCCGGCTACTGGAAGAACCCGGAGCTGACCCGGCAGACGATCCAGGGCGGCTGGTTCCATACCGGCGATCTCGCCCGCCGCGATGCGGACGGCGACTACTGGTTCTTCAGCCGTCGCTCGGAAGTCATCCGCCAGCGCGGGCACCTGGTTTCGCCGCTGGAGGTGGAGGCGGCGCTCTACCGGCATCCGGCGGTCCGCGAGGTCGGCGTTGCCGGCGTTCCGGACGGGGACGACGGCCAGCGGGTCGTTGCCCACGTCGTCCGTCAGGAGGGCGCGGCAGTGGACGAACAGGAGCTGCTCGCCTTCGTCTCCGCCGATCTCGGCGCCGGCAAGCTGCCGCGGCAGATCGTCTTCACCGACCGCCTGCCCTGCGGGCTGACCGGCAAGATCGATCGCCGCGCCCTGGCTCAGGCGCCTGCGTCCGGCGAGCCGAACTGAACCCGCCTTCCTCTCGGGACCTCAGCTGCCGGCGGCGAAGCTGCGCGGTGGCTCGTCGATGACGGTGACGCCGTCGCGGTCGACGCGCAGGATGGCGAGGCGGCGCTCGGCGAGGCCGTCGGCGGTCAGCCGGAACAGGCCGTCGCGGCCGTAGAAGCCGCTGGGATCGGTCAGCGCCGCGGCGGTGAACGGCTGCTGCTGCGGACCGCGGGCGAGCACCGCCGCCAGCGCCGTGGCATCGTAGGCCAAGGTCGCGAGCCGTGGCGGGTTCTGCCCGAAGGTCCGCTTGAATTGGATCTCGAACTCGTCGCGGCTGGCCGGCGACGGCGCCGCGAACCACGCGCCGATCAGCGCCGGCTCGCTGCTGATATTGGGCTCGTCCCACTTGCCGGTGCCGAGCAGTTGCACCGCCGGCACGGGCATCCCCGCCGTCGCCAGCGCCGCCGCCAGCGCCCGCAGCTGGGCGCCCCTCGGCAAGCAGCAGTGCATCGAACGGCCGGGAGGGCGGTGTCAGCGTCGGGACCGGCGGATAGGTGGATAGGCGGAGGGACGATGCCGCCGGCTGACCCGATGGCGCCGGAGCCGCCGCAGGGGCTGGTGGTGCCGGCTCGGGCAGGCCCAGCAGCTTGCGCACTGGCGGCGCGAAGTCCTGGGTAGCGGGATCATAGAGCTGCACGCGGACCAGGGTGCCGCGGTTGTCCGCCACCGCCCGGCGCATCGCCGCCGCGACGGCATTGCCGTAGAGGCGCTGTTGGGGGCCGCCAGGGCGAAGCGGGTGAGACCGCCCAGGGCCGCGAAGTCGACGACCCGCTGCACTTCGGCATCGGGAGTAAACCCGATGATGTAGACCCCTGGCGCCGCCACCTTGCGGTCGCTGGAGAACGCCACCACCGGCACGCCTGCCGCCTGGGCGATCGGAGCGACGGCGCTCACCGACGCCCCCAGCAGCGGGCCGATGATCATCTGCGCTCCCTGCGCAATGGCGTCGTTCGCCGCGGCGACCGAGCCGGCGGCCGTCCCCTTGTCGTCGAGAGGCAACAGCTGGAAGCGCAGATCCGCAAGGTCGAACAGCGCCATCTGCGCCGCGTCGGCCATCGCCTTGCCGAGGCTGGCAAGGCGGCCCGATAGCGGCAGCAGCAGCGCCACCTTGACCGGCTGCTCGACCGGGGCGACGTTCTCCATCACCGGCACCTCGGCCGGCGATTCCGTCGTCCCCGGCGCCGGCGAGCGGCGTTGCACGGTCGGCATTGTCGCCTCCCGGCGCTGAGCTTCGGCTGGTGCGCGGCCGGTGCTTCTGCCAGACTCGCACGACGACAAGACCAGCGAGGCAGCGATCAGCAGCGATGCGACGGCGAGAGGGCGAGAGGCGAGGCGAAGCCACATGGCGGGGATCCCGGCCTTGTCCGGATAGCGACGGGACTGCCGACAGTAGACAAGGCCGGCAATCGAGTAAATCGCCTAGCGGCCCGGACTCGCTGGCTCCAGGCCTCTATCTGGTGGCGACGCCAATCGGCAATGCCGATGACCTGTCGCTGCGGGCGTTGCGGGTGCTGCAGAGTGTCGATGCCATCGCCTGCGAGGATACCCGCGTTACCGCCCGGCTGCTGGCGATCCACGGCATCTCCCGGCCGCTGCGCCGCTACGACGAGCACACGGCGGACAAGGCGGGGCCGGTGCTGCTGGAGCGGATCGCCGAGGGCGAGCGCATCGCCCTCGTCAGCGACGCCGGCACGCCGCTGGTTTCCGATCCGGGCGAGCGGCTGGTCCGCGCCTGCATCGATGCCGGCCTGCCGCTCACCGCGGTGCCCGGGCCGTCGGCGCCGCTCACCGCGCTCAGCCTGTCCGGGCTGCCGACCCGGCGCTTCCTCTTTGCCGGCTACCTCGCTCCGCGCCGGCAGGCGCGACGGCGTGAGCTGGCGGAGCTGGCGGACGTGGCGGCGACGCTGTTGCTGCTGGAATCACCGCAGCGGCTGGCGGCGGCGCTGGCCGACATGGCCGAGGTGCTGGCGCGCGCCGCGCGGCGGTGGCGCGCGAGCTGACCAAGCTGTTCGAGGAGGTACGGCGTCCCTTCCTGGCCTCGCCGACCGGTACGCCGCCGAAGGGCCGCCGAAGGGCGAGGTGACGATCGTCGTCGCCCCGCCGCCGCGGCCCCTGCCGGCGGACGAGGGCGAGGCCGATCGCCTGCTGGCCGAGGCGCTCGTCAGCCTCACGCCGCGGGACGCGGCAGTGAGCGTCCCCGGACGACCGGGTGCCCCCCGCCGCGTCCTCTACGCTCGGGCGATCGCGCTGAAAAGGATGCGGGCGGATGCGGGGTGTAGGCGCCGCCCGGCAGCGCCGCCGCCTGGCCTGGCGGTTCGGCCGACTGGGCGAGGCGCTGTGCGCTTGGCGGCTGCGCCTTTACGGCTGGCGCATTCTCGCCCGCGATGTCCGCCTGCCGCCGGGCGAGATCGACCTGGTCGCCCGCCGTGGTCGCACCCTCGCCTTCGTCGAGGTCAAGGCGCGACGCGACGCGGCGGCGACCGAGCCGCTGGCGCCGGTCCAGCGGCGCCGCATCATCCGCGCCGCTGCCTGCTATCTCGCCGCCCGGCCGGAACTGGCGACGCTCGACATCCGCTTCGATGTGATGCTGGTCGGCCGAGCCCGCCTTCCCCGCCATCTCCCCGCCGCTTTCCGCGCGGACGACTGAAGAGAGCCCTTCAGGGATCAGCAGACGACATCCCGGATCCTCACCCCGCCGCTCGCCGCCGGGGGCGAAGTGGCATCAGCGGATATCGTGTCACCCACCCCTGTAAGAGGAGCAACCGGCGAGGGACCCGCGATACCGCTTTTTCTACCGCCGCAACGGCTGTCGGTTTGCAGGTGACAGCGCGCTCGCGATTGATTACGGCTGGCGGGCGATCACGATCAGCTCGGAACCGACACCAGCTCGTCCCTCGACGGCGAGCAGCGGTGCCAGCAGCCGATCGGCGACAACGATTGTTTGCAGCACCCGCTGCTGCGGGTGGCCGTTGGCGGATGCTGATTGGCCACGCTTGGCTGTGACCAAACGCTTCAGGCCCGCCATCCACTGCCAGGAACTTCCCCGCGTGGTGACCGAGAGCGGTTCAAACTCGCCCGCTCGCAGCCATGCGACGAGCGAGCTTCTGGTGAAGTAGTGCACATGTTCGGGAACGAGATCGGGCCATCGGCTGCCAAACAACCGGCGCGACAAGGCGCCGAAATTTGGCACGCGAATATAGAGAAGGCCTCCTCGGTTGATCCGTGCTGCCAGCTGTTGGCGGAGGCTCGCGATGTCCGGGACGTGCTCGACGACATGGAACGCCATCAGCAAATCGGCCGGCTCGTCATTCTCGGGAAATACACCAACGGTGAATTCGACTTCCGGATAGTGCTGACGAGCCACTCGGATGCTGGCGGCTGAGAGATCGGACGCTCGGCAGGCAACGCCCGGATATGCGCTGGCCAACGCTTCTAGCGATTCGCCGGTCGAACAGCCAATTTCGATCGCGGAACGCGGCGGCTGGCCGATTGCCGCGGTAAGATCGGCGATGTACATGGCGGCACGGCGCTTGAAGTACCAGGAGTAACTGTCCCGCCATTTGGCGAAATCCGGATCCTCCATGACCGCGTTGTCGGCGCTACCCCGCAACTGCCATCCGTGCCCGCATGAGCAGCAGACGCCCAAAATGATCTCGTCATATCGTCTGGTTGAAGCAGTGCTCAGGCAGACGGGACATAGTGTTCCCACGATATCAACTCCTCTTGCAGCGCATCCAGGAGAGGTGGTTTCGCTGTCTTCGCCGGAAACAGACGCCTGTCTGCCGCCATTCTAACCGAGAGCGAACGGAGTGCACCCGGCGGTACAAATGCATGAAGCGACAGGCTCGCGAAGCATCTCACCCAGACCCGCACCCCTCTGAGCCACCCGATTATCACAGTTTCGCGATTTCATAAATCGGACAAGCTGGACGCGTCTTGTGCGCCCCTTTACCAAGCCCAAAGGCGGGCGGTGTCCGCCGCTGCCAGCTCCCCTCCACTTGCACGGGAATATTGCCCATGCCAAATACACTGATGCCGCGTCCGCGGACGAGGCCCGGCGATGGACGCCGCCGGCTTTGCGATCATGAAGGAGACGGGAGCGCACCTTCATGCTGCTTGCACGGTTCCTGCGGCGCGTCATCCGCCTCGGCCGGCTGACGGTAATCGATGCCGTTGGCTTGGCGCATTCCTTCGGGCCGGGTGGTTCCCCGGTGGTAACCATCCGGCTGCATGATCCTGCCCTGCACTGGAAGCTGTTCTTCCGCCCGGAGCTCTACGCCGGCGAGGCCTACACGGACGGCACGCTGACCATCGAGGACGCCTCGCTCTACGACTTCCTCGACCTGATGGGGCGCAATTTCGCCGCCGCCGAGGGCGATCCGCTCAGCCGCACCGCTCACCGGATCGACCGCCTGTTCCGCCGGCTGCAGCAGGCAAATCCGGTGGGACAGGCGCGGCAGAACGTCGCCCACCACTACGATCTTTGCGGCGAGCTCTACGATCTGTTCCTGGACGAGGACCGCCAGTACAGCTGCGCCTACTTCCCACGACCGGACCTGAGCCTCGACGAAGCGCAGCGGGCCAAGCGCCGGCACGTCGCCGCCAAGCTGCGGCTGCAGCCGGGGATGCGGGTGCTGGACATTGGCTCGGGCTGGGGTGGCCTCGGCCTGTGGCTGGCCGAGCGGTTCGATGTCGAGGTCACCGGGCTGACCCTGTCGGAGGAGCAGCTGAAGGTCGCCCGCGAACGGGCGGCGCAGCGCGGGCTGGAAGAGCGGGTGCAGTTCCTCCTGCGCGACTACCGCGAGGAGAACGGGCGATACGACCGCATCGTCTCGGTCGGCATGTTCGAACACGTGGGCGTCCGCCACTACCGCGAGTTCTTCGATACCGTCCGCGAGCGTCTGAACGGGGACGGCGTCGCCCTGCTGCATACCATCGGCCGCACCGACGGCCCCGGCGTCACCACGCCTTGGATCCGCAAGTACATCTTTCCCGGCGGCTATGTCCCGGCGCTGTCCGAGCTGACCCCCGCCATCGAGCGCTCGCGGCTGTGGATCACCGACATCGAGGTGCTGCGGCTGCACTACGCGCAAACCCTGCGCCACTGGCGCCAGCGCTTCCTCGCCAATCGCGAGCGGGCGGCGCGGCTGTACGACGAGCGCTTCTGCCGGATGTGGGAGTTCTACCTCGCCGGCAGCGAGATCGCCTTCCGCTATCTCGACCAGGCCGTCTTCCAGGTGCAGCTCACCCGCGCCATCGATGCTCTGCCGCTGACCCGCGACTACATGGTCGATGCCGAGCGGGCGCTCGCCGTGCAGGAGGAGCGCGTCGAGGAAGCCAGCGACCGGGCGGCATGATGGCCGGCCACGGGCGAGCCCCATCTGCGCCCCGCCGATAGCGGCCCTAGGCAAGCCAAGACGCAGGGAGCGGACGCGGCGCCGGCCCCACCATTCCAGGCAAGCCGAACCGCGTCCGTGCGCTGTGCTGCTGTCCTTGCCCCTCCCTCAGACCGGCGCACCGGCAGCGCGCCGGTTTCCTCAAACTGAGGGATCCGATACCAATGAACCTGAATCCGGCGGTTGGGCGGTTGCCAAAGTGAGCTATCTGGTTGATAGCGTGGGGAATGTCGAAGCCTGTCGAAGCCCTTTCGGCTCACCCTGCGGGTGAGCAACCTTCGGTAGAGCTTCTGTCGGAGGCGGTTGGTCTGTGCGCCGATACCTTCGGCGGCCGGGTGCATGTGGAATGGGAGCCGACGGCGGCGGCGACGCCGCTCGGGCAGCTGCCGTTCTTCATCGAGTTGCTCAAGCTGGGCGGCCTGTTCGATCCCTGGGTGGTGGACTGTCCGCTGACGCTGAGAAGCCCGAACGCTGCTGCCAAGCGCGACATCCTGGGAACACTCTTGCTGGCGGTTGCGGCTGGTCGGCTGGAGCCAGCACCGGCGGGTGATCCTCTTGCGACGGCCGATCGAACGGACGATGGCGGTCGTACAGAGCGACGGTACCGGGCGGCAACTCGACCTGTATTTTGGCGAGATCACCGCCGATCCGGCAGCCAAGGTCTTCGAATATGCGGTGCTGGTAACGTCCCTGGCCGACGAGGTTCTGAGGGTGGCCCAACTCTATCGCGACCGGGCGGCCGGCGAGAACAATTTCGATGAGCTGAACAACCACTGGGGCTGGGGCGGCTTCACCACCCGGGATTTGCAGCGTTGCCGGCTGATGGCCCGGATCGTCGCACTGATCTACAATTGCTGGTCGCTGTTCGTGCGGTTGGCCGATCCGAACCAGCACACCGAGGCGATCACCAGCCGGCCGCTGTTGCTGTACGGCGTCGGACGGCAGATTAGGCACGCCAACCAGACCATGATCACCATCACCAGCATCACGGCCGGGCTGGTCACGTTCGCCAAATGCTGGCCGAGGTGGTGGCCTTCTTCAAGTCCCTACCGCCAATGGCGGAGCAGTTGACTGACGTCGGGCGATGGTACCGAATCCTCAGCCAGGCCCTGCTCAAGTACCTCAAAGGCCGGCAACTCGGACCGCCAGCTGCCGCTTTGCCAGCCTGATTCCTCCCGCAGAACGCGAAGACAGCCCCCACCCCAAAGGCCACGTTTACAGGTCAACCGCCGGATCTAGGTTAACTTGTTCGCTGGCAGTAAATTTCCGGATATGCACGTGCTGATCGCGCTCGCCGAGGACGATGCCCAACCTGCGCAAGGCATCATCAGCGCCCATGTTCGCCGGCGCCGCGGTGACAGACATCTTCGCGCCAGTGTCGTCCAGTTGGGCCGCCACCTTCGCCAGCCTGTTCTGTAGCCTGGTCATGATTCCGCGACCAGCAAGGGATCCGGGCGGGCACCTGTCGGCTTGGGGTCGTCGAACTTCGATGGCGTGAAATTGGTCACTCCCGTATAATTTTTGCGCAGTAGAGTCGGGAGGGCGTCATGCCGCGCTGGCAGGATTGGTTTGGGAAGCTGCATGCGGCGCTCGCCCTTGTCATGGTGCTGGCGGCCGGATCCCCCGGGATGGCGGCCACCGCCAAGAGCGAGCCCGCCCCCGCTCAGTCGGACGACCTGCGGGCGCTGGTCACTCCGGTCGCGCTCTATCCCGACCCGATCCTCGCCCTCGTCCTGCAGGCTTCGACGCTGCCGGTGCAGGTGGTCGAAGCCGAGCGTTTCCTCGCCAAGCGCGAAAAGGACAAGACGCTCACCCCCGATGCCGATTGGGATCAGTCGATCATCGCGCTGCTCAACTACCCCCGCCAGGTGCAGCTGATGTCCCAGTACCTCGACTGGACGCAAGAGCTGGGCGACAGCGTCGTCGACGATCTGAACGGCGTGCAGGCGGCCATTCAGGACGTCCGGCTTGCTGCCTACGACGCCGGCTTCCTGAAGTCCGACAAGCATCAGAAAGTCGAGGTAGTGGACGACCGGGTGCGGGTTACCTCGACCGACCCGGATAAGGTGAGCATTCCGCGCTACGATCCGACGGCGCTGCTGGCCGCGATCGATGCGGCCGACGCGGAGGATGAGCAGGCCGATGGGGCGGCTGCGCCGCCAACCCCTGCCCGAGGAGCGCAGAAGCAGGCGGCTCCCACCGCGCAGTCGCAGCCTCCTGCGGCATCGCAAGTGGCAGAGGCGCCCCCGGCCGAGGCTGCCGTCCCCGAGACGGCTGCGCCCGCCGCGTCCGCGGCAGCGGCCCCTGCTGCCGCCCCGACAGCGCCGCCTGTCATTACCTATGGCGCGCCGGAAAATACCTTCTGGAGCAGCGCAGCGACCTTTGCCGGCGGCGCCGTCGTCGGCGGACTTCTCGGCTGGGGTCTCACCGAGGCGTTCGATGATGACGATCATCACCACCACGATAACGACGACTGGGACAACGACGATATCGAGGATGCGCTGCGCGAACGGCGCGAGTACGGCAACGAGCGGCGCGACGACATGCTCGCGGCGCAGGGCCAGCGCCAGGCGTCGCGCCAGGAGACGGCGGCGCAGCGGCAGGCGAGCCGGGCGGAGATGGCCAGCGGCCGGCAGGGCGAGCGCGACCAGCGGCAGGCGCAGACAGACGAGCGCCGGGCCGATCGCGGGCAGCAGCAGGCGGAGCGCCAGGGCAATCGCGAAGCGAGCCGGACGGCGCGTGGTGAGAGCCGCGAGGAACGGGCAGCGCGGGCGCGTGAGCAGCTCAACCAGCGGCCGGAGGCCGTCGGCGGCCGGACGAAGCCGGTTGCCGCCGCATCGTCGCGGCCGGAGCGGTCAGCGGCGCGTCCGGAGCGAGGCACCCGACAGGTGAAGTTGCCGAACGCCGGGACGCAGGCGACCAGCGCGGCCCGCACGAACCGGCCGCGGAACGAAACACGAGCAGCCGCGCGGCTTGGCGGCGGTAACGCGGCGAGGCAGACCGCGGCCCGGCAGCACGCACAGGCTCAGGCCGGTTACGCACGGCCGGGTCTCGACCAGGGGATTGCCGCCGGCGCCGGTAACAGGCGCCAGACCCACGCCGACGCCAGCCGCGGTGCACAAAGCCGGGGCATCTCGGCGCGAGCACCGCAAGCCCACGCGCAGCGAGCGGCCGCGCCGGCTCGCGCCCAGGCGCCGCAGCGCGGTGGCGGCGGCGGCCTCGCTGCCGGCCACAGCCGCGGCGCTGCTGCCCGCGCAGACAGCGGACGGGGGCAGAGTAGCCGGCTCGCCAGCGCCGGTGGTGGACGACGCGGCCGCTGATCCGATGACGCCGGCCGCTCTGTTGATCGCCAAAGCCAGGGGAGAAACGCGGATGCATGCTATCGGCCACCCTGCGGGGATCGCCTTTCTCGGCCGCCGCCCCGCACTCGCCGGCCTGGTCGTCCTGGCCTTGCTGGTGTTCGCCCCTGTGCCGCAGGCGGCGGCCGATACCACCTACCCGACGCCGGAGGCGGCGATGTCGGCCTTCCGCGATGCCGTCTACGGCAAGAACGGCAAGGGCATCCTCGATCTGTTCGGCCGCGAGTACGAAGCGGACCTCACCGGCGGCGATGCGGCGGAGGCGCAGCAGAATGTCGAAGCGCTGCGGCGGATGGCCGCGCAGCGGATAACGCTGGAGCCGGACGGCACGGATCGGATGGTCATCGTCATGGGGCGGCGCGGCTGGCCGATGCCGATCCCGCTGGTCAAGGGCGAAGACGGCTGGCAGTTCGACGTCAAGTCCGGCGTCCAGGAGATCATCGATCGCCGCATCGGCCGCAACGAACTGGCGGCGATCGGCTTCTGCAGGACCTACATCGATGCGCAGCGCAAGTATGCCGCCGCCGACCACGGCACCGGCGTGCTCGCCTTCGCCCAGCGCATCCGCAGCAGCGAAGGCAAGCACGACGGTCTTTACTGGCCTGTCGGGGCGGACGGCGTCGAAAGCCCGCTCGGCCCCTTCGCCGCCGACGCAGAGCCGTACCTGGCGGGCCATAAGGAAGGAGACCCGTTCTATGGCTACTACTTCCGCATTCTTACCGAGCAGGGTACCAACGCGCCGGGGGGAGTCTACAACTACGTGATCAACGGCAACATGATCGCCGGCTTTGCTCTGATCGCCTGGCCCGCCGACTACGGGCACTCCGGGATCATGACCTTCGAATGCAGCCACCACGGCCAGATCCTGCAGAAGGACCTCGGCCCCGATACCGCTGCGGCCGCCGCCGCCATTACCAGCTACAATCCGGACAGCACCTGGCGGCCGGCCGAATAATGCTGATGGGAAACGCTGCGGCGGACGGGGACGCCGTCGGTGCGGACGACAGCGGGCTCTCGGGCAGTCCCGGGTTTAGTCATCCACACCGATAGGTGGTGGCGAGCCTGCCGAGGGTCTGAAGGCATATCGGCCGCCTCCGGCGTCTGGTAGAATGCTGGCATGGCCTCTCGTTCGACACTTTGAAGCTTGCGTGCCGCCTGGAGAGTGCCGGCTTCTCGTCCCAGCAGGCCGGCGATACCGCCGAGGCGCTGGCGGAGAGTCTGCGCGAGACGGCCGATCTAGCGACTAGGCACGACCTCGTTGAGCTGCGAGCAGAACTCAAAGCCGACGTTGTCGGCGGAAATGAAGGGTGAAATTGCAGGCGTCAAAGCCGACATTGCCGACCTGCGGTCGGAACTCTACCGCGTGCTCTGGCTGCAGGCCGCCGGCATCGTCGGCGTGCTGAGCGCCGTCGGCGCACTGCTGAAGGTGCTCGCGTAGGCTTCCACAGGTCCACTTGCGGCTTGCGGGCGGCCCACTTCATCACCCGTTCTTCTAAGGGCGGTGGCTGAGATACGCTAGCCCGCCGCGTGGCCTCGATCGCCACCTTGACCGCTCTCTTGACTCATCCGCGGTATGAGCCGATGTCGATAGGGCCGCATTTGCGGTCCGGGAACGACAGGAGAGGAACAAGCGGTGCCGTACGACAGATCCAAGGGGAAGCTGCATGAGACCGACCACTCGCACCGGCACGAGAAGGACTTTCGCGTTTCGGCGCGCCGCAACAAGTTGCTGGGATTGTGGGCGGCGGGGCTGCTGAAGCTTGAGGGGGCGGAGGCGGATAGCTACGCCAAGCAGGTGGTCAGCGCCGACCTGGAAGAGCCCGGCGATGAGGACGTGATCCGCAAGGTGATGGGCGATTTTGACCGCCACGGCGTCCAGGTTTCGCGCGAGCAGCTGCGCAAGAAGATGGACGAACTGATCGGCGAAGCGCGGCATCAGCTGGGACACTGACGCTTTCGCCCGCGGAATGCGAGCCTGCCGGCGACGGCATAGCCAACCCGCGGGAGCGTCGCGCCGTCAGCGGCCCTCCCGCCACCACGCGCCGGCAAGACCACCGAGGGCGGTGGCGAGCAGCAGCAGCGCCGGCAGCAGCGGAACCTCTGCCACCCCGGTTACCGCATATGCTTGGTTGCGCTGCACCCCCAGCCAGCCGTCGCCTGCGGCCGGACGCCCCGAGGCGACGCGGCGCAGATCGGGCAGACCTCGATCGGCGATCCAGGCGGTGCCGCCGCCGGTGGCACTGACCAGCGGGGCGAGCCGCGAGGCGGTCGCGCGCAGATCGGTCATCTCCGGCGGATCGAGCCGCCCAGCGGCTGCCAGCGCCGTGTGCACACCGTCGCTGATGCGCCACAGCCCGTTCTGCGTCGCCCGCATCTCGCCGCGGGCGATGCCGTCGGCGCCATCTTCCAGCCGCAGCGCCGTCGTTGCGCCCGAAGGGTCGGTCACCTGCACCTCCATCGGATCGCTCGCAAGGCTGCGGCGGCGTACCGACAGCCGGCCATCGGCGATGCGGGCCTCCAGGTGCTCCTCTTCCAGCTCCGGCTCCTTCATCAGCCAGTGCGCCAGCCGGCGCAGCAGCTCGGCCTGCGGTCCGCCGCCCTCGAAACCGCGCGCCCACAGCCAGATCTGATCACTCATCAATTGCGCGACGCGGCCCTTGCCGACACGATCGACGACCAGCAGCGGCTCCGCGTCGGCGCCGGTCATCAGCGTCGTGCCGGCGTTGGCCTGGCCTTCGACAAGGCGGAACCAGCGTCCCCACGTCGGGTCGCCCTCGTCGTCGGCTTCGCTGTCGCCGGAGGGCCGCTCGCCCGGCAGCCCGGAAGTGACCGGATGGCGGTGGCCGACGTCCGATACCTCCGGCCGAAACGCCTGCTCGATCACCCGGCCGGTGGGGCTTGCCGGCAGCACCTCGCCCAGCGGCGTGCGGAACAGGCTCTGCGCCGAGGCGAACTCCGGACCCACCGCCGCCAGCAGTGCGCCGCCCTGGCGCACATATTCGGCGATGCGCCCGTAATAGGGGGTAGGCAGGATGCCGCGCACGACGTAGCGGTCGAGCACCACCAGGTCGAAATCATAGAGCTTGTTCTCGAACAGCTCCTGCACCGGAAAGACGATCAGCGACAGCTCCCTCAGCGGCGTCGCGTCGTCCTTTTCGGGTGGCCGCAGGATGGTGAAGTGCACGAGATCCACCGCCGGGTCGGACTTCAGCAGATTGCGCCAAGTGCGCTCGCCCGGGTGCGGTTGGCCGGAGACCAGCAGCACCCGCAGCCGTTCACGCACCCCGTTGATCACCACCGCGGCGCGGTTGTTGAGGGTGGAGATTTCCCCTGCCGCCGGCTGAACCTCCAGCTCGAGGACGGTCGGGCCGGGATGGCGGATGGCGACCGGCACCTTTGCGGTCTGGCCGGGAGCGACGTCAATGCTCCCCGTTGCGGTGCCGTCGATGCGCAGGTCGACGCGGGCGCGGCCGGCGTCGGAAGAGGGGCCGCCGCTGTCCTCCACCCTGAAGGCGACCTCGACATGCTGATCGACGAGCCCGAAGGCCGGGGCCTGCTCGATGGCGAGGCGGCGGTCGCGCTCGTCGGGGCGGCCGGTCAGCAGCAGGTGCAGCGGCGCGGTGAGCCAGCGCGCGCTTCCCGGCGCCGGCACGTCGTGCACCTGCCCGTCGGAGACGACGAATACCGCCGCCAACCGGCCGGAGGCATCGTCCAGCGCGGCGCGCTCGATGGCATCGAACAGGCGGGTATCGCCCGCCGCGGCATCGCCGGCGCTGATCGTCCGCACCTCGACGCCGTCGAGCCCGGCGAGCGCGCTGCGCAGCTCGGCGGCAGCCCCGGCAGTGACCGCAGCGCGATCGCCGATCTGCTGGCTCGCCGACTGGTCGATCACCACCAACGCAAGGTCGGGGCGCGCCTGCCGCTGTTCGCTGACGATGCGCGGATCGAGCAGGGCCGCGCCCAGCGCCAGCAGCGCCAGTGCCCGCAGCGACCAGCCCCTGGCGCGGCGGACGATGGCCACGAGCAGCAGCAGCAGCGCCGGGGCCAGCACCGTCAGCAGCAGCCACTCCGGCAGCATCGGCTGCAGCACGATGTTGGTGTTCATGGGCCGAGCCGCTCCAGGATGGTCGAGGTATGTACCTGGTCGGCCTTGTAGTTGCCGGTCAGCACGTACATCACGAGATTGATGCCGAAGCGAAAGGCCTGCTCGCGCTGCCGCTCGCCTCCGGGCGTGACGGCGAACAGCGGCCGCTGCGCATCGTCCATCGCCCAGGCGCCGGCCCAATCGTTGGAGCCCGCCACCACGGAACTGACGCCGTCGTTGACGTGCTCGCCCGAGCTTTCGATCCAGACGGTGCCGCCCGCCCGCCGCCCCGGCAGGTCCGTCAGCAGGTAATACGCGCGGCGCAGCACGTGGTCCTCGGCGACAGGCACCAGCGGCGGCAGATCCAGCGCCCGCGCCAGCTCGCGTAAGCCGGCGCGATCGCTCCCTTCGCCGCGGCCGCGGGTATCGAAGACGATGGTGCCGCCGTCGCGCATGTAGTCGGTCAGGCGCCGCGCCGCCTGCGGCGACAGCGGCCTTACCGCGTCGCCGATGGGCCAGTAGAGCAGCGGAAAGAAGGCGATCTCATCGGTTTCCGGGTTGATGCCGACGGGCTCGCCCAGCTCGGCGGCGGTGCGCCGGTTAACGGCGCCGCTGAGGCCGAGCAGGCCGGCGGCGCTCACCTGATCGGCGCGCGGATCGCCGGTACGCACGAAGGCGAGGCGGGTCGACAGTGCCGCGGGCGGGGCGGTGCCGTCGGCGATGACCGTCTGTGCCGCGGCTGCCGCCGGGTAGAGCATCGCCGCCGCCGACGCCAGCAGCAGCGCGACCGCGGCGGTGCCGGCGAGCGATTGCTTCCAGCGCAACATGCCGCGCATGGCGAGGCTGAGTGCCAGGTCGGCGACGGCGAGCAGCAGGGCAACCGTCAGCAGCGCCGGCTGCAGGTCGCGCTCGCCGTTCTCGCCGATGGTCTCGGCCCGTATTCCAGCCGAGAGCGGCGGCAGAGCTTTCAGCTCGCCCGCGGTAGGACCGAGATTGAGGGCGAATCGCGCTTCCGGCGAGCCGTAGAAGCCGGGCGGCTGCCCGGGTGCGACGATGGCGTGGGAAAGCTGCGGTCCGTCGATGGCGCGCGTTCCAGGAGGCGGCGCTTGCAGCCGGCCGAAGCCGTCCAGCGTCTCCAGCGGCGGCAGGCTTGCCGCAGCGGTGCGGGCGCTGCCGCCCGCTGCAAGACCGACGATGCGCCGCAGGACATCGACGAACAGCCCGGACAGCGGCAGGTTCGACCAGTCCGGCTGGGCGGTGGTGTGCACCAGCACCACCCAGCCGTCGCCGCGGCGGACGCCGGTGATCAGCGGCGTGCCGTCTTCCAGCCGCGCCCAGGTGCGCTCCGCCACGTCCAGTGACGGCTCGGCGATGACTTGCCTGCGGATCTCCAGATCATCCGGCACGGCTATGCCGGAAAGCGGGCTGGTGGCGGGAAACGGGGCAGGCTTGCCGACACCGGTCCACGAGAGGGCGCCGCCGATGGTCCGGTCGCCGGCGCGCAGCGCCACCGGCAGCAGCGGATCGCTGACCGAGGCCTCGCGGGCGAGGCGGGGGCCGGCGAAACGCAGCAACACGCCGCCCTTCTCCACCCACGGTTCGATGGCGGCAGCCGTCGCTGCATCGGGCGTGCCGACGTCGGTCATCACCAGGGCGGCGAGCGGGCGGGCCAGCAGCGTCGCCAGATCGCCCTGGCGCACCTCGGCGAAGGGCTGCAGCGCGCGCTGCAGATAATAGTGGCTGCCAAGCAGCGGCTGCTCGCGGTTGCCGCCTTCGCCGAGCAGGCCGACGGCGCGCCGCTGCCAGCGCTCGTCCACCACCAGCACGCCGCCGGCGGTGCTGGCGCCGTCGATCTCGACCCGGGCGAGCCGGCCGGCAAGCTCGGTCGGCAGGTTCAGCGGCAGCTCGATCCGTCGCTCGCCATCGGCAAATTGGCCGGTCTGCACGGCGAGCGGCGCGCCGTCGTCACCGATCAGGTGGAGAGCGACGGGCCGCTCGCCGTCGTCCGTCGCCCGCGCAACCGCGGCTTGCGGGCCATCGGCGCGGCGTTCGGCCGGGGTGATCAGCAGCGGCAGCTGGTGGCGTCTGGCAGCAGCACGGTCAGCGGCCCAGCGCCGCCATCCGCTCCAGCAGTGCCGCTGCGGTGGCGCCCCCATGCGGCTCATCGAGCCCGTCGCTGATCCAGATCACCGCCCCTGGCGGCCAATGGCCGGCATTTGCCTGCTGCAGCAGCGCCGCGAGCGTCGCAGGGCGGTCGGTCGGCCATGGCGAGGGTATCAGCGCCTGTGCCAGCTCGCGGGCGCGGGCGGCGGGCAGCAGGGCCGGCGGCGGCGGATGCGTGCTCTCGGCGGCGGGTGGCGCCGTGGCAGCAAGCACGACACTGCGGCCCTGCCGCTCGGCGCGGTCGATGGTGCGCAGGGCCTCGTCGATCCGCTGTGGCCAGCCCTCACCCGCTCCCCAGCCGTTGTCGATGAGGATGTAAACCGGGCCAGTGCCTGCCAGAGTGGCATCGGCATTCAGCAGCGGCCTGGCGATGCCGAGAATGAGGCAGGCAACCAGCGCAAGGCGCAGCAGCAGCAGCCACCAGGGGGTGCGCACCGCCGTCTCGTCGCGCGCGGCAAGGGTGGCCAGCAGCCGCAGCGGCGGGAAGACGACGCGGCGCGGCGACGGCGGCATCACCCGCAGCAGCCACCACAGCGCCGGCAGCAGCGCCAGCGCCGCCAGCGCCCATGGTGCGGCGAAGGAGAGGGCGCCGAGGCTCAGCAACGCATCATCTCGCCGACGGTCCGGCCAGCGTCAGGTAGAGGGCCAGCAGCGCCGTTTCCGGCGCGTGATCGGTGCGATGCGCCAGCATCGTCCAGCCGAGGCCACGGGCGATGTCGCGCAGCGCCTCCTGGTGGCGGACGTAAGCGGCGAGATAGGCGTCGCGCACCGCCTCGGTCCGGCCGAACAGCACCTCGCCCTCGCCTTCCAGGCCGGCGAACAGCACCCTGCCGTGAAACGGCAGCGTCTCCTCCGCCGGGTCGAGGATCTGCAGCAGGTGGCCGCGTACGCCCTGGCGGCTGAAGGCGGCAATGGCGGTCCGAACGTCGTCGGGGGGCGATAGGAAGTCGCCGATCAGCACCAGCCGGGCATCGCGGGGCAGCGGCTGGAATTCCGGCAGGCCGGGGGACTTCGCCGCATCGTTGCGGCCAAGCTGAACCGCCAGCCGCTGCAGCGCTGAGCGGCCGGGGGATGGCCCGAGGCCGCCGCCCAGCAGCGCCACGTGCTCGCCGCCGCGCACCAGCAGCGCTGCCAGCGCCAGCATCAGCAGTTCCGCCCGCTCCAGCTTGGTGGAGAGATTTCGCGCGCCGTGCCAGTGCATGGAGGCCGACGCGTCACGCCACAGCCAGACGCTCTGCGCCGCTTCCCATTCCGTCTCGCGGACGTAGGCGCGGTCCGATTTCGCCGACCGCCGCCAGTCGATTCGCGCCACCGGATCGCCCGGCTGATAGCGGCGGAACTGCCAGAAGGCTTCGCCGTCGCCGACGCGGCGTCGTCCGTGCACTCCCTGGCTGACCGTCGCCGCCACGCGCTCAGCCTGCACCAGCAGCGGCGGCAGAACCGCCGCCAGCGCTTCTGCGCGCAACAGCCGGTCGGGAACGCTCGCCCCGCTATCCGCTCTGATCGACCGGCTGCGGCCAGGTTTCGCCTTCATCCGATCCGCGCCACCAGCCGCGCGATAATCTCAGTCATGGCGATGCCCTCGGCGCGAGCGGTGAAGGTAAGGGCCATGCGGTGGCGGAGCACAGGGTGCGCCATCGCCACGATGTCGTCGACGCAAGGGGCGAGCCGGCCGTGGATGACGGCGCGAGCGCGCACCGCGCGCATCAGTGCCTGCGAGGCGCGCGGCCCTGGGCCCCAGCCGACATGCGCCCGCACCTCGGGCAGCGGGCTGGTCTCCGGCCGGCCGGAGCGGACCAGCTCAAGGATCGCCTCGACCACGCTTTCGCCCACCGGCACGTGCCGGATCAGCCGCTGCGCCTCCAGCAGCTGGGCGCCGTCCATGACCCGGACCGGCGCCTCCTCCACCGGCCCGGTCGTCGCCAGCAGCACCCGCCGTTCTGCCTGCAGGTCGGGATAATCCACGTCCACCTGCATCAGGAAGCGGTCGAGCTGTGCCT
>JAXMDR010000040.1:0-21415 GCA_046348725.1 Rhodospirillales bacterium
GCGCATCCCACGCCGCCTCCTTGTCGTCGTGCAGCTTGCTGCGCAGCACCCGGCCCACCGCCTCGCTGCGCGCCGCGTCCGGCGGCCCTTGCAGCAGCACCGCGAGGCCGGAGCGGAGCGTCGATTCGGCGAGCTCGTCATAGGCCGGCTCGCCGCCGGTTCCCTCGGCAATCTCCGTCAGCCTCTCGCCCAGCGTATCCGCCGCGGTTTCCACCGCCGTCAGCCACGTCGTCGCCATCACCATCACCATCCTTCCTTCTCTTCAAGACAACTTCTGCCTTTACGGGAGGCCTCAGCCGGGCGGTGCCTGCCGTCCGGCAAGCAGCGCGCGCACGTCCGGCAGGATGCGTTCGACAATAATCTGCACACCTGCGCCGTTTGGATGAATGCCGTCGGGCTGGTTGAGCGCCGGGTTGCCGGCGACACCGTCGAGGAAGAAGGGATAGAGCGGCACGCCGTGCTTCGCTGCCAGCCGGGGGAAGATCGCATCGAACGCCTTCACATAGTCGGCGCCCAGGTTCGGCGGCGCGCGCATGCCCACCAGCAGCACCGGGGTGCGGCGCTCGCCGAAGGTCGCAAGGATATGGTCTAGGTTGGCTTCGGTCGTCGCCGGAGCGAAGCCGCGCAGCACGTCGTTGCCGCCGAGCTCGACCAGCGCCGCGTCCGGCTGCTGCTCCGGTCCACCCCCCAGCACCCAGGGCAGACGGGCGAGGCCGCCGGCGGTGGTATCGCCGGAGACGCCGGCCTCGATGAGGTTCACCGTGGTGCCGTTTTCCTGCAGCGCCGCCTGCAGCCGTGCCGGAAAGGCCTCGGCGCGCGGCAGTCCGTAGCCGGCGAACAGGCTGTCGCCCAGCAGCAGCAGCCGCGGCGGCGCCCGGTCGGCGGCCAAGGCCGGGCCGAGCGCCACGATCACGGCGAGCACGACAGCGGCGATCGCGTTGACAAGTGGGTACGCCGGTCCATATGGCGAAAGAACCCGCCGCTCGCAAACCGCCGCGCGCTCAGGTGACGATGCCAGCACCCAGTCTCCTTTCAACCGCCGAAATTTCGCCTCCGGCCATCCGTCTGCGCGATGTCCACTTACGCCTCGGCGGTGCCGGTGGCTCCGTGCATATCCTGCGCGGCATCGATTTGCGCGTCGAGCGCGGCGAGACCGTCGGCCTCGTCGGCCCATCCGGCTCGGGCAAGACCAGCCTGATGATGGTCATCGCCGGACTGGAGCAGGCCACGCGCGGCCGGATCGAGGCGGTCGGCATTGATATCACCCGTCTTAGCGAGGACCGGCTGGCGGCGTTCCGCCGTGCTCATGTCGGCATCGTCTTCCAGAACTTCCATCTGGTGCCGACGATGACGGCAATCGAGAATGCGGCTTTGCCCATCGAGCTGGCCGGCGGCGATGACGCTTTCGCCCGGGCGGAGGCGGCGCTGGTGGCGGTGGGCCTCGGCCACCGCCTGCGCCACTATCCGGCGCAGCTTTCCGGCGGCGAGCAGCAGCGCGTCGCCCTCGCCCGCGCCTTCGCCCCCGAACCCGCGCTGCTGCTGGCCGATGAGCCGACCGGCAACCTCGACGGCGATACCGGTGCCGAGGTCATCCGGCTGCTGTTCGACCTGCACCACCGGCGCGGCACGACGCTGCTGCTGATCACCCACGATCCGGCGCTGGCGCGGTGCTGCGAGCGCATCATCGAGCTGAGGGACGGCACCATCGTCGGTGACCGGCCGTCGGAGCGGGCCGACCGGCGCCAGGCGGCGCAGTGAGCACCGCCCGCTGGCCGCTGGCGCTGCGGCTGGCGCGGCGCGAGCTGCGCGGCGGCCTGCACGGTTTCCGTATCTTCGTCGCCGTCATCGCGCTGGGCGTCGCTGCCATTGCCGCTGTCGGCAGCGTCGGCGGTGCGGTGGAACGGGCGCTGCAGCGGGACGCGCGGATAATGCTGGGCGGCGACGTCGAGCTGCAGCTGGTGCAGCGGCCGCCGTCGCCGGACGAGGCCGCCTGGCTGCGCCGGCGCGCCATGGCGCTGTCGGAAGCCGTGGAGATGCGGGCGATGGCGAGCCCGGCCGATGGCCGCGACGGCCGGGCGATGGTCGAGCTGAAGGCGGTGGATGCCGCCTATCCGTTGCTGGGGATGATCGAGGTCGAGGGTACGGCAGGCGCTGCGCCGGTGCACGCACTGCTGAAGGAGCAGGGCGGCGCCTGGGGGGCGCTGGCCGAGGCCGGCCTGCTGGCGAAGCTCGGGCTTCGACCGGGCGAGCGGCTGCGCGTCGGCGAGGCGCTGTTCGAGATCCGCGGCGTTCTCACCCGTGAGCCGGACCGGGTGGCGAGCATCGTCAGCTTTGGCCCGCGGCTGATGGTCGCAGCCGAGGCGCTGCCAGCGACCGGCCTGGTGCAGCCGGGAAGCCTGGTTCGCTGGAAGACGCGGCTGCTATTGGCGGACGGAAGCACGCCGCGCGCGTTCGCCGCCGCGGCGGCCGAGGCTTTTCCGCAGGCGGGCTGGCAGATCCGCTCGACCGACGACGCCGCGCCGGGGGTGGAGCGCTTCGTCGACCGGCTGACGCTGTTCCTCAGCTTCGCCGGCGCGGCGACGCTGCTGATCGGCGGCATCGGGGTGGCGGGGGCGGTCGGCGATTATCTGGAACGCAAGGCCTCGACCATCGCCATCCTCAAGTGCGTAGGCGCGCCGGGGGCACTGATCGTCCAGGTCTACCTGGTGCAGGTCATCGCCATCGCCGCACTCGGCACCGCCATCGGCATGGTGCTGGGCGCCCTGCTGCCGCTGGCGGCGGTGCCGGCGCTGGCGGCGCTGCTGCCGGTGCCGGTCGAAGCCGGGTTTGCTTTGCTGCCGTTGTTGCAGGCCGCGGGGCTCGGCCTGCTCACCGCGCTTACCTTCGCGCTGTGGCCGCTGGGCCGCGCCCGCGAGGTGCCGGCCGGCAGCCTGTTTCGCCAGGCGGTGGTCCTGCCGTCCGGCCGGCCGCGGCTGCCGTTGATGCTGGCAGCAGGCGGCTGTGCGCTGGCGCTGGTGGGGTTGTGCATCCTTTCCGCCAGCGACCGGGGCTTCGGCGCGTGGTTCGTTGCCGGCGCGGCGCTTTCCCTGCTGTTGCTGCGGACATCGGCGCTGGCGGTGACGGGGCTGTGCCGCCGGCTGCCTTCGCCCCGTGCGGTGGCGGCGCGGCTGGCGCTCGGCGGCCTGGTCCGGCCGGGCGCGCCGACGACGGCGGTGATGATGTCGCTGGGAGCCGGGTTGACGGTGTTAATTGCCGTCGCCCTCATCGAGGCGGCGCTTCGCGCCCAGGTGGACGAGCGGCTGCCGGACCAGGTGCCGGCGTTCTTCTTTATCGACATCCAGGACGATCAGGCCGCCGGCTTCGATGCGCTGGTGGGCGCCCAGCCCGGCGTGACCGGCTTCCGCCGGGTGCCGGCGCTGCGCGGCCGCATCGTCGCCATCAAGGGCGTTCCGGTCGAGGACGCGCGGGTGGCGCCGGAGGCGGAGTGGGCGATCCGCGGCGACCGGGCGCTGACCTACGCGCCGACGCCGCCCGAGGACGCGCGGATCACCGCTGGCGCCTGGTGGCCGCCGGACTACGCCGGCCCGCCGCTGGTCTCCTTCGATGCCGGCCTTGCCCGTGGCTTCGGGGTCGGCATCGGCGATAGCCTGACGCTCAACGTCCTCGGCCGCGACCTCGTCGTGCAGATCGTGTCGCTGCGGGAGATCGAGGGCGGGCGGTGCCGTTCGACTTCGCGCTGATCCTCTCGCCCGGCACGCTCGCCGGTGCGCCGCACACCCACATCGCCGCGGTCTACGCCGGTCCCAAGGCGGAGGACGGGCTGGAGCGGGCGGTGAGCCTGCACTTCGCCAACATCACCGCCATCCGCACCCGCGAGGCGCTGCAGGCCGTCGAGCGGCTGCTGGAGCGCATCGGCTGGGGAGCGCGCGCCGCGGCGGTGGCGACGCTGGCCGCAGGCGCATTGGTGCTCGCCGGCGCCGTTGCCGACCGCCGGCGGCGCCGCTACGAGACCGTGCTGTTCAAGGTGCTGGGGGCGAGCCGGCGGCGCATCGTCGCCGTCTACGCCCTCGAATACGGCCTGCTCGGCATCGTCACCGCCGCCGCCGCTACGCTGTTAGGACGGCCGTCGCCTGGGCGGTAATTACCAGACTGGATGGACTTCGATTGGGTCATGCACACCGGTACGGCGATCACCATCGCCGCCGCCGCCGTGATCCTGACGCTCGCCGTTGGCATTATCGCCACCGCAAGGCTGCTGCAGCAGAAAGTGGCGCCGCTGCTGCGCAACGACTGAGAGGCGGGCGGCGCTCCGGCGACGGGCCCTGCTACTTGGCGCAGGCCTTGTCGATGGCCGCCAGTGCCGCGGAGAAGCCGGAGAGCGAGTAGGTGTCGGTGGTAATGGTGCCGCGCGCCGAGGTGCCGCGCACCGTCATCTTCTGGCCGGCCTTCATCGCCGCCACGATAGCACGGTCGACGGTGGCGTCGTAGCCCAGGTGCTTTCGCCGCGAGTAAACAGCTTGAAGGTCTTGCCGTCGATGTTCACCTCGACGTCCTTGCCGTCGCGAAAGGGGTAGCCGCTGGTGAGGCTGATCTCGCCGCGTACCTTGTCGGCCGGCCGATGAGTCACGAGCATATGCACATCACCACGCGACGTGTATTTGCCCTCGGATTTCTTCGGCACGGTGCCGATGTAGCACAGCTTCTTGGCGTTACTGCCATCGGTCATCGCCGTCCAGTCGCCGAAGGCACCGAGCGACCGCCGCCGCTGCTGCGCAGTTCACCATCGAGAGGCCGAGAACCAGCGCGAGCGTTGCCCGCAGGACCGTCGCATGCATCATGGACGGAATTGATAGAGACGGCTGGGGGTGTTGCCAAGCACCTTCCAGCGGCTGAACCTCCGCTCACGCGTAAGTCAAAGAATCGTGGCAAAAAATGCCCGGCAGCGATTTCTGCTCCCCGGGATTACTCCGCCGACGGATGGCCGCGCGCCGCCATCGAGCCACCGTGGCGGCGGTCGATTCGGCCGGGAGGAGGTGACCCGCCGGAGCGGAGCGGCGCAGCGATCGCTTGCCGTTGACGGCGGCGGAGCGTGACGGGCAAAAAGCGGCGCCGTGACCGGGAAGCGAGGAAGGATCGATGCGTGCCATTGTCTGCAAAGCCCTAAGTGGTATCGGCGATCTCGTCCTCGAGGAGGTCGCCAGCCCGCCGCTGCCTGAGGGCGGCGTCCGCATCGCCGTCGAAGCCGCCGGGCTGAATTTCGCCGACACGCTGATCGTCGCCGGCAAGTACCAGATCAGGCTGGCGCCGCCGTTCTCGCCGGGCTTCGAGGTTGCCGGGCGCGTGCTCGAATGCGCAGCCGGGGTCAGCCGCTGCCGGCCGGGCGACCGGGTGATGGTGGTGATCGAATACGGCGGCTTCGCCGAGGAAGTCGTGGCGCCGGAGGACTGCGTCTTCGTGCTGGGCGAGCATGTCGACCCGGTGGTTGCTGCCGGCTTTCCCGTCGCCTACGGCACCTCCCACCTGGGCCTGACCTACAGCGCCCGGCTGACTGCGGGGGAGACGCTGCTGGTGCATGGCGCCGCAGGCGGCGTCGGGCTGACCGCGGTGGAGATCGGCAAGCGGCTGGGGGCGCGGGTGATTGCGACCGCCGGCGGCGCCGAGAAGCTGGCGGTGGCGGCCGCCGCCGGTGCCGATCACCTGCTCGATTCCCGCGACGAGGGACTGCGCGACGCGATCAAGGAACTGACCCAGGGCCGCGGCGCCGATGTGGTCTACGATCCGGTGGGCGGGCCGCTGTTCGAGGTCTCGCTGCGCGCGACCGCACCCGGCGGCCGCATCCTGCTGGTTGGCTTCGCCTCCGGGGAGGTGCCGCAGATCCCAGCGAACATCCTGATGGTCAAGAACATTGCGGCGATCGGGTTCTACTGGGGGGCCTATCGCACGCTGGCGCCAAAGGCGATGCAACGCTCATGCGAGGAGCTGGTGCGCTGGCTGGACGAGGGCTCGCTGCACCCGCACGTCTCGCAGACATTTCCCCTCGCCGAGGCGGTGCAGGCGCTCAAGGCGCTGAAGGCGCGACGGACCACGGGGAAAGTGGTGCTGGTGACCGGCGCCTGAACGGCGCCGCTGCGGAAGGATCACGACGTCAGGTTCGCGATCGTCGCCGTCGTGCTGAAGCCGGGCTCGATGCGGGCGAGCAGCACCCGGCCTCCCCAACCCCGCACCTCCTCGGCACCGACCACCTGGTCGAGCCGGTAGTCGGCGCCCTTTACCAGCACGTCGGGGCGCAGCGCCAGGATCAGCGCCAGCGGCGTATCCTCGGCGAAGGGCACCACCGCATCCACCGCGGCCAGCGACGCCAGCACGGTGGCGCGGGCCGCTTCCGTCTGCACCGGCCGCCCAGGCCCCTTCAGCCGCGTCACCGAGGCGTCGGTGTTGAGCCCGACCACCAGCCGGTCGCAGGCGCCCCTGGCCTGGCTCAGCAGGGAGATATGTCCCGGGTGGATCAGATCGAAGCAGCCGTTGGTAAAACCGATCCGCAGCCCCTGGCGGCGCCAGGTCGCCACCCGCTCGGCCGCGGCGGCGAGGTCGCAAAGCTTCTCCTCGCCGGCCCGCAGCGCCCGCCGCCGCACCGCGTCCGCCAGCTCAGACAGGCGCACCACCGCCGTGCCCACCTTGCCGACGACGATGCCGGCGGCGGTGTTGGCCAGGGCCGCTGCTTCGGGCAGCGCGGCGCCGGCGGCCAGCGCCGCCGCCAGGACGGCCGCGACGGGATCGCCGGCGCCGGAAACATCGAACACCTCACCCGCCTGCGCCGGCAGCGGCAAGGGCACACCCCCGACGTCGATCAGCAGCATACCGTCACGGCCGAGGGTGACCAGCACTGCTCCCAGCCCGCAGCGCGCCTGCAGCGCCCGGGCGCAGGCGCCCTCCTCCCCCGGCGCAACCGGCTGGCCGGCGGCGATGGCCAGCTCGCGGCGGTTGGGGGTGATCACCTCGGCGCCGCGATAGCGGCCGAAGTCCGCGCCCTTGGGATCGACGACGGCGCGGCTGCCCTGCGCCTGCAGGCCGGCGATGACCTCCGGCGCCATCTCGGCCAGCAGGACGCCCTTGGCGTAGTCGGAGAGCACGGCGACCGCACACCCGCCACCCCAGCCGGCGACGGCCTGCAGCAGTTGCCGGCCGCTCGCCGCCGTCAGCGGCGCCACGGTTTCGGCATCGGCGCGCAGCAGCTGCTGGCCGGAGGCGAGCAAGCGGGTTTTCACCGGCGTCCGCCGCCCCGCCTCGACCACCAGCGAGACCTTCGCGATGCCGTCGATGCGGGCCAGCCGGTCGTTCAGCTCGCAGCCGGGGCCGTCGTCGCCGATTACCGACGCCAGATGGACCCGCGCGCCAAGGGCGGCGAGGTTGCGAACGACGTTGCCGGCACCGCCCGGCATCGCTTCCTCGTGGTCGATCCGCAGCACCGGTACCGGCGCCTCAGGAGAGATCCGCTCGACCGTCCCCTGGATGAAGCGGTCGAGCATGACGTCGCCGATGCAGCCGACGCGGACGCCGCGCAGCCGCTCGATGAGGTCCGCCGCACCGGCAGGCTGCATCGTCATGCCAGGCCCAGCGCCTGCTCGAGCGCTGCGCACAGCATCTGGCCGAGCAGGATGTGCATTTCCTGGACCCGTGCGGTCACCGCCGACGGGACAATCAGCAGCGGGTCGCACAGGGCGGCGGCGCGGCCGCCATCACCGCCCAGCAGCCCGGCGGCGACGCAGCCGCGGGCACGGGCGGCGTGCAGGCCCTGGACGACGTTCTCGCTGCGCCCGGAGGTGGAGATGCCGATGCAGACGTCGTCCGGGCGGCAGATGGCGTCGATCTGGCGGGCGAACAGCCGCTCGAAGCCGAGGTCGTTACCGATGGCGGTGAGCGCCGAGGTATCGGTGGTCAGCGCCAGCGCCGCGATCGGCGGGCGGTCGCGGACGTAGCGGACGGTGAGTTCGGCAGCCAGATGCTGCGCGTCGGCGGCGCTGCCGCCGTTACCGAAGAAGACGATGGTGCCGCCGCCGCGGCTCGCTTGCGCGCACACCGCCACCAGCCGCAGGAAGGGCTCCCGCAGCCCGGCGCGGCTTGCTGCCATTACCGCCGCGTGCTCGTCGAACTGGGCGTCGTAGAACGCGCTGAAGCTCATCTGCCGGCCTCCGCCGGGGCTGGAAGGGACGGTGCACCGTTCATGCATGTCGGTTCCACCGTGATAGGATTCGCACGCATGGTTAACGACCAACGGCCGCGGGTTGCAAGGCGTCCCTCGTCCCGCCTCCCGCTCGGCAGAGGCCCGCGTGGCAGAGGGAGGCATTGTGATCGCGGCGGCGGAGCCCGATATCTGCTGCGATCTGAAGGTTTCTTATGGTAGCTGCTTCGTCGATGGGCGCGGCTACAGGATCTGCGACGGCCCCATGATGAGGCGCATCCCCCCTTTCATTGCCGGCGGCGTGGGCTTTCCGGCGGAGGCCAGGGTTACCAGCGGCGCCGTACCGACCGACCGGCAGGGCGGCCGGCTGGTACCGCGGTGACGGCGCGGCTGAAGTTGACGCCCGCCGTCGTCGTCGCCCATCTGGTCAAGCGCTTCGATGCGCTCACCGCCGTCGATGACGTCAGCTTCCAGGTGGCAACCGGCTCGACGACGGCGCTGCTGGGCGGCAATGGCGCCGGCAAGACCACAACCCTCTCGATCCTGCTCGGCCTGCTGACGCCGACCTCCGGTTCGGTCACCGTGCTCGGCTGCGATATGCTGCGCCATCGCTACCGGGTGCTGGGGGCGATGAATTTCTCATCGCCGTACGTGGATTTGCCGCGGCGGCTCACCGTCGCCGAGAACCTGAAGGTGTACGGCCGGCTCTATGGCATCCGCGATCTGCGCGACTGCATCCATGAACTCGCCGGCGAACTCGAGCTGGGCAGCTTCCTCGATCGTCCGACCGGGAGCCTCTCGACCGGCCAGCGCACCCGGGTCACCCTGGCCAAGGCGATGCTGAACCGGCCGCGGCTGCTGCTGCTCGACGAGCCCACCGCCTCGCTCGATCCCGACACCGCCGACTGGGTGCGCAGCTACCTGGAGCGCTGGCGGGCACAGACCGGCGCCACCATCCTGCTGGCCTCTCACAACATGGCGGAAGTGGAGCGGCTGTGCGACCGGGTGCTGATGATGCGCGGCGGCCGGATCGTCGATCAGGGTGGGCCGCGGGAGCTGCTCGACCGCTACGGCCGGCGGACGATGGAGGAGGTGTTCCTCGACATCGCCCGCAGCCGTGCCAAGGGCGCCGCCATCCTCGCCGACGAGGACGGCCGATGAGGCGGCGGCCGGACGGCCACCGCAGCGGCGACCAGGCCTTCTCCTTCCGCCGCGTCTCCGGGATCCTGCTGCGCCATCTCTACGTGCTGCGCCGGTCGGTTGCGGTTACAGACCTGGCCTACTGGCCGACGATCCAGATGATCCTGTGGGGCTTCGTCACCCTGTTCTTCGTCCAGCACAGCTCCTGGGTGGCGCAGGCGGCGGGGTGCTGATCAGCGCGGTGCTGCTTTGGGATATCCTGTTCCGCGCCAACCTCGGCGTTTCCTTCGACCTTCATGGAGGAGATGTGGGCGCGCAACCTCGCGCAGCTGTTCGCAGTCCATGCGCCCCTATGAGCTGGTGGTGGCGCTGGCGCTGATGAGCCTGATCCGCACCGTCATCGGGGTTACGCCGGCGATGCTGCTGGCGATGCCGCTGTTCGGCATCTCGGTCTTCGCCCTCGGCGTGCCGCTGGCGGCGTTCTTCGCCAATCTGCTGATCTTCGGCTGGTCGATCGGGCTGGTCGTCTCGGCGCTGGTGCTGCGCCTCGGCCTCGGCGCCGAGGGCTTGGCCTGGGTCGCGATCTTCGCGCTGGGGCCGGTGAGCGGCGTCTACTATCCGATCGCAACGCTCCCCGCCTGGCTGCAGCCGGTCGCCTGGACGCTGCCGCCGGCGTGGGTGTTCGAAGGCATGCGAGCGGTGCTGTTCGAGGGCACCGTCCATACCGCCAATCTGATGATGGCCGCGGGCCTCAATCTGCTCTACATGGCGCTCGCCGCCGGCTTCTTCCTGTGGACGTACAAGGTGGCCCGCGTGCGCGGCCTGCTGATGCAACAGGGGGAGTGAGCCCGTTCAGCCACCGGCTGCGCTGATCAGCTCGATTTGCTCGGGTACCAAGGCGTCGATCATCGCACCATTGCGCCATTGCAGGATGCCGCGGACGCGGATCGTACGATCTTTCAGCGCATATGGCTCAATCCCCGCCGCGGCGAACGCCGGCAGCACCTGCTTGCCGATGGTTACGGTGAAGTCGCGCCGCCAGTCTTCTCCGAAGTTGAGATACCACCAGTCGCCGCGGCGTTGGGCGTCGACCACCCGGCCTTCGATGAGCTGCAACCCCGACGGTGCGCGGCCGGCGTCGTCGGCGGTCCGGATCTGCATGGAGGGGAGCCGCCAAAGGCCGCGGCGGCTGGCCCGGGCGTCGTCTTCGACGTCAGCATCTCGGCGATCCGGCTCCGTCCCAGCGGCGTCGGATGGACCCGGGCCAGGCCCGCGGCCAGCAGCCGGCCCTGCAGCCAGACACCGTCATCGCGCTCAACCTGCGCCGGCAGCCGGCCGTAGCGGTCGGCGGCTTCCTCCGGCTCGCCGGTATCGTCGGGCACCAGACAGACGGCGCGGCCGAGGGCCAGATTTTCCAGCAGGGCGCTGCGCCGCGGCGGCGAGGCCAGCCGGCGCATCGGCGGCGGTGGGAACGGTTGCGCCGGCAAGCCAGACCGCTCCGGCTATCCGGGGCGGTGGCTACGATCAGGGTCTCGGCATCGCGGATCCGCTCGGTGACCGCCAGCCGGGGGCAGGGCGGTGCAGCGCCGGCCGGCGTGCAAGCGGCGGCAGTCAGCAGCAGCGCGCACGCAACCATTGCGACGCGCCAGCCGCATGCTGCGGGCGCGCCGCGTCCCGGCATTTTGCCGAAGCAGACACAGGTCGCTGCGGGCGGTGCCGACCACTGTCTGCTTTCCCCCGCGCAAAGGCAGTTCCCGATCAGGCTCATCAGCCCATATTATCAGACTTCGGCGCAATCCGGCCTGAGGTGTCTCGCCCGTATGGACGTTCGTCATTATCGCACTGACCTCTTTCCGGAGATCGAGCCCTACTCCTCCGGCCGTCTGCCGCTGGGCGGTTCGCACGTGATGTACTGGGAGCAGTCCGGCAATCCGCGCGGAACGCCGGTGCTGTTCCTCCATGGCGGTCCGGGCGCCGGTGCCGCGGCCGCGCATCGCCGCTTCTTCGACCCGCGATACTATCGCATCATCATCTTCGACCAGCGCGGCTGCGGCCGGTCGACGCCGCACGCCACCGTCGCCGGCAACACCACGCCGCACCTGATCGCAGATATCGAAGCGCTCCGCAGCCACCTGAATATCCGAAGGTGGCTGCTGTTCGGCGGCTCGTGGGGATCGACGCTAGCGCTCGCCTATGGAGTCCACTGGCCGGAACGCTGCTCCGGCTTTGTCCTGCGCGGCATCTTCTTGGGCACCAAGCGCGAGGTCGACTGGTTCCTCTACGGCATGGGAACGTTCTTTCCGGAGGCGTGGCGGCAGTTTGCCCATCACCTGCCAGAAGCGGAGCGCGGCGATCTGCTGGCTGGCTATTATCGCCGGCTGATCGATCCCAACCCGCAGGTGCACATGCCGGCTGCCGGGGCATGGAGCCGCTATGAGACGGTCTGCTCCAACCTCATTCCGCGGCATGACGAGCCATCGGCGATCACCTACGGCGACGCGGCATCCTTGGCTCTCGCCCGCATCGAGGCGCACTACTTCGTCAATGATGTCTTCTGAAGGAAGGAGCTGCTGCGGGAGATCGGCACGCTCCGCCACATTCCGGCGATCGTCGTGCAGGGCCGCTACGATATGGTCTGTCCGATCGTCACCGCAGATGCGCTGGTCGGCGCATGGCCGGAGTCGCGGCAGGTGACGGTTCCCGATGCCGGCCACTCGGCGATGGAGCCGGGCATCCGCGCCGCCCTGGTGCGCGCGACCGAGGCAATGAAGATGCGCGCCGGCTGATCGCTCGCCATCCTCCCCGGCGCCCGCCCGAGCATACCTGTCCGGAAATTTCGGAAAGGCGATGCCGTCGCTATTCTCGAGAGACAAGGCGGCCGCCGCGGTGAGGCAGCGGCTGCTCGGCGTGCCCGTTGCGCCGGGGCGGCGGTCAGTCAGGATCCTGAGATCCTAATAGGCGTTCTTGCTCGTCCAGCCGGCGAACGCCGTCAGGATCATGATCTTGAAATCGAACCACAGCGACCAGTTCTCGATGTAGAAGATGTCGTGCTCGACGCGGGCGCGCATCTTGTCGACGGTGTCGGTCTCGCCGCGGAAGCCGTTGATCTGCGCCCACCCGGTGATTCCCGGCTTGACCTTGTGGCGTCCGTGGTAGCCGCCGATGAGCTGTGCGTACTGCTCGTTGTGCTCGACGGCATGCGGCCTCGGGCCGACCATCGACATGTTGCCCTGGAGGACGTTGAATAGTTGCGGCAGCTCGTCGAGGCTGGTGGAGCGCAGGATGCGGCCGATGGTGGTAACGCGGGGGTCGTTCTTGGTTGCCTGCCGGACACCTTCCTCGCGCGGCCGCTTGTGATACATCGAGCGGAACTTGTAGACGACGATCTCCTGGGTTGGCGAGACCGTAGCTTCTGCCGGAAGAGGATGGGGCCTGGGCTGTTCAGGCGGATCGCCACGGCAATGAGCAGCAGCAGCGGCGACAGCAAGGTGATGGTGCCGAGGGCGACGGCCCGGTCCTCGACAATCTTGATCAGTCCGCTCCAGCCGGTCAGCGGCGCGGAGGCGATCTCCAGCACCGGCACGCCTTCCAGCATCTGCTCGCGGTGCCGGGGGAAGTGGTAACCGATCAGGTCCGAGCCAAGGTAGATGTGGACGGGCAGCGCCCGCAGCTTGCCGATGATGCTGACCAGCCGGTCGTCGGCGCTCCACGGCAGCGTGATGACGACGTCGTGCACCTTGCCGGAGCGCACGTAGCGAACCAGGTCGTCGAGGCTGCCAAGGACGGGATAGCCGCTGACCTCGCGGCTGATGCGGGTGCGGCGGTCGTCGAAGATGCCGACCACGCGCTTCCACGGGGCGTCCTCCAGGCGCAGCCGCGACACCAGATGCTGGGCCTGACCGCTGGCACCAACGATGGCGACGTTGCGCACCAGCACGCCCGCCGAGGCAAGCTGACGGATCAGCATCTTCGCGCCGCCGCGCAAGGTAAAGATCAGCACCGAGGATGTCAGGAAGCTCGCGAAGAACCACAGCTGCGAGAACTGGTCGGAGATGCGGAAGGCAAGCGCCAGAGTGAGCAGGATCAGCGTCACCAGGGCACTGAGTAGCACCATCTGCCGCATCCGGTTCGGCCAGGAGACAATGGTGTTGCAATCATAAAGGCCGGCATAGTGGAAGACGCTGAGGGTCAGGCCGACGTTAATGGCGATCTCGGTCAGATAGGTCTGGTAAGTAGCGTAGCTCCAGCCGGGAAACACGAGGTAATAGAACAGACCGACGAGTACCAGCACTGCTGCATCGGCAGCGCCTACTAGTCCCGAAACGATGCTTTCTGACCAGGAGATGCTGCGCCGTGACGCGGCCGGGAGGGCGTCAATTGCGGAGCGTGCATCCATGTTCATTGAGGTCCCGATCGTCATCTTGTTCTAAACCGTAGCTTCCCGGCTACTCGCAACGACCAAGCAACCGCCGCCGCCCGATGCCCGAAAAACTCTGGTTGCGCACGGCACGGCAGTGGTTTGCCACGCTCAAGTAAGTCTCGCCGGCTGATTGCCGCGTATGTTGTCCCGTATCGCATGCCTGCCTTTGCGGCTACGCTGCGAGTCCGCCCGGTGGATCGAGTTGACACCTACATGTTGAGCAATCAAAAGGAATTAATCAATATAAGAGTGGAAAGCGGCAAAAATCGGCGCCTCTTGACCAACCCGAATGGGCAGCCCTGGCCGCCACAGCAATAATTGAGAAAGATACGCGTAATCCGTCAACTACACGATGGCAAATAAATGAAATGACAGCGCATTAATCACTGCAGCAGAATCGCTAACCTAAATGGATTGCTTGTAGATTATTGGTAAGGCTGCTTCCCCGCTGATATGAAGTCCAAAACAACCGCTTTTTCTTGCCGCCCAATCCCCGTCCTCCTGCTGGCTTATACCGATACCCTGAAGTGTGTCTACTGCTTTCTGCACGGTGGCTCAAACCGATAAGTGCGTAGCCGGGCAACAGAGACGAAGTTTATGCCGGAACCGGGAAGGAGGACGGATGCCACGCCATCCATTGGAAGTGAAGAATTTCGCCTTCTTGAGGACCATGTGTCGATGCCATGCCGGAAGCGACCGTCCGCAGCCCGCTGCCGTCGGTGCCACCGCGAGCTGCAACCATACCTTGTCAAATTTGTGGTTGTGCGCGGCGCCACCGCGGCGCGAACGAACCCGATTGGGGCATTGATTAACCCCGACAGGGACGGACTTGCCGTCGGCGGTTGCCGGTGGACAGTCGGGCGGAACTGTGGTGCTCTAGCGGCACCCATCAACGCCGCCGCGAGGAGCCCAAGCCGTGTCCCAGTTCGGCAACGACAGCCTGAAAACCCGCCGGACTCTCGACGTCGGCGGCAAGCGCTACGACTATTTTAGTCTCGCGGCGGCGAGCAGTGCCGGCCTCGGCGATCTCACCAAGCTGCCGTTCTCGCTGAAGGTGCTGCTTGAGAACCTGCTGCGCTGGGAGGACGGCCGTACCGTCACCGTCGACGACGTCAAGGCGGTGGCGTCGTGGCTGAATGACCGGAGGTCCGATCGGGAGATCGCCTTCCGCCCGGCCCGCGTGCTGATGCAGGATTTCACCGGCGTGCCTGCGGTTGTCGATCTTGCGGCGATGCGCGATGCCATGGTGGCGAGCGGTGCCGATCCGGCGAAGATCAATCCGCTGGTGCCGGTCGATCTGGTCATCGACCACTCGGTCATGGTCGATGCCTTCGGCAATAGCCGGGCGTTCGGCGTCAACGTCCAGGCCGAATTCGAGCGCAACCGCGAACGCTACGAGTTCCTGCGTTGGGGTCAGGCGGCGTTCGACAACTTCCGCGTGGTGCCGCCCGGGACCGGCATCTGCCATCAGGTCAATCTCGAATATCTGGCGCAGGTCGTGTGGACCGGCGCCGACGGCGATGGCACCGTTGCCTATCCAGACACGCTGGTCGGGACGGACAGCCACACGACGATGGTCAATGGCCTCGCCGTCCTCGGCTGGGGCGTGGGCGGCATCGAAGCCGAGGCGGCGATGCTGGGCCAGCCGATTTCGATGCTGATCCCCGAGGTGGTCGGCTTCAAAATGAGCGGCCGGATGCGCGAGGGTACGACCGCCACCGACCTGGTGCTGACCGTCACCCAGATGCTGCGGAAGAAGGGTGTCGTCGGCAAGTTCGTCGAATTCTTCGGCCCCGGGCTCGACCATCTCAGCCTCGCCGACCAGGCGACCATCGCCAACATGGCGCCGGAATACGGCGCCACCTGCGGCTTCTTCCCGATCAGCCAGGCCACCATCGATTACCTGCGGTTCTCCGGACGCGAACCCGAGCGCGTCGCGCTGGTCGAGGCGTATGCCAAGGAGCAGGGCCTGTGGCGGGATGCCGAGACGCCCGATCCGGTGTTCACCGAAACCCTGGAACTGGACCTCGCGGCGGTCGAGCCTTCGCTCGCCGGGCCGAAGCGGCCGCAGGACCGGGTGCCGCTCTCAAAGGCGGCGGCGGCCTTTGCCGAGTACCTGGCGGCCGAACGGGGTGGCGCGGAGAAGCGCTCGACCCCGGTCGCCGGCGCCAACTATCCGCTGACCGACGGCGACGTGGTGATCGCCGCCATCACCAGCTGCACCAATACCTCCAATCCCAGCGTGCTGATCGGCGCCGGCCTGCTCGCCCGCAACGCCCGCCGCGCCGGGCTCGGCGTCAAGCCGTGGGTGAAGACCTCGTTCGCCCCCGGCTCGCAGGTGGTTACCGACTACATGCAGGCGTCCGGATTGCAGGCCGACCTGGATGCCCTCGGCTTCAACCTGGTCGGCTACGGCTGTACCACCTGCATCGGCAATTCGGGACCGCTGCCCGAGCCGATCGCCGAGGCCATCGACCAGGGCGATCTGGTCGCCGCCGCCGTGCTTTCGGGCAACCGCAACTTCGAAGGCCGCATTCATCCGCAGACCCGCGCCAACTACCTTTCCTCGCCGCCGCTGGTGGTCGCCTATGCGCTGGCCGGCTCGATGGCGATCGACCTGCTGAACGAGCCGCTCGGCACCGGTGAGGAGGGCCAGTCGGTTTACCTGCGCGACATCTGGCCTTCCAACAAGGATATCCAGGCGACCATGGGCGCGGTGCTGACGCCGGAGATGTTCCGCAGCCGCTATGCCGACGTCTTCCGTGGCGATATCGCCTGGCAGGAACTCGATGCACCCAAGAGCGAGACCTACGGCTGGGCGGATCAGTCCACCTACGTGCGTCACCCCACCTTCTTCGAGCAGGGTGCAAGCGGCGGCTTTGCCGACGTCACCGGTGCGCGGCCGCTGGCAATCCTCGGTGACTCGGTGACGACCGATCACATCTCGCCCGCAGGGTCGATCAAGAAGGACAGCCCGGCCGGCCGCTACCTGATCGAGCATGGCGTCGTTCCCGCCGACTTCAACTCGTACGGATCGCGTCGCGGCAATCACGAGGTGATGATGCGCGGCACCTTCGCCAACATCCGCATCCGCAACGAAATGGCGCCGGGCACCGAAGGCGGTGTTACCAGGCACATGCCCGACGGTGCGGCGATGTCGATCTACGACGCATCGATGCTGTACCAGGCGGACGGGGTGCCGCTGGTCATCATCGCCGGTGCGGAATATGGCACCGGCTCCTCCCGCGACTGGGCGGCGAAGGGCACGCGGCTGCTGGGCGTACGCGCGGTCGTTGCCGAGAGCTACGAGCGGATCCACCGCTCGAATCTGGTCGGCATGGGCATCCTGCCGCTGCAGTTCAAGAGCGGCGTCAACCGCAAGACCCTCGGCCTCGACGGCAGCGAGACCTTCGATGTCACCGGCCTCGGTGGCGAGATCAGGCCGATGATGCCGGTGACGCTGATCGTGCGGCGCGCCGATGGGCGGTCGGAAGAGGTGCCGCTGGTCTGCCGGATCGATACGCTGGACGAGATCGAATATTACCGGAACAGCGGCATCCTGCAGTACGTGCTGCGTCGTCTGGCGACGGCGGCTTGAATGGTCGGAGGCCGCGGGCCCTTCTTTGCAGGAAGGTCTGCGGCCTCACCCGGCTGTGATTGGCCACGTTCCCGACATCGGGCTACGTCTCGTCTATGCTTCGACATGCCGGGAAACCCATTTCTGCCATAGCTTTATTATGGCTTATTTCGCCTGCTGCCGCTGGGGAGCGGATGACGGTGATCGAGCTGTTCACCTCGCAAGGGTGTTCGGCCTGTCCCGCCGCCGACAGCCTGCTCAATGACCTCGCCAGCCGCCCCGACGTGCTGCCTTTGTCGGAACATGTGGATTATTGGGATTACCTCGGCTGGCGCGACCCCTTCGGCCGGGTCGAGAATACGCAGCGGCAGCGGGGGTACGCCCGCCGCCTCGGCCTGAGCTACGTCTACACGCCGCAGTTCGTCGTGCATGGCGAGACGCAAGCGATCGGGAAGGATCGCACTACCGTGCTCCGGCTGATCAACGAGGCGAAAGCAAGACCCGCCCGGGTTGACGTCGGCGTCGAGCAACGCGACGACGGCGGACTGAGCGCCCGCCTGGAGCACACGGTGCTGCCGTCGCCGGCCGATGTCTGGCTGGTGCGGTTCGATCCGGCGCACGTCACCGCCGTCGCCGACGGCGAGAACGGCGGTCGGTCCATAAAAAACGTGAACGTCGTCCGCGGGTTCACCCTGGTGGGACACTGGTCCGGCGCGGCCGCCTCGCTGCCGCTGCCGGAAATCTCGCCCACTGACAGCTACGCCCTGCTCGTGCAGGAAAGCAACGCCGGTCCCATCCTTGGCGCCACTCGCCTGCAGATCCCCGAACGCTGATCTGACCCAGGCGAAAGGATGCACGGCCATTTGACGGGCTGCTGTCGTAGCAGTTCCCTCGGTTGCGCAGTTTTGCTAGCTAACCCGGTTTATGCATTGAGGTTGGCGGGTGTAGCGTAGTGCATTGGAATCGCCTAGGATTCGGTTGTCGCAGCCAATCCGCGTCGTTTCCGGAGCGTTCACCCGCCATGGTTGATCCTACGCTGCCGCTGCCTGGTCTGTCACCGGTTGCCGGGAAGGAGGTCGTCGCCCGGTTCGACGGCGGCCGGCTGTCGTCCGACGGCGGCCTTCTGGTGCTGCGCGAGATCGAGCGCCGGCTTTCGGTGGCCGACCGTCTGGCCGCCTGCATCGACGACCCGCGCGATCCCGGCAGCACCGTGCATCCGGTGGCCGACATCATCCGTTTCCGGCTGCTGATGATCGCCGCCGGCTACGAGGACGGCAACGACGCAAGCGTGAACGCTAATCCTCCGCTTTGCCCCATTTGACCCACTATAAGATTAGAGTATCCCTGTTTGGGCTATTATCGCGGTTGATTCCTCATAAAGTTTTAATGTAAATTAGGCCGTTCTGATCAACCGAGGGGGGTGGTTGATGAACGCCACTACACTTCGGCTTTGGCGATCTGGCATCGGCATCGTCAAGGCTTTCAGCTTCCTGCTCGTCATCCTCGGCTTCTCGCCGGTGGGCCCTTCGGTCGCCGCCGTCAAACCGAACGTCGTTCTCATCTCCATGGATGACGGCGGCGTCGGCGATATCGGCGCGTACGGATCGAAGGACATCAGGACGCCCAATATCGATGCGCTCGCCGCGCAGGGTGTCCGCGCGACCGCTGGGTATTCGGCGGCTCCCATGTGCATGCCGTCACGGGCGGCGCTGCTGACCGGCCGCTATCCGCAGCGGTTCGGCGTCGAGAACAACGCCGGCCCAGCTTATCCGCATTATGGCCTGCCGCTCGACGAAACGACGTTGGCCAGCGCGCTCAAGAGTATCGGATACACAACCGGCGCCATCGGCAAGTGGCATCTGGGAGATGATAACCAGTTTCACCCCAATAACCGCGGCTTCAGTTATTTCTACGGCTTTGCGAAAGGATGTTGCCATAGCTATTTCTCAAAGCCCAATGATACGCCGATTGAGCGCAATGGCGTAGTTGTTCCTGATCCTTATTACCCGACGACTGGTTTTGGCACGGACGCGGTGAACTTCATCCGCGCCCCCAGGCCACAGCCCTTCTTCCTCTATGTGGCGTTCAATGCGGCGCACGAGATCGTGCAGGCGTTACCAACGGATCTGGCGCTGTACCCAAATCTGACAGGCGTCCGGCAAACATTTGCCGCCGTGGTCAGCGCGCTGGACCGCGAGGTGGGCCGCATCGTCGCGGAAGTCGGCAAGCTCTCGCGCCCGACGCTCATCATCTTTCTTTCCGACAACGGGGCGACACCCTACGCGGGGGGCAGCAACGGCCCCTTCACCAGCGGCGGCAAGGGAACGCTGTACGAGGGGGGGTATCAGGACGCCGTTCATCATGGCGATGAGAGGGGTATTGCCGGCGGGCCGCATCGTCGCCGTCCCGGTGAGCCAGCTAGACATCTTTCCGACCGTGGCCGCTCTGACCGGGGCGCCGCTTCCCCCGAAGCCACTCGACGGCACCAACATCATGCCGCTGATGAAAGGGTCGGTTACCACCCTCCCCCGCGACCTCTTCTTCCGCTATAACGGCGGTCCGCCGTGGGCAATCCGGAGCGGCAACAGGAAGTTCTTTGCCACCGCAGCGGGGCCACAGCTGCTCTTTGATGTCAGCGGCATGCAGGAAAAGGTCATCAGCGATCCCGCCCTCGCCGCACAGCTCAAGAGCCGTCTCATGGAGTGGAACCGTCAGCTGATCCCGCCGCTGTGGCCGCCGGGCTGACATCTGATGAAGGGGCGCTGCGCATCGCCCCTTTTTTTCTCCGTGGCACATGGATCCCAGGTTGTCGGTGTCGGACCGGGTCGCCGTTGGCGGCCCGACCGTCGTATCAGCCGACCACGTCCATGCCAACGCGGCGACCGCGGCGGTGGAAGACGTCGGCGCGGCGCGCCAAGGCCGCCTTGGTCTGGGCGACGACATTCGCGGCGGTGATGCCGAAGTGCCTGAGCAGCTCTTCGGCCGGAGTTGCCAACTCACCTTCTCCTGCTTCGGCCGCAACCGCCGCCTCACCAAAGGCTGCGCCTTCGTCATGCTGGCATCAATCAGACTCGCTGTCAGGCGACTCCCGCCGAAGTAGGTTTGCGTCCGGCTTCGAGGCGTACCATTGCAATTGATTTTCGAAGAGCCTGCGTTGTAAATATCGCGCTCAATCAACCATAAATAGGGGGGCGGTTGATGAAGCGCGCTCCATTTCGGCCTTGGCGATTTGGCATCGAAATCGTCAAGGTTTTCAGCTTCCTGCTAGTCATCCTCGGCTTCTCGCCGGTCGGCTCCACGATCGCGGCGTCTCCGCTCCCCGAAGCGGCCGTCAAACCGAACGTCGTTCTCATCCTCATGGATGACGGCGGCGTCGGTGATATCGGCGCGTACGGATCGAAGGACATCAGGACGCCCAATATCGATGCGCTGGCCGCGCAGGGCGTCCGCGCCACCGCCGGTTATTCGGCGGCTCCCATGTGCACGCCATCACGCGCGGGGCTGATGACCGGCCGGCATCCGCAGCGGTTCGGCGTCGAGAACAACGCCGGCCCGGCCTATCCGCACTACGGCCTGCCGCTCGACGAGACAACGCTCGCCAGTGCACTCAAAAGCATCGGATATATAGCCGGCGCCATCGGCAAGTGGCACTTGGGAGATGACGCGCAGTTTCATCCGAACAACCGAGGCTTCAGCTATTTCTATGGCTTTGCCAAAGGCTGTTGCCATAGCTATCTCTCCATTTCCAAGGATCAGCCGATCCAGCGTAATGGCGTAACTGTTCCAGATCCTGAATATACGACGAGCGGATTCGGTGCCGACGCGGTGAACTTCATCCGCACCAATCAGGCACAGCCCTTCTTCCTATACGTCGCTTTCAATGCGGCCCATGAGCCGGTGCAGGCTTTGCCGGCGGATATAGCGCTCTATCCAAATCTGACAGGCATCCGGCAAACATATGCCGCAGCGGTGAGCGCGATGGACCGGGAGGTGGGCCACATCGTCGCGGAAGTCGGCAAGCTCTCGCGTCCGACGCTCATCATCTTTCTTTCCGACAATGGTGCGAATACCAACGCGGGGGGAAGCAACAGCCCCTTCA
>JAXMDR010000041.1:0-21170 GCA_046348725.1 Rhodospirillales bacterium
GGCAGCCGGATGCAGGGTGGCGCCGTCTGGCAGGGCGTCGATCTCGCCATGCCGTTCAGCATCAGGCCGGTCATCGTCAGCCAGACGCAAACCGTGCAGGACGCGAAGCTGGTGCAGACCCGGCAGCGGCCGGTTGCCGACAACGCGCGGGCCTTCTCGCTGATGCTGGAGGAAACCGAGGCGCAGCAGCGGGCGGGAAGCCGGCATGGGGAAGAGCGGGTGGGTTGGCTCGCCCTCGATGCTGCCGGCCAAAACTGGGGTGACCTGCCGATCGCGGTGACGACGGCAGCAGTCTCTTCGGTGGTCGTGACCGTGCCCTTTCCGGTGGTATTCGCCGCGCCTCCGGCGCTGATCGGCGGCCTTGCAACGTTCAGCGGCTCCGATCCCGCCTCGCTGCGCTACCAGGCACTGAGCGCGGCCGACGTCTCGTTGCGCGTTGCGGAAGATACGACGGCTGACAGCGAGACCGGACATGCCCCAGAGACGGTGAGCATCCTCGCCTTCGGTGTGCCGGCCGGCGCCACCGCGACCCTGTTCGGCAGCCGCATCGAATGGCTTTCTCCCGGCAAACGCGGGCCGGCGCAGCAGCCAATGGCGTTGCAGGGGCCGGCGGAGAGGCGGTAACCTGCCGGCGCTTGTCCGCCGGGGCGCGGGTTTGCGTCCCGCGTCCCGCCCTCGCCATTGGCCTCCGGTTGCGCCAGAGGCTGCGGGCGTTCGCTTCAACTGCATGGGATGGCACGATGAATTGCCGGAATAAGAGTCCGCTCCGTAAGCGCGCGCGTGCATCGCTGCTGCTTGCGCTTGCTTTTGCCGGGCTGCAGGCGGGTGTCTCCACCGCCGATGCGGCAGAGGTGCAAGCGCGCAAGGCCGAGGATTTCGTCCAATCGGTCGGCGTCGGCGGCCAGTTCGCAGAAGGCAAAGGACCCTATGCCGCTAACATGCCGGCGCTGAAGGATGCTATGCGGGAACTCGGCGTCCTCTACTATCGGACCTCCGCGGTCGGGTCGCGCGCCGCGACCGTCGCCGACGACCTCTATCGCTCGCTCGGCATGCGCGGCGTCTTCCACGTCTCCAAGTGGGACGGCAAGAAGGCCAACGGGCCGCTCATGGGGAGCGCTGCCGGTGTCATCGATGTCCTGACCGCCAATGGCACCGCCGGCATCTTCGCCTTCGAAGGGCCGAACGAGCTCAACCAGGGCGGGCCGTCCAACTGGCCGCAGCTGCTGCGCAACTACCAGAAGGAACTTTACACCACCGTTCGCTCGAACCCGCGCTTGCAGGGGATCCTGGTGGCGGCGCCGACGCTGGTGACCAACACCGACAACCCCAAGCCGTCGGAGCGGCTGGGCACGATCAGCGACCGCATCGATATCGGCTCCATGCACGACTACGTTCCCGACGGTGGCGCGACGGAGTCCCGTTTCCGCCCGTCGGCGGCGATGCTCCGAGCCAACAACTTCGGCGGCGGCCCGATCCTGGTCACCGAGACCGGGGTGTGCACCGAGTGGAAGATGGTCAAGGAGCTCTCGCCCAGCCAGAAGTGCGTCAGCCAGAAGGCGCAGGCCAAATATCTGCCGCGCAACCTCCTCGACAAGTTCGAGGAGTATCCCGGCAACAAGGCGTTCATCTTCGAGCTGCTGGAGCGCCAAGCGCCGACGGAGGGCGCGCGTGAGGCCGCAGCGGAAAGCGGGGGCGGCCGCCGCCGCGGCGAATCGTCAGGGGGTGACGGTTGGTGGGGCTGGGGCATCATCGATAGCAACCTGAACCGCAAGCCCGCCTTCTACGCGGTGCGCAACCTGATCAGCCTGCTCAAGGACAGCGGCGCCAGCTTCGAGCCCGGCGCCCTGGACTACACCGTTAAGGGCGCTGGGAAGGGCGCCGGCGGGGTCCGCCAGGTGCTGGTGCAGAAGCAGGACGGGCGCTTCTATCTCATGCTGTGGCAGCCGGTGCGCAGCTTCGATAAAGACAGCAATACCGACATCGATCCGTCGCCGGCAGAGGTCACCCTGAACCTGGGGCAGCCGGCGAACCTCAAGATCTACAAGCCGACGCCGATTGACGGCACGACGCCGGAAGCCGCCCTGCAGCCGGTCGAGACGCACAGCGGCGTCACCTCGGTCGACCTGCGGGTGCCTGATCACGTCATGGTGGTGGAGATTGCGCCGGCAGGCAAGTGACGGCCGGCACCCACGGCTCCGAACCCATATATGGCAGGTGAGAGGCGGGGGATTTGGTGGCGCGATGGCGGTGTCCGCGATTCGGAGCCGCCACGACCTCTGCACCGCTGCCATGCCCCGGAAGTCGCGCCATGCGGCGCAGCTGAATCAATCTCGCACGTGGAGGATCTGCGCGATGTGCGGCGCATCCTGCATCCGCTACCCGAGATCCTGGTGCTCGTCGTTTGCGGCACAATTGTCGCCTGCAGATCCGTCACTTCGCCCTCAACCTCGTCCGCACCGCCGACAACAAGCGCCCCATCTAGTCTCGCAGAAAACTCGCGGGATGCTTCCCCGACTCCCCCGGAACCTCATCTCCTCACCCCCGGTGATTGGACTCGGAGCCATGCACATCAGCGGAAGCGGTCGAGGCCGAGCCCGTCGAGGGGGATCTCGGGCGGGTTGCCCAGCGCCAGGTCGGCGGCGAGGCGGCCGGAGCCGCAGGCCATGGTCCAGCCGAGCGTGCCGTGGCCGCCGTTCAGCACCAGGTTGCGGAAGCCGGGGGCGGGACCGATCACCGGCACGCCGTCCGGCGTCGATGGCCGCAGGCCCGCCCAGAACTCGGCGCGCGACGCATCGCCGCCGTCGGGAAACAGCCGCATGGCGGTCGCCAGCAGAAAGCGCGCCCGCGCCGGGTTGACACGGTCGTCGTAGCCGGCGAACTCGGCGGTGCCGGCGATGCGCAGCCGGTCGCCCAGCCGGCTGTAGACCATCTTGTAGGCATCATCGATCAGGCTGACGGTGGGCGCGCCCTCATGGCTTCCGATGTGCAATGTCACCGAATAGCCCTTGCCGGGATAGACCGGCAGCGCCACGCCCAGCGGCTGCAGCAGCAGCGGCGCGTAGCTGCCGAGCGCGACGACGAAGGCATCGCCCCTGATCTGCTCGCCGTCCGCCGTCTCCGCCGCTTCGACACTGTCCCCCGACACCCGCAGCCGGGTGACCGTCTCGTTCCACAGGAAGTGCACGCCGCGCTCGCGCGCCAATTCGGCGAGGCCGACGGTGAAGGCGTAGGCATCGCCGCTCTCGTCGTCCGGGCTGAAGATGCCGCCGACGAGATCGCGGCGCGCAGCCGCCAGCGCCGGCTCCAGCGCGACGCAGCCGTCGGCATCGAGCAGGCGGCGCTCGCAGCCGAGCGGGGCCATCAGCTCCACCGAGGGCAGCGCCGCCGCGTATTCGCGGCGGTCGCGGAAGATGTGCAGGATGCCGCGGCCGAGCCGGTCGTAGGCGATGCCGGTCTCGGCGCGCACCTGCGCCAGCATCCGGCGGCTGTAGAGCGCCACCCGCACGGCGCGCGCAGTGTTGATCTTCGCCCGCGCCCGCGTGCAGTTGGCGAGGAAGCGGGCGAGCCAGGCGAACAGCGCCGGATCGTAGCGCAGGTGGAAGAGCAGCGGCGCATCGGTGCGCCCCAGCCACTTCAGCGCCTTCCACGGCGTCGCCGGTGAAGCCCATGGCGTTGCGTGGTTGACCGAGATCTGGCCGCCGTTGGCGAAGCTGGTTTCCAGCCCCGGCCCCCGCTGGCGGTCGATCACCACCACCTCGGCGCCCTCCCGCGCCAGCCACCAGGCGGTGGCAACGCCGATGACGCCGGCGCCCAATACCACCACTCTCATCGTGGCGAGTCCCCGGCGACAGAGGCGCAGCCGGCAGGGAAAGTGCGGGGCGCGGCGGCGGGGGTGAGGAGGCTGGTCGGCATAAGCCGGTTATAAGTCCGGCACCGGCATTCCGCCAGACCGCCGCCCGGGCTATGATGGTCCCCTGCACCTGCGACGGATCCCGACCCATGCTGCACAAGGCCCTGCTCAGCGTCGAGGAGATGTACCGCGCCGATGCCGCGGCGGCGGCGGGCGGAGTGCCGTCGCTGAGCCTGATGGAGGCAGCCGGCCGGGCGGTGGCGGCGGCAATCCGCCAGCGCTGGCGGCCGCGGCCGGTGACGGTGCTGTGCGGCCCCGGCAACAACGGCGGCGACGGCTTCGTCGTCGCCCGGCTGCTGCAGGCCGACGGCTGGCCGGTGCGCCTCGGCCTGCTCGGCTCGGCCGAGCGGCTGCAGGGCGATGCGGCGGTCAACGCCCGGCGCTGGTCGGGGCCGGTCCGCCGGCTCGATGATCCGCTGCTGCTGGCGCGCGCCCCGCTGATCGTCGATGCGCTGTTCGGCGCCGGGCTGGCGCGGCCGCTGGCAGGGGGCGCGGCGGCGATTCTCGAAGACGTGGGCCGCCGGGGGCTGGACGTGGTCGGCATCGATGTGCCCAGCGGCGTGCACGGCGATACCGGGGCGGTGCTGGGGATCGCGCCGCAATGCCGGCTGACGGTAACGTTCTTCCGCGCCAAGCCCGGGCACCTGCTGCTGCCCGGCCGCGACCTGTGCGGCGAGCTGGTGGTCGCCGATATCGGCATTCCGCCCTCGGTGCTGGCGGCGATCGCACCGCAGACCTTCGCCAACGGCCCCAGCCTGTGGGCGGCCGGCCTGCCGCGGCCGGGCGCCGGGGGTAACAAGGCGTACGGCCGCGGCCACGCGTTGCTGCTTGCCGGCGGCATGACCGGCGCCTCGCGGCTGGCGGCGGACGCCGCTCGCCGCATCGGCGCCGGCCTCGTCACCGTCGCGGCGCCGGCGGCGGCGGTCCCGGTCGTGGCCGGCGGCAGTCCCGGCACCATCGTCGCCACCTGCGACGACGAGGCCGGCTGGTTGAGCTGCTCGCCGATGCGCGTAAGAACGCGCTGCTGCTGGGACCCGGTGCCGGCGTCAGCGATGCAACCCGGGCGAAGGTGCTGGCGGCGCTGGCGACCGGGCGCGCCTGCGTGCTCGACGCCGACGCCCTGACCTCCTTCCGCGACGATCCGCCGGCGCTGTTCGACGCGATCAGCGGGCCGTGCGTGCTGACGCCGCACGAGGGCGAATTCTCCCGGCTGTTCACCTCCGAGGGCGACAAGCTTGCCCGCGCCCGGGCGGCGGCGCAGCGCAGCGGTGCCATCGTCCTGCTGAAGGGGGCCGATACGGTGATTGCGGCACCGGACGGCCGCGCCGTCATCAATACCGGCGCCCCGCCCGATCTTGCCACCGCCGGCAGCGGCGATGTGCTGGCCGGCATGATCTGCGGGCTGCTGGCCCAGCAGATGCCGGCATTCGAAGCGGCGGCGGCGGCGGCATGGCTGCACGGGCAGTGCGCCGTGGCGCACGGCGCCGGCCTGATCGCCGAGGATCCGGCGCCGGCACTGCCGGCACTGCTGCGGCGGCTGTGCGGCCGGCAAGACCTTGCGGCAGGCCCCGCTTAATCCGATTTCTCGTGTTGGGAGGGATATCGCCAGACCATGGAACTGAAGGCGCTCACCTGGACTGAGGATGGCGGCAACCGGCTCCGGCAGGCGCTGCGCACCCTGCGCTGGCGCTGGCAGAACATAGCCGGCTCTGAATACGACGCGGAATCGGCCAGCACCCGGCCGGACCTGCCGGAGGACGACCAGGAGCGCCTGCGCCGGCAGATGCGCGAGTGCCTCGAGGCGCGCGGCGGCGAGGTGACGGCGCGGGCGCGCGCCGCCGCTCTCGGTCGCGCCTACCTGGCGCTGGACACCAGCGGCCGCGAGCGCTTCCTGACGCTGCTGGCGGAGGACTTCGACGTGGTGGAAGCCGATCTGGAAGCGGCGATTACGGCGCTGCACCAGGCCGGCGATGCGGACGAGCGGCGGCGGGCGCGGCGCAAGCTGCGGCAGGCGCTCGAATCGCCGCGGCTGAAGCTGCTGACCCAGTTCAACAGCCTGCCGGAAGGCGTGAAGTTTCTGGTGAACATGCGCGACGAGCTGCAGCCGATGCTGAAGCGCGAGCCGTCGCTGCTGCTGCTCGAGGACGACCTGCGCTCGCTGCTCGCCACCTGGTTCGACGTCGATTTTCTGGAGTTGCGGCGGATCACCTGGGACACCGCGTCGGGCGCGCTGCTGGAGAAGCTGATCGCCTACGAGGCGGTGCACCCGATCGAGAACTGGAACGACATCAAGGACCGGCTCGACTACGACCGGCGGTATTTCGCCTACTTCCACCCGCGGATGCCGAACGAGCCGCTGATCTTCGTGGAAGTGGCGCTGGTGTCGGGCATGGCCGACAACGTCCAGGCGCTGCTCGATCCGCGCGCGCCGGTGCAGGATCCGAAGGAAGCCGATACCGCCATCTTCTATTCGATCAACAACGCCCAGCGTGGGCTCGACGGCATCAGCTTCGGCAACTTCCTGATCAAGCGGGTGGTCGACCAGCTGAGCCACGAATTTCCCAAGATCAAGACCTTCGCCACCTTATCGCCGATTCCGGGCTTTGTTCCCTGGCTGAAGAAGGCGGTGGCGGAGGGCGGCACAAGCCTGCTGCTGCCGGCGGAGCGCCGCGCGCTGGCGGCCGCGGGCGTCCGCAAAGGCGCCAAGGGCTGGCTCAAGGAAGCTATCGGCGCCGCCAAATGGGCGGAGGACGAGGCGGTGGCGAAGGCGCTGAAGGCGACGCTGATGCGGCTGTGCGCCCGCTACCTGGCGCGCGAGAAGCGCCCCAACGGCGGCGCCCTCGACCCGGTCGCGCATTTCCACTTAAGCAACGGAGCGCGAATGGAACGGCTGAACTGGATGGGCGACCGCTCGGCCCGCGGCCTGCGCCAGTCGGCGGGAATGATGATCAACTACCGCTACGATCTCGCCCGCATCGACGCCAACCACGAAGCCTACCGCGCCACCGGACGGCGCGTCCTCTCTTCGGCGGTGAAAAGCCTCGTCGGTGACTAGGAAGCCGATCCGCCGGAAAGCTGTAGAGCGGCCTCAACTGGTGGCAATCGACCCATAGTTATTGCCGCGAGCCATATTACTCGCGGGAAGTGTTTGCCGGCGCCGTCCTCTGCAACCCTTTTGCGCAGGTTGATGCTCGCGTGATCCATTTCGCGCAGGTGGCGTCGGACGATCGGCGCCATCTGCGCGATGGGCTTCACAGTCCGCCGCCGAAGGGCTAAAACGCCCCCGACCGACGCCGTCGTCCATGCGCGCTCAGTCGCGTCCGGGATGCTCAGCCAGTTTTTCTGCCATCCCGGCCGCCTGCCCGCGCCGGTCGCAGTTCGCGCGAGGGGTCGCGGCACAGCCGCGAGGACGACGCGTCTTGATTGACGAGGTACGGAGCCGATGAGCGCCACCGAGAAGAACTCCTCAGGCGGCCGCGGCGAGCGGCCCGCGACAACCGACCAGCGCGCTGCTCCCGGGCGCCCGGAACCGATAGCGACCTCCCTGACCGCGGCGAACACCGTGGCTGCGAAGGCGGGGACGGCACCGGCGACATCAGCGCCCATGCAGCCGTTCACGCCGGCCGTTGCTGCTGCTGCGGCTTCGTCCTCTGCCGCGCTGGCCATGACCGCTGCTCCGCCAGCAGCGCCTGAGCCGGCTGCCGCACCGCCCCGGGCGGCTCCGGCGGCGCCGGGCACCCGATCCGCCGCCGATACGGCCGTGGCGGCAACCGCGAAGCCTGCACCGCTGCCGCAGCGGGTCCCCATGCAGCAGGCCCCCGTGCAGCAGGCCCTGCGCACCCCTGCTGCGACGGGGGTGTCCTCCGCGAGCGCGAGTGCCGGCATACCAGCGCGTACTCCTTCCGCCGAGCCGCCGGCGGTGGCACCCGCCCAGCCCCCTGCCGCGGCGAAGGCGGCGCCGGCGCCTGCCGCCAAGACCGTCGCGGCCGCTTCGGCTGTCGCGGGCGCTCCAGCAACCTCGCCCGCGAGGGCGCCGACGCAGGAGAAGCGGGCGATCCAGGCTCCTTTTGCACCTGCTCAGGTCAAGCCCGCAGCCGCTCCCGCTTCGGCGCCGGTGAGTCCGCCGTCTGCATCGCCGGTGCCGGCGGCTGCCGCAAGGCCGGTACAGAAGCCGATCGCGGAAGCACCCCTGGCCGCCCCGCCCGTCGCCCCGGCGTCCAGCGCCGCCCCGGCACCCGCGGCTGCGGCCGTCGCTCCGACACCCGCAGCGCCGTTTGCCGCCAGGCCCGCTGCCGAGGCAAAACCGGCGGCCCCGAAGCCGCCGGCGCCGGTGCATGTGCCGCACGACAAACTGGCGCCGGACCACGAGGTGAACGCAATTCTCGCCGCCGATCACCGCGACCCGTTCGGCTTCCTCGGCATGCACGACTCCTGGTACGGCGGACCCGTGATCGTTCGCGCCTTTCTGCCGTGGGCGAAGGCGGTCACCGTCCTCGACGCGGCGACCGGGGCGCCGGTCGGCCGGCTCGACCGGATCCGCGAGGAGGGTTTCTTCGCCGGCGCCGTGCAGGGTCGCACCTCCTGGTTCCCCTACCGCCTGCGCGTTTCCATCGACGGCGGCGCGGTGGACATCGAGGATCCCTACCGCTTTCCGCCGGTCCTCGCGGACGCCGACGTGCACCTGCTGGCGGAAGGCGGCGACCTGCGCTGCTGGGAGAAACTCGGCGCCCACCCGCGGACGATGGGCGGCGTTGACGGCGTGGCGTTCACCGTCTGGGCGCCGCATGCCGGCCGGGTCGCGGTCATCGGCGATTTCAACGACTGGGACGGCCGGCGCCACGCCATGCGGCTGCGCCACGACTGCGGCGTCTGGGAGATCTTCCTGCCGGGTCTGCAGCCGGGCCGGCTTTATAAGTTCGAGATCAAGACCGGCTACGGCGAGAGGCTGCCGGACAAGGCTGATCCTTTCGCCTTCGCGACCGAGCAACGTCCCGGTTCGGCCTCGATTGTGTGCGACCTCGGGCAATACCGCTGGGGCGATGCGGCGTGGATGGCAAGGCGCCACGACTTCGCCGCCCGCGAGCAGCCGGTCAGCATCTACCAGCTGCATCTCGGCTCATGGCGGCGCAAGCCGGAGGAAGGCCACCGCTGGCTGACCTACCAGGAAAATGCCGACGAACTGGTCGGCTACGTCCGCGACATGGGCTTCACCCACGTCCAGCTGATGCCGGTCGGCGAATACGACAGCGAGGCGTCGGTCGGCTATAAGCCGCTGTCGCCCTACGCGCCGACCAGCCGCTGGGGAACCCCGGAGCAGTTGCGGCTGCTCGTCGACCGCTGCCACCAGGCCGGCATCGGCGTGCTGGTCGACTGGGTGCCGAACCAGTTCTCCGACGACCCGCACGGGTTGGCGATGTTCGACGGCACGCCCTTTACGAGAACGCCGACTCGCAGCAGCGCCGCCGCCCCGGCGGCGACGGCCTCGTCTACGACTACGGCCGCCGCGAGGTGGCCAACTACCTCGTCGCCAATGCGCTGTTCTGGCTCGACCAGTACCATTTCGATGGCTTCCGCATCGCCGGCGTCGAGACCATGCTCTATCTCGACTACGGCCGCGCTCGCGGCGAATGGACGCCGAACCGCTTCGGCGGCCATGAAAATCTCGACGCGGTGGAGTTCCTCCGCCGCTTGAACGAGCAGGTCTACGCCCAGCAGCCGGGGGTGTTCACCATCGCCCAGGAGAATTCGGCCTGGCAGCGGGTGTCGCACCCGACCTTCGTCGGCGGGCTCGGCTTCGGCTTCCGCTGGAATAGCGGCTGGGTGCGCGACGTGCTGCGCTACCTGTCGCGCAACCCGGTGCACCGCAAGTACTACCACGACGAGCTGCTGCGCGGGCCGGGCAGTGCCTTCCAGGAAAACTACGTGCTGCCAATGTCGCACGAGGAAGTATCGATCGGCCGCGGCTCGATGCTGCGCAAGATGCCGGGAGACCGCTGGCAGCGCTTCGCCAACCTGCGCTCCTACTACGCCCTGCTGTTTACCCATCCTGGCAAGAAGCTGATGTTCATGGGTACGGAGTTCGCCCAGGAGCGCGAGTGGAACTCCGATATCAGCCTCGACTGGCACATGCTGGGCGATCCCTTGCACCTCGGCGTGCAGCGGCTGGTGCGCGACCTCAACGCCCTCTACCGGACGGCGCCAGCGCTCTACGAGCAAGATTGCGAGCCGGACGGCTTCGAGTGGATCGACTGCAACGATTCCGACCAGAGCATCGTCAGCTTCCTGCGCAAGTCGAAGGACGGCAGCCGCAGCGTCGCCGTGGTCCTCAACTTCACCCCGGTGGCACGGCAGAATTATCGGCTGGGAGTGCCTGTCGGCGGCTTCTGGCAAGAGCGCCTGAACACCGACGCCGAGAGCTATGGCGGCGGCAACGTCGGCAATGCCGGCGGCCAGCAGGCATCGCACGAGCCGATGCACGGCCGGCCGTTTTCGCTGACGCTGACCTTGCCGCCGTTCGCCGCGGTGGCGCTGGAGCACGTGGGAGCGGCGGCCTCCTGATCAGCGCGCCCCCCTCCCCCCTCGGGCAAGCGGGGCGAGGGTCGGGCGGCGCGCGCGGCCGCGGAGCAGCGGCGGCAACTCCCTCTCCCGAAATGGGAGAGGGAGGGGCGCGTGCTGCCAGCGTGGGGGTTGACCCTACAGCTGGCGCATGAAGGCGACGAGGTCGGCCTTGTCCTCGGCACTCATGTTGGCCTGCAGGACGATGTTGAAGAACTCGACGGTGTCCTCAAGCGTCAGCAGCCGGCCGTCGTGCAGGTAGGTCGGCGAATCCTTGATGCCGCGCAGCGGGAAGGTCTTGATCGGACCATCGGCGCTGGCCATCCGGCCATTGATCATCTGCGGCTTGAAGAACCGCTCGACCTTCAGGTTGTGCATGGTGTTGTCGGTGTAGTACGGCGCCGGGTGGCAGCTGGCGCAGTTGGCGTCGAACACCGCCTGTCCGCGCGTCTCCTGCTCGGTGGCCTTCGCCGGATCGAGCCTGCCGTCGATCCCCAGCTTCGGCGCCGGCGGGAAGTCGAGCAGCGCCTGGAACTCTGCCATGAAGTGCACCTGGCTGCCGCGCTCTAGGATGTTGACGCCCTTCTTCGTCGCGATCACCGGGTCACCGTCGAAGTAAGCCGCCCGCTGCTCGAACTCGGTGAAGTCCTCCACCGACTTCAGCGCCCGCTGCGAGCCGAACAGCCGCTGGATGTTCACGCCGCGCAGGGAGGGCGTGTCGATGCGGTGGCGGAACTCCTGCGGCCGGATATCCCCGACCAGATGGGTCGCGGCATTGGTGTGGCCGTTTGCATGGCATTCGAAGCAGACGACGCCGCGGCTCGGCCGCTCGGTGCGGCGGTCGTCGGTCTGGTTGAACTGCTGCTGCGGGAACGGCGTGACCAGCAGTCGCAGGCCTTCCAGCTGCTTGGGATTGAGGATGCCGTTGAAGGTCTCGAAGTAGTTCTCGATGGTGATCAGCTGACCCTTGGAGACGTCGCCGAGGTCAGGACGCGTGGTCAGGTAGATCGGCGCCGGGAACTCCGGCAGCAGGTGGTCGGGCAGGTCGAAGTCGAGGTCAAAGCGGGTGAGGTCGCGCCCTTCCTGCTTCTTGATCTCGTTGATGTGGAACTGCGGGAACACCATCCCGCCTTCCGGATGATTGGGATGCGGGAGCGGCAGGAAGCCGATGGGGAAGAGGCCCTTGTCGCGAACCTCGTCGGGGCTGGTGGTCGCGAGCTTCTCCCAGGTCACGCCGCCCGGCAGTTTGACCCGCACGCCCTCCTGGACGGGTTTGCCCTTGGACATCGTCACGCCCTTGGCCGGGCGGTCGCTGAGATCATAACGCTGATTGAGCAGCGCCATCTGCCGCTTCATGATCTCCGGCTTCGCCGCCTTCATCCGGTTCATAATCGTCGCAAAGTCTTCCTTGATGACGACCGGCGAATAGCTGGTTGGCGGGGCTTTATCTTCGGCCGAGGCCGTCGCAGCGGTCAAAGCCACCGCGGTTATCATGGCAAGCGCCCAGAGATGTTTTGTCGTTTTATTTCTCATTGCATACGTCCCTCTACGTAGCATGGCCGCATACTCTCGGACACAAGCCGTAAGGGCTTTGGCACACCTGCAAGCTTATCGCAGGTGAAGCCCTTGACGACCAGTCGCGATTAGGTGAATCCTAGCGCATTCGCGGTTGAAAGATAACAACGATCCGCACATCGCTGCGGCGAAAAGCGCGTTGGCAGAGCGCCCGCGGCAACCCATTTCTGTTCCAGTATGCGCGTTCCGCTCCCATAGTCCGCGGGTGATGGCGGATGGCTGATCCTGAGGCCCGCGATGGCGGCTTTGCCGACGCAGACAGGCTCAGCGGCCGCCTTCGCCGCTACGCCCGGGTCGGCACCGCCATGGGCGGGCTCGCCGCCCGCTTTGCCGGCAACCGGCTGCTTGGCATCGACATCGACCGGCCGGAGCACGCCGCCGAGCTGACCGCCGCCCTCGGCGGGCTGAAGGGCCCGCTGATGAAGGTGGCGCAGATCCTCTCCACCGTTCCCGACATGCTGCCGGAGGAGTACACCAAGGAGCTGACGCAGCTTCAGCACAATGCCCCGTCGATGGGCTGGGCGTTCGTCAAGCGGCGGATGCAGGCGGAGCTGGGCTCAGGCTGGCAGGACAGCTTCGCTGACTTCGCACACACCGCCGCCGCTGCCGCCTCGCTCGGCCAGGTGCATCGCGCCCGCGCCCACGACGGCCGCCGGCTTGCCTGCAAGCTGCAGTATCCGGACATGCGCTCGGCGGTGGAGGCCGACCTGCAGCAGCTGAGGGTGATCTTCTCCCTCTACCGCCGCTACGACCGCGCCATCGATCCGTCCAACATCCACGCCGAACTATCGGAGCGGCTGCGCGAGGAGCTGGACTACCGGCGCGAGGCCCGGCAGATGCGCCTCTACGCGCGGATGCTGGGGAGCGAGGCGGCGGTGTTCGTGCCGGAGCCGCTGGAGGATCTGTGCACCGACCGGCTGCTGACCATGACCTGGCTCGACGGCGAGCCGCTGATTAGCTTCGTCGATCAACACATCGAGCTGCGCAATACCCTCGCCCGCAACATGTTCCGCGCCTGGTACGTCCCCTTCTACGAGTATGGCGTCCTCCACGGCGACCCGCACCTCGGCAACTACACGGTGCGGCCGGACGGGGCGGTTAACCTGCTGGACTTCGGCTGCATCCGCGTCTTCCCGGCCAGCTTCATCGGCGCGGTGATCGACCTCTACCATGCCTTGCGCAGCGGCGACGAGGCGCTGGCGGTGCACGCCTACGAGACCTGGGGCTTCCGCGGCCTCGACCGCCGCGTCATCGACATCCTCAACCAGTGGGCGCGCTTTCTCTACCAGCCGCTGATGGAGGACCGGGTGCAGCCGATCCAGGAGGACGGCGGGGCGATGTACGGCGCCCGCGTCGTCGGCAAGGTGCACCGCGAGCTGCGCGAGATCGGCGGCGTTGCCCCGCCGCGCGAGTTCGTGCTGATGGACCGCGCCGCCATCGGTCTCGGCTCGGTGTTCACCCGGCTGCGCGCCGAGGTGAACTGGCACCGCCTGTTCCACGAGCTGATCGAAGGCTTCGATGCCTCCACCATCGCCGCCCGCCAGCAGGCGGCGATGGCCGCCGTAGACCTTTCCCCGCCCGCCTGACGCAGCCGCCGGCTCGGGGAACACTGCGCGGGTTCGGAAGTGGGAATGCGTACTCGGCGCGGAGCAGCTCGCCAGCAAAAAATATCCAGCTTCATCTTCTTGAATTATTTGAGCGCGATGCTTAATGCCAAGCGAGTCGATTGCGAAATACTGTTAACTTTTTTTACGATTTCCAGTCATCTGCCGGATACTCAAGCCCCTTCAAAAAGTACATACAAATAGCCGCCTCAAACACATTCATGATCGACGTGCGGCTATCTTTTCCCTCGCTTCTCAATATAGCACGCCGTACGTATGACACCGACTCACTATGTGGCTCCATAATTGCGGCTATAATATTATTATAAAAGTCGGCGACGTATGCTGCCGCCTCCATCCAGATCGTGAGATCATCTGCGAGCCGAGCCCTTGCTATCTTTTCTGCCTTTGCGCGTATGAGACCATCCCGTGCGTCCGGCCTCAGTCGCTGCTCCCCATCCAGATACTTTTCTGCTAGATAATCCTGAATACTAAAAAACATTTCAGGTTCTCGTTTGATATCTTGATCATATAGCAGGTGTCTGTATATATCGCACGCATCAAGAAAGTGAACTTGTAAGGGACCTGCAGGCAAATCCTGTATCGCACCCATTAATTCCCACATAAGGTAGGCCTGCAGCCTTACCACATCGTGGAACCAGACATCCTCCAGGTAGCTGTACGCTTCTGGTGGTACTTTTTCGACAAAGTCCAATGCTTCACGTGGAGACACTCCTGCACCACCAAGTATATCTCTACATAAATAAACTTTTGCATTATACTCATCAATCTCTTCCACACGGGATGCTTTCACACCATCCATAGTGTGCCGCATTTTTGAAAGATGGTTTGCTAAAGATGACAGCCATCTATCGATATCTTTTTTTTCGAGACGCTGTGTAGGAGCCCATAAATTGTCCGGTGGCCTGGGTATTCTGATCCTCCAATCAACATCTAATAATGTGGCAATTTCCTGCCATTGTAAATTTGCATTTATCAACCAAATATAGTCATCCAGAAGGCGCACATCGGGCGCAATTTCGTCCATATAGCGGCGTAGCCTATGTACATCGTCAGTAAAACGTCCTATTGATTCTATGGCGTCCCTATTCCCAGCGCGGAGAGCTAAGGACTCGGTGTAGAGTTTTTCGTGCGCTGATTTAATATCGCGAATAATATTAGCTGCATAGCTCGTCATGCTACTGCTCCTGGAAGGAAGCCAAAAAAATATTCATAAGTTTATCAAGATAATTATTTGTATAAATAGAAATGCTACTACAAAGACCACGAACATATTCAATTTTGGCATATAACTGCCGATAATGATAATCATCATGGGCACCATGACGAAATACAACACCTGTATTAAAACGTTCCACCTCTTGTGTAATGCTAATGATTCTATGAATCTCGTCAATACGTCGTTGCAATACGTGTTCGTTATGTAATACGTGTTCATTATTGGTAAGATCGAAAACAGCGGCCTTAGCCTGATTATATATATGTGCTTCCATATTAAGAAATTTCTGAAATTCACTATCATAAAAAATGTCATATCTATGAAAACTATGCTTCAATGTATCGTTTATTGCGGCGTTTCTATACAATATGTCGCGAGTTAGCGCTGAGAGCGCAGCAGACACCTGACTGAAACTATGGAAAATTTCCCGAACGTAGGCGCCATATTCCAACGCGTGTTGTAAATTGTTCAAAAAACGTAATCGTGTGGTAGCGGCGGTTTCACTTTCCTGTACCAGTTCGTTCACCCGCTCCCAGCTTCCGCCATAGCGCTCGCACCACGCGGGCGTGCAGCCTTTGAGCCATTGGCCGCGCTCCTCCGCCAATCCCGGGGAGAGAACGTTCTTCGGATTCTTCGCAAAGCTATCGGCCGGCGCCAGCAACGAGCGCCAGATCAGCCCATCCTGAAATTCCCGTTGCAGCCAGCCATCTTTCGGATCGGCGATTCGTTGCCAGCAACGAATCAGCGCCTCGTGACTGATGTCGATGACAGTCGCGTCCTCGATCGGTTGCGGTGGATAAGGGGTGAGAAAGGAGACGCCCTCGGCGCGGAAGGCATCGATGATCCTCCGTAAGGCCTCTCCATCGCCGCCGGACACCGCGACCAGCCGGCCGAACTGTTGTGGCCGGCGGATACCCTGACCGTCGGCATTGATATCGGTGAGTGCCCGAAACAACCGCTCGACGATAATCTGTTGCGAGGCGTCGGGGGCGGCTGCCGCCATCACCCGATCGGCGTGATCAGAAAGCGCCGCAGCGACGCCGCCCTCCTGCTTGCCGAAGAGATCAAGCTCTCGCGGGCTCGTGGTGTCGCCTTCGCCCGAGGCCTGGTTCCACAGCAGCATGAGCGCATGCTGGATCAGAGGCAGCGTATCCTGGGCAATGTCGGCATCGGTTATCAACCATTCCGCCAGCGCCCTGTCAATTCTACTCCCATATAGCGCGGCCGGCTCGCGTATCGCCTGCATGAGGGCCGTGCGGCTCATCGGTGGGAGGAGGTACTGGCTGCGATTGATGGTCTCGGCCAGCCCTGCGAACTGCGCGCAATGGCCGAGGAATTCGGAACGCATGGTGATGATAGCGTACAGACCTGGCGGCGGCGGGGTCTCGACAAGGCCGGTAAGAAAGCCGGCGAAAAGAGCAGCCTGCTCGCGGCTGGTCTCGCGGGCGAAGCGGAACAGCTCTTCGAACTGATCGATGAGCAAACAGACACGGTGCTCCGGAGTGGCGGCCACCGCCTCGGCCAGCGCCGCCGCGGCCTTGGGTCCGCGCACGACCAGCCGGCGCATTCTTTGAATATTATCGGGATCGATGTTGCCGCTATCCAGCCAAGCGAAGGCCCGGGCGAGCTTGTAGGTAGGCGCATCCCCGGGGCGCAAGTCACAGGTGCGCCATCCGATGCCGCTGCGGACATGTTCCTGCTCAAGCCGGGAGAGGACACCGGCGCGGATCAACGAAGACTTGCCACAACCCGAAGAGCCGTGAACGACGACCAGCCGACGCTTGAGCAGACGATCGATCACTTCCCGCGTCACCCGTTCGCGGCCGAAGAAGAGCGGCCATTCGTCCTGCTCGAACGGCCGCAGGCCAGGATAGGGCGCATCCGGCAGCTCGGGCGTGAAGATGTCGGGTGGTAGCCGAAGAGGATCGGTCATCGCGGCGTCAGGACCTTGGCGGGCCAGCCGGGCTGCCAGCCCTCGATCCACTCGATTTGGCTGTTTTGGGCAAAACGACGTTGGCGATCGTTGTGATCGGCAACGCCGGTGAAATCGACGACAGCGCAGGGCATGGGCCCCCCACCATCTTCACGCGCGTTGCGCCGATCACGCACGCCGACATCGGCAAGGTCAGTGTAAAAATAGTCTCCCGGCTGCGGACGCAGCAAGACCAGCGCATCGCACTGCTTGAGGAGTCCGATCCGCTGACCCGCTGCTTTCGCCTCTGCTTCGGGTCCCTGTTCGGGATCGGGATCGGGCTCGCTCGGCCGTACCGCAAAACCCGCCTGCACCAGCTCGTCTCGGGCTCGCTCCCATAAACGACGATGCGTGCTGCGGGCATAAAGGTAGAGAATTTGGCCACTCGGCTCGGCGAGCCTGCGTTGGGCCGCTGCCTCGCGGCGGCCCTCCTCCCATCGCTCCCGCATCTCTTTGAGACGCTCCGCAGCAGGCTCGACGAGATCGCCCAGGGCTTTGCGAAAGGTGCCATCGTGATCGTGCTGGATGGGATCCGCCCAGCCAAAAGGGCGAACCCTATTCGGCCGTTCTCGGCCGATCTTGCGGTCGAAAAACCAAAAGCCAAGCGCCCCCTTAAGTTCGGGCGGCCAGTCTTCTGCCTTAGTTGGCCAGATACGAGCAACGAAGATAAAACCATTACCGCGTTGGCGGCGCTCGGCTTCCGCTACAAACCAGTTGGCCTCTTGCTTGCACCAGTCCGACTTGAGGTAGAAGGGCGACATCAGGACAACGAGAAGACCTGAGGTTTGAACAGCCTGCTGCAGCTGTTCGGGGAGTTCCCGTGTCGGATCGATACCGAAACCGGAACGCTTGTCCTCGTCGCGGAAGACGACCAGTTGTTCTCCTTCCAAACTCAGGCGAAGTTCGTCGACGAACTCCGCAACAAAGATCTGCGACCACGTCTTCAGCCGTGAGCTGCCAACTTGGTCGAAATCACCGTGCGGATAGCTGATGAAAAGGTCGTAGTCAAAGTCCGGCGACAGGTAAGCCATATGATGTTGGCTAGTCCTCATATGGCGTCAACCCCAGTTAATCGCGCCAAGCGGATTTGTGTTCTAGTCGGGACCTGTTGCTCTCCGCCCGCCGTGCCCAGACGATCAGGCCGGCGACGTCGTCGAGGCGCTCCTTGCGCAGGATGCCGGTGGCGATGCTCACCTCGCCGAAGCCGGCGTTACCCAGCGCGCTGCGGACGACGGCTTCGGTGTGCGCGTAGCGGCCGTGGATGTTGAGGACGAACGTCCGGTCGGTCACCTCCTCCTCGGCGCGCTCCAGGGTGAAGACGAGGCGGCCGCCCGGGCGCAGCGCCTGCGCGGCGGCGCGAAACAGCGGCGGCAGTGCGCCGAAGTAGCAGAAGGTATCGGCCGAGATGATCAGGTCGAACGCCCGATCGCGTGCGCCCAGGAAGGCGGTGAGTTCGTCCTCCACCAACTCGTCGTAGAGGCCGGTGAGCCGTGCCCTCTCGAGCATGCCGGGTGAGAGGTCGACGCCGACCAGCCGCCGCGCGAAGGCTTGACCAGCGGCGCGCACAGGCCGGTGCCGCAGCCGGCGTCGAGCACCACGAGGTTCGCCTCGGCCGGGCCGAGAAGCGCCGCGACGCGTTCGGCCACCAGCTGCGGCGCCCGGTAGGCGAGGCCTCCCAGCACCGCGTCGAACGACGGCGCGAAGGAATCGAAGATCTGGCGGACGTAGGGATCGGAGGCGCGGTCGGGCAGGTCCTGCTCGGTGTAGGCGGCGATCAGGTGCCGCGCCGTCGGATTGTCGGGATCGACCGTCAGCCACTGCTGCAGCAGGGTGACCGCTTCCGACCGCTCGTTCATGGCGTAAAGGGTGAAGGCGAGGCAGCGGTAGGCCTCGCCGTCATAAGGCCGGGCGGCAATCGCCTCGCGGAACAGCACCACCGCGTCGCTGAAGCGCTTGCGCTGGCGATAGACGTTGCCGAGGTTGACGAGGACATTCGGATCCTGCGGTGCCAGCGCCCGCGCCCGCTCAAGCGAAGCGATGGCCGCCTCCCAGTGGCCGAGGCTGCGCAGTACTAATCCGAGATTGCTCAGCGCCGGGACGTGCGCGGAGTTGAGTTCGAGCGCCCGCTCGTAGGCGTCGCGCGCCTCCTCCGGCTTGCCCGCTTCACGCAGGACGTTGCCGAGGTTGTTGTGCGCGTCGGCGTGCGCAGGGGTGATGGTGATTGCCTGCCTGATCAGCTCGATCGCCACCGCGGCATCGCCGCGCTGATGCTTAAGGACCCCAAGGAAGTGCAGGGCATCCGGGTGCTGCGGCGCTGCCGCGAGCACATCACGATAGATCTGCTCGGCTTCGTCCAGACGGCCGCTCTGATGGCGCGCCACGGCGAGGTAGATCGCTTCCTCCAGCGCGATCGGCACACGAAGAACGATCGACGGCGAACGCTGGCCGGTTGAGCTTGTCATCATCAGGTCTGGCTTTGTGCCCCGCGAAGAGTATGGTATGAATTCAGGCAGCAGGCAATCATCCAAGCTCTGCGAAGAATAGGGCCACCAGCGTCGTTACGGCGACGCCGCCTCGGTGGGGGGAGCATGGGTCGGCTGGACGTCGAAGCCATGATTCGACCGATTCCGAACGGGTCGCCGTGCGGCGATAATCTCGAATACGACCCCACGTTCGGCGAGTTCGAGCGGGCCGCCGCAGGCACCGCCGAGCAGATGGTCGGCGCTGCCGTCGCCAGGGCCGAGCCGCCGGACTGGCCGGCGGTGGTCCGCCTGGCAGGAGAGCTGTTTACCCGCACCAAAGACCTCCGCGTCGCCATGCGCCTCGCGCGGGCGCTGCTGGTCACGGAAGGCATCCCGGGCTTCCGTGACGGCCTTGCTGTGGTTGCCCGATTGCTGGCGGAGCACTGGGACGAGGTACACCCTCAGCTCGACCCGGAAGACGACAGCGACCCGACGCTGCGGGTCAACATCCTGTCGGAGCTGTGCAGCCCGGAGACCATCCTCAAGGACCTGCGATCGGCGCCGCTCGCGCGCTCCCGGGCGCTGGGTGCCGTCAGCTATCGGCAGGTCGCCCTCGCCCAGGAGCTGAAGCCGGTGGATGGTTTGGCGCCCAAGGATATGGCCGAAATCAAGGCGGTGTCCGGCTGCGATGCGGGACGAGCTGCTATCGGTGGCAGCGGCGGCGCAGGCGTGCGTCGGCCATCTCGCCGCGATCGAGAAAGTGCTGGCCGACAAGGTGAGTGTGACCCGGACGATCGACCTCGCGCCGGCGCTCACGTTGATGCGCAGCATCGCGCGGTTCGTGGATGCACGGGTGAGCGAACGCGGGCTGATCGTCGAGACCGAAGCCGCCTCCGCGGAGGCTTTGACGCATACGACGGCGGAGGCGTCGGCCAATGCCGCGCCGCCGGCGCTGCTCACGATGCCGGCCGAGGTCGCCAGCCGCGACGATGTCGTCCGTCTGCTGGATCGCATCTGCGCCTACTATGAGCGATACGAGCCATCCAGTCCCGTGCCGCTGCTGCTGGCGCGGGCGAGGCGCTGGGTTTTCAAGGACTTTATCGATGTGCTGCGCGACATCGCGCCGGACGCGGTAGCACAGGCCGAAGCAATTCGCGGCCACGATGCGACGTAAGGCCGGCGGGGTTGCCTCGCCGGCTCGCCGGCCCGCGCCGGTGACACATTCGCGCCGACACATTCGCGCCGGTGACACATAAAGGACAGAGGTAGGACGACCGATGCCCGAAAGTAGCCAGAAGTTCATCGCCCGCAACCGCGCCCCGCGGGTGCAGATCGAGTACGACCTCGAGGTGTATGGCTCGCAGAAGAAGGTCCAGATCCCGTTTATCATGGGCGTCATGGCGGACCTGTCCGGCAAGCCCGCCGAGCCTCTGCCGGGCGTCGTCGACCGCAAGTTCCTGGAAATCGATATCGATAATTTCGACGAGCGGCTGAAGGCGATGAAGCCGCGCGCCGCCTTCCGCGTTCCCAACACCCTGACCGGCGAGGGCGAGCTCAGCGTCGATATCACCTTCGAGAGCATGGACGACTTCTCGCCGGCGGCGGTGGCCCGCAAGGTGGACGCCCTCAACAAGCTGTTGCAGGCACGCCAGCAGCTCTCGAACCTGCTGAGCTACATGGACGGCAAGAGCGGCGCCGAGGATCTCCTCGCTCGCGCGGTGAAGGATCAGTCCCTGTTGCAGGCGCTGGCCGCCGCACCCAAGCCGGATGAGCCGGCGGCAGAGCCGGCAACGAAGGAGTAACGGCGATGGCGGAGGTGCAGGGCGAAACCCAGGCCCAGGGCGCGGCAGCC
>JAXMDR010000042.1:0-19888 GCA_046348725.1 Rhodospirillales bacterium
GGCCTGCCGGTTTTCAAGACCGGTGCCTTCAGCCGCTCGGCCACCCATCCATGCGCAATGCCTTCGTCGAGGGATACCCGCATCAGGTACAGAACACGAACATCAACACTGTGGTCAACATATTCGGCGAAGCCCGTTCCTGTCCCCCCGACTTTTCCGGCCGCGATGCTCTCTATCTCGAAGTGACGGGATGGAGGCCCTGACGGCATCGCCGCGCCTCCGTCAGACTGCGGCGGGAGATGCGGCAGGACGACCAGCGTCCTCCCTGACCACCCTCAGGGACACGACCCACTGCCGGCGGTACGAGGCTAGGGGTCGTCGGCCTCCGGCTCGGCGGGCGGCGGAGCGGCGTCAGGCTTTGCCTCGGGCCCGTGATAATCGGTGATGCCGGCAGCCAGCGCCCAGCAGGCGAGACGCACGGCCTTCGGAACCGCCACCTTCTCGCCGTCGCGTTCGCCCTTCTCGTAGTACTGGACCATCCGCCGCTTCAGGCCGAGCGCCTCCGCCGCCTGCTTCTGGGAAAGCCGAAGGGACTTTCTCCAGCGTTTGAAATCCGCCGCACGCACCGGTCGGCCTCCCGCTCGTCGCCGCCATCCAGGTACCCGGGGAAACCAGTTCCGGCAAAAACCCCGGCGCCCGGTCCTGGTTGTGCGGCGGGATGCCTTTCGATGCAAGCCGCATGAAGCTCGCAGACTGCAACCGCAACCCGGTGTTGCCGGAAATGACGGCATCGGCAACGGCCGCTCTCTGGCGCGCCGCGTCGGTGACATCGGGCCGGGCTGCGAACAGAAGTGCTTCGCCCACGCACGGTGTGCGCTTTATTGGTAGACATGGGCGCACGATGTGCACATATTAGCTCAATCACCAACGAAATGAAAAAGACCGGTTCCGCGGCGACCAGGCAGGCAGGGCACAGGAGGCGTTGCGATATGCTGAACCAACTCGTCCTCGGCCGTGCAATGATGCACGTCCACCAGATCGATCTCGCCGGTGCTGCTGCAGGGCGGTGCAACCGCCGGCGCACGCTCTTCGCTTGGCTGCACCGCGCCAGGGATACCTGCAGCATAGTTTCTTTACATCGCCCGCCGCTCAGCGCGGAAGGACCTCTGCGTGGTTCTCCTGAAGGAAGCCTCCGCAGCCAAGCTTGATACAAGTCCGCCGGCAGAGTGACACTCTGCCCGTGGGCAAGGAACGCAAGAACAGCTGTTGCCCCTTTTTTGGGGTACCTTGCTGACAACGAAGCCTATCCCCACCCACCGATCCGCGCGCAGGCGTCTTTACCCGCTGAACCCGGTGCTGTAGCTTGCTGAGAAGGGGGCGTTGCACGCATTCGGTCGAGAGCGTTGAGGAACGGCGTGCGGGTGCGCCGATGCCGGGGACGGAAAAATGGGTGGGTGTCAGAGATGTCAGCGATGCCGGAGGCATCGCTGCAGTGATTATGCATACGCCGTAGCGAGCGGCGCGGAGAGCGCCGCGCCAGCGCCGTCCTGGGAAGTGGACGGCTGATGGCCACAGAGACAGCAGGACCGCACCGGCGACACATCCTCACGGTCGTCCTTGAAGACTATTGCCATGTCGCGCCCGTCAGCCGCGCGGTGCCGACGGATTACTGGCACCGTTTCGAAAGCCGGTTGCAGCGCAACACCGAACTTACGCTCGACCTGCTCGACGAGGTCGGCGCCAAGGCGACGTTCTTCGTTCTCGGTTGGATCGGCGAACATCACCCGCAGGTTGTCGCCGAAGTGGTGCGGCGCGGCCACGAGGTCGCCAGCAAGGGCTTTTTCCACCGCTCGATCCGCCAGATGACGCCGGAGCAGTTCCGCGAGGACGTGCGGCGCTCGCGCGATGCCCTGCAGAACGCCATCGGCCGGGAGGTGCGCGGCTATCGCGTGCCGCGCGGCGGCTTCACCCGTGCCGACCTATGGGCCCTCGATGTGCTTGCAGAAGAGGGCTTTACCTTCGATTCGAGCGTGCGGCCGCTTGGCTTCGCCTTCCGTGACGAACCGCACCGCCGGTTCATCCACTGCCATCAGGCGCCAGCCGGCAGCATCTGGGAGGTGCCGCTGTCGACCTGGAAGCTCGGCCCCCTGTACCTGCCGGTCTCCGGCGGCAATTACGTCCGCCAGCTCCCCCACCCCTTCATCCGCCGCGCAATGAAGACCTGGGAGGACGATGTCAGGTCGCCGCTGGTATTCTACTTTCACGTGTGGGAACTGGACCCCGACCAGCCCCGCATCAGCGTCGTCTCGATGCTTGACCGGGTGCGGCAGTATCGCAACCTGCAGCGCATGCCACAGCGCATCCGCTACTACCTCGACCGCTATGCGTTCGGCAGCATTGCCGATCATCTGAAGCTGCTGGCTCCGGCGCCGCGGGAAATGCGCGAGAGGCCGGCGCCGGCGACGCCGCCGGTCATCCTGTCCGCCGATCCCGGGACGCGGCTGCCGATCTCGGTGGTCGTCCCCTGCTACAACGAAGAGGCGACGCTGGGCTACACGGCGAATACGCTGCGCGCCTTGCCGACGCTGTCCGCGGCCAGTTCGAGATATCGTACGTCTTCGTCGACGATGGCAGCCACGACGCCACCTGGCAGCGCCTCAACGAGCTCTTCGGAGGCCGGCCCGACTGCGTGCTGGTGCGCCACCCGGTCAATCGCGGCGTGGCCGCCGCGACGCTGACCGGCATCGCCAGCAGCCGCTGCGAGGTGGTCTGCGCCATCGACTGCGACGGCACCTACGATCCGCTGCAGCTGCGCGAAATGGTGCCGATGCTGAAGCCGGACGTCGATCTGGTCACAGCCTCGCCGTACCATCCGAAGGGCCGGGTACTCAACCTTTCCGCGTGGCGGCTGGTGCTGTCGAAGGGGCTGTCGGTACTCTACAGGGTGTTTCACCGCCATAAATTGTACACATACACAAGTTGTTTCCGTGTCTATCGGCGCAGCTCGGTGAAGGACATCACCCTGCGCAACGAGCGCTTCGTCGGCATCATGGAGATCCTGAGCCGGCTGGACGCCCGAGGGGGTCGAATTGTCGAATGCCCGGCGGTGATGGAAGTGCGCCTGCTGGGGCGGTCGAAGATGAAGGTATTGAAAACGATTTGGGGACACTTGGTGTTCATGGGGCAGATGATCAGAGGCAGAACCGCCTCCGCGCCGCCGAAGACCCTCGGTGTCCGAGAGGAGAAATTGCGTGACACAGCCGGCCATGCGTGAACAGGCGGTCATCACCCTGCCATCGGACCAGGAAGCGGCGGGGCGGTCTTTCGGTCGCGAGGAAATCGACGCGTTGGTGAAGGTTCTCGACAGCGGCACGCTGACCTGCACCAAGGGAACCGCCTGCGCCACCTTGGAGAAGCGCTTCGGCGAGCTGCTGGGCGCCAAGTACGTCATCGCCTGCGCCTCGGGCTCGGCCGCCGTCCACTGTGCCGTCGCCGCCATCGATCCGGAGCCGGGCGAGGAGATCGTCACCACGCCGATCACCGACATGGGCGCCCTCGCACCGATCGTCTATCAGGGTGCCATTCCGGTATTCGCCGACGTCGATCCTCTGACCGGCAACGTCACCGCCGATACCATCGCCGACTGCCTGAGCCCGCGCACCCGGGCAATCATCGTTACCCACCTCTTCGGCAACCCGTGCGAGATGGGGCCGATCATCGAGCTCGCCGCCAGACACGGCATCCCGGTCATCGAGGATTGCGCGCAAGCCTACCTGGCGCGGGACGGCGGCAAGCTCGTCGGCGTGCACGGCGCCATCGGCTGCTTCAGCCTGCAGCAAGGAAAGCACATTACCACCGGCGAAGGCGGCCTGTGCGTCACCAACGACGCCGGGCTGGCCCGACGCATCCGCCTGTTCGTCAACAAGGCATGGGGCTATGGCGATCCCAATCCCGACCACTACTTCCTCGCGCTCAACTACCGGCTGACCGAGTTGCAGGGCGCCGTCGGACTGGCGCAGGTGGAAAAGCTGCAGGCGGGAGTCGATCAGCGCCGGCGCATGGCGGACCGGCTGACCGGCCAGTTGCAGGGGCTCGCCGGCATCACGACGCCGCGGCACGCCGCCGATGCCGAGCACGTCTACTGGCGCTACTGCCTGTGGGTGGACGAGAACGAGGTTCCCGGCGGCTCGCCGGCACTCGGCGCCGGCCTGAAGCTGCACGGGATCGCCGCGGCGCCGCGCTACATTCAGAAGCCGGCCTTCCAGTGCCAGGTGTTCAGCGAGCAGCGCACCTTCGGCAACAGCCGCTTCCCTTTCACCCTCGCCCGCCCGGAAGCGACCGATTATGCGCCGGCGCGCTTCCCCGGCGTGTTCAAGTGCCTGCACGACATTCTCGTCCTGCCGTGGAACGAACGCTTCACCAAGGAGCACGTCGATTTCATCGCCGCGGCCGTGCGCGAGCAGCACGCCCGGCTGCGCGGGAGCCGCTGACATGGCCGAAGCTCTCCGCCTCGGGCTGGTCGGCGCCGGCGCCATTTCGCAGGCGTATATTAAGGCGCTGGAGGGCAGCCCCCTCGCCCGCTGGGCAGGCTTGGCCGATCTCCGTTCTGAAGCAGCCAAGGCCGCCGCCGAAACGATGGGCTGCCCGGCCTACGCCTCCCACCAGGAACTGGTGGAAAAGGCCGGCATCGATGCGGTGATCATCTGCACGCCGCCGGCCTCGCACACCGACATCGCGCTCTACTTTCTGGAGCAGGGCATCCCGGTGCTATGCGAAAAGCCGCTCTCGGTCGATGTGGCAGGGGCCAAGGTGATCGTCGAGGCCGCGGAGAAAAAAGGCGTCGTTCTGGCGATGGCCTCGAAGTTCCGCTATGTCGACGACGTCATCCGCGCCAAGTCGCTGATCGCCTCGGGCGTGCTGGGCGAAATCCTTCTGTTCGAAAACGCTTTCACCGCCAAGGTCGATATGTCGAAGCGGTGGAACACCGATCCGAAGGTCGGTGGCGGCGGCGTGCTGATCGACAATGGCACCCACTCCGTGGACATCGCCCGCTACCTGCTGGGCCCGATCGCGGAAGTGCTGGCGGTGGAAGGCCGCCGCTCGCAGAGCGCGGCGGTCGAGGATACCGCCAACCTCTTCCTGCGCACCGAAACCGGCATTCCCGGCAGCGTCGATCTGTCGTGGAGCATCAACAAGGAGCTGGATACTTACGTGCGCATCTACGGCTCCAACGGCACCATCCTCATCGGCTGGCGGGAGTCGAAGTTCCGGCAGGCATCGAGCCCGGACTGGGTGGTGTTCGGCCGTGGCTACGACAAGAACCAGGCGTTCGGCCGCCAGGTCGCCAACTTCTGCCGGCGGGTGATCAGCAGCGAGCCGCTGCTGATCTCCAACGAGGACGCGATAGCGTCGGTGGCGGTCATCCAGGCGGCCTATGAGTCGCTGGCGGAGCGCCGCTGGATCAGCGTTCCCCGGGCCGGCGAGACCGCGCCGCTGCTGCGCCTGCACGGTTAGCGGCATGGCCATCCGCATCCATCCGACGGCGCTGATCGAAGACGGCGCCGAGATCGGCGACGGGACGGCGGTTTGGGACAACGTCCACATCCGCGCGCCGTCCCGCATCGGCGGGCAGTGCATCATCGGTGAGAAGACCTACGTCGCCTACGGCGTCGAGATCGGCGACCGTGTCAAGATCAACGCCTTCGTCTACATCTGCAACGCTGTGACGATCGAGACGGGGGTGATGATCGCCGCCGGCACCACCTTCACCAACGACCGCTTCCCGCGAGCGACCACGCCCGATCTGCTGCAGCTTCGTGACTCCGGGCCGGATGAACGCACCTACCCGACGCTGGTGCGGGAGGGAGCAACCATAGGCGCCCGCTGCGTCATCGGCAGCGACCTCGCCATCGGCCGCTTCGCCATGGTTGGGATGGGGGCGGTGGTCACCCGCAGCGTGCCCGACTTCCACCTGTCGATCGGCCATCCCGCCCGCAGCATCGGCCTCGTCTGCCGTTGCGGCGAGCCGCTGGCCCGCTTCGACGGCTCGCCCTCGCTGTTCACGGCGACTCTGACGTGCGCCGCTTGCGGCCTCGGCTACGGCGTCGAGGCAGGGCAGGTAACGGAGCTGGCCCCGCCCGCCCCTGTCGCGGCGTAGGGGCAGCCGAACTTCCCCGGCCGCGACGCCCGCCCGGCATCGCCGCCGTTTTCCGATGTTCGAGGCGGACGCGTGGTCATCCGGCGGGCCCGGAATGACCCCAGCACGAGGACCCGAGCCATGCACAGCAAAGGCAAACCCCTCGCCAGCCTGTCCCTCGACCTCGACAATCAGTGGTCGTACATGAAGACGCATGGCAATCCCGCCTGGGAGGCCTACCCGTCTTACCTGGATGTGATCGTGCCGCGCGCCCTCGGCTTCTTCGCCGAGCGCGGGCTGAAGATCACTTTCTTCATCGTCGGCACCGATGCCGACCGACCGGAGAACGCCGCGGCGCTGGCGTCGATTACCGCCGCCGGCCACGAGGTGGGCAACCACTCGTATCGCCATGAACCCTGGCTGCACCTTTACACCGACGCCGAAATCGAGGCGGAGATCGCCCGCGCCGAAGAGGCCATCGCCCGGGTGACGGGGCAGCGGCCGGCCGGCTTCCGCGGCCCCGGCTTCAGCCTGTCCGAACCCGTGCTGGCGACGCTACAGCGCCGCGGCTACCGCTACGACGCCTCCACCTTCCCCACCTTCCTCGGGCCACTCGCCCGCGCCTACTACTTCTTCACGGCGAAGCTGAGCGCGGAGGAGCGGGAGCAGCGCAAGGCGCTGTTCGGCGGCATGCGCGAAGGCTTGCGGCCGCTGCGCCCCTACCGCTGGCAGCTGGGCGGGGGTCCGCTGCTGGAGGTGCCGGTGACGACGATGCCGCTGTTCCGCGTGCCGTTCCACGTCAGCTACCTGATCTATCTCGCCGGCTTCTCGCCGATGCTGGCGCGGACCTACTTCGCGCTTGCCCTGAGCTTGTGTCGGCTGACCGGCATCCAGCCGTCGCTGCTGTTGCACCCGCTCGACTTCCTCGGCGCCGACGACGAGCTCGAGCCGCTGAAGTTCTTTCCGGGGATGAACATCCCGGCGGCCACCAAGCTCGGCTGGATGGACGACTTTCTCGGCGCCTATGCCCGGCGCTTCACCGTGCTGGCGATGGGCGCCCACGTGGACGCGCTGAATGCCGGGGCGAAGCTGCGGGAGATCGCTCCGGAGTTCACCCGAACCGCCGTCGCGGTGCCGGCCCAGACCGGCTGACGCCCGACGGAGACCAGCTACGCCGAAAGCCCTTGACCGATGCCGGAATGCCGTACAAATACTCGCTGGAATTCAACCTCCGAGGAGAAGGCATGGCAAAGGAAGAAGTTCTCGAATTTACCGGCGTTGTCACCGAGTTGCTGCCCAACGCGATGTTCCGAGTAAAGCTGGAGAACAACCACGAGATCCTTGCCCACACCGCCGGCAAGATGCGGAAGAATCGCATCCGGGTGTTGGCCGGGGATAGAGTAAATGTCGAAATGACACCGTACGACTTGAGCAAAGGCCGGATTACATTCCGTTACAAGTGAGTACGCACCGCCGGGAGACGGTCGCCGCGGACACCGTCGGCGTACCCCTCCCCCGATCCTCGCCGCCACTCGTCCTCGCGTCCGCGTCTCCCCGCCGGCTTCAGCTCCTCGCCCAGGTCGGCATCGTCCCCGCACGGGTGGTTCCGGCCGACATCGACGAGACGCCGCTGCCGCGGGAGCTACCGCGCGCCTATGCCGCGCGGCTGGCGCTGGCCAAGGCGCAGTCGGTTGCCCGGCACCTGCCGGAACACCTCGTCCTCGCCGCCGATACCGTCGTTGCCCGCGGCCGCCGCATCCTGCCGAAGCCGGTAGATGCTGCCGAGGCGCGGCGCTGCCTGAGCCTGCTGTCGGGAGCCCGCCACCGCGTCTACGGCGGCATCGCTTTGCTGGCACCCGGCCGGGCGCCGATGACGCGGCTCGTCGTCACGGTGGTCGCCTTCAAGCGGCTGTCCGCCGACGAGATCGAGGGCTATCTCGCCAGCGGCGAGTGGCAGGACAAGGCCGGTGGCTACGCCGTGCAGGGCCGCGCCGCGGCTTTCGTTCGCGGCATCGTCGGCTCCTATTCCAACATCGTCGGGTTGCCGCTGTTCGAGACCTGCGCGCTGATGAACGGCCTCGGCGCCGCCGCGACTGCGACCGGCGAAGCGCCGCCGGAGGACGGAGATGCCGGCGGTCGATGAGGTGCTGGTTTCGGCGCTGCCCGGCGACCGCCGCGCCGCGGCCTGCGCCGGCGGTGCCCTGCTGCATCTCGCCTTCGATGACGGCGAGGATGTGCGCCCGGGCGACCTGCGCCTGGGCCGCATCACCGCGCTGGCGCCGGCGCTCGGCGCCGCCTTCGTCGATATCGGCAGCGATCGCCCCGGCCTGCTGATGCGCGCCGACGCGCCCCCTGGTCGTTCCCTCGCCGCCGGCGAGACGGTGCTGGTGCGCGTCGCCCGCGCCCCGTCGGCGGAGAAAGGCGCAAAGCTGGATGCCCGCCTGCCGCCGGGGACGGCGGATGCGGTCGCAGCGGCAGCGGTGCGGGCTCCGTGCCTGGTGGAACGGGGCGATGATCCGGTTGTCGCGCTGCTGCGCGCCGCCGCCGGGCCCAGCCTCCGCCGCGTGGTCGTCGACGATGCGCCGACGCTTTCGGCCCTGCGCGCCGCCGTCCCGGCCGTCGCCGGCATCCTGGAGCTGTGGAGCGGGCGGCAGCCGTTGTTCGCGGCGGAAGGCATCGACGAGGCCATCGAGGCGGCGCTGTCGGCGCAGGTGCCGCTGCCCTCGGGCGGCCGGCTGACCATCGAGGAGACCGAGGCCCTCGTCGCCATCGATGTGGACAGCGGCGCCACCCCGGCGCCGTCGCCCCGCGCCGCCGCGCTTGCCTGCGACCTGGAAGCGGCGGCGGAGATCGGCCGCCACATCCGGCTGCGCGATCTCGCTGGAACCATCGTCATCGACTTCGTTCCGCTGCGGCGGCCGGCGGAGCGCGAGCGGGTGTTCCGGGCGCTGCAGGATGCGCTCGAAGGCGACGACCGCCGGCTCCGCATCGGCGGCTGGACCCGGCTCGGGCTGCTGGAGCTGGCGCGCGAACGGCGCGGACCATCGCTGCTGCGGCGCCTCACCGTCCCCTGCACCGCCTGCGCCGGCGGGGCCGCAGCCCCATCCGCGCTGGGTCGCGGGCGAGGCGCTGCGGCAGGTCGCCGCGGCGTGGCGGGAGCCCGGCTGCGGCGCTCCGCTGCTCATCGCCTCGCCGGCGGTTGCGGCAATGCTCGACAGAGGCCTCGCTGAGGCCCGCCGCGCCGTCGAAGAACGCCTCGGCGCCCCCTCGCGGTGCGCACGGATGCGGCGCTCGCGGCAGGCGCCTTCCGCCTCGCCGACGCGGAGGTCCGGCGGTGAACGGAAAACCGGCGACATCCCCTAAGCGCCTCTGCCCGATCTGCGGTAAGCCGGCTGCGGCGCGCTTCCGGCCGTTCTGCTCGCAGCGATGCGCCGACATCGACCTCGGCCGCTGGCTCGGCGAAGTCTACCGCATCCCGGCGGAGGACGACGAGGAGGGCATCGACGACGGATCGCCCCCGGACGACGAGCGGAGCTAACCCGATCGGAACACCCCGGCCAGTCCGGCAGAAGACGGCCGAACCTACCAGTGATCCGCGGTTGCCATCGCCGGGCGAACCCTCTATTCCCGAAGCCGCCTGGAGGCAATGCAGGGCGGAAGACGGATGACGACGGACAATACGATCGTCGTGGGCAGAGCCGAGGGACCCGTCGTCCTCGATGCCCGCTACGCCAATCGCCACGGCCTGATCGCCGGAGCCACCGGCACCGGCAAGACGGTGACGCTGCAGACGCTGGCGGAGGGCTTCTCGGCGCTGGGCACGCCAGTGTTCCTGGTGGACGTCAAGGGCGACCTCTCCGGCCTGTGCAGCGCAGGCGCCGACACCGGCCCGTTCGCCGATCGCGCCCGCCAGCTGGGGCTCGAGGGCTGGGCGCCGCAGGCCTTCCCGGTCGCCTTCTGGGACGTGTTCGGCAGCGAAGGCACGCCCGTCCGCGCCACCGTCTCGGAGATGGGGCCGCTGCTGCTGTCGCGGCTGTTGTCCCTGAACCCGACGCAGGAGGGCGTGCTCAACGCCGCTTTCGCCGTCGCCGACGACCGCGGGCTGCTGCTGCTCGACCTGAAGGACCTGCGCGCCATCCTGCAGTTTGTCGCCGACAACGCCAAGGAGATGCAGCAGGCCTACGGCAACATCGCGCCGACCACCGCCGGCGCCATCCAGCGCAACCTGCTGGTGCTGGAGCGGGAGGGCGGCACCGCCTTCTTCGGCGAGCCGGCGCTGGCGCTCAACGACCTGATGACGGCGGCGGCGGACGGCCGCGGCATGGTGAACGTGCTGGCCGCCGACGTGCTGATCAACAAGCCCCGGCTCTACGCCAGCGTGCTGCTGTGGCTGCTCTCCGAGCTGTTCGAGGAGCTGCCCGAGGTCGGCGATCGCGACCGGCCGAAGCTGGTGCTGTTCTTCGACGAGGCGCACCTGCTGTTCGAAGATGCACCGAAGACGCTGATCGACAAGATCGAACAGGTGGTCCGGCTGATCCGTTCCAAGGGTGTCGGGGTCTTCTTCGTCACCCAGAACCCCACCGACATTCCCGAAGACGTCCTCGCGCAGCTCGGCAACCGCGTGCAGCACGCCCTGCGCGCCTTCACGGCGAAGGACCAGAAGGCGGTGAAGGCCGCCGCCGCCACCTTCCGCGCCAACCCGGCGTTCAGCACTGAGCAGGCGATCACCGAGCTGGCGGTGGGCGAGGCGCTGGTCTCGATGCTGGAGCAGAAGGGCACGCCCGGCATGGTGCAGCGGGCGCTGATCGCCCCGCCCCGCTCGCGCGTCGGGCCGGCGCCGGCAGCCGAGCGCGAGGCCGCGCAGAAGGCGAGCCCGATGGCCGACCGCTACGGCTTCGCCATCGACCGGCAAAGCGCCTACGAGCAGCTGCGCGCGCGGGCGGAGACGGCGGCGCCGGCCGCGTCCGCGCCGGCACCTTCCGGCGGCGGAACGCCGCGCGCCACCCGCAGCCGCAAACCGCCGCCCAGCATCGCCGAGACGCTCGCCAGCAGTGCTGCGCGCAGCATCGGCAGCAAGCTCGGACGCGAGCTCGTCCGCGGCGTCCTTGGCTCGCTGTTCCGCGGCCGCTGAATGATGGCAGAGCTGCTGAGCGTCGCGGCGCTGACGGCGCTTGCCGCGGTCATTCTCATCGACGTCGCCCTCGCCGGCGACAACGCCATCGTCGTCGGCATGGCGGCCGCGGGGCTGCCGGCATCGCAGCGCCGGCGCGCCATCTTCGTCGGCGTGCTTGCCGCAGCGGTGCTGCGCATCATCTTCTCGCTGTTCACCGTCCAGCTGCTGCAGATCATCGGGCTGCTGCTGGCGGGCGGCCTGCTGTTGCTGTGGGTCGCCTGGAAGCTGTGGCGGGAGCTGCGCGCCGGGTCCCTCGGTAACGCCGATCCGTCGGAGGACGAGGCGGAGGCGAGCCTCGAGGATCGGGTGCCGGATGCACCGCCGGAAAAGAGCTTCCGTGACGCGGTGACGCAGATCGTCGTCGCCGATATCTCCATGTCGCTCGACAACGTGCTGGCGGTCGCCGGCGCCGCCCGCGACCATCAGGTGGTGCTGATCTTCGGGCTCGCCCTGTCGGTGGCGCTGATGGGAGTGGCGGCGACGCTGATTGCCAAGCTGCTGCACCAGCATCGCTGGATCGCCTATGCCGGCTTCGCTATCATCCTCTACGTGGCGCTGCGGATGATCTGGGACGGCAGCCGCGAGGTGCTGACGGCGGTGGGAGCGAGCTGAGACCGCGTCCCAGTTCGCGCGGGCAACAGCACTCCGCAAAGGCCGTCGATGCCATTGGGCTGCTGCCTGGGCTGCGACCTTACGATCAGCGGGTCCGGTCCGGCCGCGCTTTCGGTGTATTGGCGGCGACCTGCCGGGCGGCAGGCGATGGCTTGGCCACCGGCTTGCTCATGGCGGCGGCACTGCGGGCCGGCGGGCCCGACGTGTGGGCCGCGGCAAGGATCACCCGGCTGCTCTTGGCCGGCGCCTTGGCGACGACAGCGGGCTTGCCGCGGGCTGCCGCCTGCGCCGGCTTGCCGCCGCCCTTCGCCGCCACCACCCGGTCGGCACCACGCCGGCCGGCCTTCCCCTTCTCGGCTACGGCGCGGCCGGCCCTGGTCTCCGGCTTGCGCACGGCGACGGCGCTCACCGCCGCGGTGTGGATCGCCGGTGCCTTGTAGCGCGGCTGCGACGGCTCGACGGCCTCGACCACTTCGACCGGCGCCGCCCGCTGCACCCGGACAGGCGCTTCGATGTCCGATGCGTCGGCCACCTCGGTCACGCGCGACGGCAGGCCGCGGCCGCGCCGGGCGATGATGACCGGGGCCGGCATGCCGCCGCTCGCCAGCAACGCCGCCGTCTCCGCCGCCTTCGGGTGCCCGGCATTCGCCGCCCGCCGCATCCAGCGCTGCGCCTCGGCGACATCCACCGGGACCATCGTCCCGTTCAGATAGGCTTCGCCGAGGCTGAAGGCGGCGTCGGCGTGACCGTGCGAAGCCGCCTCGCGCCAGAGGCGCAGCGCCTCCATCGGCTGCCGCGGCACGCCCTCGCCACTATCGTAGAGATTGGCGAGGAAGTACTGGGCGTCGGGATCGCCCTGCTCGGCCGCCTGGCGCAACCACCCCGCCGCCGTCGCCATGTCGTCGCGCGTTTCGGCCGCGGACACCAGCAGGCTGCCGAGGTTGTACTGCGCCGTCGCGTGTCCCTGCGCCGCCGCCTCCTGCCACAGGCTGCGCGCCTGCCCGCTGTCCGGGGCGACGCCGATACCCTCGGCGTAAATCACCCCCAGCGCGTTCATCGCATCAAGGTCGCCCTGCTCGGCGGCCCGTTGCCACCAGACCATGGCCTGAGCGACATCGGGGGGACCGGCCCAGCCCTCCGCCAGTCCCAGGCCGATGGCGTAGGCAGCGGAACCGCGGCCAGCATCGGCGGCGGCATGCAACGACTGCAGCGCCGCGCCGTCGCCGCCCTTGGCGCGCTCGGCCGCCTGGCGCGTCGCAGGATCGTTTTCGAAAGAAGTCCGCGGCGACGAAGCGCACCCGGTCAGCAGTAAGCCGGATACGCTCAAGCAGACGCCAACGGCGATGGAGTAACGTCTCAAGGCCGGGACCATGTGCGTTCCCGTATCGACGATGTTCGTGCTCCCTGTATACGAGAAACTGCTGTTGATTACGATCCTCTATCGCGAAACTTGGCAGGTGTGGTGCTCAAAGCGGGACAAGGCAAGAACAAAAAGTGTCCGTCCGGCGAGCATTTGCGCCGGAGCCTGGCGCAGCATACGACATCGCGGCGTGCCGGGGGGCACTGCAGCGGATGCCGGCGGGCGCCTGTTCGAATCGCCGCTCCGCCCTATTTCTGTTTCTGGTTCTGGGCCTGCTGCAGGCGCTCGAGGTTGCGCTGAGCCGCCGGGTGGCCCTGCGCCGCGGCCTTCTGGAACCACTTCATCGCCTGCTTGGGGTCCTTCTTGACGCCCTCGCCGTTGGCGTAGAGCACGCCGAGGTTGTTCTCGGCCTCGGCAAACCCCTGGTCGGCAGCCTGCCGGAACAGCTGCGCCGCCTTCTTCATGTCCTTCGGCACGCCCTGGCCCGTCGCGTAGAGCAGCGCGAGATTGTTCTGCGCCGGAGCGACGCCCTTGTCCGCCGCCATCTGCAGCCAGCGCGCCGATTCCGCGTCGTCCTTGGTTACGCCGCGGCCGGTAAAATACAGCAGGGCCATGTCATACTCGGCGGGTGGGAAGCCCTGATCCGCCGCCAGCCGCGTCCATCGGGCGGCTTCTGCGTCGTCCTTGGCGACGCCGCCGATACCCGCGAGATAGACCGTCGCCATCGCCGTCTGCGCCATCGGATCGCCGGCATCGGCGTACTGGCGAAGCGTCGGCACCGCGGTCGCATCGTTGTTCTTGGCGCGCTCCAGCAGCGACATGACCTCCTGGGGCTCGAGCGCCGAAGCCGGTGTGGGAAGGGCTGCGCCCGCCACGCTCACCGCGAGCGCGACCAGGACAGCACGAAACAGATTGCAGCGCATTGAAAATCCTTCCTCACAACGGACAGCAGGCAGTGTAGACGATGCCGCCGGGCACGGCCAGGGGGTCAGAGAAACAACGGACTGTGTTGGTTCGACGCTCTGATACAAGACATATGAAGCGCCCTGTATCAGAAGGGCGCGCATGTCTCAAGGTGGTGCAATCTGCCAGCGTTCCCTCACCCGGCGCGTGCGCCCTATCCTGGGCGCTTACAGATCGTGGGTTCATATCCGCGCCGCCCGGCCTTCCGGATTACCCCTCGGGGCGGGCGCCGTTGCCGCGCTCAGGGCAGAGGGCGCCAGTCGGTGAAGGTCGCCGCCTGGCCGCGGACACTGCCGTCGTCGCCGGTCAGCGTCCAGACGACGGCGGCACTGATGAGAAAGCGGCGGCCGCACCGGGAGATGCGAACGCCGCTGTAATCGTCGATGAAGCCGTGCGCCCGCACCCGCGCCAGCAGCCGGGCGCGCTCCGCCTGCTCGACCGGCTCGGCCGACAGCCGCGACGGCATTGCCAGCAGCGTCGCCCAGTCGGCTTCGAACAGCCCCAGGGCGGTGCGGTTGCCGTAGGTGAAGCAGGGGTCGACCCCTTCGCCGTGCGACAGCACGGCAAAGGGCGCCTCGAACAGCCGGCGGCCGATGTCATCGGCCAGCGCATCCTCGCCATCGGCGGCCATCGCCACTGCGGGCGTGATCAGCTCCCGCCCGGTACAGCGCCGGAAGCTATCCGCAAGCAGGCGTGCGTGCTCCCGGTAGTAGCCGTTGCCAGCCGACGGCGGGTCGGCGGGCAGCGGCAGCAGTGCGGGCGGTTGCGCCGGACGCGCCGCCGTGCCTGCCGCCTGTTCCCCGCCGGCACCGGCACCTCCGCTATCCTGAACCATGTCCTCCGCCCGCAATGATAATCAGCGTTCACGGGATTACGCCGCTGCCGAGGACGAAAGGCAAGCGCAGGGGGCGCCGCGCCCAAAGCTTCAGCCGCCCGCCGCGGCGCGCATGCCGCGCATCTTGAGCACCAGGATCGTCGACGACAGCAGCAGGCTCGCGATGTTGAACGCAACGATCGGGATGCTGCCGATCATCAGCCCATAGGCTGTCCACAGCGAAAACGCGGTGACGGTGATCACGTACATCCGCTTCGATATCGCCGCCGTGTCATGCCCCCGCCAGGCTTTCACCACCTGCGGGATAAAGCTGCCGGTCGAACACAGGCCGGCGACGGTGCCGACCAGCTCCGCCAGTGGAACGTCCATTCCCCTTCGTCCCTTTCTCGGTTGCCAAGGCTGATCACGGCGGCGCGCGGCGCTGGTTTCGCGCGAGTCCCCCGCCGTGGCGATTCAGTCGCAGGTGGCGTACGGCCCCATGTCCATGTGCAGGTGGTCGGCATGCGCGGCGTTGTAGTCAGGGCCGAGGACGGCGCGGAACACCCGGCAGGAGCCGTCATGGACCTCGCGCAGGAAGGCCGCCTCGGCGGTGTCTTTGCCCCAGTCGCCCTTCACTGTCACCCGCCGGCCGTTGGCGAGTTGGAAAGCGCCGACGTCGATGGCGTTGGCAGTGGCATGCTGGCTGGGGCGGCCGGAAGCGCCGCCGGCGACGCGGCGGCAGGAGTAGGTGCCGAAATGCTGGATGCGGACCACCCGCGTGCCGAGATGCCGCTCCGCCGCCGGCGCCACCACCTGCCGCTCCCAGACGGCGAGGGCGACGGCCATCGGGCAGGTCAGCCGCAACGGTGCCTCCGACCAGGGAATGCTCGACCGCTCCACGGCGACGGCATCGGTGAAGCCGCAGAACTCCCCCTCCCGGCTGTCGGCGATGGCGACGGTGCGCAGCCCGGCTTTATCGAGTGCGGCGTGACAGGCGGCGCGATCGCCGTCCAGCCGACCGATCTGCCAGCCTGTCGCCATGCCGACGGGCCGCTGCGGATCGAACGAGGCCAGCGGCGAATGCTGCGCCGGCAGACGGTCGTAGACGACGATGCCGACGATCGCCATCGCGATGATGCAGGAAGTGACGATGGCGAGCCGCATCGCCGCCTATGGTCCGGCCGGCACGAGGCGGGGCCGCCGGGGCACCTGTGACTGGCGGCAACCGGCGCCGCGCTCTAGCATCGCCGGCAGAGGATCGCGGCAGAGAGGACTAAAGTCATGACCCGATACGGTTTCGTCGCCTCCGGCGGCGGCTACCGCAGCTTCTATACGGCGGGCGCGCTGGTGGCGTTGCAGCGGCGCGGCCTGCCGGTCGTGCACATCGCCTCCACCAGCTCCGGCAACAACATCACCTTGGACTACCTGCTGTGGGACAAGACCGCCGAGGAGCTTCCCCCGGTGCTGACCCGCACCATGCGCCTCGGCGTCAAGGATATCTTCCACGTCTTTTCCAACTTCCTCGGGCTGCGGCCGCAGCTGCTGCCCACTGGCTCGCACCTGTTCACTGTCGATAAGGACAGCTGCCGCAAGGCGCTGCTGCTCGACGATCCGAAGCGGCAGACGATCCTCGCCGAGGCGCTGCGAAACGTCCGCTGGGAGATCTCCACCACCAATCTGACGAAACGCACGAAGCAGGGATTTTCCGTCAACGAGATCCTGAAAAGCTTCGATGCCGCGTCGATCTCGCGCTTCATGGACGTGTTCCTCGCCGGGATCACCACCATCCCCTATTTCAAGGCGATAACCATCGACGGGGACTACTTCATCGAGGGCGGCTACCTGGACAACACGCCGATGGCCGGCATCTTCCAGGACCCGGAGGTGGACGAGATCATCGCCGTCGACTTCACCGAGTACGACTATCACACCGAGCTGGAGAAGATTTACCGCTCGAGCGTCTTCACCCTGCCGCTCACCGGCATCGATACCCACCTGCTGGTCAGCGATCTGCAGCTCACGCTGCCGAACAAGCGCATCTTTGCGCAGGCGGAGCTGATCAACGGCATGCTGGCGGCGATGAAGAAGACCAGCGTCGAGATCGACGGCCGCACCTGGTTCCGCAAGAAGGTGCACGTGCTGCGGCCGAAAAACCTGGAAAGCATGACGATATCGCTGAAGGACGCGACGGCGCAGAAGCGCTACTTCGATCTCGGCTTGGCGGAGGCGGCGGCGCTCTTCCCCGGCGGCTGACGCCGCCTGCCGGGGCTCCTGCCGGTCGCCGCCGCGGCCGCGCCGGTTCCGCCGCAACCGCGAACGAAAACGGCTTGTAAGGTGTTGCAGGAAATCCTGGGAGGACTAGTATGCGCGGCGGTCCGAGCCTGGGAGGCACGGAAACTCTGCGGGATTGGCGTTCGCGGCGTGCTCCAGGGACTAAGCTCGCATTCCCTGCGCGGGAGGACTGACGGCAACGGGCGGCTGATCGGCAGCCGGCATTTGCCGTTGGAACGCGCAACAATACTGGTCGAACAAAGGGTTAAGGAGAGGTGACATGGCGCAAACTGATCCCGTCGTGATCGTCGGCGCGGCACGGACGCCGATGGGCGGCATGCTCGGCGACTTCGCCAAGGTTCCCGCAACGCAATTGGGCGGTGTCGCCATCAAGGCGGCACTGGAACGCTCGAAGGTCGATCCGGCCGACATCGGCGAAGTGCTGATGGGCTGCTGCCTGATGGCCGGCCTGAAGCAGGCGCCGGCGCGCCAGGCCGCGCATTTCGCCGGTGTGCCGTGGGAAGCCGGGGCGACGACGCTGACCAAGATGTGCGGCTCGGCGATGAAGACGACGATGATCGGCCACGACAACCTCCTGGCCGGCTCGCACGACGTCGTCGTCGCCGGTGGCATGGAGAGCATGACCAATGCACCGTACCTGGTGCTGAAGGGTCGCACCGGCTATCGCCTTGGCCACGGCGACAAGCTGATGGACCACATGTTCTATGACGGCCTGGAGGATGCGTACGAAGAGGGGCGCTCGATGGGCACCTTCGCCGAGGAATGCGCCCAGATGTACCAGTTCACCCGCGAGGCGCAGGATGCCTTCGCGGCTGAGTCGGTACGGCGGGCGCAGGCTGCGTCCAACGGCGGCAGCTTCGATGCCGAGATCGCCCCGGTCACCATCAAGGACCGCAAGGGCGACAAGGTCATCGGCAAGGACCAGGCGCCGTTCCAGGTCAACATCGACAAGATCCCGACGCTGAAGCCGGCCTTCCGCAAGGACGGCACGGTCACCGCGGCGACCTCCAGCTCCATCTCCGACGGCGCGGCGGCGCTGGTGCTGACGCGGCGCTCCTACGCCGAGAAGAAGGGCCTCACGCCGCTGGCGGTCATCCACGCGCATTCGACCAACGCCCAGGCCCCGAACCTGTTCACCACTGCCCCGGTGGGTGCGCTGCGCAAAGTCCTCGACAAGGCCGGCTGGAAGAACACCGACGTCGATCTGTGGGAAGTCAACGAGGCCTTCGCCGTGGTCACCATGGCGGCGATGCGCGACATCGACATTCCTCACGACAAGGTCAACATCAACGGCGGCGCCTGTGCGCTGGGCCACCCGATCGGCGCCTCCGGTGCCCGCATCGTCGTCACGCTGCTGCATGCGCTGAAGAAGCACGGCCTGAAGAAGGGCGTTGCCGGCCTGTGCATCGGCGGCGGCGAAGCCACGGCGATGGCCATCGAGCTGGTCTAAGAGCCAAGAGCAGCGCCGCGCTTCCTTCGGAGGCGCGGCGCCTGCCTTTCCGGCCCCGGCGGGAGCCTGCGAGGCCGCCTGCCGCGCCGGAAACAGACAATCAAATCAGGAACCGCCAGGGCGGCAGCACCGCCCGGCCGTCGGTTGCGGTGCCAGGCGCCGCCACCGGTTTGAGCACAAGGGGAAAACAAAAATGGATGTGAAGGGTCAAGCGGCAATCGTTACTGGCGGCGGCTCCGGCCTCGGCGAGACCACCGCGCGGGCGCTGGCGGCGGCCGGCGCCAAGGTGGCGCTGTTCGACGTCGTTGCCGACGCGGCGGAAAGGGTGGCCAAGGACATCGGCGGCGTTGCCTGCGTGTGCGATGTCACCAACGGCGAGTCGACCGAAGCCGCCGTCGCCAAGGCGCGCGAGGCCAACGGCGTCGCCCGCATCGTCGTCCAGTGCGCCGGCATCGCCCCGCCGGCGAAGATCGTCGGCCGCAAGGGACCGCACGGCCTCGATCTGTACGCCAAGGTGATCGGCGTCAACCTGATCGGCATCTTCAACGTCATGCGGCTGGCCGCTGCCGACATCCTGACCCAGGAGCCGCTGGCCCCGACCGGCGAGCGCGGCGTCATCATCAACACCGCGTCGATCGCCGCCTTCGAGGGCCAGGTCGGCCAGGCCGCCTACGCCTCGTCGAAGGCCGGTGTCGTCGGCCTGACGCTGCCGGCGGCCCGCGAATTCGCGCCGTCCGGCCTGCGCGTCGTCTGCATCGCGCCCGGCATCTTCAAGACGCCGATGATGGCGGGGCTGCCGGAAGAGACGCAGAAGACACTGGGCGCTGCCGTGCCGTTCCCGTCGCGGCTGGGCGATCCGGCCGAGTACGCCAAGCTCGCCATGGCGATCATCGACAACCCCTACCTCAACGGCGACGTCATCCGCGTCGACGGCGCGCTGCGCATGCAGGGCTAACGGGCAGGGCCGGTTGCGCACCCCTCTCCCGCCCGGGAGAGGGGCATTCTCGGTGGCACCAATGCGGCTTTCGCCTCCCGCATTCCCCGCGTCCGACCCCATAGGCGCTAAAATAGAGCTTGCGCTCTGGAATCGTCTGTGATTCCAGAATGGAATGACGCAAGAACCACGTGTTGATCGAGACTGGCGGGAG
>JAXMDR010000043.1:0-18761 GCA_046348725.1 Rhodospirillales bacterium
CTTCGCCACCGCGCAGCTTGCCCAGCCGGTCCTCGCGGACGAGCACGCCGCCGGGGCTTGCGAAAATGCAGCCGATCACCTCGCAGTTGCCGGCTGCCGGTTCCAGCAGGGCCAGCGGTCCGGCGATGACAAGGTCGCACTCGCGCGCCCGCAGGGCGGCGAAGCCGTCGAAATCGACATCCGGGGCCTGCAGCGCCAGTGCGACCGCGCTTGCGGCGGAGGAGGCCCGTACAGCTGCCAGCGCCAGATGGCCAGGATGGAGCGCGCGCTCCAGGCCTACGCGCAGCCCGGCTGCGGTCTGCTGCTCTCGGAGCAGAGTGGGTGAAGACAAAGCAGGTGCGGTCATATTCAGAAAACCCTTTGGGAGGCGAGATTCGTCGCTCTTTTAAATCCGGATGATCATTGCCGTCGGCGCGCTTCTCTTCGGCTCGCTTCCGGAGCTTGCAGATCGTTGCCGCAGGAGAAGGTGTCAAGCCTGCCACCGGCGAATGCTTTTGCTGGCGTGCACGGAAAGCACGGGCTAGCGTCCGGCGCAAACGGGCAGGCGAGGACAGGCGACGTGGCGGGCGACGAGATGACGGCGACGGGCGATCCCGGCTTGACGCGGCTGCGGGATGTGATCGCTGCCCGGTCGCTGCTGACCGGCGGCGCGTTTACGCTGGCATCGGGGCGGCAGAGCAGCGTCTTCTTCGATATGAAGCGGACGATGCTCGATCCCGAAGGCGCGAACCTGATCGCCGAAGCGGCGCTGCGCCGCCTCGAGGGCATCGACGTCGATGCCGTGGGCGGGCTGGTGATGGGGGCGGTGCCAATCGTCGCCGTCATCTGTGCCAGGAGCTTTCCCGCAAAGCCGCTGCAGGGTTTCTTCGTGCGTAAGCAGGCGAAGGACCACGGCACCGCCCGGCAGATCGACGGCAACCTCGCGCCCGGCGCCCGCGTCGCCATCCTGGAAGACGTAACGACGACGGGCGGCTCGGCGCTGTCCGCGGTCGAGGCGGTGCGCGCCGCCGGCGCCGAGGTGGCGTGCGTGCTCACCGTCGTCGATCGGCTGGAAGGCGCCGCCGAAGCCTTCGCCGCCGCCGGCCTGCGTTTCGAAGCCCTGCTGACCAGCCGCGACTTTCTCTAGGACACGACCGCATGTACCGCCGATGGCGCGGCTTGCGGCAAAATGGGCGGTAATCGCCGCTCAGTTGGAGGGACGTGAGATGAAGCCGTACCGGTTGCTGGCGCTGGCAGGGTCTCTCGCCGCCCTCATCCTTTCCGCCGGCTGCTCGACGGGCAGCACCGGGGCTCCTCCGCCGCAGACGGCATCGGCCTTGCCGGACATCAGCGGGCTCGCCTGGGTTGACGGCAATGAGTTCCTCGCCATCCACGACGTCAAGCATCCGGACGACCGCCCCAGTGTCAGCCTGATCTCCCTGCCCGCGTCATCGGCCGGCCCGGCCCGCGAGACCATGGAGATCGTCTGGCCCGCACCGCTGGGTTCGGCCAGCGACCTTGAGAGCATCGCCCGGATTCCCGGCACCTCGCTGTTTCTGCTGGCGGAAAGCGGCCAAGCGAAACGGGCCGGCACCTCGTTCCGGCGGATCTTCCTCACCGAGTATCGCGACCGCCGGTTGGACGTCGTCGATGCCGTGGACTGGCCGGTCCCCGTCCACAATGTCGAGGGCGCAGCGGTCGCGCGCAGCGGCGACCAACTCGTCTTCCTGTTCGCCGAGCGCGCGGAAGGCGAGCCCCAAACCCTCTTGCGCTGGGCCAGCCTCAGCCTGCAACCGATGACGTTTGGTCCGTTCCAGGAGGTGGCATTCAGCGTTCCGGATCCGGCCGGGCCTTATGCCCGGCCGGTCAGCGCCATCGAGGTCGACGACGCCGGCCGCATCATCGTCGCCTCGGCGATCGATACCGGCAACGACAGCGGCCCGTTCCGCAGCGTCATCTGGCGGATCGGGCGCATCGAGGATGACGGTGGCAGCGGCCCGAGAGTTGTCTTCGACGCCCAGCCGACACGCCTCGCAACCCTCGACGGCATAAAGGTGGAGGCCCTCGCGCTGCGGCCGCAGCCGGGAGGCGCCGCCGAGCTATTCTTCGGTACCGACGACGAGCACCACGGCGGCATCATCCGCCACATCCCCCTCGGCACCGAGGGATAGGCGGCTCGATTCAGCCACGACTTACTCTGAGCTGCGGGGACGTGCCAGTGTCTGGAACTTGGTCCACCGGCCGGGATTCGTCAACCGGATACAGCGGGTCGCAGCATCAGTTAAATTGGATATATAAATGCGCGCGCAGATATTTAGAGTTCTACCTTCCGTAATGCGGTCTCCGTATCTCCATGATGCTCTTGCAGCAGGGTTGGATAAAATATGTGAGAGTCATCATGTGCTTCCCGTGGTAAATGAAGTGCTTAATCTAGTCCGCATGGTCAAAGATGCCAGAAATATCATATACACGATGAAAATAAAGGAGTTTCTGTCACCTATTAGCGAAGTTGATGAAAATGTTAGACGTGAGTTTTTTGACGAACTGGAAGCTGATGAACAGCAATTTCGTCGCTTTCAAGTATCTATTTTTACGCTAGTTGATACCTGTGATGATATTGAAAAAGCGGCCATTATGGGTAGGATAATGAAGGCAGCCCTACAAAGAGAAATATCGCTAGATGTGTCAGTTCGTGTCTGCTCTATGGTTAGTAGATCATATGTTCAAGATCTCTATGCGTTGAAGGAGTCGCCCAAAAATGAAATTTGGAGGACGATAGATCAAGCGGGGAGTCTTAAGGAGACGTACATTACATCTAACCTCGAATCCATTGGATTCATAAGTCATGCCGGTATAGATGGAGGAGAGATGAGCGATAATGGATCAATCATGTATCAGCTTAACGAATTAGGTGGGCTTCTAATTAAGTACGGATTATCTGAAGAGCCATATTGCTGGAATAGGTTTTGGACTGGATAACATTGGGCTTGTTTGTGTGTAGCAATTTGAGTGGAAGAGCTGCAAATCCGCTCCCTTACGCCTTCACCCCGGCGTAGCCCACCGGCGGCGCATTGGGGTCGAGCGGCCAGCGCGGGCGAGGGGGGAAGTCGAGGCGGTCGGTAAGGCCGAGGCGCAGCCGTTCGATGCCGGCCCAGGCGATCATCGCCGCGTTGTCGGTGCATAGCCGCAGCGGCGGCGCCACCAGCCGCGCATCCTCGGCCTCCGCCAGCGCCGCCAGCCGCTCGCGCAGGTAGGCGTTCGCCGCGACGCCGCCGGCGATGACCAGCGTCGGCGGGACCGGGTGCAGGCGGCAGAAGGCGGCGAGCGCGTTGCGGGTGCGGTCGGCAAGCGCATCGGCGGCAGCCGCCTGGAAAGCGGCGCACAGGTCGTTCACGGCAACGGCGCGCTCCGCTCCCTCCGCCGGCAGCTTTTCCACTGCGTGGCGCACCGCCGTCTTCAGGCCGGAGAACGAGAAGTGGCAGCCCGGCCGGCCCAGCATCGGCCGCGGCAGCGCGAACCGGCGCGGATCGCCCGTCTGTGCGGCACGCTCCACCGCCGGGCCACCGGGATAGCCCAGCCCCAGCATCTTCGCCACCTTGTCGTACGCCTCGCCCAGCGCATCGTCCATGGTCGTCCCCAGCCGCCGGTAGCGGCCGGCGCCTTCCACCACCAGCAGCTGGCAATGGCCGCCGGAGACCAGCAGCAGCAGGTAGGGAAAGGCGATGCCGTCGCTCAGCCGCGCCGACAGCGCATGGCCTTCCAGGTGGTTGACGGCGAGGAACGGCAGCCGGTGGACGGCGGCGATCGCCTTCGCCGTGGTGACGCCGACGATGACGCCGCCGATCAGCCCCGGCCCGCCGGTGGCGGCCACCGCGGCGAGATCGCCGAAGCCGGCGCCCGCCGCCTGCATCGCCCGGCCGATCAGCCCGTCCAGGTGCAAGAGATGGGCGCGCGCCGCCACTTCCGGCACGACGCCGCCGAACGCCCGGTGCTCGTCTTCCTGCGAGAGGACGAGATCGGCGAGGATGCGCCGGTCGGCTGCGACCACCGCCGCCGCCGTCTCGTCACAGCTGGTTTCGATGCCGAGCACGATCACGTCCGAAATCCTTCGCGAAACCCGAGCCGGCACATTACCGTTGCCGCCGCGACAGGACGAGGAGATCTCCGGTGGCGATGCCGGCTTCCGACCGCTTGATCCGAATTGGCACCCGCGGCAGTCCGCTCGCCCTGGCGCAGACCGGACTGGTGCGCGAGGCTCTGGTGCAGACGGGCCTGGCTCCGCAAGTTGCCTTCGCGGTCGAGGTGATCCGCACCACCGGCGACCGCGTTGTCGACCGGCCGTTGGCTGAGGTGGGCGGCAAGGGGCTGTTCAGCAAGGAAATCGACGAGGCGATGCTGGACAGCCGCATCGACATCGCCGTGCATTCGGTGAAGGACCTGCCCACCTGGCTGCCCGACGGCATCGTGCTGGCGGCGGTGCTGCCGCGCGAGGATCCGCGCGACGTGCTGGTCGCCGCGGTCGAACGCCTCGCCGATCTGCCGGCGGGAGCGCTGGTCGGCACGTCGTCGCCGCGGCGGCGGGCGCAGATCCTGGCGCGGCGGCCGGAGCTGCGGGTCGGCCTGCTGCGCGGCAACGTGCACACCCGGCTGGCACGGGTGCGCGAGGGAGCTGTGGCGGCGACGCTGCTGGCACGCGCCGGGCTGCGCCGTCTCGGGCTGGAAGCCATCGGCGCCGCGCTGGACGTGGAGGAAATGGTGCCGGCGGTCGGCCAGGGGGCCGTCGGCGTCACCTGCCGCGAGGACGACGCTTTGATGCGGGAGATGCTGGCGATGATCGACGATGCCGTGGCGGCGCGCGAGGTGGTCACCGAGCGGGCAATGCTGGCGCTGCTCGATGGCTCCTGCCGGACGCCGATCGGCGGTCTCGCCCGTCACGCCGAGGCCGGCGGGCTCGAGCTGCGCGGATTGGTTGCGCGGCCCGACGGCTCGCAGCTGCTCGAGGGCCTGCGCTCGGGCGGCATTGCCGACGGCGCCGCGATGGGTGCCGACCTCGGCCGCGAATTGCGCGACCGGGCCGGACCCGGCTTCTTCGAGCTGTGAGTGCGCCGATGAACGCCCCGGAAACCGCCGCGGCGCGGCCGCTCTGCCTGTGGATGACGCGGACGGCGGAGGACGCCGAGGCGTCGGCGTCGCCGGTCCGCGCGCTCGGCCACCACGTCATGGTCGAGCCGCTGATGACCATCGAGCGGCTCGAAGGACCGCCGCTCGATCTTACCGGGGTGCAGGCGCTGCTGGCGACCAGCGCCAATGGTGTCCGCGCCTTTGCTGCGCGCCAGCCCGAGCGCTCGCTGCCGCTGCTGGCGGTCGGCGATGCGACTGCGCGGGCGGCGGCGGCGGCGGGCTTCCAGCAGGTGGAGAGCGCCGCAGGGGATGTGCAGGCGCTGGCAGAACTGGTGCGCAGCCGCCTCGATCCCGCGGCCGGCGCGCTGCTGCATATCGCCGCGAGCAAGCGGGCGGGCGATCTGGCGGGTGCACTCAGTGCCGCCGGTTTCACCTGCCGGCGGGCGGTGCTCTACCGGGCGCGCGCCGCCGAGGCGCTGTCGGGCGAACTTGCGGCGATGATCCGCGAAGGGCGGCTGGACGGTGCCCTCGTCTTCTCGCCGCGAACTGCCGCGACCCTCGCGCGGCTGCTGCGGCAGGAGAAGCTGGCGGATGCGGCAGCCTCGATGGACCTCTATTGCCTCAGCGAGGCGGTTGCCGAGGCGGCGGCAGGATTGCCATGGCGGCGTGTCATCATTGCCGCCTCGCCGACGCTGGCATCGCTGCTGGAGTCGATCGATCCTGCGGCCGAGGACGAAACTGCCGACCTGCTTCGCGACAGCGAGCCGGACGGTGCGGATTCGCTCTCGTCGAGCGCGGATTTCGCCGGTACTGTGGCTTCAAAGGGCCCACTCAGCGGGATCGGGGGCATGAACAGCGAGCAGCAAGACCAACAACGTCCCAGCGACGACGCAGCGCCGGACCCGCAACCGCCGGCCGACCTCGATCAGCCGGTTGCTCCCGCGCCGGCGCGAAGCGCCGAGGCGCCGACGGAGCCGGCAGCGCCGGCTCCGTCCGGCGGGGCGCCCTCGCGAGAGCCGGAAGGCTCGCCGGCGCAGCGCTCGGGCAGCGCGGAGACGAAAAAACCGATCGCCCCTGATGCTCCTGCATCCAAGCCGGAACGACCGGCGCCCGCCAAGGGAGGGGGCGGCGGGCTGCTATGGGCGCTGCTGGTGCTGCTGCTGGTCGGCGGGGCGGGTGCGGCGGCGTGGTTCGGCTACTTCCAGCCGCGATTGCAGGTGGCGCAAGCGCCGCAGGTCGATCCGCTGCAGCAGGTGGCCCCGGCCCTCCAGGAACTCGATGCCAGGGAAACCCGGCTACGCAACCAGGTGGCTGCCATCACCCCACGGCTCGATGCCCTGGAACGGGCAATCGCCGAGTTGCGGAAGGCGGCCGATGGCTTGGCGACGCGGGCCGAGCAGGGCGGTAGCGAGCGGACGGATCAGCTTGCCGAGCGGCTCGCCCGCCTGGAGGGCCAAGCGGCGAATACTACCAGCCTCGCCCAGCAGGTGCGTTCGCTGGAGGTGACGACGGCAGCGGCGCGCGATGCCGCATCGAAGCTGTCGACAACGGTCCTCGGCGTCGGTCAGCTGGCGCAGGCGGTGGAGGGCGGCGGCAGCTTCGTCCGGCAGCTGGCGGCGGTCCGCGCTCTGGGCGGCGACGATCCGGAAATCGCCCAGGCGGCAGCCGCGCTAGAGCCGCATGCCACTTCCGGCATTCCGACGCTGGCGGTGCTGCGCGGCAAATTCCCGGAAACTGCCGCAGCAGTGGCCAGCGCCGAGCCGGTCACAGCCGGCGACACCTGGACCGACAAGGTAATCGACCGCTTGGCGTCGCTGGTTAGCGTCCGGCGGACCGGATCGGCCGCGCTCGCCAGCGGCGGCGTAGACGGCATCCTGGCGCGGGCCGAAACAGCGCTCAAGGCCGGCGATCTGGCGGGTGCGGTCGATGCGCTGGAGGAACTGACCGGCGCGCCGGCGCAAGCCGCAAGCGAGTGGCTGGCGCTCGCCCGTACCCGGCTCGACGCCGAGAGGCAGCTGATCACCCTGCAACAGCGGGCGCTCGCCCGGCTGTCGGCGGCAAAGGGCTGACGGCGATGCTGCGCTGGATCATTCTCGCCGTCGTCCTTGGCGTTGTCGCCTGGCTCGCGGCGACGCTGGCCCAGGTTCCAGGCACCGTCGCGCTGAACTGGAACGACTGGCGGATCGAAACCTCGCTGGGCGTCTTCGCCGCAACGCTGCTGGTGCTAATGGGCATCGCAGCGCTGCTCTACCGCGGGTGGAGCATCGTGCGGAATGCCCCGGGGATGCTCAACCGCGGCCGCCGGGAACGGCGGCAGCGGCTCGGCTACGAGGCGCTGAGCCGGGGTCTGGTGGCGGTCGCTGCCGGTGATGCCGAGAATGCGCGGCGGCAGGCGCGGCGTGCCGAATCGCTGCTCGACGGCCGATCGCTGACCATGCTGCTGTCGGCGCAGGCGGCGCAACTGCAGGGTGACGACCAGGCGGCGCAGCGCTTCTTCAAGGCGATGCGCGAGCGCAGCGACACCGAATTCCTTGGGCTTCGCGGGCTGCTGGCGCAGGCGATTAAGCGTCAGGATTGGGAAGAGGCGCTGCAGCTGGCAGAACGGGCCTACCGGCTCAACCCGAAGAGCGAGTGGGTGGTCAATACGCTCTACGACCTGCAGCGGCGGGCCGGCCGCTGGGCGGATGCCGAAGCGACGCTGAAGCAGCGCACGGCGCTGCAGCTGCTGCCGCAGGGGGATGCGCCACGCGAGCGCGCCGATATTCTCCTGCAGCAGAGCGCCGCCGGCTCGGGCGACGAGGCGCTGGCATTGGCGAAGAAGGCATTTCAGGCCGATCCCGGCTATCCGGCGGCGCCGGCACGCTATGCGCGGCTGCTGATCGCCGACGGCCGCCACGGTCGCGCTGCCGACGTGATCGAGCGGGCCTGGCGCATTCAGCCCGATCCGGAGCTGGCCGACCTTTACTGGGACGCCCGGCAGAGCGTCGACGCCCTTGCCAAGGTGAAGGCGGCGCAGCGTCTTGCGACCTTCAATCCCGATCACCCGGAGAGCCGTATCGCCATTGCCGTCGCCGCCCTGGAAGCAAGGCTGTGGGGCGAGGCGCGCACCAACCTTGAGTCGATCGCCGGCGAGAATGCCTCGCCGCGGGTCTGCCGGCTGATGGCGGAGTTGGAGGAGGCGGAGCACGGCGATTTGTCGCGCGCCCGCGTCTGGCTGATGCGGGCCACCGCCGACGACCATGGGCCGAGCATGTCGTCGCCGGTGCCGCAGATGGTCGAGCCGCTGACGCCGACCGCAGATCCGCTGCCCTCACGGGTCTGACCAGCGCCGGCAGCCGGCGTCGGACACCGGATTGCGCCGGCCGGCGTTGGCGCTTGCCGGACGTGCAGGGTACACCGACGCCACCCGTTAGCCGGCGCTGCTGCCGAGCCGGGTCGGCGAGCGCCGATTCCCAGCACGGAGATGTCTGTGCCATGCGCGCAGACGCGCATGCCAAACCGATCCGTGAATCACTGCTCTAGCGGATCAGCGGTTCCGGCATATCATCCAGGGCGCGGAAGACCGCGCCTTCGATCTTCCCGGCACTCTGCTCGTTTCCCAGCACTTCCTTGCCGGTGCCGCGCCACAGCAAGCGTCGCGTTTTCGCATCGAGGAAGACGATGCGGAAGGTCTCCTCCGGCTTGCGATAGCTCTCCATGTCGTCATAGGCTTCGGTCTGCGACTCGGTCACGCCCTCGGCGCTGCCGACGCTGATGCCGAAGCCCTCGACGCCCAGCGGGCCCGGGTCGGAACGGTTGCGATCGATGTAGGCGTCGCTGAAGGCGACGAGGAAATCCGCCGGCTGTGCCTGCCGATAGCCTTTCTGGGCGAGATCGTCGTCGATCGCCTGCTCCACCTCGTAGCGGGTCGATGACGACATCGTCGGATCGTAGCCGAGGCGGTATTGCACCATCTCCTCCGGCGTCAGCCAGCGATAGTTGCGGTGCGGAGAAGAGACGACCGCGGCATTCTCGGCGTAGACCTCGGCCGTCGTCTCGTTGGCGATCGCCACGTCCTGTTGCGTCAGCTTCTCGGGCTTCTGGCAGCCTGCCAGCAGCACCACTGCGACACACCCCGCCAGCACGCCATCGCCCCACCGCATCGTTTCCTCCGTCCGATTTCGCTCGCCCGGCCGATGGCAAGCAGGCCGCCGCCGGCGGGGCTTGCACCGCGGCTCTGCGTTTAGGCTACCCCCTTTCGAATGTCCAGCAACCGCCGCCGCGCGGCTCGGAACCCGTTCGACGCGTAGCCGGCGGATGATTTCAGACAGGCTGCCTCGCCCCGCATGGGCGCGGATGACTTCAGGCCTATTTCATCGGCTGTCGCTGATCGGTGTCAGCAGGTAACTGTGGGTCCGATCGCCCAGATCGGCTTCGGCTGCGATCTGGCCCCGGTCGTTGATGTCGGCGGCCGACGACAGGACGATGCCGTAAGCTGGGGAGATCAAGTCGTTCAGGTCCTGCATGCGGCAGGCCTTCGACCACAGGAAGGCGTGGTCGGGGCCCAGCATCTGTCCGGGGCCGGGCGTCGCCTGGCTTGTACCCACTACCTGCCGCCCGTTGTTAATCCCGTGGGCATAGCTATCCGTGCCGCCAAGGGTGCCAAGGTCATGCATCTGGCCGCGTGACCAGAAGAACGCGTGTGTCGGGGTCGTCCCGAGGATCGGATCGAACGTGGTGCTGCTCTGTCCGGCTGCGTCGCCGAGATCGTTGACGGCTTCGGCGGAACTGTCGTCGGAGCCGAGCGTACCCAGGTCCCGGATATGGCGCGTCCAGGGCATCCAGAGCACCGCGTGTTCCCCGCCGCCGAAGAAGCTCAGTCCGGCGATGTGCCCGACGTTGCTGATGGCGTGCGCACCGCTGCTCGTCGTGTTGTTTTCAAGGGAGCCCAGGTCGCGCAAGGTCTCCGTAACCGGAGACCATAGGAATGCTCGTTGATCTTCCTCGGCAGAGATATCGCTGATCCCGACGATCTGTCCCCAGACGTTGATGCTTCGGGCACCGCTTCTGAGGCCTTGCGGTGCCAGCGTGCCGAGGTCGCGTGGCCGGGCATCGCTGCGATGCCACACGACGGCGTGGAAGTCGCCGGCTTGAGTTTGCGACACACCGGCGATTTCCCCTCGATCGTTGATGCCGAATGCAAAACCGCCGGAGGAATTGCTCATGCCATTGAGTTCGCGCATGCCGTGCTGCCGCGACCAAATGAAGGCACGGGGCGTAAAGTCGTTGCTGCGAAAGCTGTAACCTACCAGCTCCCCTCGATTGTTCATGCCCTCCGTGTAGGCGGACGAGCCGCCGAGGGTGCCGATATCGGTTATGGAATAGAAAGCTCTGCATCCGCCATCTGCATGCGCCGGGGCGATGGCAGCCGTGCCGATGATCAACGCCGCAACGATTGTGATGCTCGCGCCCATCAGGTTTCGCATGATCAGCCCTCCCGGGACCGTGCAACGGCCGGCCGGCGGACGGGATGCCGATCGGAACGCCGCAGCGCGCCGCCTGGTCTTGCGAAGAGAGCGTGCCGCGCCTCGAACGAGAGCTTAACCGGCGTCGAACGTTCGCCCACGGTCCAGCAACAGACCAAAAAACTATGCTTGCTATTCTACCACAGATTTACATCGTCAGCAGCGTCGCCGAGGACATTTCGGGGCTGGCGGGCAGCATCTTGCGACACCGGCGGAGACCGGCGGCGCGAGCGCTCCCTCGCGGCCCTGCCCGCACCCCGGCAAGCGATGAATATGAGGGAGGTTCAGATTAGGGCGCCTCCTCGGCCATCGAAGGGGTCATCGCGCGTCAAACTTAGGGAAACGCCTCCCGGTGCCGGCCTGCCTGTTGATCTGGCCGGCAACATCATGCAATACCAAAGGAAACCGGCGGCACCGGCGCTCCCTTCTGGCAATGCCGGCCCCGGCAGGGCAACGAAGATAAAGGGCGGCCCGTCTGATGTATCTGCTCATCCTCCTCGTTCTCAGCATCGCTTTCATCATCATCGCCACCGCGCGCTTCAAGCTGCACCCGTTCCTTGCGCTGCTGATCACCGCCTTCGCCTTCGGCATCCTTTCCGGCATGCCGCTGGCCGACGTCGTCAAGTCGGTCAACGACGGCTTCGGCGGGACGATCGGCTACATCGGCATCGTCATCCTCGCCGGCGCCATCATCGGTGCGTTCCTGGAGAAATCGGGCGGCGCCTATCGCCTCGCCGAGAGCGTGCTGCGGCTGACCGGCCGCAACAACGTCCCGGGGGCGATGTCGATCATGGGCTATATCGTCTCCATCCCGGTTTTCTGCGATTCCGGCTTCATCCTGCTCTCGCCGCTGAACAAGGCGCTGTGCCGGCGGGCCGGTATCACCATCGCCGGCAGCGCCATCGCCCTGTCGCTCGGCCTTTACGCCACCCACACCATGGTGCCGCCGACGCCGGGGCCGATCGCCGCCGCCGGCATCATCAAGGCCGACATCGGCCTCGTCATCCTGTGGGGGCTGTTCATCGCCGCCATCGCCTGCGTCGCCGGCTGGCTGTTCGCCGTCCTCGTCGCCTCGAAGGTGCAGATCTCGCCGGACAAGCCGGGCGAAGAGCCGCCGCCGCTGCCGTCGATGCAGGACAGCCCGTCGGCGCTGCTGTCGCTGATGCCGATCCTCATCCCCATCCTTTTGATCGTGCTGCGCTCGATCGCCGAGTTTCCGACCAAGCCGCTGGGCGAAGGCCTCGTCTTCAAGCTGCTCGGCTTCGCCGGCCAGCCGGTGGTGGCGCTGCTGATCGGCGTCGCGCTGGCGCTGCTGCTGCCGAAGAAGCTGGAACGATCGATGCTGTCCGACCAGGGGCTGGTCGGCAAGGCGATCCTCGATGCCGCGATCATCATCATCATCACCGGCGCCGGCGGCTCGTTCGGCAAGGTGCTGCAGAATTCCGGCATCGCCGCCGTCGTCGGCAGCTCGCTGTCGGATACGCCGCTGGGCATCCTGCTGCCGTTCGTCATCGCCGCCGGCATCAAGACGGCGCAAGGCTCGTCCACCGTCTCGCTGATCACCACAGCCGGGCTGATGGCGCCGCTGCTGACGCCGCTCGGCCTCGACGGCGAGACGGCGAAGGCGCTGGTGGTCGTCGCCATCGGCGCCGGCGCCATGGTGGTCAGCCACGCCAACGACAGCTTCTTCTGGGTGGTCACCCAGTTCTCCAACATGCGCCCGGAGACCGGCTACAAGCTGCAGACCCTCGGCACCCTGGTGCAGGGCGCCGTCGCCGGCGCCGCCGTCTGGACCACCGCCGCCGTCGTCCTGTGAGGGCCCCGGCGGAAAATACGCAGTCTCACGTTATGAACAGCATCCTGGGCGACGCGTGAGGCCGTCGCCCAGGATGCTGTAGACGAGGAGAGGACGCATGTCTGCCGGCCAGCGCGGAAGCACCTCGTTGGCACCGCCCTGACCGAGCTGCCGTATTTCAGCGAGCCGTTCCCGTTGAGCGAGCGCCCCATCGAGACTTCCGCGCCGCCAGAGCCGCGGCGCGGCGAAGGCGGTGGCGATCGACGCCGAGCTGGTCTCCTGGCACTGCAGCCGCACCCTCGCCGGCCTCCCCTACCTCACGGACTTCTGTGGGCGGTTTGCGTAAGTGCTCAAATGCTTAACTCAGTAGAACCGACCCTAAAAAGGGCGATCCATCACCCAGCTCTGTTACGCGAAGGCCCTCCAACGTTCTTCGCTATAATCAAAATGATTTCACCCAACCTTCATTCACTGTTTTTTTCCAATGGACTGCAGCCCCAAATGCCAAAGCAGGTACCTAAAAAGCGACCATCTGTACAACAGGCCTCGAAGAACCCGACACAATATGTCTGCGGACACCGTGCCTCTGGGGTGTGTGGCTGGAGACCACGAACAAATATGCTAAAATTGTCGACATCGTGACGTTCATCGCTGTTCCAAGCGGCCTTGAGCGCACCTTCCTTGTAGCGAACAACGCTATTTTCATTCCGTATAGTTATAACCTTATTCGCAATTCGAAAGTCCTTTATATCATCTTCTTCGTGCACCCAGTCTGCGGACAAGCCACCATCTTTGACCAACAGTATCCCGTCCGTTGTCAGGACACCTATCCGAGTGCCGTTTAAAGCAAAATTCTTAACGTCATTGTGCTGATGCACCCAGTCTGCGGACAAGCCACCATCTTTGACCAACAGTATCCCGTCCATTGTCAGGACACCTACGCGAGTACCGTTTAAAGCAAAATTCTTAACGTCATTGTGCTGATGCACCCAGTCTGCGGATAGGCCACCATCTTTGACCAACAGTATTCCGTCCGTTGTCAGGACACCTACGCGAGTACCATTTAAAGCAAAGTCCTTAACGTCATTACGCTGATGCACCCAGTCTGCGGACAGGTCACCATCTTTGACCAACAGTATTCCGTCTGTTGTCAGGACACCTACGCGAGTACCATCTAAAGCAAAATCCTTAATGTCATTGTGCTGATGTACCCACTGAGAGTCTCTCGTATCTTTAATCCAGAGAGTGCTGTTCTCCAACGTCCCAATTCTAACGATTTCTGTGGCCGCGGCAGCATGCGATATGCACAAGTTTATTAGCAAACATAACGCAGAGAAATATTTCACTCTGAGCATATTAACCTCCCAATGTATTAGTAATGGAAGGCTTATTCCGGTCGTTACGGTAAACGCAAGCCCCGGGGCCATCGGGTAGTCACGGCCACACTATCATGTGTTTACCTGAAACAGAGGAATAAACCTTAGCAATGGATAGAAATACTAGCGTTTGTTTGGAAAATCAAGGTGTGCATTTTGGTCCGGCAGGTTGCCGCCCATGGCGTTCACGAGTATGGATCAGCGGCGTCGCGCAGGCCGTCGCCGAGGAAGTTGAAGGCGAGGACTGTCATGATTACCGGCAGCATCGGCAGCAGCAGCCAGGGGTAGAGGGCGACAGCCTCGATGTTCTGCGCCTCGGTCAGCAGCACCCCCCAGCTGGTCACCGGCGGGCGCAGGCCGAGGCCGAGGAAGCTCAGCGCCGTCTCGCCGAGGATCATCGACGGAATCGACAGCGTCGCCGAGGCGATCAGGTGGCTCATGAAGTTGGGCAGCAGGTGGCGGCCGATGATCCGGCGGGGACTCGCCCCCATCAGCCGCGCCGCGGTGCAGAAGTCCTCCTCGCGCAAAGCCAGCAGCTTCGAGCGCACCGCCCGCGCCAGCCCCGGCCAGTCGAGCAGGCCTAAGATGATGGTGATGCCGAAGTAGACGAGGATCGGGCTCCAGCTCACCGGCAGCGCCGCCGACAGCGCCATCCACAGCGGCAGCTCCGGCAGCGACTTCAGGATCTCGATGATGCGCTGGATGATGGCGTCGGCCCAGCCGCCGAAGTAGCCGGCGATCCCTCCGATCGAGATGCCGAGGACGAAGCTGACGGCGATGCCGATCAGCCCGACGGTGAGCGAGATGCGGGCGCCGTAGAGCAGCCGCGAGAGCATATCCCGCCCCAGCCGGTCGGTTCCGAGCAGGAACATCTGCCCACCCTCCGCCGGGCAGACCAGGCGGAAGTGTCCCTCGAACAGCCCCCAGAACTGGTACGGCTCGCCGCGGCAGAGAAAGCGCAGCGGTTCCACCCGGGAGCGGTCGGGCGTGTAGGTCCGCCGCAGCGTCTCCATGTCGAGCTCATAGTGCAGGCCGTAGACGAACGGCCCGACGAAACGCCCCTCGTGGAAAAGGTGGATGCCTTGCGGCGGCGCGTAGACGAACTCGGTGTGCTTGGTATCGCGCGAATAGGGCGCGAGGATCTCGGTGAACAGGATCGAGACGTAGAAGAAGGCGAGGACGATACCGGCGGCGACGGCGACGCTGTGCGCCCGGAACTTCCACCACATCAGCCGCCACTGCGGCGCCATGTAGTAGCGCTCCTGCTCCGGCGTCAGCCGCTCCGCCTCGTAGACGTCGAACGGCGCGGTATCGACGAAGTGCGGCAGCGGCTCGCTCATCGCCGGGCCCTGCCGCCGAGGCGGATGCGCGGATCGAGCACCGCCAGCAGCACGTCGGAGAGGAACATGCCGAACACCGTGAGCATGGCGAGGAACATCAGGAACGAGCCGGCGAGGTACATGTCCTGGCTCTGCAGCGCGGCCAGCAGCATCGGCCCGGTGGTCTGCAGCGACATCACCGTCGAGACGATCACCGAGCCGGAGACGACGCTCGGCAGAAGATTGCCGATGTCGGCGACGAACGGGTTGAGCGCCATGCGCAGCGGGTACTTGGTTAGCAGCCGCAGCGACGGCAGGCCCTTGGCGCGTCCGGTGACCACGTACTGCTTCTGCAGCTCGTCGAGCAGGTTGGCGCGCAGCCGGCGGATCATCCCGGCGGTCCCCGAGGTGCCGATCACCAGCACCGGCACCCACAGGTGCTCCGCCACCGAAGCCGCCTTCGCCAGCGACCATGGCGCGTCGATGAACTTCGGGTCCATCATCGTGCCGATCGAGGTGCCGAACAGCACGTTGGCGAGATACATCAGGATCAGCGCCAGAAGGAAATTCGGCGTGGCAAGGCCGAGCAGGCCGAGGAAGGTCAGCCCGTGGTCGCCCCAGCTGTATTGCCGCTTCGCCGAATAGACGCCGATGGGGAAGGCGACGAGGTAGATGAACAGGATGGTGGCGAAGTTGAGCAGCACCGTCAGCAGCAGCCGGTCGCCCACTACCGCCGTCACCGGCTTGTTGTACTCGAACGAGTAGCCGAGGTCGCCGTGCAGCAGCCCCCACACCCAGATGGCATACTGTTCGACCATCGGCCGGTCGAGGCCGTACTGGTGGCGCAGGAAGTCGATCTTCTGCTGCGCCACCTGCTCGCCCTGGCTCTGCAGCTCGGCGATCAGCGTCGTCAGGTAGTCGCCGGGCGGCAGCTGGATGATGACGAAGACCAGCATGCTGATCACCAGCAGGGTCAGCACCATGGTCATCAGCCGGCGGGCGAGGAATCCCAGCATCGCCGTTACCCCTGCGGCTTTGCGTCGTTGAACCAGAAGGTATCGGGGCGGTAGACCCCGAAGAACGCTCCCGGCTCCCAGTTGTAGATGGCTTCGGCCGGCACGTTGCGCAGCCGCTCCGAGACCACCACCGGCTGCGGGACGCCGCGCACCGTGCCGATGGTGAACACCTGGTCGGCGCGGATCGCCAGCATGCGGTGCCAGATGTCGCGCTTGACGTCGGGTGAAACGGCGGCGGTCCAATCGGTGTAGAGCCGCAGCAGTTCCGCGGCGGCGGGATCGCCTGGCGCCTCGCCAGCGCGGCCGCCGGTCTCCCAGTGCTGCCCCCACTTCGGCCAGTTGAGCTGCTGCTGGGTGGTGGGCGCCAGCTCGTTCGGCGCCGTCGATGCGTTCGGCAGGCCGTTTTCCAGCCCGTACCACACCGACATCACCGTCTGCCCGGAGAATACCCGGTTGCGCAGCACCTCGCGCTGCTCGGCCTTGGGGAACAGGCGGATGCCGAGCGTTCGCCAGTGATCGGTCATCAGCTGCAGGATGGCGATCTGCGCCGGCTCCTCGCCGGCGGTCTCGACGACGATTTCCAGCGGCCGGCCGTCCGGCATGCGGCGGACGTCATCGCTGCCGCGGGCAAGCCCGATCTCGTCCAGCAGCCGGTTCGCCTCCACGGGATCGAGCCGTGCCCACTGCTCCGCGTATTCGGGCCGGAACAACGGGCTCTGCGGCAGCACGGTATCGTTGCCCTCGGAGGCGAGGCCGTAATAGATCACTTGGTTGATCTCGCGGCGGTCGATGCCCAGCGACAGCGCCCGGCGGAAGCGCGGATCGCCCAGCAGCGCCCGCCAGCCGTCGTCGCTGCTGTTGATGTTGGGGTAGAGCGCCAGCTCGGAGCCGCGCGCCGAGCGCCACAGCCGGACGCGAAAGCCGCCGCGTCCCTCCGCCTGCTTGAGGATGGTGTAGTTTTCGAAGCCGAGGCCGCGCGCTTGCAGATCGGCATCGCCCGCCGCCGCCTTCGCCGGGATAAGCGCCGCCCCCACCACCGTCAGCGTCACGGTGTCGATGTAAGGAAGCTGCTGTCCGTTCCGGTCGATCCGGTGGTAGTAGGGATTGCGGGTGAAGACGAAGCGGCTCGACGGCGGCTTCGTTGCCAGCATCCACGGCTCCAGCGTCGGCAGGTCGGGGTTGTCGTTGCGATAGAGCTGGCTCCTCTGGTTGAACAGGGCGGCCCAGTTGCGCTGGCCCTCCGCCTTGGCCTGCTGCTTCAGCTCCTCCTTGTCGCGCCAGCGCGGGTGGAACTGCTTCAGCGCATGGGCGGGAGCGAAGATGTATTCCGGCCGGGCGCCGGCCAGCGCCGGCAGGAAGAACGGGTTCGGGTGCTGCCATGTGTAGCGCACCGTCGTCTCGTCCAGCACCTCGAAGCGCGGCGGCTGCCCGTCCACCAGCAGAAAACGCTCCGGCCCGCCGGGGGTCAGCTCGGAATTGCTCTCGATGTCCTCCCAGAAGAAGCGGAAGTCCTCGGCGGTGAAGGGGGCGCCGTCGGACCAGCGGTGCCCCGGGCGCAGGCGCAGCGTGAAGATGCGGCCGTCTTCGACATCAAGGCCGGCGAGCAGATCGGGAACCAGCTTCCATTGCGGATCGTAGCCCACCAGCCTGGCGTAGCCGAAGACCACCATCAGCCGCGTGTCCTTCGGCTGGCTGACCAGCGTCCGCAGCTCGCCGCCCCAATGCCCGGGCGCCTGTCCCGGCCCGTCGAGGGCGACCACCGCAGGCTGGGCCGGCAGCCGCTGCTCCACCGGTGGCAGGGTTCCGGCCGCCACCGCCGCGGCCAGCGCCGGCGACTCGCGGAAGGTAGCGGCGCCGGCGGCCATCGCTGCGGTCATCGCCCCGGGCGTCGCGATTGCCAGCAGCGCCGCTATCGCCGGCGCCGCGATCCGGCCGGCTGCGCCAGGGCGCCTCATTTCGGCAGATCCGCCGCGGCCGGGAGGAAATCCGATGCGGCCGGCGGACGCGCATGCGCCCGCACGAAATGGCCGCCGCCGAGAACGTAGAGCCCGGGCGCGCCCATGCCGTCCTCGTCGAACGGCGGCGGCCACGCCGCCGGGACCGACGCGCGCCCGCCCATCAGCGCGGTGAAATCGAGCCGCCGGCCGGGGTCGGGGTAGGGCACCGCCGCCAGCAGCGCGCGGGTATAGGGATGCATCGGCGCGCGGAAGAGAACCTCGCGCGGCGCCTGCTCGACGATGCGTCCGGCGCACATCACCGCGATGCGGTCGGCCATGTAGTCCACCACCGCGAGGTTGTGCGAGATGAACAGGTAGGTCAGACCCAGCTCCGCCTGCAGGTCCTTCAGCAGGTTGAGGATCTGCGCCTGCACCGAGACGTCCAGCGCCGAGACCGGCTCGTCGCAGATCAGCAGGTCCGGCTGCAGCGCCAGCGCCCGGGCGATGCCGATGCGCTGGCGCTGGCCGCCGGAGAAGCTGTGCGGATAGCGGCCGAGGTGGCGATCGTCCAGCCCGACCCGCCGCAGCAGCTCGCGCACCATCTCGCGCCGGTAGGTGGCATCGCCGATGCGGTGCACCACCAGCGGCTCGGCGATGAGATCGAACACCGTCATGCGGGGATCGAGCGAGCCGAACGGGTCCTGGAAGACGTAC
>JAXMDR010000044.1:0-18763 GCA_046348725.1 Rhodospirillales bacterium
AAGGACCGGCTGGGGACGCGGCCGATCGTCCTGCAGCTACCGATCGGCGCCGAGTCGGACTTCATCGGCGTCGTCGACCTGGTCCGTATGCAGGCGATCACCTGGAAGGAGGAGACGCTCGGCGCCGAGTTCGTCTACGGCCCGATCCCGGGCGATCTCGCCGAGCAGGCGGCCGAGTACCGGCACGAGCTGCTGGAGGCGGCGGTCGAGCAGGACGAGGCGGCGCTGGAGGCGTACCTGGAAGGGCAGGAGCCGGATGCCGAGACACTGCTGCGCTGCATCCGCGCCGGCGCCGTCAGCGGCACCTTCGTCCCGGTCACCTGTGGCTCGGCGTTCAAGAACAAGGGCGTGCAGCCGCTGCTGGACGCCGTTATCGACTTCCTGCCGTCGCCGCTGGACGTGCCGCCGGTCAAGGGCGTCAAGCCCGGCACCGACGAGGAGATGATCCGAAGGTCGGCTGACGACGAGAAGTTCTCGGCGCTGGCGTTCAAGATCATGAACGATCCGTTCGTCGGCACGCTCACCTTCGTGCGCGTCTATTCCGGCATCGTCCAGACCGGCGAGCAGGTGCTGAATACCATCAAGGAAAAGCAGGAGCGCATCGGCCGGATGCTGCTGATGCACGCCAACTCGCGCGAGGATATCAAGGAGTGCCGGGCAGGCGACATCGTCGCGCTGCCGGGGCTGAAGCAGACGACCACCGGCGATACCCTGTGCGATCCGAAGAACCCGATCATCCTCGAGCGGATGGAGTTCCCGGACCCGGTCATCGAGGTGGCGGTCGAGCCGAAGACCAAGGGCGACCAGGAGAAGATGGGCGTCGCGCTGTCGCGGCTGGCCAACGAAGACCCCAGCTTCCGCGTCGCCTCCGACCCCGAGAGCGGGCAGACGGTGATCAAGGGCATGGGCGAGCTGCACCTGGAGATCATCGTCGACCGGATGAAGCGCGAGTTCAAGGTCGACGCCAACGTCGGCGCGCCGCAGGTCGCCTACCGCGAGACCATCTCGCGCCCCGCCGAGATCGACTACACCCACAAGAAGCAGACCGGCGGCGCCGGCCAGTTCGCCCGGGTGAAGCTGCGCTTCGAGCCGCTGGAGCCGGGGTCGGGCTTCCAGTTCGAGAGCGCCATCGTCGGCGGCGCGGTGCCGAAGGAGTACATCCCCGGCGTCCAGAAGGGCCTCGACTCGGCCCGGACCACTGGCGTGATCGTCGGCTTTCCGATGATCGACTTCAAGGCGACGCTGATCGACGGCGCCTATCACGACGTCGACTCCTCGGTGCTGGCATTCGAGATCGCCTCGCGCGCCGCCTATCGCGAAGGCCTGCCGAAGGCCGGGCCGAAGCTGCTGGAGCCGCTGATGAAGGTGGAGGTGGTGACGCCCGACGAATACATGGGCGACATCATCGGCGACCTGAACAGCCGGCGCGGCCAGGTGACGGGGATGGATCAGCGTGGCAACGCGCGGGTGATCACCGCGCTGGTGCCGCTGGCGACGATGTTCGGCTATGTCAACACCCTGCGCTCGATGAGCCAGGGGCGGGCGCAATACACCATGCAATTCGAGCGCTACTCGGAAGTGCCGCAGGCGATTTCCGAGGAAGTGCGGCAGCGGCTCGCGAGCTGACGGGTCCGAGGCTTAAGGGAAGCGGAGCAGGTCGAGATGGCGAAGGCGAAATTCGAGCGGACGAAGCCGCACTGCAACGTCGGCACGATCGGTCACGTGGATCACGGCAAGACGACGCTGACGGCGGCGATCACCAAGGTATTGTCGGAAGTGGGCGGGGCGCAGTTCACGCCGTTCGACCAGATCGACAAGGCGCCGGAGGAGAAGGCGCGGGGGATCACCATCTCGACGGCGCACGTGGAGTACCAGACGGCGAACCGCCACTACGCCCACGTCGACTGCCCCGGCCATGCCGACTACGTGAAGAACATGATCACCGGCGCGGCGCAGATGGACGGCGCCATCCTGGTGGTTTCGGCCGCCGACGGGCCGATGCCGCAGACGCGCGAGCACATCCTTTTGGCCCGCCAAGTGGGGGTTCCGGCGATCGTCGTCTACCTCAACAAGGTGGACATGGTGGACGATCCGGAGCTGCTGGAGCTGGTCGAGCTGGAGCTGCGCGAGCTGTTGTCGTCGTACGACTTCCCCGGCGATGACATCCCGATCGTCAAGGGCTCGGCGCTGGCGGCCCTCGAAGGGCGCGACGAGACGCAGGGCAAGGCCTCGATCCTGGAGCTGATGGCGGCGGTTGACGCCTACATCCCGCAGCCGGACCGGCCGAAGGACCAGCCGTTCCTGATGCCGATCGAGGACGTGTTCTCGATCTCCGGGCGCGGCACGGTGGTGACCGGGCGGGTCGAGCGCGGCGTCGTCAAGGTGGGCGAGGAGGTGGAGATCGTCGGCATCCGGCCGACGACGAAGACGGTGTGCACCGGCGTCGAGATGTTCCGCAAGCTGCTCGACCAGGGCGAGGCGGGCGACAACATCGGTGTGCTGCTGCGCGGCACCAAGCGCGAGGACGTCGAGCGCGGGCAGGTGCTGGCGAAGCCGGGGACGATCACCCCGCACACCAGGTTTGCCGCCGAGGCGTACATCCTGACCAAGGAGGAGGGCGGCCGGCACACGCCGTTCTTCACCAACTACCGGCCGCAGTTCTACTTCCGGACGACGGACGTGACCGGCACGGTGAAGCTGCCCGACGGCACCGAGATGGTGATGCCGGGCGACAACATCTCGATGGAGGTGCAGTTGATCCAGCCGATCGCCATGGACGAGGGCCTGCGCTTCGCCATCCGCGAGGGCGGCAGAACCGTCGGCGCCGGCGTCGTCGCCAAGATCATCGAGTAGCAGCGGCAAGACCGGGCAGCCGGCAGCGGCGCGCGAGGATACGAGAGAGGACATGGACAACCAGAACATCCGCATCGGGCTGCGCGCCTTCGATCATCGCGTGCTGGACCAGTCGGCGCGCGAGATCGTCAATACCGCCCGCCGCACCGGCGCGCGGGTGCGCGGGCCGATCCCGCTGCCGACGCGGATCGAGCGCTTCACCGTGCTGCGCTCGCCGCACATCGACAAGAAGTCGCGCGAGCAGTTCGAGATCCGGACGCACAAGCGGGTGCTCGACATCGTCGATCCGACGCCGCAGACGGTGGACGCGCTGATGAAGCTCGACCTCGCCGCCGGCGTCGACGTCGAGATCAAGCTCTAAGGGTAAGGAACGATGCGCACCGGTCTGATCGCGCAGAAGCTGGGGATGTCGCGGCTGTTCCGCGCCGACGGCACGCACGTGCCGGTATCGGTGCTGCTGGTCGACGGCTGCCAGGTGGTGGCCCAGCGCACCGCGGAAAAGGATGGCTATACGGCGCTGCAGCTGGGGCTGGGCAAGGCGAAGGTGAAGAACGTCACCAAGCCGGTGCGCGGCCACTTCGCCAAGGCGGGCGTCGAGCCGAAGAAGAAGCTGGCCGAGTTCCGGGTGGACGCGGAGAACCTCGTCGAGGTGGGCGCGACGCTGTCGGCGGAGCACTTCGTCGAGGGCCAGCTTGTCGATGTCACTGGCATCTCCATCGGCAAGGGCTTTGCCGGGTCGATGAAGCGCCACAACTTCGGCGGCCTGCGGGCGACCCACGGCGTCTCCATCAGCCACCGCAGCCACGGCTCCACCGGCAACCGCCAGGACCCGGGCCGCACCTTTCCTGGCAAGAAGATGGCCGGGCACATGGGCGACCGGCAGGTGACCGTGCTTAACCTGGAGGTGGTGCAGACCGATCCGGGCCGCGGCGTGATCCTGCTGAAGGGCGCGGTGCCGGGCAGCAAGGGCTCGTGGCTGCTGCTGCGCGACGCCGTCAAGAAGCGGGCGCCGGACGATCTGCCGCTGCCGGCCGCCATCCTGGCGCCGCCCGCCGGCGGCGCGGCGAGCCCGGAGGCGCCCGCCGCCGAGGCCGACTCCGCAGAGCCGGCCGGGGAGTGACGCTGATGCAATGGGACGTGGTCAATCTGGCGAGCGAGACGGTCGGTACCGTCGATCTCGCCGACGGCGTGTTCGGCGTCGAAGTCCGCCCGGACATTCTCGCGCGCTGCGTCAACTGGCAGCTGGCGAAGCGGCGGGCCGGCACGCACAGCACCAAGACCCGCGGCGAGGTCGCCCGCACCGGCAAGAAGCCGTACAAGCAGAAGGGGACCGGCCGCGCCCGCCAGGGTTCGACCAAGGGCCCGCACATGCGCGGCGGCGGCGTCGTTTTCGGCCCGCGCCCGCGCGACCATGCCACCGATCTGCCGGTGAAGGTGCGCCGGCTGGCGCTGCGCTCGGCGCTATCGGCAAAGCGTGCCGCGGGCGCGCTGGTGGTGCTGGACCGCGCCGAGCTCGACGAGGGCAAGACCAAGGTGCTGGCCGCCCACATCGGCAAGCTCGGCTGGCGCAAGCCGCTGATCATCGACGATGAGCGGCCGCAGGAGAACTTCGCCCGCGCCGCCCGCAACCTCGCCGAAGTGGACGTGCTGCCGTCGATCGGCGCCAACGTCTACGACATCCTGCGGCACGAGACGCTGGTGCTGACCCGCGCCGCCGTCGACCGCCTGACGGAGCGCCTCGCATGAGCAAGCCCTACCCCAAGCGCGCTGTTTCGGTCGGTCTGGAGCGGGCCTACGAGGTGATCCGCCGGCCGCTGATCACCGAGAAGGCGACGCGCGTCTCCGAGCACAACCAAGTGGCCTTCGTCGTCTCGCTGGATGCGACCAAGCCGGAGATCAAGGCCGCCGTCGAGATGCTGTTCAAGGTCAAGGTCGAGGCGGTCAACACGCTCCGGCAGAAGGGCAAGACCAAGCGCTTCCGCGGCCGGCCGGGCACCCGGCCGGACATCAAGAAGGCGTTCATCACCCTGGCCGAAGGCCACTCGATCGACGTTACCACCGGGCTGTAGACGATCATGGCACTCAAGCAGTTCAAGCCCACCACCCCCGGCCAGCGCGGTCTCGTGCTGATCGAGCGGACCGGACTGTGGAAGGGCAAGCCGGAGAAGGGGCTGACCGAAGGCCTGCGCGGCCACGGCGGCCGCAACAACGCCGGCCGCATCACCGCCCGGCGGCGCGGCGGCGGCCACAAGCGCCGCTATCGCATCGTCGATTTCCGGCGGCAGAAGTTCGATGTACCGGCGAAGGTCGAGCGGCTGGAATATGATCCCAACCGCAGCGCGTTCATCGCCCTGGTCCGCTACGAGGATGGCGAGGTGGCCTACATCCTGGCGCCGCAACGCCTCGCCGTCGGCGATACCGTCGTCTCGGGCCGCGCGGTCGATGTCAAGCCGGGCAATGCGCTGCCGCTGCAGAACATTCCGGTCGGCACCATCATCCACAACGTGGAGATGAAGAAGGGCAAGGGCGGGCAGATCGCGCGCGCCGCCGGCACCTATGCCCAGCTCATCGGCAAGGACCAGGGCAACGCCCAGCTGCGGCTGCACTCGGGCGAGCTGCGGATGGTCAAGGCCGAGTGCATGGCTACCATCGGCGCCGTCTCCAATCCGGACCAGCAGAACATCAAGCTGGGCAAGGCGGGGCGGTCGCGCTGGCTTGGCGTGCGGCCGAGCGTGCGCGGCGTGGCGATGAACCCGATCGATCACCCGCACGGCGGCGGCGAGGGCAAGACGTCGGGCGGCCGGCATCCGGTCACCCCGTGGGGCAAGCCCACCAAGGGCAAGCGGACCCGCAACAACAAGCGGACGGATGCGCAGATCATGCGCCGCCGTCACCGGTCGAAGTAGTCGAGGAGAGCTGAGGTGCCCCGGTCGGTTTGGAAGGGCCCGTTCGTCGATGGGTTTCTGCTGAAGAAAGCGGAGACCGTACGCGGCTCCAAGCGCAACGAGGTGATCCGCACCTGGTCGCGGCGCTCGACGATCATCCCGCAGTTCGTCGGGCTGACCTTCGGCGTCTACAACGGCAAGAAGTTCATCCCGGTGCTGGTCACGGAGAACATGGTGGGCCACAAGTTCGGCGAATTCTCGCCGACCCGCACGTTCCATGGCCACTCCGGCGACAAGAAAGCGAAGAGGGGCTAGCCATGGGTAAACCGGCGCTGGAACGGCAGCTCGGCGACGACGAGGCGCTGGCGACGTTGCGCAACCTGCGGATCAGCCCGCGCAAGCTCAACCTTGTGGCGCAGCTCATCCGCGGCAAGCTGTGCGGCCGCGCGCTGGCCGAACTCGAGTTCTCGCGCAAAAGGATCGCGGGCGACGTGCGCAAGGCGCTGCAGTCGGCCATCGCCAATGCCGAAAACAACCACCAGCTCGACGTCGACCGCCTTTATGTCGCGGAAGCGACGGTGGGCAAGGCGATGGTCATGAAGCGTTTCACCCCGCGTGCCCGCGGCCGTGCGGCGCGCATCGAGAAGCCATTCTCGCATTTGCGCCTGGTGCTGCGCGAGCGGGCGGAGGTCGAGTAATGGGACAGAAGGTCAATCCGGTCGGGCTGCGACTCGGCGTCAATCGCACCTGGGACAGCCGTTGGTTCTCCGACGAGAACTACGCCGAGCTGCTGCGCGAGGACCTGAAGATCCGCGAGTTCCTGCACAAGAAGCTGGCGCAGGCAGGTGTTTCGCGCATCGTCATCGAGCGTCCGGCGAAGAAGGCGCGGATCACCATCCACACGGCAAGGCCGGGCGTGGTGATCGGCAAGAAGGGCGCCGACATCGAGAAGATCCGCCTGGAGCTGGCAAAGCTGACGCGCGCCGACGTGCACCTGAACATCGTCGAGATCCGCAAGCCGGAGATCGACGCCAAGCTGGTGGCCGACGGCATCGCCCAGCAGCTCGAGCGCCGCGTCTCCACCCGCCGGGCGATGAAGCGGGCGGTGCAGTCGGCGATGCGGCTGGGCGCCCAGGGCATCCGCATCAACTGCGGCGGCCGGCTGGGCGGCGCCGAGATCGCCCGCTCGGTCTGGTACCGGGAGGGCAGGGTGCCGCTGCATACGCTGCGCGCCCACGTCGACTACGGCCAGTCGGCGGCGCGCACCACCTACGGCGTCTGTGGCGTCAAGGTGTGGATCTACAAGGGCGATATTCTCGCGCACGACCCGATGGCGGTCGAGAAGCGGGCGATGGACCAGCAGGCGGCGCGCTGACGCGGGTGCCGGGTAACGATACGGGACGACCATGCTTTCACCGAAACGCACCAGGTACCGCAAGCAGCACAAGGGCCGCATCCGCGGAACCGCGAAGGGTGCCACGGAACTGAACTTTGGCGCCTTCGGGCTGAAGGCGCTGGAGCCGGAGCGGATCACGGCGCGGCAGATCGAGGCGGCGCGGCGGGCGATGACCCGGCACATGCGCCGCGCCGGCCGGGTGTGGATCCGGCTGTTCCCCGACGTGCCGGTCTCGACCAAGCCGGCCGAGGTGCGGATGGGCGGCGGCAAGGGCGCGCCGGAATACTGGGTCTGCCGGGTCCATCCCGGCCGGATCATGTTCGAGATCGACGGCGTGCCGCGCGATGTCGCCCGCGAGGCGCTGACGCTGGCGGCGGCGAAGCTGCCGATCCGCACCCGTTTCATCGCCCGCCTGGGCGAGGAGGAATAAGGTGATGAAGGCCGCGGACCTCCGCCAGCGAACCGACGACGAGCTCAAGGACCAGCTGCTGCGGCTGAGCAAGGAGGCGTTCAACCTGCGCTTCCAGCAGGCCTCGGGGCAGCTGGAGAACACCGCGCGGCGGCGCCAGGTGCGTCGCGACCTCGCGCGGATCAAGACGTTGCAGGCGCAGCGGACAGCCGCCGCCGAGAAGCCGAAGGCGTAAGCGGAGGGATCATGCCGAGACGGGTCCTGCAGGGTGTGGTGGTGAGCGACAAGGGCGACAAGACGGTGGTCGTCCGCGTCGAGCGCCGGGTGATGCACCCGATCTACAAGAAGTTCATCAAGCACTCGAAGCGCTACATGGCGCACGACGAGAGCAATGCGCTGAAAGCCGGCCAGATCGTGCGCATCCGCGAGTGCCGGCCGATCTCCAAGCGGAAGTGCTGGGAGGTGCTGGTCGAGAACGGGGAGGGGGGTACCGGTGCCGGCGCTCCCGCACAGGGGTAGGCAGCGATGATCCAGGTCGAAACCAACCTCGACGTTGCCGACAATTCCGGCGCCCGCCGGGTGCAGTGCATCCGGGTGCTGGGCGGCTCCCGGCGCAAGTACGCCTCGGTCGGCGACATCATCGTCGTCTCGATCAAGGACGCGATCCCGCGCGGGCGGGTGAAGAAGGGCGAGGTGATGCGGGCGGTGGTGGTGCGCACGGCGAAGGACGTGCGGCGCAACGACGGCTCCAGCATCCGCTTCGACCGCAACGCCGCGGTGCTGATCAACAAGCAGGGCGAGCCGGTCGGCACCCGTATCTTCGGGCCGGTCACCCGCGAACTGCGCGCCAAAGGCTATATGAAGATCATCTCGCTGGCGCCGGAGGTGCTGTAGATGGCGGCGAAAATCCGCAAGGGCGACCGGGTGGTCGTGCTCACCGGCCGCAGCAAGGGCAGGCGCGGCGAGGTGCTGAAGGTGCTGCCGAAGGAAGATCGCGCCCTGGTGCAGGGCGTGAACACGGTTAAGCGGCACACCAAGCCGACGCAGCAGCAGGCGGGCGGCATCATCGAGAAGGAGGCGCCGATTCACCTGTCGAATCTGGCGCACGTCGACCCGCGGTCGGGGAAGCCGACGCGGATCGGCTTCCGGGTGCTGGAGGACGGCCGCAAGGTGCGCTTCGCCAAGCTCTCCGGCGAGATCATCGATAAGTAGGACGGGCAGAGCGAGATGTCGCGGTTGCGCGATCACTATAATGCGTCGGTGCGCAAGACGCTGCAGGACGAGTTCAATTACCCGAACCCGATGCAGATTCCGCGCCTGACCAAGATCGTCCTCAACATGGGCGTGGGCGAGGGCACCCAGGACCGCAAGAAGGTCGAGGCGGCGGTGGGCGACATGACGCTGATCGCCGGCCAGAAGCCGGTGGTCACCCGCGCCAAGAAGTCGATCGCCGGCTTCAAGCTGCGCGAGGGCATGGCGATCGGCTGCAAGGTGACGCTGCGCCGCGAGCGGATGTACGAGTTCCTCGACCGGCTGGTGAACATCACCCTGCCGCGGGTCCGCGACTTCCGCGGGCTGTCGAAGAAGAGCTTCGATGGGCGTGGCAACTTCGCGATGGGGATCAAGGAGCAGATCATCTTTCCGGAGATCAGCTACGACAAGGTCGACCAGATTCGCGGCCTCGACATCGTCATCTGCACGACGGCGACCAATGATGCCGAGGCGCAGGCGCTGCTGAAGGCGTTCGATATGCCGTTCGCCAACTAGCGAACGCGAGGAGAGTTGGAGAATGGCGAAGAAGAGTCTGGTGGAGCGGAACAAGAAGCGGATGCGCATGGCCAAGCAGTTCGCCTTGCGGCGAGCGTCGCTGAAGGAGATTGCGTGCGACCAGCAGCGCTCGCCGGAGGAGCGCTTCGCCGCGCGGATGAAGCTCGCGGAGCTGCCGCGCAACAGTTCGGCCACCCGCATTCGCCTGCGCTGCAACCTGACCGGGCGGCCGCGCGGCAACTACCGCAAGTTCGGCCTGTCGCGCATCGCCGTGCGGGAGCTGGCATCTTCCGGCCAGATTCCCGGCATGGTCAAGTCGAGTTGGTAAGAGAAGAGAGACGTCGCGATGTCGATGACTGATCCGCTCGGCGATATGCTGACCCGCATCCGTAACGGGCAGCGCGCCGGCAAGCGCGCGGTGGCAGCGCCGGCTTCGAAGCTGCATGCGCGGGTGCTCGACGTGCTGCAGCGCGAGGGATTCATCCGGGGCTACACCCAGGCGGAGGTGCGCAGCGGCGTGCACGAGCTGACCATCGAGCTGAAGTACCACGAGGGCGAGCCGGCCATCCGCGAGATCAGCCGCGTCTCCAAGCCGGGACGCCGGGTCTACTCGAAGCTGACCGAGATTCCCCGCGTCTATAACGGCCTCGGGGTCGCCATCCTGTCTACGCCGCGCGGCGTCATCTCCGACAACGAGGCGCGCGAAGCGCACGTCGGCGGTGAAGTGCTGTGCAAGGTTCTGTAAGAAGAGGCAAGAGATGTCCCGCATCGGCAAGCATCCGGTTGCGCTCCCGGCGGGGGTGACGGTGAGCATCGAAGGCCAGCGCGTCGCTGCGGAGGGCAAGCTCGGCAAGCTCGAACGCACCTTGATGCGTGAGGTGGTGATCACCCGCGAGGACGCAGGCGTCCGCATCGCGCCTCGCGACGACAGCCTGCGGGCGCAGATGATGTGGGGAACCGCGCGTACGCTGGTCGCCAATCTGGTGGAGGGGGTGAGCCAGGGATTCACCCGCCGGCTGGAAATCACCGGCGTCGGCTACCGGGCGCAGGTGCAGGGCGGCAATCTGGTGCTGCAGCTCGGCTACAGCCACGATGTGGTGTATCCCATGCCCGAAGGCATCAAGATCATCTGTCCGGACCAGACGCATGTGGTCATCACCGGCGCCGACAAGGAGAACGGTCGGACAAGTGGCCGCCGAGATCCGCGCGTTTCGCCCGATCGAGCCCTACAAGGGCAAGGGCATCAAGTACGAGGGCGAATTCGTGCTGCGCAAGGAAGGTAAGAAGAAGTAGCCATGGCGAAGGCAGCGGAACTCTACGAGCGGCGCAAGCGGCGCAACCGCTTTCGCATCCGCACCGTCAGCAGCGGCCGCCCGCGGCTGTCGGTGTTCCGTTCGAACAAGCATATTTATGCGCAGGTGATCGACGACCGCGCCGGGCGGACGCTGGCGTCGGCGTGCAGCCTGGAGGGGGCGATCCGCTCCGCCGGCGAGCCGGCGCGCGGCGCCGCCCTGGCCCAGCAGATCGGCACGTTGATCGCCGCGCGGGCAATCGCCGCGGGCGTGACCGCCGTGGTTTTCGATCGGGGCGGCTATCGCTATCATGGGCAGGTGAAGGCACTCGCCGACGCTGCCCGCGAAGCCGGCCTTGCGTTTTAGAGCCGGTTTGACGAGGAGACGGGATTATGGCGCGTAGACCTTCGGCGAGGCGTGGCGAGCGGGGCGAGCGGGCCCAGCAGTCCGCCGAAGATACCGAGCTGAAGGATAAGCTCGTCGCGATCAATCGTGTGGCCAAGGTAGTCAAAGGCGGCCGCCGCTTCTCGTTCGCTGCCCTGGTGGTGGTGGGCGATGGCCGCGGCCGGGTCGGCTACGGCACCGGCAAGGCGCGCGAGGTACCGGAGGCGATCCGCAAGGCGACCGACCATGCCAAGCACAACATGATCCGGGTGCCGCTGCGCGACGGCCGGACGCTGCATCACGACGTCCAGGGCCACTTCGGCGCCGGGCAGGTGGTGGTGCGCTCGGCCCCGGCCGGTACCGGCGTGATCGCCGGCGGGCCGATGCGGGCGGTGTTCGAGACGATGGGCGTGCAGGACGTGGTCGCCAAGTCGATCGGCACCTCCAATGCGCACAACATGGTCAAGGCGACCTTCGCCGCGCTCAACCGCTGCTTCTCGCCGCGCGCCGTCGCCGCCCGGCGGGGCAAGAAGGTGAGCGAGATCATCTCCCGACGCAGCGAGTCCGGCGGTGCCGAGCGCACCCGTGGCGGCGGCGATGCGCCAGCCGCGCCGGCCGGCGAGGAGACCAGCCGATGAGCACCGGCCCGGCCGGCCGCGTGCGGGTAACGCAGGTGAAGAGCCCGATCGCCAGGCGCCACGATCAGCGCGAGACGCTGATCGGGCTCGGCCTGAACAAGCTGCACCGTACCCGTGAGCTGGAGAACACGCCCTCGGTGCGCGGCATGATCAACAAGGTCCGCCACTTGGTTCGGGTGGAGGAGATCGGCTGAGCGGCGCTCTGTGCTGCGGCCGCGGGGACGTGAGATGAAGCTGAACGAGATCAGGGACAATGCGGGTGCCACGCACCCGCGCAAGCGGCTGGGCCGGGGGATCGGCTCGGGCCTGGGCAAGACCTCGGGCAAGGGCCACAAGGGTCAGAAGGCGCGCAGCGGCGGCCAGCGCTTCGTCGGCTTCGAGGGTGGCCAGATGCCGCTTTATCGGCGCCTGCCGAAGCGCGGCTTCAAGAATCCCTTCCGCCAGGAGTTCGTCGTGGTCAACATCGGCGCCCTGCAGCGGGCGGTCGACCACGGCCGGCTGGACGCGGCGCAGCCGGTCGACGAAGCGGCGATGCTGGCGGCCGGCCTGTTCAACCGTCGGCGCGACGGGGTCCGCCTGCTGGCGAAGGGCGAGCTGACGGCAGCCCTGCAGGTACAGGTGACGGGGGCCTCGAAGGCGGCGGTCGCGGCGGTGGAGAAGGCCGGCGGCAGCGTCTCCACCCCGGGGGCGGTCGCGGCTGCAGAGCCGACGGCACCCGCTGCGGGCGAGCCGTCCGCGTAAGCCGCGGGGAGATCGACCCATGGTATCTGCCGCGGAGCAACTCGCCTCGCGCATGAACTTCGGGGCCTTCGGCAAGGCCACCGAGTTGAAGAAGCGCCTGTGGTTCACGCTGGGGGCGCTGATCGTCTATCGTCTGGGCACCTACATTCCGCTCCCCGGTGTCGATCCCACCGCGATCGCCGACATCTTCGCCCGGCAGTCGGGCGGCATCCTCGGGATGTTCAATATGTTCTCCGGCGGCGCTCTCGCCCGGATGACCATCTTCGCGTTGAACATCATGCCGTACATCTCCGCCTCGATCATCATGCAGCTGATGACGGCGGTGCTGCCCAGCCTGGAATCGCTGAAGAAGGAGGGCGAGTCCGGGCGCAAGAAGATCAACCAGTATACCCGCTACCTCACGGTGCTGATCACCGCTGGGCAGGCGTATGGCCTCGCCGTCGGGCTGGAGGGGATGCAGTCCTCGATCGGCGCTGCGGTCCACGATCCCGGCTGGTTCTTCCGGCTGAGCACGGTGATCACGCTGGTCGGCGGCACCATGTTCCTGATGTGGCTGGGCGAGCAGATCACCGCCCGCGGCATCGGCAACGGCATCTCGCTGATCATCTTCGCCGGCATCGTCGCCCAGTTCCCGCACTCGCTGGTGGCGACGCTCGAGCTCGGCCGCACCGGGGCGCTGTCGGCCGTCTTCATCATCGGCCTCATCGTCCTCGCCATCGCCGTCGTCTACTTCGTCGTCTTCGTCGAGCGGGCGCAGCGGCGGATCGTCGTGCAATATCCGAAGCGTCAGGTCGGCGCGCGGATCACGTCGGGCGAGAGCAGCCACCTGCCGCTGAAGATCAATACCTCCGGCGTCATTCCGCCGATCTTTGCCTCGTCGATCCTTTTGATGCCGATCACCATTATCGGCTTCATGGCGGGAACCGGGCCGACGTGGCTGACGACGGTATCGGTCTATCTCGGGCACGGCCAGCCGCTTTACCTGATCATCTACGTCGCCCTAATCGTCTTCTTTGCGTTCTTCTATACGGCGGTGGTGTTCAATCCGACCGAAACGGCCGACAACCTGAAGAAATACGGCGGCTTCATCCCCGGCATCCGTCCCGGCCGGAATACCGCAGAGTATCTCGACCGGGTGCTGACGCGACTGACGGTGGTCGGCGCCGCCTATCTGGCGATCGTCTGCATCCTGCCGGAAATTCTCATCTCGCGGTTCGCCGTTCCTTTCTACTTTGGCGGCACCAGCCTTCTGATCGTCGTGACCGTCACCATGGACACCGTCGCGCAGGTGCAGTCGCACCTCTTGGCGCACCAGTATGAAGGCCTGATCAAGAAGGCCAAGCTGCGAGGGAGGAAGGGATGAACCTGATACTGCTGGGCCCGCCGGGGGCGGGGAAGGGGACGCAAGCCAAGCGCATCGTCGATACGTTCCACCTGGTGCAGCTTTCCACCGGCGACATGCTGCGGGCGGAGGTTGCCGCCGGTTCGGCCATCGGCCGTGAGGCGCAGGCGATCATGAAGGCCGGCAAGCTGGTGCCGGACAAGATGATCGACGATCTGATCGATGCCCGCCTGGATCAGGAGGACGCCCAAAAGGGCTTCATCCTCGATGGCTTTCCGCGGACGCTGCCGCAGGCGGCGGCGCTCGACGAGATGCTGACGAGAAAAGGCATAGAGCTCGATGCGGTGCTATCCATCAAGGTTGACGACGACGCGATGGTCGAGCGCATCTCCGGTCGCTATACCTGTGCCAAGTGCGGCGAAGGTTACCACGATGCCTTCAAGCAGCCGAAGGTCGCGGGCGCCTGCGACGTTTGCGGTAGCACCACTTTCACTCGGCGCGAGGACGACAAGGCGGAAACGGTGCGTGCCCGCCTGAAGGCGTATCACGCCCAGACCGAGCCGATCATCGCCTACTACAAAGATCGCGGCATCGTCCATGGCATCGACGGCATGCGCAGCATCAACGAGGTGACGGCGCAGGTCGAAGCGGCGCTAAGGGAGCATGTGCAGGCGGGATAGGATGGGTTGACCGGAGGGGGCGGGGGACTATACTTTCCGGCCCCACATCTGTCTTTCCCTTCGCGAGCAAGAACCAAGCAGGATTAAGAGGGCCCAGTGGCACGGCTTGCCGGTATCAACATACCCAGTCAGAAGCGGGTCGGCATTGCGCTGACCTACATTCACGGCGTCGGCCGCAAGACGGCGGAGGAAATCTGCCGTCGGGCCGACGTCCCGGAGGAGCGCCGCGTCTCCGAACTGACCGACGCGGAAACGCTGCGGCTGCGCGAACTGGTCGACCGCGAATACAAGGTTGAAGGCGATCTGCGGCGCGAAGTCGCGATGAACATCAAGCGGCTCATGGATCTGGGCTGCTACCGCGGCTTGCGGCACCGCCGCGGCCTGCCGGTGCACGGACAGCGGACGCATACCAACGCCCGCACCCGCAAGGGTCCGGCGAAGCCGATTGCAGGCAAGAAGAAAGTGACTAAATAGGCGAGACAGGATCAGCGGATGGCCAAGGCTGCGACGCAGCGCCCAAAGAAGCGGGAGCGGCGGAACATCGTTTCGGGGGTCGCGCACATCAACGCGACGTTTAACAACACGGTGGTGACGATCACCGACGTGCAGGGCAACTCGATCGCGTGGTCGTCGGCTGGCGGCCAGGGTTTCAAGGGCTCGCGCAAGTCGACACCTTACGCCGCGCAGGTAGCCGCTGAAGATGCCGGCCGCAAGGCCATGGAACACGGCATGAAGACGCTGGAAGTCGAGGTGAAAGGGCCCGGTGCCGGTCGCGAATCGGCGCTGCGAGCACTGCAGGCGGTGGGCTTCACCATCACGGCGATCCGCGACGTCACTCCCATTCCGCACAACGGCTGTCGACCACGCAAGCGCCGGCGCGTGTGAGACGAGCGGGGGCGACGCAGAAAGTGCGTCTACCGCCGGGGCGGGTTCCGGCGGTGCGAGCAGGATAGGGGCATCCGCTCGGCCGATGCCGTTGATAGTGCGATGAAAGGTCGTCTCGTGATTCAGAAGAACTGGCAAGCTTTGATCAAACCGACGAAGCTCGACATCGTGCCGGGCTCCGATCCCAAGCGGGTGGCGACGATCGTCGCCGAGCCGCTGGAGCGGGGCTTCGGGCTCACGCTCGGCAATGCCCTGCGCCGGGTGCTGCTATCGTCGCTGCAGGGCGCCGCGGTGACGGCGGTGCGCATCGACGGCGTGCTGCATGAGTTTTCTACCATTCCCGGCGTCCGCGAGGACGTTACCGACATCGTCCTGAACATCAAGTCGCTGGCGCTGCGGATGGGCGGTGAGGGGCCGAAGCGGGTGACGCTGACCGCGGAAGGACCTGGCGAAGTCACCGCCGGGATGATCTCGACCGGCCACGACATCGAGGTGATGAACCCGGACCTGGTGATCTGCACCCTCGACGACGGCGCCCGCCTCGCCATGGAGATGATCGTCGAGAGCGGCAAGGGCTACGTGCCGGCTGGTGCATCGCGTACCGAGGACATGCCGATCGGGCTGATCCCCATCGATTCCGTTTACTCGCCGGTGCGCAAGGTCGCCTACAAGGTCGAGAACACCCGCGTCGGCCAGGTGACCGACCACGACAAGCTGTCGCTGGAGCTGGTCACCAACGGTGCCGTTGGCCCGGAAGACGCGGTGGCGCTGGCAGCGCGGATCCTGCAGGACCAGCTGCAGCTGTTCATCAACTTCGAAGAGCCGCAGACGGCGGTCGAGGAAGACCGCAAGGACGAGCTGCCGTTCAACAAGAACCTGCTGCGCAAGGTGGACGAGCTCGAGCTGTCGGTCCGCTCGGCCAACTGCCTGAAGAACGACAACATCATCTACATCGGCGATCTCGTCCAGAAGAGCGAGGCGGACATGCTGCGGACGCCCAACTTCGGGCGCAAGTCGCTGAACGAGATCAAGGAAGTGCTGGCGCAGATGGGCCTCCAGCTCGGCATGGAAATTCCCAACTGGCCGCCGGAAAACATCGAGGAACTGGCGAAGCGGCTGGAAGAGCCGTTCTGAGGCCGGCCGCCCAGCGACAGGAGAACGATCAAAAATGCGTCATCGCATGAGTGGGCGCAAGCTCTCTCGGACCAGCAGCCACCGTTCGGCGATGTTCGCCAACATGGCGGTCTCCCTGCTCCGCCATGAGCAGATCATGACCACCCTGCCCAAGGCGAAGGAGCTGCGCGGCATCGCCGAGAAGATGATCACGCTCGGCAAGCGCGGCGGTCTGCACGCGCGCCGGCAGGCGATCTCCTTCCTGCAGGACGAGCCGGTCGTCGGCAAGGTGTTCGGGCCGCTGGCCGAGCGCTACCGGCAGCGGCAGGGCGGCTACACCCGGGTGCTGCGGGCGGGCTTCCGTCACGGCGACAATGCGCCGGTCGCCGTCATCGAGCTGGTGGATCGGGATCCGGCGGCGAAGGGTGCCGAGGACAAGGCGCGGCACGCGGCACAGCTCGAAGCGGCGGCGGCCGAAGAGGCCCGCTAAGCCGCGGGCGGATGTCGTGGCGCGGCCGGCAGAAACTCTGCGCCGGTCCGGCGGCGGCCGCCGCCCTCTGGCTTTTCGCCGCGGGCAGGCGCTATGCACCGCATTCGCTGCCAGCCTCGGCGTGCTCGCCGCCTGTGCCGCACCGGCGGCGCAGCGGGTGCTGCCGGAAAGCAGCGAGCAGATCCAGCTTTCGTTCGCACCGGTGGTGCGGATCGCCGCACCTGCGGTCGTCAACATCTACAGCCGCCGGGTGGTCACCACGGCGGGATCGCCGCTGTTCAATGATCCCTTCTTCCGCCGCTTCTTCGGCGAGAGCTTCTCGTTCGGGGCGCCGCGCCAGCGGGTGCAGAACTCGCTGGGATCGGGCGTGATCGCCTCGCCGGACGGCACCATCGTCACCAACCACCACGTCGTCGGCGATGCCGATGAGATCACCGTGATCCTTGCCGACAAGCGCGAGTTCGCAGCCAAGCTGCTTGGCTCCGACGAGCATTCCGATCTTGCCGTGCTGAAGGTCGATACCGGGGGCGAGAGCCTTCCCTACATCGAGTTTCGCGATTCCGACACGGTGCGGGTGGGCGATCTGGTGCTGGCGATCGGCAATCCGTTCGGCGTCGGTCAGACGGTCACCAGCGGCATCGTCTCGGCGCAGGCGCGCACCGCTGTTGGCATCAGCGATCTGAATTTCTTCATTCAGACCGACGCGGCGATCAACCCCGGCAACTCCGGCGGGGCGCTGATCGACATGGGCGGCCGGCTGATCGGCATCAATACAGCCATCTACTCGCAGAGCGGCGGCTCCATCGGTATCGGCTTCGCCGTGCCGTCCAACATGGTACACTCGGTGGTTGCCAGCTTCTCCGGCGGCGGCCGGCGACTGCAGCGACCGTGGCTGGGCGCCTGGGGCAGCGCGGTGACCAGCGATGTCGCACAGGCGCTCGGCCTGCGGCGGCCGACCGGCGTGCTGATCGAAGAGGTGGCCGGCGGCGGCCCGGCCGAGCGGGCCGGCATCCGGGTGGGCGATGTCATACTCGCGGTCAACGATCAGCCGGTGGATGATCCGCAGGCGCTCCTCTACCGCATCGCCACCCTCGGGACCACCAGCAGCGCCGAGGTGGAGCTGTGGCGCAAGGGCGAGGACCGCCGGGTGACGCTGCCGGTGCGTGGCGCCCCCGAGGATCCGCCGCGCGATCCGGTGGAGCTGGAAGGGGTGCAGCCGCTGGCCGGCGCCACCGTCGCCAACCTGTCGCCGGCGCTGGCCGACGAACTGGGCACCGACCGCTACTATCGCGGCGTCGTCGTCATCGCCGTCGAACAGGGCAGCAATGCCGATCAGATCGGGCTGCAGCGCGGCGACCGCATCCTCAGCGTCAACGGCGAGGACGTCGCGTCCAGCTCCGGCCTGCGCAGGCAGGTCGGCCGGCGCGTCCAGCGCTGGCAGATCGTCGTCGGCCGCGGCGAGCAGCGCTTCAACCTCGTCTTCGGCGGCTGAGCCTTGCCGCGCAAGGGGAAGGGCGAGGACCCTTCGCTGTTCCGGGCGCTGGCGCCGCAGCCGCTCGCCGACCGGCTGCGGCCGCAACGGCTCGAGGACGTCGTCGGGCAGGACCATCTGCTGGCGGCGGACGCGCCGATCGGCCGGATGCTGGCGTCCGGCAAGCTCTCCTCGATGATCCTGTGGGGTCCGCCCGGCTGCGGCAAGACGACCATCGCCCGTCTGCTGGCAGAGCGCACCGAGCTGGAGTTCGTCTCGCTGTCGGCAGTGTTCTCCGGCGTCGCCGACCTGCGCCGGGTGTTCGAGGAGGCGCGGGCGCGGCGCAGCGCCGGGCGCGGGACGCTGCTGTTCATCGACGAGATCCACCGCTTCAACCGGGCGCAGCAGGACGGCTTC
>JAXMDR010000045.1:0-17923 GCA_046348725.1 Rhodospirillales bacterium
TGGCACGAGCACGTGGTAACGGACGACGACCTGATCACCAACATGTCGGCCGTTGCCGGGGGCGAAGCAACCGGCAGCGAGCGTCTGGTGGATGCAATCCGCGACCGCGTGCTCGCCATCGCCAACGAGTCGCCTCCGTCAACTCCCGCTACAGCCGCCGTTGCCGCCGAGCCGGCGATACCCGGCAAGCGCCGTATCCTGATCGTGCTGTCGGAATGGGGATACTGGGGCGAAGAACTGGTAGGGCCGCTCGGCGAGTTCGACCGGGCGGGCTACCAAGTGGACTTCTGCACGCCGAATGGCCGGCGGCCGAACTGTATTCCCGTCAGCATGGACCCGGACTTCTTCGATCCGCCGCTGCAGCGTTCGGTCACATCGCCGGAGATGGCGGCACGCTCGCGGGAGATCGACGATCCGTCGACCGGGCAGGGCAGGCGGCTGGCGAACCCGATCAGTCTCGCCGCTTGGTTTCCGCAGCGCCCTTACTTTGCTTCAGCCCAGTTCGTGCGCCTGCTGGAGCGCTATAACTGGGATCTGCAGGATGCCGAGCGCGGCATCGAGAAGTACGACGCGGTGCTGATCGTCGGCGGCTCCGGGCCGATCGTCGATCTCGTCAACAATCAGCGGGTGCACGACCTGATCCTCGCGTTCCTGCGGGCCGGCAAGCCGATCGGGGCGGAATGCTACGGCGTCGCCTGCCTTGCGTTTGCCCGCGATATGAACCTGCGCGAGAGCATCATCCGCGGCAAGCACGTGACCGGCCACTGCCTGGAGTACGACTACCAGGACGGCACCGCCTTCGTCGAAGCGCGGGGGCAGTTCCTGAACTTCAACATGGGTCCGCCGCCGTACGCGCTGGAGTTCATCCTGCGCGATGCGACGGCGCCGGGTGGCGCCTACCACGGCAACTTCGGCCACCCGACCAGCGTAATCGTCGATTACCCCTTCATCACCGGCCGCTCGACGCCCGACAGCATCCTGACCGGCCAGAAGATGATCGAGGTGCTGGACGGCGATCCGCCGCTGCGCCGCTGGGGCTGGTAGACCAACGACCCTAGGGCGGACGGATCCGCGCGTGATCCGTCCGCCGCTGAAGGAGCGTCACATGCCGACCGCGACGGGGCATCGCAAGCTGCTGGAGCAGCTTCGAGCCGATGGCATCACCCATATCTTCGGAAATCCCGGCAGCAGCGAGGAAGGCCTGCTGGACGAGATCAGCCGCTTTCCCGATATCCAGTACATCCTCGGCCTGCAGGAGGCGGCGCTCATCCTGATCGCCAACGGCTATGCGCTGGCGACGCAGAAGCCGACGATCGTGCAGCTGCACTGCAGCGTCGGCACCGGCAACGCGCTGGGCAGCCTCTACCAAGTCTTCCGCAAGCAGCGCTCGCCGCTGGTGGTGATCACCGGCGAGGCCGGCGCCGCCTTCGATGCGCTCGATGCGCACATGGCGCTCGACCTCGTTACCTTCGCCCGGCCGGTGACCAAGTACGCCAACCGCGCCATCCATTCCGGCAGCCTGCTGCGGCTGCTGCGGCGCTGCATCAAGATGGCGGCGACGCCGCCGGTCGGCCCCACCTTCCTGTCGGTACCGCAGGACATCCTCGATCAGGACAACGACGAGGAGGTGATCCCGACGGTTATCCCGGATACCTGCGTCGCGCCGGAGCCAGCGGCGATCGCCCGCGCCGCCGAGCTGCTCGCCGGTGCCACCAACCCGGTGATCATCATGGGCGACGGCGTCTCCCACGCCCACGCCCAGGCGGAGCTGGCGCAGGTGGCCGAGGCACTCGGTGCCGGCGTCTGGGGGGCGATGGCCTCCGAGCTCTGCATCCCGTGGACCCATCCGCTTTATCGCGGGCTGACCGGCCATATGTTCGGCACCGGCAGTGCGCGGACGGTCGCCGATGCCGATGCCGTGCTCGTCGTCGGCACCTACATCTTCCCCGACGTCTTCCCGTCGGTACAGAGCCCCTTCCGCCCGGACGCAAAGGTCGTTCATATCGACCTCAGCGCCTACGACATCGCCAAGAACCACCCGATCACCCTCGGCCTGCTTAGCGATCCGAAGCCGACGCTGCGGCTGATCGCCGAGCGCCTGGCGGCGACCATGACCGACGCCCAGAAGGCGAGCGCACGCGAGCGCGCCGAGCGCATCGGCGCCGAGAAGGAAAGCGCCCGGGCGGCGGCGGTGCAGGCCGACGCCGCCAGCCGCGAAGCGACACCGCTGCACATGTCGGCGTTCGCCGAGGAGCTGGCGAAGCACCTGCCGCCCGACGTGATCCTGTTCGACGAGGCGATTACCAATTCCGGCGCGCTGACCCGCTACCTGCCGCCGAGCCTCCCCGGCCATCTGTTCCAGACCCCCGGCGGCACGCTGGGCATCGGCCTTCCCGGTGCGGTCGGCGCCAAGATCGCCCATCCCGATCGCACCGTGGTCGGCCTCGGCGGCGACGGCGGCGCGGTGTTCACCATTCCGGCGCTATGGACGGCGGCGCACCATCGCATCGGCGCCAAGTTCATCGTCTGCAACAACCGCAGCTACCGCATTCTCAAGGACAACCTCGTCGTCTACTGGCGCGACCAGAACATCGCCGACGCCGACTTCCCGCCGTCCTTCGACATCCACGGCCCGGAGATCGACTACGTCGCGCTGGCCAAGGGCTTCGGGGTCCCGGGGGTGCGGGTGAGCCAGCCGGGCGAGATGGCCGGCGCCATCCGCGCCATGCTGGACCACGACGGGCCGTTCCTGATCGACCTGATCCTGGAAGACAGCGTGCGGCGCTAGGCCGCGACCCTAAGCAACAGGGAGGAGCGCATGACGGCGCCTCTGACCAACGCCTTCTCCATCGGCCGCGAGTGGAACATCGATCTCGACCAGCGGGCGCAGGTGAACAACGCCAGCCTGCGCTACACCGTGCTCGGCGAGGGCGAGCCGGTGCTGTTCATCCACGGCACCAGCATCTCCGACAGCCTGATCACGCCGCTGCGGTTCTATCCGCCGCTGTTCGACGACTACAAGCTCATCACCTACTACCGCGCCGGCTACAACGGCAGCACGCTGGACAAGAACGCGCTGAGCATCGAGGAAGGCGCGGAGCACGTCCGCGAGCTGCTCGATCACCTCGGCATCGCCAAGGCGCACATCGTCGCCTTCTCCTTCGGCGGCGTCATCGCCTTCCAGTTCCTGCTCTCCTATCCGGAGCGCGCCCATTCTGCGGTGCTGCTGGAGCCGTATTTGCCGCGCGAGGAGCAGGCCGGCGTCCAGGCCAACATCGATGCGTTCAACCGCGCCTTCGAGCTCTATCAGCGTGGCGAGAAGCTGGCGGCGGCGCAGCTCTACATGGCGCTGGTCTGCGGGCCGACCTTCCTCGGCTGCGTCGATATGACCAACCCGCTCGACGTCTGGCAGCGGGTCGAGGAGTGCGTCGATACCACCTTCAACATCGACTTCGTCGCCATCTCCAACTGGGGCTTTCGCATGTCGCAGGCCGACCAGATGGTGCAGAGCAAGCCGGCGATGCCGATCCTCGCCGTCATGGGCACCGACAGCGAGGCGGCGATGCCCGGCTTCCGCGAGACGCAGCGGTTCCTGATGAGCTGGCTGCCGCAGGCCGAGCGCGGCGCCATCCTCAATGCCACGCACGGCATGCAGAGCATGAACCCGCTGGCGGTGGGCGAGGCGATCTACACGTTCCTGAAGCGCCATCCGATGGCGTGAAGCCGCGCCGCGCAGCCTGGCAAACACGGGCCTTTGGAGGGGCGAATGCCCGAAAATTCGGTCGATTACATCGTCGTCGGCGCCGGCACCGCCGGGTGCATCGTTGCCGCCCGCCTCGCGGTCGATCCGCACGTGCAGGTGGCGCTGCTGGAGCGCGGCGGCATGGACAGCAACCCGGCGATCTGGGCGCCCGACCTGCCGTCGATGTTCAGCCTGTGGAACCCGCAGGGTGCTGAGGACTGGGGCTACCGGACCACCCCGCAGGCGGGTCTCGGCGGCCGCGCCATCGACATCGCTCGCGGCCGGGTGCTGGGCGGCTCCAGCGCCGTCAACGCGATGATCTACATTCGCGGTAACCGCCGCGACTTCGACGGCTGGGCGGCGCTGGGCAACGCCGGCTGGGGCTACGACGACGTCCTGCCGTACTTCAAGAAGTCGGAGACCTGGCACGGCGCGACCTCGCCCTATCACGGCGACAATGGCCCGCTGTCGATCATCGGCATGCACACGCCCTCGATCGTCTCGCACGCGTTCATCGAGGCGGCGACGACGCTGGGAGCCACCGAGAAGTTCAACGACTTCAACGGCGCCTCGCAGGAAGCCGGTGCCGGCTTCTACCAGTCGACACGCAACGTCGATTACATCCGGGTGACCGCGGCTTCGGCGTTCGTCCGCCCGGTCCTCGACCGCGCCAACTTCCGGCTGCTGACCGGCGTGCGCACGACGCGGGTCGTGCAGGAGGCCGGCCGGGCCACCGGCGTCGAATACGTAGCAGCCGACGGCAGCGTGCAGACGCTGCGGGCGGAGCGCGAGGTGATCCTGTGCTGCGGCGCCTTCGAGACGCCGAAGCTGATGATGCTCTCAGGACTGGGCCCGGCTGCCGAGTTGGGCCGGCACGGCATCGCCGTTGCCGCCGACCTGCCCGGCGTCGGCCGGCAACCTGCAGGATCACATGCTGCTCGGCGTCGGCTTCGAGTCCACCCGGCCACTGGATACCGCCGAGATGCTGGCGGAGGCCGGCCTGTTCACCTGGACCGACGCCGCCGACCGCAGCGCCTCTCCCGACCTGCAGTACTTCTTCGGGCCGGTGCAGTTCGTTCCCGACGAGTACCGCACCGATGGCCCGGGCTTCACCGCGGCACCGATTCTGTCGCAGCCGAAGAGCATCGGCTCGGTGACGCTGGCCTCCGCCGATCCCACCGCCAACGCGGTGGTCGATCCCCAGTCTCTGAGTCGCGACGAGGACGTGGCGGTGCTGGAGTACGGCATTCGTTACGCCCGCGAGCTGATCAGCACCCCGGCGTTCGGCGGGCTGCGCGGCCGCGAACTGGCGCCGGGCGCGAACGTCACCGGCAGCGCCGAGCTGCGCGACTACGTCCGCCGCGTCGCCTCCACTGTCTGGCATCCGGTCGGCACCTGCAAGATGGGCCCCGACGGCGATGCCGCGGCGGTCCTCGACGGCCGGCTGAAGGTACGCGGCATCGAGGCTCTGCGAATCGCCGACGCATCGGCGATGCCGCGGCTGGTCAACGGCAATCCCAACGCCGCGATCATGATGATCGCCGAGAGGGCCGCCGATTTCATCCGCGGCGACCAGCCGGCCGGCGCTGTCATTCCGCCCATCCCCGAACTCGTGACGACGGAGCCCGCATGATTCACCAGTTCATCTTCGCATCGCCGCGGCCGGGGATGTCGGAGGAGGCCTTCCAGCGCTACTGGGTCGAGGTCCACGCGGTGCGCTACGCCAGCCGCATCCCGCAGATCCGCCGCTACATGATCGATACCCGCATCCCGCTGCCGGGCGAGACGGCGCTGCCGCGCTGGAGCGGCGTCGCCGAGATCTGGCTGGCCAACGCCGAAGAGCAGCTGGCCTCGCTGCAGACGCCGGAGTTCCTGCTGGGTGCGCGCGCCGACGAGCCCAACTGGGCGGCGTTCTGGCTCACCGCTGGGCTCGACACCACCGCCCACGAGATCTTTCCCGGGCCGCCGGAAACCCGCAACAGCGGCATGGCGAAGCTGCTGATGCTCTCCAAGCGCCGCGAGGGCCTGCCGCTGCAGGCGTTCAAGGACTACTGCCTCGGCCAGCATGCCGCCCGCGTGCTGCAGGTGCCGGGACTGCGCCGCTACGTCCAGGGGCACGTGGTCGATGGCTTCTATTCCGTCGGCGAGGCGGTGCTCGACTGCGTCGAACAGCTCTGGTTCGACAACGTCGATGCGCTGCTCGACGCCAATCGTTCGATGCAGCAGCAGATCGTGCGCGCCGACTACCGCCTCTTTACCGAGGAGCGCTACCTGCACGAGATGATCGTGCGCGAGAACTGGGTCATCGGGCCGGAACCGCGCCCTACACGCCGGGCGTTCCCCCGCCGCCGCTCGCTTAGCATCGGTCAGGAGAAACCGGGATGTCGCTTGAAAGCGCCTGAAGTTCTTCACCACCGCCCGGGACGATCCGGCGATGGTCGCCCGCTACGACCAGCGCTCGCTCAGCCAGCTGCTGTTCCACGCCAGGAACGACGGCTTCGACTTTACCGCCTGGGACTTGGCGGAGGTGGCCGGCCGTATTGAGGCCAGCATCATCCTCAGCAAGGACCGCGACCCCTACGACGGCACGGCGCGGCTGTGGCGGCAGATGTGGGGGCGCTACCACCTGGGCTACCTCGTCGAGCAGGTGCGCCGGCACACCGATACGGAGCTGGCCGCGCTGCTGGCGCCGCCGCAGGGAGCACCGGCATGAGCGAGCGCAACCTCATTACCTTCCTGCAGACGGTCGCGGTCCGGGCCGACGTGCTGGATGCGCTGCAGTGGCTTGGCAAGGACCAGGTGATCGCCGCCGCCGCTGGCTTCGGGCTGCCCTTCACCGAGGCCGAGTTCGACTGGCTGATCTGGGACCTGGAGGTGCGCTTGGCGCAGCGGCGCGGCGAGCCGTTCGATGCCCACTTCCCGCTGTGGGAGACCATGTGGGGGCAGTCCTACTTCGCCTACCTGGTCAAGGACGTCATCCCGAGCCTGACCGAGGCTGAGATCGACGCGGTCATCGCCGCCCGGCCGGCTGCGCCCGCCGGGCAGAACGCATAGGAGCGAAGGCCAGCATGCCGGAGACATACGACTTCATCATCGTCGGGTCCGGGCCGGGGGGCTCGACCGTCGCCTATCGCCTCGGCGAACTCCCGGACGCGAAGATCCTGGTGCTGGAGGTGGGCACCGGGGACCTTCCGGAAGCGGTGTCGGTGCCCTGGCGGTGGAACGAGCTGCTGCTCACCGACCTCGACTGGGCCTACAACAGCGCGCCGCAGCCGGCGCTGAACGGCCGCCGCGTCTATTCCGCCGCCGGCCGCTGCACCGGCGGCGGCTCCGCCGTCTACCACATGATGCACGTCCGGGCGAAGGCAGCGGACCTCGACTCCTGGGCATACAACGGCTGCACCGGCTGGTCGTTCGCCGAGTGCCTGCCGTTCTACCAGCGCTCGGAAAACCAGCTCGACGACCTCAATCCGACCGCCGGCAAGGGCGGGCCGATGACCATCGTCAACGCCCGCGACACCGGCAACCCGGTCTCGCAGACCTTCCTCGACGCCTGCGTCGAGCTGGGCTATCCGCTGGTCGAGGACTTCAACGCCACATCCTTCGGATGCGGCTGGCACCATCTCGACATGCGTGACGGCCGCAGAGGCGGTGCGCTCACCTCCTACCTGCTGCCGGCGGTCGCCCGCGGCAACGTCACCCTGAAGACGCAAGTGCGGGCAACACGGCTGCTGATCGAGAACGGAAGGTGCAACGGGGTCGCCTACCTGGAGAACGGCCAGGAGGTGACCGCCAACGCCGGGCGCGAGGTCATCGTCGCCTGCGGCGCCATGGAGACGCCGAAGCTGCTGATGCTCTCCGGCATCGGTCCCGCCGACCAGCTGCAGCAGCACGGCATCGCCGTCGTCCACGACCTGCCCGGTGTCGGCGAGAACTTCCACGACCACCCGCTGCTCATCGGGCCGTTCGGCCGCATGGCGGAGCCGGGCGCCGATCCGCGCGCCAACATGACCGAGGTCGGCCTGTTCTGGGGCTCGCAGCCGGGCATGCCGGTTCCCGACCTGGAGATCTGCCTCGTTCACCGGGCGCCCTTCGGCGATGCCTTCTTCGCCAACGTGGTGCAGCGGCTGCAGACCGGGCAGCCGGTGGCGTCGGTCGCCCAGCTCGTCGATCCGCACGTGATCCTGACGCTGCCGGGGCTGGTGCGGCCGCTGTCGCGCGGCTGGGTGCGGCTGGCTTCCGCCGATCCGACGGTGCCGCCCGACATCAGCTGCAACTTCGGCGCCGAGCCGGCGGACATCGACCGGCTGGTGACGATGGTCAAGATCGGCCGCGACATCTACCGTACCCGCGCCTTCCAGGCGCTGGGCCTGGTGGAGGTCGGCCCCGGACCCGACGTCGTTACCGACGAGCAGCTGCGCGCCTGGGTGACCGACAACGTCGGCTCCTACTACCACTTCGTCGGCTCGTGCAAGATGGGCATCGACCGGCTGGCGGTGGTGGACAACCGGCTGAAGGTGCGCGGCATCGAGGGTCTGCGTATCGCCGACGGCTCGGTGATGCCGTCGATCCCGGCGGCCAACACCCACACCACCATCGTCATGATCGGCGAGCGGGCCGCCGACTTCATCAAGACCGGAAACTGAAAGGGCTCCGGCCCAACCATCCGAGGTTCAGGAGATCAGGAGGCGCGGCAGTGGATACGTTCGAACTCGGCAATTTCCGGCTGGCAAACGGCTATACCATCCCCAATGCCCGACTGGCCTACACCACCCACGGCACGCTGAACGCGGCGCGCGACAATGCCGTCGTCTTTCCCAACTTCCTCGGCGGCAACGACGCGGCGCTGGAGATGTACGTCGGTGAGGGCATGGCGCTCGATCCGAACAAGTACTTCGTGATCCTGCCCGGCCAGTTCGGCAACGGCTCCTCGTCGTCGCCCAGCAACACGCCGCCGCCGTTCGACCGCGGCGCCTTCCCGCCGATCGCCATCGCCGACGACGTCATCGCCCAGCACCGGCTGATCACCGAGCACTTCGGCATCGAGCGGCTGGCGCTGGTCCTCGGCTGGTCGGTGGGTGCGCTGCAGACCTACGAGTGGGCGGTGCGCTTCCCCGACGTGGTGACGCGCATGGCCTCGATCGCCGGGGCGCCAAGGCCGTCGCCGTGGACGCTGCACTGGCTGCGCACGGTCATCGAGGAGCCGATCGTCACCGATCCGGCGTGGAACAACGGCTTCTACGCCCAGGCCTCCGACGTGCAGGCCGGCCTGCGCCGGCAGGGGCACTGCATGGCGCTGACGCTGCCGCCGCTCTCCTACTATCACGGCGATCTCATGCAGCGGCTGGGCTTCGGCAGCGTGCAGGACTTCGTGCGCGGCTTCTTCGAGGGCTTCATGGTCGGCCAGGACCCCAACAACCTGCTGATCCAGGCGCGCAAGGCGCTCACCGCCGATCCTGCCCAGGGCGGCTCGCTGCCGGAGGCGCTGGGGCGGATCACCGCCAAGACGACGATCGTTGCCTTCACCGGCGATGTCATGTTCCCGCCGCAGGACAACGAGCTCGACGCCCGCAACATCCCCGGCGCCAAGTACCGGGAGGTAACGACCATCTCTGGCCACCTGACCACCTTCGGGCTGTTCCCGGAGGACAAGCAGGCGGTCGATGACGCCATTCGTGAAGCACTGGCGGCGTAGCCGTACGACCGGCAGCGCGCCTGCGGAAAGGGGCCGAAAAGGGGCGCAGGCGCGCGTATCCAGGAGGGAACGATGCCGACGATACCCGTGAACTTCGAATACCGGACGGGCCTGCGCAGTACCGTCTTCCTCGGCGCCCGGCTGACCGGAAGCTGGAATGGCCAGGGCATGCTTTCCGACCAGTGGTCGACGGTGGAGATGCAGGCGTTCACGGCGGATGACGGCTGCCCGGCCTTCCGCACCACGGTGCAGCTCGACGACAGCCAGATCGGCCGGACCTTCCGCTGGGGCGTCTCCGTCTCCACCCAGCAGAACCCGAACGTCTGGGGCATCGCGACCGAGGTCAGCGACGTCAGTTCCACCGACCGGAATCGCAGCTTCACGCTGACCGGCGCCGGCCAGACCAACCGCTACTACCTGACCCATTGCCGCCGTCTGGGCGCCAACAAGCTCTACGGCAACGGTGCTCAGGCGCCGGCAATGCGCTTCTCCGTCTGGGCTCCGAACGCCCAGAGGGTGGAGCTGGTGCGCGGCGAGACGACCGGCGGGTACATCTGGAACGACGGGCGGGGGGTCACCGCGACCTTCCCGATGACCCGCGGCGAAGACGGCATCTGGTCCACCGATCCCGCCGATCCGGGGCTCGCCGGCTACGCCGGCTTCGACCACACCGCCTACATGTTCCGCATCACCAAGGACAACGGCAGCGTTGCCTACCGCACCGACCTCTACTCCCGCTGCCAGATCGGCAATGGCAAGGTCAATCCGGAAGGCACACCGCCCTCCGGCGGCGGGCCGTGGAGCGGCCGGCGGCAGGACCTGGATGGCGTCAAGAGCTGCTCGATCGTGGTCGACCCCGACCGCGTCGCGGCGCTGATGCGGGAGGTCGATGCGCAGGGCCAGCCCGTTTTCCCGGAAACACAGTGGCAGAGCGATGCGGACTTCTGGCGCGACGAGTTCAATCCGGCGCGCCCGCTGCCGACCCGGCTCGACGACCTCGTCATCTACGAGCTGCACGTGGATGGCCTCGGCCTCGGCCGCGGCGCGGTGCGCGGCACCCTTGATGACGCTTTGGATCTGCTCGACTACCTCGTGGACCTCGGCGTCAACGCCGTCGAGCTGATGCCTCTGGCGGAGTACGAGGGCTGGTCGAGCTGGGGCTACGGTACGTCGCATTACATGGCGATCGAATATGCCGGCGGCGGGCGCGACCAGTTCAAGCACTTCATCAAGGCCTGCCACCAGCGCGGCATCGCCGTGCTGGTCGACGTCGTCTACAACCACTACACGCTGCCGACGGCGAGCGGGCCGAGTGGGCGTACGATTCCGATGCGCCGGAAACCAGCATCTACTACTGGTACGAGGGGCGATCGACCGACTATCCAAATGCCAACCTCCCGGCAGCGGCGGCTGCATCGACAACATGTCGATGGCTACGCCCGCCGCGGTTCTGGGACGAGACCGTCCGCAAGATGTTCATTTCCAGTGCCGCGGCGCTGCTGATGGAATTCCACGTGGATGGCTTTCGGGTCGACCAGACCACGTCGATCCACTCCTATGCGGTGCTGCACGCCAACGGCAATGCGGCGAACAATGCCCGCATCTTCGGCGCCAAGTTCCTGCGCGAGTGGTCGCGTACCCTGCAGCTGCTGAAGCCGGGCGTGTTCCTGACCGCCGAAGATCATTCCGGCTGGTCGGCGGTGACCCAGTCCACCGAGCAGGGCGGCATGGGCTTCAACGCCGTCTGGTATTCCGACTACTACCACCACCATATCGGCGACGCGCAGAACGATTCCAGCCGGGCACGGCTGCTGAAGTTCGCCGGCTATGGCGACGGCCGGACGCTGAACATGACCTGGTTCTCGGGCGTGCTCACTGCTTCCGCCGGCGGCCGCGTCATCTATCACGAGTCCCACGACGAGGCTGGCAACTCCTACTACATGGAGAACGGCCAGGAGGTGCACTCGGCGCGGACCATCGAGGTCGCCGTCAACGGCGCCTCGCTGGTAGGCGAGACGCGGCGCTATGCCGAAGCGCGCACCCGTTTCTGCGCCGGCATCACGCTGCTGGCGCCCGGCATCCCGATGTTCTTCATGGGCGAGGAGGTCGGCGCCTCGCTGCCCTACCGCTACGACGACTTCCTGAACAGCCGGGAGGATTTCTACGCACTGCGGCAGGGGGCGGGCGCCCGGATGTTCCGCTTCTATCAGGACGTGCTGCGGCTGCGCCAGGCGCATCCGGCATTCCGCGCCCGCAACTGCCAGATCGTCCACGTCCACGACGCCAACCGCATCATCGCCTTCCACTGCTGGACGCAAGGAGAGGACATGCTGGTGGTCGGCTGCCTGAACGACTGGGGCCTTCCGCGCCGGCTACCGCCTGCAGGACAGCCGCATCGCCGACGGCCAGTGGCGCGAGATCCTCGGCAAGATCGCGGGCATCTATGGCGGCACCGGCCTGCTCAACCCTGATCCCATCGCCTCCAGCGGCGGCGTCATCACCGTCAACCTTCCCGCCAACAGCGTCTTCGTGCTGCAGCGGCAGTAACGTCGGGACACTGAAGCCGAAAATCGAACAAAGCCAACAGCGTCGGCCGGGGCAAGAGCGACATCACTTCGTAAGCATCCGGCCGGGAAGGGATCGCCGCGACCGCCCTTCCACCCGGCGAGGCCGCGCGACGAAACAGGGGATTGCCATGCCGGCCATCAACGGCACCATGCTGCAGGCGTTTCACTGGGACTATCCGACCGGCGGGCGGCTGTGGGACGAGATCGCGGCAGATGCGCAGGCTCTCGCCGCCGCCGGCTTCACGTCCCTGTGGCTGCCATCGCCGTGCAAGGCGATGGATGGGGCGAGCGATGTCGGCTACGGCATCGACCTCTACGACCTAGGTGAATTTGACCAGAAGGGTACGGTTGCGACCAAGTACGGCACCCGCGCGCAGCTCGAAGCCGCGATCCGCGCCGCGCAGGGCGCGGGGCTGCAGGTCTACCTCGACACCGTCCTCAACCATAAGGGCAGTGCCGACCGACCGAGGTGACCACGGCAACACCGGTTTCCAACGACAACCGCAACATCGAGATCGGCCCCGCCCGCGAGATCGAAGGGTGGACGCTGTTCACCTTCCCGGGGCGCGGCAGCACCTATTCGCCGTTCCAGTGGCACTGGTACCATTTCGACGCGATCGACTACGACCAGCGCACCGGCGAGCGCTCCATCTTCCGCCTCGCCAACAAGACGTTCGAGACGCCGGTCGATCCCGAGCGCGGCAACTACGACTACCTGATGTTCGCCGACCTCGATTCGAGCCGCGACGATGTCCGTGAGGAGACGGGCTCGTGGGGCGAATGGATCGTCCGCACGCTGGGGATTGACGGCTTCCGCCTGGACGCCGTCCGCCACATCCGCTTCACGTTTTCAACTGAGTGGCTCGACCGGGTGCGCGGCGCCGCCGGCCGGCCGCTGTTCGCCGTCGGCGAGTACTTCAGCGGCAACGTCGCCACCTTGCGCTGGTACATCGAGCAGACCGGACGGCGGATGTCGCTGTTCGACTTTCCGCTGCACTTCAGCCTGCGCGATATCGCCCGCGGCGAGGGCGGCGTCGATATGGCGCGCATCTTCGATGGCACCCTGGTGGCGCAGGACCCGGAACTGGCGGTCACCTTCGTCGACAACCACGACACTACGGCAACGAGATCGCCGCGACGAGGCGGTGCGCGACTGGTTCCTGCCGCATGCCTACGCGCTGATCCTGCTGCGCCAGTCCGGCTATCCGTGCGTCTTCTATCCCGACTATTATGGCGGCAGCGGCCGCGGCAGCCTGCGGCCGCTACTGGACTCACTGCTGACGGCGCGCCGCGAAGCGAGTGCCTACGGGCCGCAGACCGACTGGTTCGGCGATGCCAACCTCATCGGCTGGACGCGCGCCGGCGACGAGGACCACGCTCGCGGCCTCGCGGTGGTGATGACCGATGCCGGCGGCGGGGTGAAGCGGATGCGCGCCGGCATGCCGGAGCGCCATCTTCGCCGAGGTGACCGGCGCCATCCCCGGCACGGTGGTCATCGGCAACGACGGCTTCGGCGATTTCCGCTGCAACGACCGCAGCATCGCCGTCTGGGTGCAACAGTAGCAGCGCGGTCAGCTGACGGCTGCTGCGGCTGCCAGGACAAGCGACCGCCACTACAAATTCGCCACCATGATGATGCGCCGCCGCGGCTGGGGCGGCCCCCGAACCTCCTCAACCGCGGAAGATCGTGCGTGATCAGGTATGTTTAAACTGCGGGTGGTCTTGCAGGCGCCGCTGATCGCCGCTTCATGTTGCGCATCGCATTGATGAGTGTATACGCACAACGTTTGGAGCATCGAAGGCGTTAACTTCAGTTGTCATCATGCGCACAATAGCAGACACCTTTCTTGAGCTTAGGACTGGCGCGATCCGTGCGCGGCGAGGGTAACAATGGTGACGGACCGGATCCTGTCGTGCTTTGTGATCAGACAAGGGACGCCTACACAGCACAACAGGATATCTCGGAGGTGGATGCCGGTTAGCGGCTCGCTGTTCGCCAGCCTGCGTGCCCTTGTACCGTCAAGTCACAGTCCGACGCTGGGGTTGATCTCCACCTGGCCGAAGCGGCACATGAATCGGAGCGCCCCTCGTCGCCGGCGCTGATGGCTGTTGCTCCGGTGTTGACTATCGTCCTCATCGGGTCTGTAGTTATCGGCACGCTCACGCTGAGCCTAGGGTTGGCTATAGTTCTGGGTCTCGTTGGCTATCTGGCCGCAGGGGGAAAGTTGTTTGGCTTTTCGGCCGATACTTTTACCGCTCTGGCTTAGAGGGGCCGACAGAGTTGAGAACAACACGTTATTGACGGGAAAGGCTCCTCAGCGGCAGATCCCGATATCGACCGACTGGAAGATGCCGCTTTCGGCAGGCCGACGTGCTGCTTGCTAGGTTGAGGGTGGAGCGGCCGGCTGAAGTGGCCCCTAAAGCAGAAGTTCTTCCCTCGAGGAGGGCTCCCTCCAGTTCGTGCAGGATTTAGCCGAGGCTGAGTTGGCAGGGGATGGGGATTACCTAGTCAAGCTTGTTCACCGGCGCGGCCATTCTGCAAAGGCTGGGGTTACGGCTAGCTTTACTGGCAGACAGCGACGAACTGCTTCGTGGTCGACTTGGTTACTGACCCGAACCGAACGGGAACCACCACTACGGTTCGACCGGCGATCATGCGCGGCGACCGCTGCTTGTCACGCGGCTATGGGCAGCGGTACGTCTGGAACATCGGCGCCTGACGGGCTGCACGATGGGAGGGGGGATGACTGACGGAAATATGGAGATCATTGGCTTTGATCTTGGCCACGGCGAAACCCAGCTCTGGTGCGCACCCCGGCTCAATGCTACCGGTGAGCCTACTCCCCTCGAAGTAGGGGGTGTTCGCAGCATCGTGACCGCGGTTGGTCGCGACGCCAAGGGCGGTATTGCTATCAGGCGCGAGGTCATTACACTGTCTTCGAGCCTAGTCGAAAGCTATACGCGGTTCAAATGCCCGGATTTCCAGCGTCATCCCGTCGCTTCACCAACGCAACGCTATCGGTTGTTCCAGGGCATCCTTGATCGGCTGGTCGAGACTAGGCAGGTGGCCGAGCCCGACCCGCGCCTATTTTCTCGTTGGCTGTCCATCGGGGTGGGGTCCTCAGGTGCAGGAAAAGTACCGCAAGCTCCTTGAGCAGGGAGATACGAGGAACGTCTGCGTCCGTCCCCAGATCGCGGGCCGCTTCCTGCACGCGCGGGGTCAAATGAATTGTCGGACGTCGAACTCGCCAAGCGCATTCTGCTCATCGACATCAGGTCCTCGACGACCGACTTCCCGTTCAGTGAAAAACTCAATGCCCGCCCGGTCGATTTTGGGCACACTGCGGTGGGTGATATAGGGGCGGGCCTCCTTGACCAAGCCATCCTGAACTACTCGATCGACAACCAGGCCAACCAGCAAGAGTTACGGTCTTTCCTCGCAAGCCATCCGGGGAAGAAGGTGGAAGTTGACCTGAAGTGCCGGGATGCCAAGCACGAGTACTTCAACGAAAAGCAGGGAACTGGCAACGACGTTTGGCAATCGGTCCGGCTGGAGCGGGGCCTGCTGTTCGAAGTCTCTCTCGACGATGCCGTTATGTGCGGGATCAAGAACTCTCCGTTGGAAGAGCTAGGAGGGCGATCCTTTGTCGACGCGTTTCGGGATCGGCTGGTCAACGCCAAAGCAAAGATCGGCGACCCGCCGGACCACATCCTCGTCACCGGCGGCGGGGCGCGCATGCAGTTCGTCATAAACCTGATCGAGGAGGTATTCGCCGTCGTCAAGCCAATTCGCGGCGGGGAGCCTGAGTTGGCAGTGGCCAAAGGCCTTGCGTGGTTTGGTCGATCACAGCTCAAGTCACAGGAATTCCAGAAGGACATCGACGATCTTATTAAGAGTTCGAAGGTTGAAAACATTGTAGGTAGTAACATCGATAGCCTTTTTTCTCGGCTGGCAGCAGACTTGGCTGGGGAGATCATTAGGCGTATTTTGCGAGACGAGATAATCGATTGGCGCAACGGCGCTATGCCAACGCTTCGCCAGATGGAAACTCAAACGAAAGAGAGAGTGGATGCGTTCCTGCATAGTGACGCTGCCAAGTCGGTGGTGTCCGCCGCTACACGCCAGTGGTTCGAGGAAATAAGGCCGCGCCTGCAAGGTTTGACTGATCCGATTTGCCTGAAATACCAGCTGCCAGCCTCAACCCTGCAGCTTTCTGCCAATACTCATTTCAGTACGAGAGCGCCACAGACGGACAATATTTCTGGCTTCGTGTCCGACGACCTTGATAAGGTTGGTAACATAATCAACGCCATCGTCGCAACCGTTTCGGCAATGGTGCTGGGCGGTGCTGGCGTAGCTCTTCTGCACCTACCATTTTTCGGACAGGTCATTGCGGGCATTGGGGTGTTTATTGCCTTGATGATTGGGAAAGAGGCAATGATGGAACAGGTGAAGGATTGGGTTATACCGACGTTGTTACGGAAGATCATAACTGAACGGAAGATCGACTCGAAACTCAAAGAGTCTCTACCGGATCTCGTGGCCGGACTTCGAGATAGCCTTAAGGCGGCGGAGAGGGAAGCTCCCGCGGGGAGACGCCTTGCCGATCGCATTGGGGCGCAGATTGACCAGGGCCTCCGCCAGCGCGGCGACGACGCAGTCCTGCAATTTTAGTTTGCAGGGCTACGAGCTCAGTTGTTGAGTGGAGACCCGGCGGCAACGTTGGTGCGGCCTTGATCTCGCCGGCACGGTCGTCATCGGCAACGACGGCTTCGGCGATTTCCGCTGCAACGACCGCAGCATCGCCGTCTGGGTGCAACAGTAGCAGCGCGGTCAGCCGACGGCTGCTGCGGCTGCCGGGACAAGCGACCGCCACTACAAATTCGCCACCATGATGATGCGCCGCCGCGGCTGGGGCGGCCCCCGAACCTCCTCAACCGCGGAAGATCGTGCGTGATCAGGTATGTTTAAACTGCGGGTGGTCTTGCAGGCGCCGCTGATCGCCGCTTCATATTGCTACATCGCATTGATGAGTGTATACGCACAACGTTTGGAGCATCGAAAGGCGTTAACTTCAGTTGTCATCATGCGCACAATAGCAGACACCTTTCTTGAGCTTAGGACTGTAGCGCGATCCGTGCGCGGCGAGGGTAACAATGGTGACGGACCGGATCCTGTCGTGCTTTGTGATCAGACAAGGGACGCCTACCTGGCACAACAGGATATCTCGGAGGTGGATGCCAAGTTAGCGGCTCAACTGTTCGCCAGCCTGCGTGCCCTTGTACCGTCAAAGTCACAGTCCGACGCTGGGGTTGATCTCCACCTGGCCGAAGCGGCACATGAATCGGAGCGCCCCTCGTCGCCGGCGCTGATGGCTGTTGCTCCGGTGTTGACTATCGTCCTCATCGGGTCTGTAGTTATCGGCACGCTCACGCTGAGCCTAGGGTTGGCTATAGTTCTGGGTCTCGTTGGCTATCTGGCCGCAGGGGGAAAGTTGTTTGGCTTTTCGGCCGATACTTTGCCGCTCTGGCTTAGAGGGGCCGACAGAGTTGGTGCTTGCGTTATTGACGGGAAAGGCTCCTCAGCGGCGAATCCCGATATCGACCGACTGGAAGATGCCTTTCGGCAGGCCGACGTGCTGCTTGCTAGGTTGAGGGTGGAGCGGCCGGCTGAAGTGGCCCCTAAAGCAGAAGTTCCCCTCGAGGAGGGCTCCCTCCAGTTCGTGCAGGATTTAGCCGAGGCTGAGTTGGCAGGGGATGGGGATTACCTAGTCAAGCTTGTTCACCGGCGTTTGCCGGCCATTCTGCAAAGGCTGGGGTTACGGCTAGCTTTACTGGCAGACGGCGACGAAGACTGCTTCGTGGTCGACTTGGTTACTGACCCGAACCGAACGGGAACCACCACTACGGTTCGACCGG
>JAXMDR010000046.1:0-16618 GCA_046348725.1 Rhodospirillales bacterium
CGGTCGGGGTTGCTCACCTCGCCGTTGGCGCCGGTGCCGCGCTTGATCTTGTCGACGTACTCCATCCCCTGGATTACTTGCCCCCACACCGTGTACTGGCCGTCGAGGAACGGCGCCGGGGCGAAGCAGATGAAGAACTGCGAATCGCCGCTGTTGGGATCCGCCGAGCGCGCCATGCCGACGGTGCCGCGGACGAACGGCTGCTTGGAGAACTCAGCCGGCAGCTTGACGCCCGAGCCGCCGGTGCCGGTGCCCTTGGGATCGCCGCCCTGCGCCATGAAGCCTTCGATCACCCGATGGAAGGTCAGCCCGTCGTAAAAGCCTTTGCGGGTCAGTTCCCTGATGCGGGCGACGTGCTTCGGCGCGAGGTCGGGCCGCATCTCGATGAGCACGATGCCGTCCTTGAGCTGCATGACGAGGACATCTTCGGGTGACGGCGCGGCGGCGGCGCCGCCGGCGGACAGCATTGTCGTCATCAGAATTCCCATCAACCAGAACGAAAAGCGCATGACCAGCTGCCCCCGGAAGGTGTGGAGACGGTTTTTGCTCGTGGCGGCTATCGGATTCCCGCCGCCGGCGGCCCCGGCACAACCGGGCGCGCACCCTAAACGAGAAGAAAGCCGGATGCACGCGCATTCGCCGCGCGGCTGACGCGCATTCGCACTGGTCCGCCGCCGGCTTCGCCGGTATGGTAGCGGTAAACGTCCGTCCAAACTGCGAAAATCAAAAATCCATGCGCCGGCTTACCCGCACCAAGATCGTCTCCACCCTCGGTCCCGCCTCCAGCACGGAGGAGCGCCTGGCGCAGCTGTTTGCCGCCGGTGTCGACGTCTTCCGCCTCAACTTCAGCCACGGCTCCCACGCCGATCACCAACAGCGGGTGCGCGCCATACGCTCGCTGGAGGAGAGAACAGGCCGGCCGATCGGCATCCTCGCCGACATGCAAGGGCCGAAGCTGCGGGTGGGCGCTTTCGCCGGCGGCCGCATTGAGCTGCAGGACGGTGCCGCGTTCCATCTCGACCTGCGCAACGAGCTGGGCGATAGCGGCCGGGTCGAGCTGCCGCATCCCGAGATCTTCGCGGCATTGGCGCCGGGCGCCAAGCTGCTGCTCGACGACGGCAAGCTGCGGCTGGAAGTCACGTCCTGCGGCGACGACTTCGCCGAGACCAAGGTGCTGGTAGGCGGCCCCCTCTCCGACCACAAGGGCGTCAACCTGCCCAACGTCCGCCTCGACATCTCGCCGCTGACCGCCAAAGACCGCGATGACCTGGCCTTCGCCCTTGATATCGGCGTCACCTTCATCGGCCTCAGCTTCGTGCAACGGCCGGAGGACGTGATCGAGGCGCGCGAATTGATCAACGGCCGGGCGCGCGTTCTCGCCAAGCTGGAGAAGCCGTCGGCTATCCATCATCTCGAGCGCATCATCGAACTGGCGGACGCGCTGATGGTGGCGCGCGGCGATCTCGGCGTCGAGATGCCCACCGAGGATGTCCCGGTGCTGCAGCGGCGCATCGTCCGCTCCTGCCGGAGCGCCGGCAAGCCGGTGATCGTTGCCACCCAGATGCTGGAATCGATGATTCAGGCGCCGACGCCGACCCGCGCCGAAGCCTCGGACGTCGCCAACGCCGTCTACGAAGGGGCCGATGCGGTCATGCTCTCCGGCGAGACCGCCGTCGGCGCCCATCCGGTCGAGGCGGTGACGATCATGGAGCGCATCATCATGCGTGCCGAGGGAGACCCGGCCTTCAACCGCACCATCCGCATGGACGACTCGACCCTCGAGGCGACGGAAGCCGACGCCATCACCTCGGCGGCGCGCCAGGCGGCGGAGACCATCGGCGCCTCGGCGATCGTCACCTATACCAGCAGCGGCGATACGACGCTGCGCGCCGCGCGCGAGCGGCCGACGGTGCCGATCGTCGCCCTGACCACCGACACCGAGGTCGCCCGCTCGCTGTCGCTGAGCTGGGGCGTCCACCCGGTGTTCATCGACCAGGCCCGCACCTTCCGCGACATGAGCTCGATCGCCGAACAGCGGGCACTGAAGGAAGGCTTCGCCGAGCCGGGCTCGCGGCTGGTGTTCCTCGCCGGCTTCCCGGTCGGCTCGACGGTCAATACCCTGCGCATCTCGGAAGTGTTTTGACGAGGCGCCTGATTGGCCGGTGATCCAGGCCCGCCGGAGGCCAGGCCGGCTGAGGGGCGTCGGCATTCAACAGCATCCGCACCCCCGGCCGATCGGCTATCGGGCATCGCCTGTTCCGCCGGCGCCTACCTGCTGTGGGGAATTTTTCCCCTCTACTTCAAGGCGGTTGCGACAGTCCCGGCGCTGGAGATGCTGGCTCATCGGGTCGTCTGGTCGCTGCTGTTTCTGGCCCTCGTCATCACCGTCCGCCGTGCCTGGGCGCCGATCCGCCAGGCCCTGCGCCAACGCCGGCTGCTGGCAACGCTGGCCCTGTCGTCGTGCCTGATCGCGGTCAACTGGGGCATCTTCATCTGGGCGGTGGCGGCGGGGCGGGTGATCGAGTGCAGCCTCGGCTATTTCATTACGCCGCTGTTCAGCGTGGTGATGGGCGTTGCCGTTCTGCGCGAGCGTCTGCGCCCTTTGCAATGGCTGGCGGTGGTGCTGGCGGCGGCGGGTGTCGCCTGGCAGGTGGTGGCGCTGGGAACGCTGCCTTGGGTGGCGCTGGTCCTCGCCGCAAGCTTTGGCGGTTACGGCCTGGTCCGCAAGGTGGCGCCGATCGAGGCGATGGGCGGGCTGGCGGTGGAAGCGATGCTGCTGACGCCGCCGGCACTGGCGTTGCTTTGCCTGCTCGCCATCCGCCACGAAGGCGCGTTCGCCGCCGCCGGCTGGCGGTTCGATCTGCTGATCGCCGCCTCCGGGCCGATCACCGCCCTGCCACTGATCCTGTTCGTCACCGGCGCCCGCCGCATCCGCCTTTCCACCGTCGGATTGCTGCAGTACATCACGCCAACCTGCCACCTGCTGCTGGCGGTGCTGGTCTTCGGCGAACCCTTCGCACCGTCGCGCCTTGCTGTTTTCATCTGCATCTGGGCGGCGCTCGTCCTCTACACCATCGATATGCTCCGTTCCGTCAGGCGGTAAGCCTCCACGTCCAGGGTGTTGGCAACAGCCACGACGCGGGCTACCCCAACCGCTGCCGGTGGGGCGATCCCTTTGCGCTGCAGCGGGGGCGCCTGTATCTCTTTACGCCGCGCGCCCATGACGCTGGGGCGTGCCTTTTCGCCCAGCGCTGCAGGAAGGAGCATCGATGAGCGTTCTGGTGACCGGCGCCGCCGGCTTCATCGGCCACCATGTCGCGGCGGCGCTGCTGGCGCGAGGGGAGCGCGTCGTCGGCATCGACAATCTCAACGACTACCGCGAGGTATCGCTGAAGGAAGCCCGCCCGCTCGCCTTGAGGGGCATCCCGGCTTCGCCTTCGAGCGCCTCGACATCGCCGATCGCGAGACGGTTGCCGGGCTGTTCTCCGCCAACCCCGACATCGACCGCATCGTCCATCTCGCGGCGCAGGCCGGGGTCCGTTACTCGCTGGTGAACCCCTATACCTACCTGCGCAGCAACATCGACGGCCATGTGGTGCTGCTGGAGGCGGCCCGCCTGCTGCCGGCGCTCCGCCACTTCGTCTATGCGTCGTCGTCTTCGGTCTACGGCAGCAACCGCGACATGCCGTTCTCGGTCGCGGACCGCTGCGATTCCCCGGTTTCCCTCTACGGTGCGACGAAGAAGGCAATGGAGGTAATCAGCGAGAGCTATACCGCCCTCTACGCCATGCCGCTCACCGGCCTGCGCTTCTTCACCGTCTACGGGCCGTGGGGACGGCCTGACATGGCCTACTTCAGCTTTACCCGCAAGATCGTCTCGGGCGAGCCTATCCCAGTGTTCAACCACGGCGACATGCGGCGGGACTTCACCTTCATCGACGACATCGTCGAGGGCGTGCTGAGCTGCCTCGACCGGCCCCCGGAAGGGGACGAGAGCGGCAAGCGGCACCGGCTTTACAATTTAGGCAATCACCGGCCGGAGCGACTGCTCGACTTCATCGGCGCGCTGGAGGCGGCGCTCGGACGCCGGGCCGTGCTGGAGCTGCTGCCGATGCAGCCCGGCGACGTGCGTGAGACCTTCGCGGATATCGAAGCCTCGCAGCGGGATCTGGGGTTTGCCCCGCGCATCGGCATCGACGAAGGCATCCCCCGCTTCGTCGCCTGGTACCGCCGGTACTACCAGGTGTAGCGCTTACGAGTGGAGTGCTGCTCATGCTGGACATTATTCCTAATACCTGGTACAAGGTCTCATTCCCCAAGGAGGAGACCGGCAGCGATGACCGAACCCCGGTGCGACGCGCCCCTCGTCGACATGGCATTTCTGACTGCCATGGAGGGGTCGGTCAGCTACGGCTACGTGCCGACCCACCGCAGCGGCGCCAGCAAGGGCCAGGCGATCGGCCGCAGCGGCGTGACCATCGGCATCGGCTGCGATCTCGGCGGCCGCAGCGAGGATGACCTGTTGCGCCTCGGCCTGCCCGCTACGCTTGTCGGCAAGCTGAAGCCCTACCTCGGCAAGCGGCGGCGTGAGGCGCAGCAGGCGCTGGCGGCACGGCCGCTGCAGCTGAGCCAGGCGGAAGCGGCAGTGCTGAGCGCCGCCATTGCCGGGGAGATCTTCGAGCGTCTCGCCGCCCGCTACGATGCGGCGACCGAGGGACTGCCGGGCGCCCGGCGGTTCGCGCAGTTGCCATGGCAGGCGCGGACGGTGATCGGCTCGGTCGCCTACCAGTATGGCGACAACCTGCCGCGCGCCACCCCGCGGTTCTGGACGGTGGCGCTCACCCAGGACTGGCCGGCGCTGGTGCGGGCGCTGGAGAGCTTCGGCGACGCCTATACCCCGCGCCGCCGCCGCGAAGCGGAGCTGCTGCGCTCCATGCTGGCGGAGGACGGCGCGTGCGCGGCGGGCACCGCTCCCTCCCCGCCTCAGTCGTAGAGCGCCTTCAGCTGCTTGCCGTAGGCAGCGGCGATGACGTGCCGGCGAATTTTCAGGGTCGGCGTCATCCGGCCGTTCTCGATGGTGAACGGCTCCGGCGCAACGGCGAAGCGCCTGATCCTTTCCACCACCGAGAGGCTGCGGTTGACCTCCTCGACCGGCACCGTCAGCGCCCTTGAGCAGCGCCGGATCGGCGGACAGCGCCGGCAGCTCGAACGGCTTGCCGGCCTCGCGCGCCCACGTCCGCAGCCAGTCGGCATTCGGCACCAGCAGCGCCACCAGGTGCGACCGGCCTTCCCCCCACACCATCGCCTGGGCGACTTCCGGGCGCAGGGTCAACAGGCCTTCGATGCGCGCCGGCGACACATTGTCGCCGCCGGAAACGACGATCAGGTCCTTCTTGCGGTCGGTGATGCGGATATCGCCGTCGGCGTCGATCTCGCCGACGTCACCGGTGTGCAGCCAGCCGTCGCGCAGCACCTCGGCCGTCGCGGACTCGTTGCGCCAGTAACCCAGCATCAGCACGTCGCCGCGGACGAGAATCTCACCGTCCTCGGCGAGCCGCACCTCGACGCCGGCGATGGGCGGCCCGACGGTCTGCGGCTTCGGCCGTGACGGCCGGTTGACGCTGATCAGCGGCGCCGCTTCCGTCTGCCCGTAACCCTGGAACAGCGGCAGACCGATCGCCCGGAAGAAGATCCCGAGCTCAGGATCGAGAGCGGCGCCGCCGGAAACCAGTGCCTTCAGCCGGCCGCCGAAGCGCATCCTTATCTTGTCGCGGACCAGCCGTTCGAGCAGCCAGTCAGCCGCCCGCGCGGCGAGCCCGCGGCCTTCCGGTCGCTCGTACCGGCGGCGCCCCAGCGCCAGGGCCAAGTTGAACAGGCGTTCGCGCAGTCCTCCCTGCTTGCGTATACCGGTCACGATCTTCTGCTGGAGCACTTCGTAAAAGCGCGGCACCGCCGAGAAGATGGTGGGTTTGATCTCCCCCAAATCAGTGGCGACGCGATCGACGCCGCCGGCGTAGTAGATCTCGGCGCCGATGGCGATCGGCAGGAACTGGCCGATGGTGTGCTCGTAGGCATGCGACAGCGGCAGGAACGAAAGGAACACCTCGTCGCTGAAATTGAGCTCGCTCAGTACGTCCACCGCGCCGCGGATGTTGGCGAGGATGGCGCGGTGCGACAGCATCACGCCCTTCGGCGCGCCGCCGGTACCCGAGGTGTAGATCAGGCAGGCGAGGGTCTCCGGTGGTACGTTGGCGGCGACGGCGCGCACATTGCTGTGATCGCCTTCGCCGCGCGCCATCACCTCCCGCCAGGTCAGCACGTCGAAGTGCGGCTGCTGCTGCAGGTTGAGCTCGTCCATGGCGATGACGAAGCGCACGTCGGGGCTGCGGAAGGCGGCCGGCAGCAGGCGCTCGGCGAGCGCGCGGGTGGAGACGACCACGGCGGCGGCACCGCTGTTGTCCAACAGGTGCAGATGGTCGCCCTCGGTATTGGTCGTATAGGCCGGGACGGTGACGGCGCCCGCCGCCATGATGGCAAAGTCGGCGACGAACCAGGCCGGCCGGTTCTCACTCACCAGCAGCACCCGGTCGCCGGCGCGAATGCCGAGGCCGGTCAGGCCGCGTGCCAGCCGGCAGATGCTGACGGCGGTCTCGCGCCAGGTGAGCGGCACCCAGCGTCCCTCCCGCTTCTGCCAGAGCAGCGGCCGCTCGCCATAGCGGTCGGCCTGGCGAAAGAACATGGTGACCAGATTCGGCCAGTCTTCGGTCATCGGCGGCATGAGACTTTACGCGTTACCGTCTTGCTGCGGCGCCTGTGCCGGCACACCTTCGCACCTATGTTATAGACGCCTCTTTCTTATAGGCGATGCCGATAACCGGAAGGAACATGGATGACACAAGGCACTGCCGTCGCGGATCGATGCGATGAAGGGCAGATGGCTGCGGATGAGCGCGTCACCTGGAATTTGAGCGACCTCTACGCCGCCCCGGACGATCCGCAAGTTGCCCGTGATCTGGAATGGGCTGGCGAAGCCGCCAAGGCATTCCGGGCCGAGTTCGCGGGCAAGCTCGCCGAGCTTCCGGGAGAGCGTCTTGCCGCCGCGATCGCCCGCTACGAGATGATCATCGAGCGGCTGCACCGGCTGCTGAGCTATGCGCAGCTGCGCTTTTCCGCCGACATGGCGGAAGCGGAGCGCGGCCGCTTCCTGCAGGACATGCAGGAGCGCTGCAACGACATCTCCACCGACACGCTGTTCTTCTGTCTGGAGCTGAACAAGCTGGACGCGGCGACGATCGACGCGCAGCTCGCTGACCCCGCGGCGCAGCGCTGGACGCCCTGGGTGCGCGACAGCCGCATGTACCGGCCGCACCAGCTCGACGACGAGATGGAGCGGCTGCTGCACGACAAGTCGGTGACCGGCGCCGGCGCATGGCGGCGGCTGTTCGACCAGACCATCTCCGATCTGCGATTCGACGTGGGTGGCGAGCGGCTGTCGCTGGCGGACACGCTCAACCGCTTCGACAATCCGCTGGCCGAGGTGCGGAAGACCGCCGCCAAGGCGCTCGGCACCGGCCTCGGCGCCAACGTCGGCATCTTCTCGCTGATCACCAACACGCTCGCCAAGGACAAGGAGGTCGAGGATCGCTGGCGGCACTACGCCCAGCCGGTCTCCTTCCGTAATCTGTCGAACCGGGTCGAAGACGAGGTGGTCCACGCGATGGTCGGCGCCATTCGCGGCGCCTACGCCCAGCTGTCGCACCGCTACTACCAACTCAAGGCCGGCTGGCTGGGACAGACGCACCTCGACTACTGGGACCGCAACGCACCGTTGCCCGGCGACGACAACCGGCGGTACGAATGGAGCGAGGCCCGCGACATGGTTCTCGGCGCCTTCGGCCGCTTCGAGCCGGAAATGGCGCGGGTGGCGCAGCGGTTCTTCGACAATGGCTGGATCGATGCGACGCCGCGCCCCGGCAAGGATGCCGGCGCCTTCTGCCATCCGGTGGTACCATCGGTGCATCCCTACGTGCTGATGAACTTCTACGGCCGACCGCGCGACGTGATGACGCTGGCGCACGAGCTGGGCCACGGCGTGCACCAGGTGCTGGCGGGCGGGCACGGCACGCTGCTCGCGGATACGCCGCTGACGCTGGCGGAGTGCGCCTCGGTGTTCGGCGAGATGCTGGTGTTCCAGGCGCTGCTGGCGCAGCAGGACGATCCGCAGCGCCGCCGCCGGCTGCTGGCCAGCAAGGTAGAGGCGATGCTGAACACCGTCGTCCGCCAGATCGCCTTCCACGAGTTCGAGGAACGGGTGCACGCAGACCGCCGCGCCGGCGAGCTGTCGGCCGATCGCCTCGGCGAGATCTGGATGGACGTGCAGCGCGAAAGCTTAGGTCCCGTCTTCCGCTTCGACGACGAGTACCGCCACTACTGGGCGTACATCCCCCACTTCGTTCACTCGCCGTTCTACGTCTATGCCTACGCGTTCGGCGACTGCCTGGTGAACTCGCTCTATCAGGTTTACAGCGAGGCCCACCCGCGTTTTCAGGAGAAGTACCTCGCCATGCTGACGGCCGGCGGGACGCTGCGCCACCGCGAGCTGCTGGCGCCGTTCGGCCTCGACGCCAGCGACTCAGGCTTCTGGCAGCGCGGCCTCAGCGTCATCGGCGGCTTCATCGACGAGCTCGAGAAGCTGAGCTAGTCCGGTACGTCATGAGGGCGGCGGGCAGCCGCCCTCCGTCCCGCTGCCTTCACCTCACCCTCCCGGCGCTCTCGCGCCGTGAGAAGACCGCCATCTCGGCGGCGGCTTGCTTTTCGCCGCGGTCCTCGCGATGTTTGCGACCATGGCGAGGACATCGGCCGCTGCCGCTGAGGGCTCCCGCACCGTCGCGGTGCTGGGCCCGACCAATACCGGCAAGACGCATCTGGCGATGGAGCGGATGCTGGGCCATGCCTCCGGGATGATCGGCTTCCCCTTACGCCTGCTCGCCCGCGAGAACTACGATCGCGCGGTCAAGATCAAGGGCGAGCGGCGGGTGGCGCTGATCACCGGCGAGGAGAAGATCGTCCCGCCCGAGGCGTCGTGGTTCCTGTGCACGGTGGAGGCGATGCCGGTGGACCGGCGCGTCGCCTTCCTCGGCATCGACGAAATCCAGATGTGCGCCGATCCCGACCGCGGCCACCTGTTCACCGACCGGCTGCTTTCCGCCCGCGGCGAGCTGGAGACCATGTTCATGGGCGCCGAGACCATCCGGCCACTGCTCCGCCGGCTGGTTCCCGGCGTCGAGTTCATCGTCCGCCCGCGGTTCTCGGCGCTCACCCATGCCGGCCCGTGCAAGCTCACCCGGCTGCCGCGGCGCACCGCCGTCGTCGCCTTCAGCGCCGCCGACGTCTACGGCATCGCCGAGCTGATCCGCCGCCAGCGCGGTGGCGCGGCGATCGTGCTGGGCGCGCTCTCGCCCCGCACCCGCAACGCCCAGGTGGCGATGTATCAGGCGGGCGAGGTCGACTACCTGGTGGCCACCGACGCCATCGGCATGGGCCTCAACATGCACGTCGACCACGTCGCCTTTGCCGCCACCCGCAAGTTCGACGGCCGCGGCCCGCGCCGGCTGACCGCCGCCGAGATGGCGCAGATCGCCGGCCGCGCCGGCCGCCACACCCGCGACGGCAGCTTCGGCACCACGGCCGAGATCGGGTCGCTCGATGCCGAGCTGGCGCAGCGCATCGAGAGCCACACCTTCGAGCCGCTGACCGCGCTGAAGTGGCGCAACAGCGAGCTTCGCTTCGCCTCGCTGGAGGCGCTAAGGACAAGCCTCGGCCGGCTGCCTGATCGCCCCGGGCTGACGCGCGCCCGCGAGGCCGACGACGAACTGGCGCTGGCCCACCTTGCCGCCGACGCCGAGATCGGCCGGTTGGCGCGGGGGCCGGCGGCGGTGGCGCTGCTGTGGGACGTCTGCCGCATTCCCGACTTCGGCAAGGTAGCGGGGGAAGCGCATGCCCGGCTGCTCGGCCAGATGTTCCGCTACCTGATGGGCGCGGCCGGCAATGCCGCCGGCCGGCTGCCGACCGACTGGGTGGCGCGGCAGGTCGACCGGCTGAACCGCAGCGACGGCGACATCGAGACGCTGATGCAGCGCATCGCCGGCATCCGCACCTGGACCTACGTTTCCCACCAGAGCAGCTGGCTGGCCGATGCCGACGCCTGGCAGCAGCGCGCCCGCGCCATCGAGGACAAGCTTTCCGACGCCCTGCACGAGCGGCTGATCCAGCGCTTCGTCGATCGCCGCACAGCCTCGCTGGTGGGCCATATGCGCGCGCGCGGCAACCTGACCGCGGCGGTGAGCGCCGCCGGCGAGGTTCTCGTCGAGGGCCACTTTGTCGGTACCCTCGATGGCTTCCGCTTTGCTCCCGACCCCTCGGTCGGCGGCGGCGCCGGCGACGCTAGCCGCTCCGTGACGGCGGCAGCGGTGCGCGCGCTGGCGACGCCGATTCGCCGGCGCGTGGGCGAGCTGGAGGCGGACGACGACTGCGCCTTTACCCTCGCCGCCGACGGCATGGTGTTGTGGCGAAAGGCCGCGGTAGGTCACCTGCAGCGCGGAGCGGACGTCCTGACGCCGTGGGTCGAGGTGCTCGCGTCCGACCTGCTTCCCGGCGAGGCGCGGACGCGCCTGCGCGCCGGCTCGCCCGGTTCGTCGAAGCGCGGCTGCGCGGCCGCCTCGCTTCCTCTACGCTGCACGAAACGGCGCGCCGGCGCGGCCCGCGGCCTGCTGTGCAGCTTGCCGAGGCTCTCGGCGCCGTGCCGCGGCGAGGGCGCGCAAGCACAGATCGCGGCGCTATCGCGCAGCGACCGCCGGACCCTGGCGGAAAGTGGTGTACGCTTCGGCAGCGAGATGGTGTGGATGCCGCGGCTGCTGAAGCCGGAGGCAATGGCGCTGCGTGGCCTTCTGTGGTGGCTGCACGCCGCCGGCGGCGCTCCGCGGCGATCCCGCACTGCCGCTGGGGCGGCCGCTGCTGCGTCCGCCGCCGGCCGTGCCGGTGGCGTTCTGGCGGCAACCGGCTACCGTCGCGCTGGCGAGGGCGCGCTGCGCATCGACATCGTCGAGCGGCTGCACGGCCTGATGCGCCGCGCCGCCCGCGCTCCCGCCGCTACGCCATTGCCCGAGACCGACCTGCTGAGCTTGATCGGCTGCCCGGCAGCCGTGCTGCCAGCCATTCTCGCCGGACTTGGCTATCCCACGGCGCGAACCGATGCCGAGTCTTTATCTCGTCCACGGCGGCCGGGCCGGACAGCGGCGCCGAGTCCCCGGCGGTGCCGCGCGCGCGGGCAAACGCCGGCCTGCATCGAAGCAGATCGATGACAGCTCGGCCTTCGCCGCACTTCAGGTGCTGCAGTGGACCCGCTGAAGCAGCCGGAAGCCACCGAGGCGCGGCTGCGCGCTGGACAAATGGCTGTGGCACGCACGCTTCCACAAGAGCCGGACGCTCGCCGCCGCCGCCTGCGCCGCCGGCCGCATCCGCGTCAACGGCGTCATCGTCGACAAGGCAAATCAGAAGGTGGCGCCCGGCGACGTCCTGACCTTTCCGCTGGGGACGCGCATCCGCATCGTCTGCATCGTCGCTCTTGGCAGGCGCCGGGGCCCTGCCCCGGAAGCGCAGGCGCTCTACGAAGATCTAACGCCGCCACCGGATCCGGCTGCGTCAGAAAAGACTGGCGCCGCCGTCCGGCCCGCCGGCAGCGGCCGCCCGACCAAGGCCGAACGCCGCGCCCTCGACCGGCTGCAAGATCAGGACACACCCGGCGGCTCCGGCCGATAGTGCAGGCGATGAAATTGCCGATAACCCTCCGGCAGGTGGTGTTGAGCCGCTGGCGCTGGTTATGCTACCCATGACCATGTTCCGCCGTCTGTTAGCGCTATTCGAGGATGCCGATGCGGCACCGCCTGAGACCGGTGGCGCCGACGCCCTGCAACGCGCCGCCGCGGTCCTGCTGGTGATCGCCGCGCGGATGGACGGACGGATGGACGCACAGGAACGGGCGATCATCGAACGCCTGCTGTGCCAGCGGCTGGCAGTCGCGGAACCGGCGGCACTGGTCGATGAGGCGGAGGAAGCGGCGGCCGAGTCGACCGACTTCTTCAGCATCACCCGCGTGATCAATGATCGGCTTGAACCGGTACAACGCGTCACCATCCTCGAAATGCTGTGGGAGGTGGCGTTCGCCGACGGTGCCGTTCATGACTACGAGGCAAACCTGGTGCGGCGGGTGGCCGGGCTGCTGCACATCAGTGATCGGGATGCCGGCGAGGCGCGGAAGCGGGCAATCGGAAGCTAACCGGGAAATCTGAGGAGCGGATCGCACCGGACAGCGCGCGAGGATCGACGCGACCCGGTGACGGCCGCCAGACACGGAGAGGGCAATGACCTACATCGTCACGGAAAACTGCATTCGCTGCAAATACATGGACTGCGTCGAAGTATGTCCCGTCGACTGCTTCTACGAGGGCGAGAATATGCTCGTCATCCATCCCGACGAATGCATCGATTGCGGCGTCTGCGAGCCGGAATGCCCGGCCGAAGCGATCGTTCCGGACACCGAGCCAGGGCACGAAAAGTGGCTCGCCAAGAACGTCGACTTCAGCAAGATTTGGCCTAATATTACCCGTAAAGGCCAACCACCGGCGGATGCCGAAGAGTGGAACGGCAAGCCCGGGAAAGAGCAGTACCTGAGCGAAAATCCCGGATCGGGTAGCTGACGGCTGCGCAGCGCGCAGCGAGGCGTTCATGCTACGCACTTCAATGTTTGAAAAATGCTGCGTTTGCGTGGTATAAGGGAGACACCGCTGACATCGGTCAGGGGGTAAGGGCCGTCGGAAAACGCTCGTGATCCTTAGGGGACGGCCAAAATACCTAATCGGGTGCTCGTAAGATTCAACGAGTTATCGTGCACGACGGTCGTTCCTTTCCAGGACGGATCCCGTGTGCCCGAGCGCCTCAACGCTGATGGAGAGAACGGAGAAAATGCGGGAAGATATGGCCTTTGGCTCCGGTGACTATGTCGTCTATCCCACCCACGGCGTGGGCAAAGTCATCGGCATCGAGACCCGAGAAATCGCCGGACAAGAACTGCAGCTCTTCGTTATTGCCTTTGATCGTGACCGAATGACGCTCCGGGTGCCGATCGGCAAGGTCGCGCACGCCGGCCTGCGACGACTCAGCACCCGCAAGGTCATGGAGAACGCCCTGACCAAGCTGCGCGGACGGGCCCGCATCAAGAAGACGATGTGGAGCCGGCGCGCCCAGGAGTACGAAGCGAAGATCAATTCCGGCGATCCCGTCTCCATCGCCGAAGTGGTCCGCGACCTTTATCCCAATGTCGGCCAGCCCGACCAGTCGTTCAGCGAGCGCCAGATCTACGAGGCCGCCTTTGATCGTCTGGCCTGCGAGCTCGCGGCGCTGGAATGCATCGACAAGGAGCGGGCGACGGAAAAGCTGGAGGAACTGCTCAGCGCCGCCTGAGCTTCGTAGCCGAGCGTGCCGGTGGCGCGACCGCCGGCACTCCACGGGCAAAAACGCCGATGACCGATCCTTCCGTCTTCGCGGTACTGCCGGAAGGCCGACGCTGCTGGGCTGTCGCCTCCATCTTCGGGCAGGCGGGCCGGCTCGTCACCCTGCATAACCTGCTCGATGCGCGCATCGCCCCGACCGACAATCTCGTCTACCTCGGCAATTTTCTCGGCCGCGGCGACGTCGGCGCCACCATCGACGAGATGCTGCTGTTCCGCCGGGCGCTGATGGCCCGGCACCTCGACGAAGATGCCGGCGACATCGTCTACCTGCGCGGCAGCCAGGAGGAGATGTGGCACAAGCTGCTGCAGATGCAGTTCGCGCCAAACCCGAGCGAGGTGCTGGAGTGGATGCTGGGGCAGGGGGTGGGCGCCACCCTTGCCGCCTATAACGGCAGCGCCACCGAGGGCCGCACCGCCGCCCGGCTGGGCGCCGTCGCGCTGTCGCGCTGGACCAACCAGCTCCGCAACGAGATTCGCGCCGTCGATGGCCACGACCAGCTGATCAGCGCGCTGCGCCGGGCCGCCTACACCGCCGACAACGCGCTGCTGTTCGTCAACGCCGGCGTCGATCCGCGCCGGCCGCTGTCGGCACAGCGTGATTCGTTCTGGTGGGGCAGCCGGGAGTTCGAGACCGCGCGCGAGCCCTACAGCGAATTTCGCCGTGTCATCCGCGGCGCCGACCCCAGGCGGGCCGGCATCGTCGTCCGTGACGGCATGACCTCCCTCGATGCCGGCTGCGGCTTCGGCGGACCGCTTCTCGCCGGTTGCTTCGATGCAGCGGGTGAACTCGTCGACCTGATCGAGGCGTGAGCGACGCCCTTTTGGCACTCACCCGGATCATTTCCGGCGGCCAGACAGGTGTCGATAGAGCGGCGCTCGACGCCGCGATGGCCCATGGCGTTGCCTGCGGCGGCTGGGTGCCGCGCGGCCGGCGTGCCGAGGACGGACGGCTACCGCCCCGCTACCCGCTGCGCGAGACCCGCAGCTCGGCCTACGCCGAGCGCACCCGGCTGAACGTGCGCGATGCCGATGCGACCCTGATCCTGACCCGCGGCCACTCAAGCGGCGGCACTGCACTCACCATCGAATTTGCCTGCCAGCTGCGGCGGCCGCATCTCGTCGTCGATCTTGCCGCCGATGCCGATCCGGCGGCAGCGCGGACATGGCTCGCTGCCTTGCAGGTGCGCGTGCTCAACGTCGCCGGGCCGCGGGAGAGCGGCTGCCCCGGCATCTTCGAAGAAGCACGCGCCTTCCTCGACGCGATGCTCAGCCCGCCCGGCGGTGATGACGCAGCGACGGAGAGCGCATAACCGCTTGGCCGGCATACCGCTCTGCCCCGGGCTCGCGCCAACAGCGGATCGGCAATCCCTCTTGCAGCGAAGCCTCGGGTGTGGCGCCAGCTGGTGCCGGTGGGGTATCTTCGAGGATGACGCCTTCCGCCAGCAGCTCAGCGCGCAGCCGGTCGGCCTCGCGGAAATCGCGGGCCTTGCGGGCATCGGCGCGGGCAGCGATGCGCCGGATGATGGCGGCTTCGTCGATCGCCGCGGCACAGCCGGCCTGCCCGTGCATCCATGCGGCCGGGTCATGCGCCAGCAAGCGAGGCGGCCGCCCCGCCGCCAGCAGCGCTGCCCCCGCCTGCGTTCTTTCCGAAGGGCTGCCGGCGCGGTTCAGCGCGCCCAGGCGCTCGTGCAGGATCGCCAGCGCCAGCGGCGTATTCAGATCGCCCGACAGCGCGGCGATGATCTCAGCGTCCGTCGCGCTGCCGTTGCCCATCATGGCCGCTGACGCCAGCGGGTCGCCGGCGGTAGCGCGCAGCGCGCCGTAGAAGCGATCGAGCACCCGCTTTGCCTGGACGATGCCCTCGCGGGTGAAGTCGAGGGGCTGGCGATAGTGGGTCTGCAGCAGCGCCAGCCGGATCGCCTCGCCGGGGAATTCGGCCAGCAGGTCGTGGACGGTGTAGAAGTTGCCGAGGCTCTTCGACATCTTCGCACCCTCGGTCATCAGATAGCCGTTGTGCAGCCAGAAGCGGGCGAACAGCCGGCCGCCGTGGGCGCAGGTGCTCTGGGCGATCTCGTTCTCGTGGTGGGGAAAGATCAGATCGGCGCCGCCGCCGTGGATATCGAAGGTCTCCCCGAGGTAGCGGCCGCTCATCGCCGAGCACTCGATGTGCCAGCCCGGCCGGCCGCGGCCCCACGGGCTGTCCCAGCCGGGATCCTCGGGAGCGGCGGGCTTCCACAGGACGAAGTCGCGCGGATCGCGCTTGTAGGGGGCGACCTCGACGCGGGCGCCTGCGATCATCTCGTCGAGATCGCGCCGCGACAGCGCCCCGTACTCGGGCATCGACGGCACGTGGAACAGCACGTGACTTTCCGCGAGGTAGGCGTGGCCGCTCGCGATGAGCTGCGCGATCATCGCCTGCATCTCGGCGAGATGGGCGGTGGCGCGCGGCTCGATCGTCGGCGAAAGGCAGCCGAGGGCAGCGACGTCGGCGTGATAGGCCTCCGTCGTGCGCCGGGTGATGTCGGCGACCGGCTCGCCCGAGGCGCGGTGGGCGGCGATGATCTTGTCGTCGATATCGGTGATGTTGCGCACGTAGGTAACGTGCTGCTCGCCGTAGATGCAGCGCAGCAGCCGGAACAGCACGTCGAAGACGACGGCCGGGCGGGCGTTGCCGACGTGCGCCCAGTCGTAGACGGTGGGCCCGCACACGTACATGCGGACGTTGGCCGCATCGAGCGGCTCGAAACGCTGCTCGGCGCGCGCCAGGGTGTTGTAGAGCACGATGCTCATCGGCCGGCACCCACCGGAGCGGCAGCACGCAGCGACTGCGCCGCCCGCAACCGCCGCTCCGCGGTCTTCCGGCCGATCAGCGGCAGGAGGGCGCGCAACTCGGGGCCGTGCGGCCGGCCGGTGAGCGCGAGGCGCAGCGGCATGAACAGATCCTTCCCCTTGCGGCCGGTCTCGGTCCGCACCGCCTGCGTCCAAGCTTGCCAGACAGCGGCATCCCATGGCTCCGGCGGCAACAGCCGCGCCGCCAGCTCCGTCAGCGC
>JAXMDR010000047.1:0-16485 GCA_046348725.1 Rhodospirillales bacterium
GAGAGGATCACCGGGCCGACGGCCACTGTGGCTCCGCCTGCCGTTTCGCTGGCTGGTCTGCTGGTCCCGCGAAAGCCAAAGCAATACCGAGGGAGTCCATGCCGGCCGAATTGCAGCCTCTCTCGACCGAGGAGCGCAAGCGCGCCTTGCGCAAGCGGATGCGCGCGATGCGTCTCGTCGCCGATCAGAAGGAGGGGCCGGACGCGGCGTTGGCGGTGGCTCGGCTCGCGCTGGCCCGGCTTGCCGATCTTGGCCTGGTGCCTGGCACCGTCATTGCCGGCTACTGGCCAATTTCCACCGAGCTCGACGTCCGTCCGCTGCTCGCCCGCCTCGAGCGCGAAGGGATGGCCTGCGCGTTGCCGGCGATCGAGGCGGGGCGCGATGTGCTGATATTTCGCCGCTGGCATCCCGGCGAGCCGCTGGTACCTGGGATTTTCGAAACATTCCAGCCGCCTGCCACCGCCGCCGAGGTGATTCCCGACGTGTTGCTGGTGCCGCTGCTGGCCGTCGATCGTGCCGGCGCCCGTCTCGGCCACGGCCGGGGCTGGTATGACCGGACACTCGCGGCGCTGCGCCAGAGCGCCCGGCCGCCGGGCTCGCCGCTGGCGATCGGTGTCTGCTTCGCCTCGCAGGTGATCGAGAGTGTTCCTTGCGATGGCCGCGATCAGCCCGTAGATCGCATCCTGACCGGCGACGACCTGATCCGCTGCGAAAGCCGGCCTTAAAATCTGCCTCGACGAGGTTTCTCGCATGAAGCTCCTTTACTGCGGCGATGTAGTCGGACGCGCCGGCCGGGAGGCGGTCTGCAACCGCATCCCGCAACTGCGCCGTCACCTGGAACTGGATTTCGTCGTCGTCAACGGTGAGAACGCGGCGCACGGGTTCGGCGTCAGTGCAGAAATCTGCCGCGAGTTCTACGACTGCGGCGTTGACGTCGTCACCACTGGCAACCACGCCTGGGACCGGCGGGAAATCATCGACTACATCGCCCGCGACGATCGCCTGCTGCGGCCGCTGAACTATCCCGAGGGTACTCCCGGTCTCGGCGCCAACGTCTACCCCGCCCCCGGCGGCGGTCGGGTCATGGTCCTGCAGGTGATGGGCCGGCTGTTCATGGACGCGCTCGATGATCCGTTCGCCGCGGTCGAGCGGGTGCTGCGCAACCACCGCCTCGGTACGTCGGTCGACTGCATCATCGCCGATATCCACGCCGAGGCGACCAGCGAGAAGATGGCGATGGGGCACACGCTGGACGGCCGGGTCAGCCTGGTGGCAGGCACCCACAGCCACGTGCCGACGGCGGATGCGCATATCCTGCGCGGCGGCACCGCCTACATCACCGATATCGGCATGTGCGGCGACTATGACTCGGTGATCGGCATGGAGAAGCGCACCGCGATCGCCCGCTTCGTCTCGAAACTGCCGACCGGACGGCTGGAGCCGGCGGAAGGCGAGGCGACGCTGTGCGCGGTTTACGTCGAAACCGACGATGCGACGGGTCTCGCCCGCCGCGTCGCACCCCTGCGCATCGGCGGCCGGCTGGCCCCGGTGTGGCCCATTTGAGCTAGCTGATCTGCCACAGCGAGGCTGAGGGGGGCAGCCGCCGGACCCGGCTGCCGGTTGTGCTGCGTGCGCTGGCTGATCGACGGTAGCAGACCAGTGTCGTGAACAAAGGCAGGCCGCTAAATAATTATTATTAGAAGCGTTTGCGCGATTAGCGATAAACCGCGTGGTTGCTTAGGCGTTCACACCCATCGATAGAATTCCCAGCCAGATCATTCGACTTTTGGACATCAGAGTCCGTAGATCGAAACGGGATATTTACTTCTTTTTTCGGTTCCGCTAGCTATGCGTGTGAGAATGTCATTCTGCTAACAGAATCGGATGGGCAGGACACAATGCCTCTATCGAGCGGGACAAAGAACGCCAGAATGTGGCCGTCGGTGATTCTGGCGATGTGCTACATTGGTATCTCGTCCTATTTTGGCTCGGCGGTCGCGCAGACTGAAGAAGCAGGGCCATACGCCAATAATGCTGGGTTACTCGCGGCAACACCACAGGTAAATAAGTATTAAACCGGCTGAGAGATGACACTCCGGAAAATACCAGACTGCACAGGTATTTCCGCCTATACATGAATTACCTCTGTATCAAAAATTCAACCAGGGAGGTTTTCCAAAATACGTTCCTGGATTAGAGAACTATAATAATCCATTGGGTGCGGTAGGCTCTTATCAACCGAAAGGGTCAACGCAAACGGCCGGTAATGCTTTCTTCCAGTCGCTGGGTACGAACGGTCGCGCCTGCATCACTTGCCACCAGCCGCCCAGCGGCATGAGCGTCAGCGTCCGCAACATCAAAGCACGGCTGAACGCAACGGGGGGCAAGGATCCGATCTTCGCCCCCGTCGATGGCGCCAATTGCCCCAACCAGGTCAGGGAGGCGGACACCTCAGAAGCGCTCTATGGCGGCCAGCGCGGCAGCGGGACGAAAGATTTCCGGCAATCGCATTCGCTGCTGATAGAAAAAGGGCTGTTCCGCATCTTCCTGCCGGTCAAGAACAAGGCGAACGGCGGCGATATCGAGGTCACGGTCGTCTCCGATCCGACGACTTGCAACCTCGATCCGGCTTACAACCGCGACGCGGCCGGCCGGCAGATCATTTCGGTGTTCCGCCGGCCGCTGATGTCGGCAAACCTCGATTTCAAGACGACCACCGGCACGGCGCCGCCGGTACCGCCAGTCACCGACAACGTTACCCCCAGCGGCAATGTCATGTGGGACGGCCGCGAGCGGGACCTGTTCACGCAGGCGGTCAGCGCGACCATGGGGCATGCGCAGGCCACCAAGCCGCCGACGCAGGCGCAACTGCAGCAGATGGTTGCGTTCGAGCGCGGTATCTTCAGCGCGCAGGTCCGTGATAAGCAGGCAGGCATTCTGACCGCCTACGGCGCCACTGGCGGCCCGGTTGCGCTGTCGCGGCAGCAGCCCGGCAAGTCGTTCAATGGCCCTCCCTTCAGCGAGTTCCCCTGGGGAACGCGCAAGGGGCTGGCGGCGCGGCAGTCGATCGCCCGCGGTCAGGCCATCTTCAACACCCGGACGTTTACCGTCGACGGCGTTCGCGGCTTCAATACCGTCGTCGGCGACCCGTCGCCCAACAACACCTGCGCCACCTGCCACAACGTCAATCACGCCGGTACCGACGTCTTCCGCCACGCGCAAAGGGACGTAGGTTCAGGCACTCACGCCGCATTCGGCGGACCGGCGAAAGACCTGCCGATCTTCAAGGTGCGCTGCACCGCCGGCAAGATTCCGCTTACCGGCAGCGATACCCTGCTGACCAATGATCCAGGACTGGCGGTGATCACCGGCAAATGCGCCGACATCGGCGCTGTCACCGTACCGGGGCTGCGAGCGATGGCGGCCCGTGAGCCGTATTTCCACGACGGCTCGGCGAAGACGCTGACCGATGTGGTCAACATCTACAATGCCCGCTTCAGGATGGGGCTGTCGGCGCAGGAGAAACAGGACCTCGCCGCCTTCCTTGGTGCTCTGTGACCCAGTGATCGAGGGCGGGCGCCTTGTGCCCACCCCGGCGATCTACCTGCTCGTGCCATAGCCCTCGGCGCGATCCGCCTTCTTGCTGACGGCGCCGTCGCCAGGCGATGCCGGCCGGCAGATCGCGCCCGGCACCATCACGGCCAGCCGGGTGTTGCGCACCGGCGGTCGATGGTAGATGTTTTTCCTTCACCTGACCCGCAACCGCATCGACCGCTGTCAACCGCGAACGACAACACCATGGCCGGCCATTCCCAGTTCAAGAACATCATGTATCGCAAGGGCGCGCAGGACGCGAAGCGCGCCAAGGCATTCACCAAGCTGATTCGCGAGCTGACGGTGGCGGCGCGCGCCGGCCTGCCGGATCCCGCGGCGAATCCGCGGCTGCGCTCGGCGGTGATCGCCGCTCGCGATGCCAACATGCCGAAGGACACCATCGAGCGGGCCATCAAGCGCGGCGCCGGCGGCGAGGGCGGCGAGCAGTACGAGGAGGTGCGCTACGAGGGCTACGGGCCGGGCGGCGTCGCGGTGATCGTCGAGGCGCTCACAGACAACCGCAACCGTACCGCCAGCGAGGTGCGCACCGCCTTCGGCAAGCACGGCGGCACGCTGGGCGAGAGCGGCAGCGTCGCCTTCATGTTCGATCGCGTCGGCCTCGTGCAGTATCCCGCCGCCGCCGCCGGCAGCGACGCCATGTTCGAGGCGGCGCTGGATACCGGGGCCGACGACGTGCAGTCATCCGACGCCGGTCACGATGTCTACTGCGCACCCGACGATCTCAGCGCCGTGCGCGACGGCCTCGAGGAGCGATTCGGGCCGGCCCAGTCGGCGCGCCTCGATTGGCGGCCGCGCACGCAGGTTCCGATCGGTGAGGATGCCGCAACTACCCTGTTCAAGCTGCTTGACGCGCTGGACGACAGCGACGATGTGCAGCGGGTGGCGGCCAACTTCGACGTTCCCGACGATGTCCTTGAGCGGATCAGCCGCTGAGCCCGGCAGCGCTGGCGGGCCGCGGCGGCGATGAAGCTCCTCGGCCTCGATCCCGGACTGGGGACGACGGGGTGGGGAGTGATCGAGTTCGACCGCGGCCGGCTTGCCTTCGTTGCCTGCGGCGTCGTGGCGACGGATGCGGGACGTCCGCTGGCGGCTCGGCTTGTGCAGCTGTCGGTCGGCCTCGAGGCGGTACTGGCGGCGCATCGGCCGGACGAGGCGGCGGTGGAGGAAACCTTCGTCAACCGCAATGCTGTCTCGACGCTGCGGCTGGGCCTCGCGCGCGGCATCGCCCTGCTGGTGCCGGCGCGTGCCGGGCTGCCGGTGACAGAGTACCTGCCCAACCTGGTGAAGAAGACGGTGGTCGGCACCGGCCACGCGGCGAAGGAGCAGGTGCAGATGATGGTGGGGGTGCTGCTGCCCGGCGCCCGCGCGCGCAGCGCCGACGCCGCCGACGCGCTCGCCGTCGCCATCTGTCATGCCCACCATCGCGGCGCACCGCCGGCGGCGCGGCTGGCAACGGGAGCAGCCGGGTGATCGCCAAGCTCACCGGCCTGCTCGATGCCGCCGGCGACGGCCATGCGGTGATCGATGTCGGCGGCGTCGGCTACTTGGTGTTCTGCTCGTCCCGCACCCTCGCGCGGATGCAGCCGGGCGAAGCGGTGGCGCTGCTGATCGAAACCCAGGTGCGCGACGACGGCATCAACCTCTACGGCTTCCTCGATGCCGCCGAGCGCCACTGGTTCCGGCTGCTGATCGGCATCCAGGGGGTGGGGCCGCGGGTGGCGCTGGCGATTCAGGGGGTGCTGCCGCCGCGCGAGCTGATGCTGGCGATCGCGTCCGGCGACCGGGCGGCGCTGACCCGCGCGGCCGGCGTCGGCGCCAAGCTTGCGGCGCGCATCGCGAGCGAACTCAAGGACAAGGTGGCGGCGATGCCGGCGGCGGACGGCGGCGGTGAAGCCATCGCCGCGGTGGCGGCGACGCCGGGTCCGTCCGCCGACGCCATCTCGGCGCTGGTCAATCTCGGCTTCCGCCCGGCCGAGGCGCATGCGGCGGTGGCGCTGGTGGCAGGCCGTCTCGGCGTCGGCGCCGGCGTCGAGGCGCTCATCCGCGGCGGCCTTGCCGAACTCTCCACTCGGGAACCGCGGCCGTGACCGCGCAGCAGGCGGCGGATGACCCCGCCGGCGGCCGCCTGCTGGACGGCAGCCGCGGCGAGGGCGACGGCGCCGAGGCCGGCTTGCGGCCGGCGTCGCTCGACGACTTCGTCGGCCAGCGCGCCACCTGCCGCAACCTGCGCGTCTTCGTCCAGGCGGCGCTGGGACGGCGCGAGGCGCTCGACCACGTGCTGCTGCATGGCCCGCCCGGCCTCGGCAAGACGACGCTGGCGCAGATCGTCGCCCATGAGCTCGGCGTCGGCTTCCGCGCCACCTCCGGGCCGGTGATCGCCCGGCCGGGCGACCTCGCGGCGATCCTCACCAACCTTGAGGCACGCGACGTGCTGTTCATCGACGAGATCCACCGGCTGGGCCCGGTGGTGGAGGAAATCCTCTATCCGGCGATGGAGGACGGCAAGCTCGACCTGATGATCGGCGAGGGACCGGCGGCGCGCTCGATCCGCATCGATCTGCCGCCGTTCACCCTGGTCGGCGCAACCACCCGCGCCGGTCTGATCTCGACGCCGCTGCGCGAGCGCTTCGGTATTCCGCTGCGCCTGGAATTCTACGACGTTGACGACCTGCAGCAGATCGTCCGCCGCGGCGGCGGCCTGCTCGGCATGCCGCTCGCCGAAGATGGCGCCCGCGAGATCGCGGCGCGGGCGCGCGGCACGCCGCGGGTGGCGGTGCGGCTGCTGCGCCGGGTGCGCGACTTCGCTGCGGTGGCGGGGGCTGCCTGCATCGATCGCGCGGCGGCCGACCAGGCGCTGCTGCGGCTGGAGGTCGACCATGCCGGCCTCGATGCCGCCGACCGGCGCTACCTGCGCTGCATCGCCGAGTTCTACGGCGGCGGGCCGGTCGGGGTGGAGACCCTGGCGGCGGCGCTGGCCGAGGAGCGCGATACCATCGAAGACGTGATCGAGCCTTATCTCATCCAGCAGGGGCTGCTGCAGCGGACGCCGCGCGGCCGGGCGCTCGCTGGGCGGGCGTGGCGGCACCTCGGCCTGCCGGAGCCGCCCGCTCTCCCGTCGCAACCGCCGTCGCCGCAGCTCACGCTGCGAATCGACGATGCCGACTGAACCGATTCCCCCCATACGGGGACCTGCCCATCACTTCCGCGTGCGCGTTTACTACGAGGACACCGACGCGGGTGGCGTCGTCTACCACGCCAACTACCTTCAGTTCGCCGAGCGGGCGCGCACCGAGATGCTGCGCGAACACGGGTTGGCGCAGTCGCAGCTGAGCAAGGAACTGGGCATTTTCTTCGTCTTGCGGCGCTGTACCGCCGATTTTCTCGCCCCCGCCCGGCTCGACGATCATCTGTTGGTGACCAGCCGCGTCATTGACCTGCGTGGGGCTTCTCTCGATCTCGAACAAATTGTTACGCGTGACGGCTTGGAGTTGGTGCGATTAGAGGTCAAGCTGGCATGCATGTCGCCTGAGGGCCGCGCGGTGCGCCTCCCCCTCTCGGTGCGGACGATCCTGGCGGAGCTTTAAGGCAACATCTGGTCAGACGATGGAAAATAATGCGGTTGAGGCGGTGGCGCTGGCGGGTGCCGCCGCGCACGGGTTCTCGCCCTGGGCCCTGTTCTGGAACGCCGACTGGGTCGTCAAGTCGGTGATGATCCTGCTGCTGCTGGCGTCGATCTGGTGCTGGGCAATCATCTTCGAGAAGAGCGTGACGCTGCGCCGGCTGAACGGCCGCGCCGACCGCTTTGAGCAGGCGTTCTGGTCTGGCAGCGCCGTCGATGATCTCTACGATCGCATCGGCGGCCATCCTCCCGACCCGATGTCGGCGGTGTTCGTCGCCGCCATGCGCGAATGGCGGCGCACGACATCGCGCCATTCCGGCGAGGAGGCGCCGCCTGACACGCTCGGCGACCGCATCGAGCGGGTGATGCAACTCACCGCCGGACGAGAGCTGGAACGGATCGAGCGCTACATGACCTTTCTCGCCTCGACCGGCTCGACGGCGCCGTTCGTCGGCCTGTTCGGGACGGTGTGGGGCATCATGAACAGCTTCGCCGCGATCGGCGCCACCAAGAACACCAGCCTCGCGGTGGTCGCCCCCGGCATCGCCGAGGCGCTGTTCGCCACCGCCCTCGGACTGCTGGCGGCGATCCCGGCGGTGCTCGCCTACAACAAGCTGTCGCGCGACCTCGACCGCTATGCCGGCCGGGTCAACGGCTTCGCCGGGGAGTTCCTGGCGATCCTGGCGCGGCAGATCGACGACCGGCGCTGAGATGGCGGCGAGCCTGCGCGAGCGCGGTGGCGGCCGGTTCGATCGGCGGCAGACCCGGCCGATGAGCGACATCAACGTCACGCCGCTGGTCGACGTCATGCTGGTGCTGCTGGTGATCTTCATGATCACCGCCCCGCTGCTGACCGCGGGTGTACAGGTCGACCTGCCGAAGACCCGCGCGGCAGCAGTGCAAGGGCAGGACCAGCCGGTGTCGGTGAGCATCGACCGCCGCGGCCGCCTGTTCGTGCAGGAAACCGAGGTCAACGGCCTCGATGCCCTGGCGCAGCGGCTGGCGGCGATCACCGAGAACAATCACGACGCCCGCGTCTTCGTCCGCGGTGACCAGGGGATTCCCTACGGCCAGGTGATGTCGGTGATCGGCGCCGTGCACGCGGCGGGATTTACCAAGGTTGCGCTGCTGACGCAGCCGCTCGAAGGCCCCACGCCGGATCGGCCGGGCCAGACGGGCAGCCGCGCCCAGCGCTGAGCGACAGGCTTCGGCCGGAACATGCGTCGTCCGCTGGCCTATTCGGTTGTTCTTCACGCGGCGGTGATCGCCGTGGTGGCGATCGGGCTGCCGGCGCTGTCACCCAGGCCGCTGCCGTCGGACGAGCCGATCGTCGTGGATCTGGTGCCGCTGACCGAGACCGCCAATCCGCCGCCGGCAATGCGGCCGGCGCCGTTGCCGGAGGTGGCGAAGCCGACAGCGCCGACGCCCGTTCCCGTGGAAAAGCCGGAGGTGGCGCCGCCGGCACCGAGGGTGGCGGCGCGGCCGGAGCCATCGCAGCCATCGGCGCCGAAGCCGGAACAGCGGGTCGAGCCGAAACCGGAACCGAAACCGGAGCCAAAGGCCGAGAAGGCGGAGCCGAAGGTGCAACCGCCGCGGCCGGAGCCGGCGAAGACCGAGCCGCCGAAACCGGCACCGCCGCGTGCGGAGCCGCGACCCGAGCCGCCAAAGCCGGAACCACCCAAGCAGACCCCGCTCAAGGCCGAACCCAAGCCGGAGCCGCCGAAGCCGGCCCCGGTGAAGGCCGAGCCAAAGCCTGAGCCACCGAAGCCGCAGCCCCCCCGGCCTGAAGCGAAGACGCTTGCCCGTGCCGAGCCTGAACCTGAGCCAAAGGCGGAAGCGCGGCCGCAGGCGAAGCCCAAGCCCGCCGAGGCCAAAGCGGAAGCCAGGCCCGAGCCGGCCAAGGCGGAAGCGAAGCCAGCGGCGAAGGGCGAGCCGGCAAAGCCGGCGGCGGAGCACAAGACGGAGACGAAGCCGGCGGAAAGCGCGGCGAAAGCGGCTGCGCCGAAGGCGGACAAGTCCGAGGCCGCCGACGACTTCGCAGCGGTGATGAAGACGGTGGGCGAGCTCAAGCAGAGTGGCAAGACCGAATCGAAACCGGCCTCACCGCCGGCCCACAAGGCAGAAACCACGGGCGATCCGTCGTTCGGCACGCAGGTGGCGCAGGCGCTGCGCAGTTCCGGCCCCACCGGCAACAAGCCGTCGCTGCCGGTTACGGCGAGCGAGATCGAGGCGGTCCGCCGGCAGATCGAACGGTGCTGGAACCTGCCGGCCGGTGCCAAGGAGGCAGGCGACCTGGTGGTATCGATTCGCGTCGATATGAACGCCGACGGCACGCCGCGCTCGGCGGTGATAGACAATTCGAGCCGCGGCCAGAGCAACCCCTACTTTCAGGCCGCCGCGGACAGCGCACGCCGCGCCGTCTTGAACCCGCGCTGTCATCCGTTCAAATTGCCGGCTGACAAATATGACCGATGGCGGACGATGACCCTTATCTTCAACCCGCGCGACATGGCCGGCACATGAGGACGGCGTCCGTGGCACGGGCCTCGTGCAGTCCCTTCCTACGCATGTTTGCCGCCCTGCTGCTGGTGCTGGCAGCGCTGCACCCGGCGGCGGCGGAACTGCGTATCGACATCACCCGGGGTGTCGTCGAGCCACTGCCGATCGCCATCGTGCCGTTCTATGGTGGCAATAATGCGCAGACGGCGCGCACCGGCGAGGACATTGCGTCGGTTATCGCCGCCGACCTGGAGCGCTCCGGCCTGTTCCGCCCGCTCGATCCCCGGGCCTTCGCCCAGCAGCCGCCGCCGTCGATGGATGCGCTGCCGAGATTCGCCGACTGGCGCGTGCTCAACGCGCCGGCGCTGGTTTACGGGCGGGTCGTCGCCGGCGAGGACGGGCGGCTAAAGGTCGAGTTCCGCCTCTGGGATGTGTTTGCCGAGCAGCAGCTTGCCGGGCTCGCCTATTTCACCGCGCCGGCCAACTGGCGGCGGATCGCCCACATCATCGCCGATGCCATCTACAAGCGGATCACCGGCGAGGACGGCTATTTCGATACGCGCATCGTCTACGTCGCCGAGAGCGGCCCCTTCAACAAGCGCGTCAAGCGGCTGGCGATCATGGACCAGGATGGCGCCAATCATCGCTTCCTCACCGATGGTGCATCGCTGGTGCTGACGCCGCGTTTCGCGCCGTCGCTGCAGGAAATTGCCTACCTGTCGTTCGCCGGCGGGATGCCACGGGTATTCATCCGCGACCTCGACAGCAACCGGCAGGAGGCTGTCGGCGATTTTCCGGGGATGACGTTTTCGCCGCGCTTCTCGCCCGAGGGAGAGCGGCTGGTGCTGAGCCTTGCCGTCGATGGCAACACCGAGATCTACACCGTCGATCTGCGCACGCGGGCGACGCGGCGGCTGACCAATAATGCCGCCATCGACACCTCGCCGTCGTATGCACCGGACGGCCGGCAGATCGTCTTCAATTCCGACCGCGGCGGCTCGCAGCAGCTCTATGTGATGGACGCCGATGGCGGAAATGTGCGGCGAATCAGCCACGGACCGGGGCGCTATTTCACCCCGGTATGGTCGCCGCGCGGCGACCTCATCGCCTTCACCAAGATTCTCGACGGCAAGTTCTCCGTCGGCGTGATGACCCCGGACGGCGACGGCGAGCGCATCCTCGCCGACGGCTTCCACGTGGAGGGCCCGACCTGGGCGCCCAACGGCCGCGTGCTGATGTATTTCCGCAAGGACGCAAGCGACGGCACCAGCCAGTCGCGCTCCCGCCTCTACACCATGGACCTTGCCGGAAGAACCGAGCGCGAGGTGCCGACGCCACAGGACGCCTCGGATCCGGCGTGGTCGCCGTTGCACCCATAGGGGCCCCGGGGCGTCCCGCCCGGCTGACGCCCCCTTGCAGGCCGGCGGGCGACGATGCACAGTTGAGCTTGACGTCATTGTGGCGACAAGGTGAAACCCAGGCGATCGAGCCCGGCGACATTCCTAAAGCGATGGGCGCCGCGCACACACGGGGAAGGACGACAATGCTGAGGAAATGCGCAACGCTGGCTGCCGTCCTGCTGACCGTGGCAGCCTGTGAAACGGCAACTGACGACGCGGGGGCGGCCGGTGCCGGGGGGCTCGGCGGCGGTGCCGGCGGCAAGGCGGCCGTCTCGACGATGCCGTCCGGTAGCGGCGGCATCGGGACGGGGCAGCCGTATGGCTCGTCCGGGGTGCAGCGGGGGCCCCTCGGCAATCCTGCGGAGGTGGAGCGGGAGCTGGTGAACGTCGGCGATACCGTCTTCTTCGCCTTCGACAGCTTCTCGCTGGACAGCCAGGCGCAAGGAACGCTGGACCGGCAGGCGGCGCTGCTGCTGAAGAGCAGTGTCAACGTCACCATTGAAGGCCATACCGACGAGCGCGGGACCCGCGAGTACAACCTCGCCCTGGGCGAGAGGCGGGCGACGGCGGTGAAGGATTATCTCGTCGCCTACGGGGTCAATGCCGGGCGCATCCGCACCATCTCTTATGGTGAGGAGCGGCCCGCGGCGCTCGGCTCGAACGAGACGGCATGGGCGAAGAATCGCCGCGCGGTGACGATCGTCGTCGGTGGCACGGCTGGGAGCTGAGTCTTGCGGGCACTTTCCGCGTCACCGACGGGAAAATATGGTCTCTGATAGAGTGGCAAAGTTCGATGAATTACGTTGAGGGCGGGCAAGCGGTTCAGGAGCGGCCAGCGGCGCGTCGGTGCCGGGCGATGCTGCTGGGGGTGTGCCTCGTCGTTCTGGTGGCTGCGGGCCCGGCACGGGCGCAAGGCACGGAGCCGCGGCTGCTGATCCCGGGTGGCGGCGGAACGGCAACGCAGCCGCCGGCGACCTTGCCACCGGTAACGGTGCCCTCTTCGTCCCCGGCGCTGTCGGGTGCTGCGAGTCCGGTGCCGGCGGCGACCCCGGCGACCGCGCGTCTCGAGGTGCGGATGTCCCAGCTCGAGCAGGATCTGCGCACGGTCACCGGCCGAATGGAGGACATGGCCTTCCAGCTCCGCAAGCTCGATGATCGCCTCGACAAGCTTGCGGCTGACATGGAGTACCGGCTGAGCCAGGCGAGAAACGGCGATACGACGGCGGCCGTAGCCGGCAGCGCTGCCGTTGCTGTCGGTGGCGGTGCCGTCTCCGCACCCCCGCAGATGGCTTCGGCGGCGGATGGCGATGTGCGGCCGCCGGCCGCACAGAGCGGCTATGCTGCGCCGGCCGCTTCCGATCTGGGCGGCCAGCAGACCGCCAGTCTGCCGGCGAAGACACCCCGCGAACAGTACGCCCGTGCCTTCGCCCAGCTGGAGAGGCGGCAGTACGCGGAGTCCGCCGCCGGCTTCAGCGATTTTCTCAAGGCCAACCCCAACGATCCGCTGGCCGACAACGCCCGCTACTGGCTGGCCGAGACCTATTACGCGCGCGGCGAATATGGCCGCTCAGCGGAATTGTTCCTCGACGCCTACGAGAAGAGCAAGACCGGACCGAAGGCCCCCGACACGCTGCTCAAGCTCGGCCTTTCCCTCGCCGGCCTCGACAAGAACAAGGAGGCTTGTGCCACCTTCCGCGAGCTCGGCCGCGGCTTCCCCAATGCGCCTGACGCCATCAGGGAGCGGGCAGCGCAGGAGAGCAAGCGGATCGGCTGCTGATCCGGGTTTCTCCGCCTGGGGCGGCTCGTCGATGCCAGGCGTGCTGATCGGCGGCCCTCCTGCTTGCGTTCGCCCGCCGACGGGCGATGCAGCCGCCCGTTTCGCCTGGGCGATGGGCGCCATCGGCGATTTCGAAACGCGGCCGCACCTCGCCGCTGCGGTTTCCGGCGGCGCCGATAGCATGGCGCTCTGCCTTCTCGCCCGGGACTGGGCGGCGGCGCGCGGCGGCCGCATCACCGCGCTGACGGTGGATCACGGCCTGCGGCCCGCCTCGGCGGATGAAGCCGGCCGCATCGCCGGCTGGATGCGGGGCGCCGGGATCGATCATCATGTCCTGCGATGGAGCGGCGAGAAGCCGCCGGCCGGCATCCAGCAGGCTGCCCGGCGCGCCCGCTACCGCCTGCTGCTCGACTGGTGCCGGGAGGCGGGGGTGCTTCACCTGCTGCTTGCTCACCACTGCCGCGACCAGGCGGAGACGGTGCTGCATCGGGCGCTGCGCGCCAGCGGCACCAATGGCCTCGCCGGCATGGCCGTCATCCTCGAGACGGCGCACGCCCGGCTGTTGCGCCCGCTCCTCGGCTGGGGGCCGGATGAACTGCGGCAACTGCTGCAAGACCGCTGCTGGCCGTGGCTCGAGGATCCCAGCAACGCCGATCATCGCTTTGCCCGCGTCCGCCTGCGCGCGGCGTGGCCATCCCTTGCCGCGGCAGGAATGACGACGCGCAGCTTGCTGGCCCTCGCAGCGGACGCGGCGGCGGCCCGCCGGTCCCTGCAGCAGGCGGTGATCGGCCTCGTCGCCCAGGCCTGCCGCGCTCACCCCGCCGGCTTCGCCCGGATTGACCGGCGGGCGTGGGCGGCTGCGCCGGCAGAGGTGGCGGCCGCCGCCCTGGCGCGGCTGCTGCTCGCCATCGGGGGCGCTGAATATGCGCCGGCGGCGGGTCGGGTGCGGGCGTTGCACGAAGGACTGGATGGAGAGCATCCCTTCGCCACGACCCTCGGCCGCTGCCGCATCATCGGTTGCGGCAGCGATCTCCGGCTGTTCCGGGAAGCGCGCAACCTGCCGGCGGAGCAGCCGGTCGCGCCCGGCGACGAACTGATGTGGGATGGCCGCTTTCGCGTCGGCCTCGCACGGGCCGCGGGAGCAGCGGCCCCGGCGCTGCGCATTCGGCACCTGCTGCCGGCCGACGTTGCGATTCTCCGCGCTGCAGCCGCGCCGAATCGCTTTACCATGGTTCCCCACCTTGCCCGCATCACCGTGCCGATCCTATGTGATGATGAAGGGCCGGTGATGGCGCCATTCTTGGGCTATCGACGGCAAAATGACGCCGCTTTTCGCGGCATGATGGTACAAATGGTGTGGAGTCCTCGGCAAAGTATTGCCGAGCCTGGGTATTTCCAAGATCGGGAGAGTTGGCGTATTATTTGATGAATCAGATCGTGGGCCAAATGTCGCGCATCTGCAGCGGGGAACCTTCGTTCGCCGGTTTGACGGCGCGAAACGGTCGGGCAACATCTATTTTTGCATGGCCGGCCGGCAAGGAAGGTGGGATGGAAACGTGAATATCGGCCGCAATCTGGCTTTGTGGGTGATCATCGCGCTGCTGGTGTTTGCCCTGTTCAACCTGTTCCAGGGCTCTTCGCCGCGCACCGGCCAGCAGCCGCTCGCCTACTCGGACTTCCTGTCGCAGGTGGAAAGCGGCGAGGTCCGCGAGGTGACCCTCAAGGGCCGCCAGGTCACCGGCATGTTCCGTGATGGGCGAACGCTGGCGACGCTGGCGCCGGAAGACCCCAACCTGATCTCCCGGCTGCAGAAGCACGGTGTGCGGATTAGCGCGCAGGCACCGGACGATGGTGCGCCGACCATCTGGAGCGTACTCATCTCCTGGTTCCCAATGCTGCTGCTGATCGGCGTCTGGATCTTCTTTATGCGGCAGATGCAGTCGGGTGGCGGCAAGGCGATGGGCTTCGGCAAGTCGCGGGCGCGGCTGCTCACCGAGAAGACCGGACGTGTCACTTTCGAGGACGTGGCCGGCATCGACGAGGCCAAGCAGGAACTGGAGGAGGTCGTCGAGTTCCTCAAGGATCCGCAGAAATTCCAGCGCTTAGGGGGTAAGATCCCGAAGGGCTGCCTGCTGGTCGGCCCTCCCGGCACCGGCAAGACGCTGCTGGCGCGCGCCATCGCCGGCGAGGCCAACGTGCCGTTCTTCACCATCTCCGGCTCCGATTTCGTCGAGATGTTCGTCGGCGTCGGCGCATCGCGGGTGCGCGATATGTTCGAGCAGGGCAAGAAGAATGCACCCTGCATCATCTTCATCGACGAGATTGACGCGGTCGGCCGTCATCGCGGCGCGGGGCTCGGCGGCGGCAACGATGAGCGCGAGCAGACGCTGAACCAGCTGCTGGTGGAGATGGACGGCTTCGAGTCCAACGAGGGCGTCATCCTGATCGCCGCCACCAACCGGCCGGACGTGCTCGACCCGGCGCTGCTGCGCCCCGGCCGCTTCGACCGCCAGGTGGTGGTGCCCAATCCCGATATCCTCGGGCGCGAGCAGATACTCAAGGTCCACATGCGCAAGGTGCAGGTGGGCGCGGATGCGGATCCCCGCGTGATCGCCCGCGGCACCCCCGGCTTCTCCGGCGCCGACCTCGCCAACCTCGTCAACGAGGCGGCGCTGCTGGCCGCCCGTGCCGGCAAGCGGCTGGTGACCATGGCCGACTTCGAGGCGGCCAAGGACAAGGTTTTGATGGGCGTCGAGCGTCGCTCGATGGTGATGAGCGAGGACGAGAAGCGGCTGACCGCCTACCACGAGGCGGGTCACGCGCTGGTCGGCCTCGCGGTGCCGCGGCACGATCCGCTGCACAAGGTCACCATCATCCCGCGCGGGCGGGCTCTGGGCGTCACCATGAACCTGCCGGAGCGCGACCGCCACAGCTATTCGAAGCTGGAGCTGGAGTCGCGCCTCGCCGTTCTCTTCGGCGGCCGCATCGCCGAAGAGCTGGTGTTCGGCCCGGACAACGTCACCACCGGGGCCGGCAACGACATCCGTCAGGCGACCGAGACGGCGCGCCGGATGGTCACCGAGTTCGGCTTCAGCGACCGGCTCGGTCCGCTGCGCTACAGCGACAACCAGGAGGAGATCTTCCTGGGACACTCGGTCACCCAGCAGAAGCACGTCTCCGATGCCACCGCCCGGCTGATCGATGAAGAAGTGCGAAGGCTGATCGACGAGGCGGAGGCGACGGCGCGACGTATCCTCTCGGAGCAGCGAAGCGACCTGGAGACCGTGGCCAACGCGCTGCTGGAGTATGAGACCCTGTCGGGAGAGGAGGTGCGGGCGCTGCTGCGGGGCGAGGACGTGGTCCGCGCCGACCCGCGCGACGAATCGCGCGATCCTGGCCGGCGCAGCTCGGTGCCGTCGAGCGGCAAGCAGACGGGCAAGGAACCGCGCGGCGGTTTCGAGGCAGAGCCGCAACCGAACAGCTAGTCAGGCGTTGTGCCGATGCCTTCCGCGCCGGGCGCCGCGGCGGCGAGCGCCGGGTCTGCCGGCCGCCAGTTCGCCGGGTTGTCGCTGGAT
>JAXMDR010000048.1:0-16225 GCA_046348725.1 Rhodospirillales bacterium
CCAAGCTCTCCCCTCTCCCCTCCCCTGCTGCCCTCTATCTAGCGCATCACCGGTTCGCTGACGAGTGGCGTTTCGCCACCGCCTGCCGCCGGTCCCGCGAGCCACCCGGTGCAGCCGAAGCGGGCGAGCACGCTGTTCACGTAGCGGCTTCTACAGCCGGCCGCCGATCTCGTCGAAATGCCGCAGCAGGTCGGCGGGATCTTCGTAGACGCGGATCGCCCCGGCATGGCGGAGTTCGTCGATGCCGTAGCCGCCGCTCTGCAGGCCCACCCCAAGCGCCCGGCAGCGCGTCGCCGCCAGCATGTCCCAGATGCTGTCGCCGACGACGACGGCGGTGGTGATCGGAACGCCGAGGCGCTCTGCGGCAGCGATGAACAGGTCCGGGTCCGGCTTGGCGTAGCGCACCTGGTCGCGGGTGATCACCGTCGCCCGCTGCGGATCGACGCCGAGCGAGGCGATCTTGCCGGCCGACATCTCCATGCGGCCGCTGGTGGCGATCGCCCAGCGGATGCCGGCTTCGGTCAGCCACGCCAGCAGCTCTCGCGCCCCTGGCAGCGGCCGCACCTGCGTTCCATAGCGCCGGTAGGCTTCGGCATGTGCCACCCGCAATCGCTCGACGCGCTCGGGACTGATCTCAAGCCCGGTCTCGCGCAGCAGCTGGTTGGTGAACAGCCCGCCGCTCATGCCGATCTTGCGGTGGATGCGCCAGACGGAAAGCTCGATGCCTTCGGCATCCAGCGCGTCCTTCCAGGCCAGCACATGCTGATAGACGCTGTCCACCAGGGTGCCGTCGAGATCGAACAGAAAGGCGGTTTCCGTGCGCACGATTTCTTCCCCGCTGCTGCATCTGGACGACCCCTACCCGCTACCGGCGCAGATTGGTCTTGGCAAGCTCGATCACCTCGTCGCCGCGGCCGTTGATGATCGCCTTCAGGACGAACAGGCCGAATCCCTTCGCCTGCTCCAGCTTGATCTTCGGCGGGATCACCAGTTCCTGCTTCGCCACCACCACGTCGAGCACCGCGGGACCGCCAAGGGCAAACGCTTCGCGCACCGCATTCTCCAGTTTGGCCGGGTCCTCGACGCGGATGCCGCGGATGCCGGCGGCCTCCGCCAGGGCGGCGAAGCTCGGATTGTCGAGATCGGTGCCGGTATCGAGGTAGCCCGCCGCCTTCATCTCCATGGCGACGAAGCCGAGCGAGCCGTTGTTAAAAACGACGATCTTCACCGGCAGGCCGAGCTGCTTCACCGAAAGCAGGTCACCCATCAGCATGGAAAAGCCGCCATCGCCCGACAGCGAAATTACCTGCCGGCCGGGAAACGCCGCCTGCGCGCCCAGCGCCTGCGGCATGGCGTTGGCCATCGAGCCGTGGCTGAACGAGCCGATCAGCCGCCGCCGGCCGTTCATCTTCAGGTAGCGGGCCGCCCATACGGTGGGGGTGCCGACGTCGGCGGTGAAGACGGCATCCTCGGCGGCGACCTCGCTGATCACCCGGGCGAGGTGCTGGGCGTGGATCTGCCGGTCGCCCGGCTTGGCAACGGCGAGATCGTTCAGCCCCTCACGAGCCTTCACGTAGTGAGCCTTCGCCCGCTCGAGGAAACCCCGTTCCTGCTTGCGGCGCAGCCGCGGCAGCAGCGCCGCAATGGTCGAGCCGACGTCGCCGATTATGGCGAGATCGACCGGCACCCGCCGCCCGATCACCTCCGGGCGGATGTCGACCTGAACGATCGCAGCCTTCTCGGGGTAGAAGTTGCGGTAGGGAAAGTCGGACCCCAGCATCACCAGCGCGTCGCAGTTGAGCATGGCGTAGTAGCCGGAGGAGAAGCCGATCAGGCCGGTCATGCCGACGTCGAACGGGTTGTCCCATTCCACGTGCTCCTTGCCGCGCAGCGCGTGCACGACGGGCGACGCCAGCGCGTCGGCGAGCGCCACCACCTGGTCATGGGCGCCGGCGCAGCCGCTGCCGCACAGCAGCGTCACCGCCTCGGCGCCGTTCAGCATCTCCGCCATCCGGTCGAGGTCGGCCGCGGCCGGAACGACCGACGGCGGCGGACCGAAGGAGCAGCCGATGCGGGCGCCTTGCGGCGCCGGTTGCAGCGCCACGTTGCCCGGCAGCACGATCACCGTGACGCCCCGCTTTGCCACGGCAGTGCGCATCGCCGTCTCCAGGACCCGCGGCAGCTGCTCCGGGTTGGAAATCAGTTCGCAGTAGTAACTGCACTCGCGGAACAGCTCCTGCGGATGGGTCTCCTGGAAGTAGCCCAGCCCGATCTCCGAGGACGGAATGTGCGCGGCGATCGCCAGCACCGGGACGTGGCTGCGGTGGCAGTCGAACAGGCCGTTGATCAGGTGCAGGTTGCCGGGCCCGCAGCTGCCGGCGCAGACGGCGAGCCGGCCGGTGGCCGCCGCCTCGCCGCCGGCGGCGAAGGCGGCCACCTCCTCGTGGCGGACGTGCATCCAGTCAATGCGGCCGAGGCGCCGCAGGCTGTCGCCGAGGCCGTTGAGACTGTCGCCGGTGACGCCCCAGATGCGCGCGACGCCGGCATCGGCCAGCGTCGCCGCAACCAGATCCGCAATCGTTTCCGTGGCCATGAGCCTGCCCTCGCCGCTGTCATTCCCCCTATGTGACCTGGCAACGCTCACGCGTGGTTCTCGTTCGCCGACGTTTTGCCGGCTCACCCAAAAGATGCGAGCAGGTGGGCTTGCGATCCGCTTCCTTGTCTTCGATGTAGATCGTCAAAGGACAACGCCAACAGGAATTCATTGGTCCCGGTACGCGCAACCGCCGGAAGCTGCGGATGTGAGCTTTACCGGTGTTCGGCGGGCGCGGAGCGGCAGCAGATCGGTCGCACGGGAGGGAGGAAGGATCATGAAGATCGGCTTCATCGGGCTCGGCAACATGGGCGCCGGCATGGCGGCGAACCTGCTGGTGGCGGGACACGAGGTCACGGTCTACAACCGCTCGCCCGGACGCGCGCAGCCGTTGGTCGAGAAGGGCGCCACCGCCGCGGGATCAGTTGCCGAGGCCTGCCGCGGTGAGGCGGTGTTCAGCATGCTCGCCGACGACCGCGCGGTCGAGGGCGTCGCCCTCGCGGCAGGCGGCATTCGCGACAGCCTTCCGGCCGGCGCGATCCACATCGGCTCCAGCACCATCAGCATCGCCTTGTCGGGACGGCTGGCAGAGGCGCACGCAGCCGCCGGCCAGCGCTACGTGGCGGCGCCGGTGTTCGGCCGGCCGGAGGCCGCCGCTGCCGGCAAGCTCGCCGTCGTCGCCGCCGGCGCGGCCGATGCCGTGCAGGAGGCAACGCCGCTGCTCCAGGCGATCGGGCAGAAGCTGTTCGTCATCGCCGAGACCCCGACCAGCGCCAACCTGGTGAAGCTCAGCGGCAACTTCATGATCGCGAGCGTGCTCGAGATGCTGGGCGAGGCGATGGCGCTGGTGGCCAAGGGCGGCGTCGACCGCAAGCAGTATCTCGACATCCTCACCTCGACCCTGTTCGACGCCCCGGTGTTCAAGACCTATGGAGCGCTGATCGCCGAGAAACGGTTCGAGCCCGCCGGCTTCGCTGCCCCGCTCGGCCAGAAGGACATCCGCCTGGTGCTGGCCGCCGCCGAAGAGACGCGGGTGCCGATGCCGCTGGCCAGCCTGCTGCGCGACCGCTTCCTCGCGCTGCTGGCCCAGGGTGGCGACCAACTCGACTGGTCGGCCATCGCTACGCTCGCGGCCAGGGACGCTGCGGTTTCCTGAGCGGAACCGCAACGAAAACCAAACTGCATCACAAAGTCGTAGCAAAGGCGGGCACTGGCGGTACGTGGATGAGCTGACGCAAATGTTGCCTAGCCCATTGGTGATATGCCATTCACGCTATAAGCAGGGGGAGCCGGCTTCTCCCCACGGGATAAACGGGCGCCAAAGCGTCTGCAGTTCGATCGAGAGACGTCCCATGGAACACGAAGCGGATCCGCCGATCGTTGATAGCGGCGCATCGGCGGGGCGGGAGCAATCGGCGGCGACCAACGGGGAATTGCGGACGATCAACGAGCAGCTTCAGACGATCAACACCGAACTGAAGCAGAAGCTGGCGACGCTGTCGCGGGCGCATATCGATCTGCATAACTTCATGGCAGCAGCCGATATTGCGGCTCTTTTTCTCGATACGTCGCTGCGCATCAGACGCTTCACCCCGCGCATCATGGATATCTTCGAGATCACCAGCACCGACCACGGCCGGGTGATCACCGAGTTCAGCCACCGGCTGGAGTATGACGGCCTCGCTGAGCATGCGGCCCAGGTCCTCCGCGACCTCGCGGTGGTCGAGCATGAGGTCGAAAGCCGCCACGGCGGCTGGTATCTGGTGCGGATTCACCCCTACACCATCGACGATAAGATCGACGGCGTCGTTGCGACATTCATCGACATCACCGACCGCCGCCGCACCGAAGAGGCGCTGCGCCAAAGCGAGGAGATGCTGCGCCAGGAGATTCGTCTCGTCGAGATCTCCCGCGCCCCAATCCTCGTCTGGGACTTTGACGGCGGCATCCTGCAGTGGAATCGCGGCAGCGAAGAGCTTTACGGCTACCTTCGCGACGACGCACTCGGCCGCCGGAAGGAGGAGCTCCTCCATACCATCGTTCCCGGATCCTCGTTCGAGACGCTCAGGCAGGAGCTGCTCCGGCAGGGAACGTGGAAAGGTGAGTTGCTCCACCAGACCAAGGACGGCCGCCTGCTGACTGTTGAAAGCCAGATCGAACTGCTCATCGGCCATGGCCGGCGGCTGGTCCTGGAGAGCACCCGCGATATCACCGACCGCCGCCGCTGGGAGAAGCGCCAGGAGCTGCTGCTGAGGGAGCTGACCCACCGGGTAAAGAATGCGCTGACGGTGGTACAGTCGTTGGCACGGCAGACGCTGCGGACGACCATGACCCGGGAAGAATTCGTCGCCCGCTTCGAAGGCCGCTTATCGGCCCTCGCCGGCGCCTACCAACTGCTGGTGGAGAAAGAGTGGCAGGGCGCCGAACTGGGCGGGCTCGCCCAGACCCAGCTCCGTGCCTATACCGGGCAGCACGGGGACAGGCTGCGGATCGCCGGTGATCCCGTACTCCTGCCTCCCGATTTCGCCACGCCCTTCGGCCTCATCCTGCACGAGTTGGCCACCAACGCCGCCAAGTACGGCGCATTTTCGACCGAGGGCGGCCGGGTGACGCTGACCTGGCGCCTCGATGAGAGCAATGGCCACCGGGCCCTGAAGGTGGTTTGGCAGGAGCGGGGCGGCCCGACCATCGCACCACCCCAGCGCCAGGGCTTCGGCGTTGTGCTGATCGAAAGGGCGCTCCCGGGATCGAAGGTGGACCATGCCTTCCTGCCTGAGGGCGTCGTCTGCACGATAGAGGTTGACCTGCCCGAGCCCGAGGCAAACGGCGGCTGAGGCCGGCAACTCGCTGGCAGTTGCCTTGGCGTGCGCGGCTGGTGGCCCGACGTTGACGTCGCAAGGAAGATGTAATGCCGGCCCGCCTTCGCGACAAATTACCCGCCGCCCTTGCCCAACGCGTGAACCGCCGCACCCTGCGTAATCCGGGCGCCGATCTTACCCGTCTGCCCGTCGGCTTCGACCTGCGCAGTATCAGCATCGCCGAGGGCGTCCGTGCAGCGCTTGCCTGCGCCGCCGTCATCCTGCTGTACGAGTGGGTGCGCTGGCCACCGCTGCTCTACATGGCGCTGGCGGCCAACCTTGCCTGCTTCAGCGATGCCGGCGGCCCTCTTCGCCCCCGGCTGCTGGCGCTGAGCATCTTCTCCGTTCTCGGCGGCCTGATCTGGGCCGGCTTCGGCCTGCTGCGGCCGCTGGGCCTGCCGGTGGTGGTGCCTCTGGCCTGCCTGCTGATCTTCTGCACCAGCTTCGCCCGGGTGTGGGGAGTGGCGGCGATGGCCGCCGGCAACGTGCTGACGGTGGTCCTGGTGCTCGCCCTCGATCAGCCGCTTGGCTTTGATCAGGCGGTGCTGGTCGCGGCGATGTTCGTGGCGGGCGGCGCCTGGGCGGCGCTGCTGGCACTGGTCACCTGGTGGCTCGATCCCTACCGCCTCGTCCGTATCGCCGTCGCCGACGTCTGGCGGCTGTTGGCGGCGCTCAGCGAAGATATCCGCGCCCTGGCGCAGCGGCCGGAGGTGTCGGTCGCCGAATGGGAGGCGCACGGCCGCGCCCACCGGCGTCCCGTGCGCCAGGCGATCGAAGACGCCCGCACCGTGGTCATGGCGCAGATCCGCCGGCGCGGATCGCTCTCGCCGCGCGGCGCCCAGGCGCTGCTCCGCCTGGAGACCGGCGAGCAGGTTTTCGGCATCCTCATCGCTCTTTCGGATGTGCTGGAGGCTGCCGGGGAGCCGGGCCGGCGCGGGCAGGCGGCGCCGCTGCTGCGCCGCCTGCCGCCGCTGCTGCTGGTCCTGGCGCGGGCGATGGCAGCGGACGCATCGAAGCCGCCCCCGCGGCTGGCGCAGGCCATCGACCGGCTGGCGGCGCGCGGCGGGCCCGATCCAATCCTGCAGCGCCTTACCCAGGCGCTTGCCGACCGGCTGCGCGTTGCCCTCAAGCTGTTCCGTCCGGGCGACGCGCTGGCCGCGGATCTCCTGCCCGATGCGCTGCGGCCGGCGCCGCATTCGGCGGGTGGCCAGCCGCAGGACCCGGAACCGGGGGTGCCGTGGCGGCAGCGGCTGCTGGGACCGATCGTCGCCAACCTCACCTGGCGCTCGGCGACGCTGCGCCACGCGCTGCGCGCGGCGAGCATCGCGGCACCGGCGCTGGTGATAACGCTGCTGTGGCAGGGCCCCTTCAACCACTGGCTGACCATCACCGTCGTGCTGACGATGCAGCCGTTCTATTCCGCCACCTGGCAGCGGGCGCTGGAGCGCATCGGCGGCACCGTGCTGGGCGGCCTCATCGGCGCCCTGCTGGCGTATGCGGCGCAGAGCCCGCTGGCGCTGGCGGCGCTGATGTTTCCCTTGTGCATCATCGGCTTCTCGGCCCGCGGCGTCAGCTACGGCTTCTTCATCGCCTGCCTGATGCCGCAGCTGGTGGTGCTGGTGGAGCTGATCCAGCCCGGCCACAGCTCGTGGGAGATCGTCGAGATGCGCGCCCTGTTCACCGTGCTCGGCGGCATGATCGCGGTGGCCGGCTGCCTGTTGCTGTGGCCGAGCTGGGAGCCGCCCCGGCTGCGCCGGGAGCTGCAGGCGGCCCTGCGGGCGCACGCCCGCTTCGCCGAGGCGGTGCTGTCGCTGATGCTGGGCGAAGCCGGGGAGAAGGCGGTGCAAGCGGCGCGGCGCAGCGCCGGCGTCGCCGCCAACAACCTCGAGGCGTCGCTGTCGCGGGCGATGCAGGAGCCGCGTCGCCGCCAGCGCGACTGGCTGGAGGCGGCGATGGTGGTCGATGCCACCTTGCGCCGCATCGGCGGCCGGCTCGCGGTGCTGCAGCACGAGGCGTGGTCGCGCGAGGCGCTGGACCCCGACGCCTGGCGGAGCTGGCGAAGCTGGATCGGCGGCACGCTGGACGCCTTCGCCGCCGGCGAGCCCGCACCGCCGCCCCGCCCGGAAGGCGCGAGCCTCGAATCCCTCTCGCGCATCGCCCGCCAGATCGAGCTGCTGCAACCCCCGCTCACCCGCCTCGCCCACCCCGACGCCGCGGCCGCCTGACCCCCGCCCGGGCCGGCCTCGCATCCCTCTCACCCCCCCGCGGGGTAGTCTGCTTTGTGGATGCGAAATCGGTGATTGTCGCGGGAGGGCCGGGCGCTCACTCCGGCTGGCCAAATCAGCCACTACCCGGAGGAGAAAAGATGGCGCGCTTCGCTGTCGCTCAGCACATCCGAGGCGCTGGAGAGGCCTGGGCCATCAGCTTAGCCCTGGCCGCCGGGGCGGCGCACGAAACCTCGCGCGTCCTCTTACGATCCTGCTAGACTGCCGTCAGCCAGCGGCAAAGCTGGCTGCCGGCGGAGGGACGCAGCTGTAAAGGGTTTTGGGCGAGGTTGCGAAGGGCCGGGCGCCAAGGTGTCCGTCGTCTTCGCTCGCCCGTCACGCTATGACCACTCCGCATCCGCGCATGCGTTCAGGGGGCAGAGAGGATTAAGGAGCGGCTTTCGCCCATGACCCAGCGTATCGTCTTCCTCGACCGCGAGACCATCGCCCCGCAGGTGCAGGTGCGCCGTCCGGCCTTCGAGCACACCTGGACGGAATACCCGCGGACGGCGCCGGACGAATTGGCGGGCCGGCTGGAGGGCGCCAGTATCGTCATCACCAACAAGGTGGCGCTGCGCGGGCCGGTCCTCGCCGCGGTACCGGCGCTCAAGCTGATCGCCGTCGCCGCCACCGGCACCGACGTCGTCGATGTCGGCTGGTGCCGGGATCATGGCATTGCCGTCAGCAACATCCGCGGCTACGCGATGAATACCGTTCCGGAACACACCTTTGCGCTGATCTTCGCGCTGCGCCGCAACCTGATCGGCTATTGGGAGGCGGTCCGTCGCGGCCGCTGGCAGGAGAGCGGGCAGTTCTGCTTCTTCGATTACCCGATCAGCGATCTCGCCGGCAGCCGCCTCGGCATCATCGGCGAGGGCGTGCTCGGCCAGCGGGTCGCCGAGATCGGCCGGGCGCTGGGCATGCGGACGATGTTCGCCGCGCACAAGGGCAGCAGCGGCCTCGGCCCGCTGTATACGCCGTGGGACGAGGTGCTGGAGACCAGCGATATCATCACCTTGCACTCGCCGCTGATGCCTGCGACGCGCAACATGATCGCGATGCCCGAGTTTCGGGCGATGAAGCGCCGGCCGCTGCTGATCAACACCGCCCGCGGCGGCCTCGTCGACGAGGCGGACCTCGCTGCGGCTCTGCGCGAGGGGCTGATCGCCGGCGCCGGCTTCGATGTGTTGACCGCGGAGCCGCCAGCGGCGGATAATCCGCTGCTGGGGCTGCTCGACCTGCCCAACGTCGTCCTCACCCCGCACGTGGCGTGGGCGAGCGATGAGGCGATGCAGACTCTCGCCGACCAGCTCATCGACAACATCGAGAACTTCGTCGGCAGCCAGCCGTCGAACCTGGTGACGTGAAGCCGGCGCCGGTGGATTCGCACCGCCCGGCGGCGTCTCCTCCTCCCGCCGCCGTCCGATGCCAGCGATAGGAACCGGATCGCCGGGCGGCTGGACAGCGGCGGGTCGGGAAGAGAGTATCGGTTGCCGGCAGCAAGAGAAATGCGACGCAGAATGGACAGCGATGTAAACACCGGCGGGACGAAGGTTGACGACAAGCGGGCGGTCTTGCCGATCCAGGTGGCAACGACGGACGAGGACGGGCCCGCCGACAACCTCGTTCGCCTCGGCCGCTCCGACCTGCTGAAAGGCGCCCCGGTGTTCTCCACTGCCGGCGAGCGACTGGGGACGCTCACCGGCGTCGTCGTCCAGCGGGTTTCGGGGAGGATCGCCTCGGTCGTGCTGCAGCGCTCGCGGCTGTTCGGCCTGCTGCGGCGGCAGATCGTGCTGCCCCGCGAAATCCTCTCGGGTCCCCTCGCCGACGGCGGCTTCGTCATCCCGTGGCCGCTGCCGGACGTCCGCACGTTGGCGACGCGGGCCCGCTCGGGCGGACGGCTCGACCCGGCGCGCGGCGACTAGCGCGGAAAAGCCGCAAAGCAAGTCAGCCGGCGACGGCAAAGACGGGGGACCGCGGACGGTTGTTGCGAGTCAGGCCGTAGAGCTGCCGCTGGCCGATCAGCGGCGCTGACGCCCATAGCTGCGTTAGGTCGAGGGTCGAAAGGTGGGTGGCAAAGTGGCGGGAGAACGGCGGCGCATACAGCCGCTGCCCCCACTCCGCTGCCAGCGCCTTGATCACGCTGACGACCAGCACGCGGTCGGGACGCGCGTCGGCGGAGACGTCGGCCACCACGCCCTCCAGGGTCTGCAGCACCTTGCGGAACATCAGGAGATCGCCGTCGAAGCGGCAGCGGGCATGCAGCGCAGCCTCGTCAAGCAGGCTGGTGACCCAACCCATGCCGGGGAAAGCGCCCTCCTTCAGGGTTCCGATCCGCTCGTCGATGACCGCCGCGAGGGCGGCGCCGTCGCTGCGGCCTTGCGACAGTGCATCGATCGCAGCGCGGATGCGGCTGCGATCGATGGTCAGCGCGCCGATGACGAGCTGCGTCAGCGCCACCCGGTCGGCCTTGCTGAGCGCGCCGACGAGGCTCCAGTCGAGGATGGCGAGCTTGCCGTCCGCGGTGGCGAAGAGATTGCCGGCGTGCGGATCGGCGTGGAACAGGCTCAGGTCCTCGCCGCCCGCCGCCCACAGCGGCCGGGCGATCAGCGCGCGAATGACGGCATCGCCCAGCCGCCGGCGGGCGCGGCGCGGCAGCTTCGCCGCCGCATCGGTGACCTTGCAGCCGTCGATCCGCTGCATCGCCGTTACCCGCGGCGTCGAGAACCCGTAGACTCGGGAATGACCACGTCCGCCATTCCCGCCCAGGCGGCGCGTGCGCCGCCGCATGTGCGCCTGCTCCTGGTCCAGCCGGACCTCGCGGGCGAGCAGGGCGCGGACATCGCGGAAGGTCTCCTCGTAGGCGATGGCCGGCAGGCGGTAGGCCTCGCAGCGCTCGTCGAGCAGCGCGCCGATGCGCTGCAGCGTCTCCAGCTCCGCCGCCAGCGCCGCCTCGACGCCCGGCTTCAGCAGCTTCAGCACGCCGCGCAGCGGCTGCCCGCCGGCATCGCGGCCCTCGAACGGCACGACGACGGCGACGCTCGCCTCCGCCAGCGGCGGCTCCTCGATGCGGATGCCGAGGTCGGCCAGCGGCCCCAGCTCCGCCTCGGCCAGCGCGCGGGCCTCCGCGGCGCCGAGCTGCGAGGGCATCGATTCCAGGCCCTGCAGCAGGCACCGCAGGTCCGGCGACAGCCGGCGGTCGCGCGCCAGCACCTGGCCCAGCTTGTGCAACGCCGGGCAGTTGCGGGCGATGGCGACGATGCGCTCGTTGATGCCGGCGTCTTCCGGCAGCAGCGCCTGCTCGCCGAGGATGGCCAGCGCGCGGTCCTCGTCGAGGTGCTCAAGGAAGAAGATCAGCCCGTCGATGATCGCCGGCCGGTACGCTTCGTAGGCGGGCGGTACCAAGGCACCCAGCGCCAGCGCGTCGATGAACTCGTTCCAGCCGGCGAGCTCTTCCGTCTGCAACGCCTGCCCGTACGCCTTGTCCATCGTCCCGATCATCCCGACTGGAAAGCCTTCACGAATTTAGGACGGCCGGGACGGCGGCGGTAGCGGGGCAGCCGCGATGCTGGTCTGCCCGTCGAGCGGGGCGGGCGGCAAACCTCTCAGGCGGCGAGCACGATATCGAAGCGGCCGATCAGTGCGCCGGCCTCCAGCCCTTCGGCCGGGGCGAGGGGTACGATCAGCCGTGCCCGCTCGGCCGCATCGCGCACCCGCGACAGCAGAATGTCGCGGTCGTTCTGTGGCTCGCCCGCCACGTACATCTGGGTGGTGAAGCGCTCGCCGCCCGGCAGCAGCACGGCGAAGTGGATGTGCGGCGTCCGCCCCGGGTAGGGCACCGGGCGGATGGTGCGGAAGCGAAAGGCACCATCGGCGTCGGCAAGCGTCGCGCCGAAGCCCTGGAAGTTCGGGTCGGCGGCGCCCGGCGAGCGCGGATGGTGGTAGACCCCGAACGCATCGCACTGCCAGATCTCGATCCGTGTTCCGGCGATCGGCCGTCCCGCCGCATCCAGCACCCGACCGAGCACGTGCGTCGGCGTGCCCTGCGCCTGGCCGCTGCGGCCGGCGACCTGAAGCAGGTCGGCGTCAGAGTCGAGCGGCAGTGTCGGCGGATAGAACGGCCCCTCCATCTGCCGGGGTGTCGGCAGCAGCGCCGCGGCGGCGGTGCCGGGCAGCAGCAGCGCGGCCCCACCCATCAGGGTTGCGGTCAGCACGCCGCGCCGGCTCGGCCGGATACCGCCGGCCACGGTCGCAAGGGCGGCGGCTCGGTGCTTGTCGGCGATCATGGTCATGATCGGCAGGTGTGCGCCGCCGCGGCGCGGGTCAAGTCCGGCACTATCCACCGGCGGTTCACGCCTCGTTGAGCAGCTCCAGCACCTTCTCCGGCGGCCGGCCGATGCGGGCGTCGCCGTCCTTGACCACCACCGGCCGCTCCATCGCCGCCGGATTGGCCACCAGGCCGCGGATCAGCGCGTCATCATCGAGGCCCGGATCGTCGAGGCCGGCTGCCTTCGCTTCCGCCGGCCGCAGCAGCTGCCGCGGCCGCAGCCCCAGCATCTTCAGGATGCCGCGCAACTCCTGCTCGTCCGGCGGCGTTTTCAGGTATTCGATCACCCGCGGCTCGACGCCGCGCTCCTGCAGCAGCTTCAGGGTGGCGCGGGATTTCGAGCAGCGGGGATTGTGGTAGATGGTGACGGTCACGGCTGTCAGGCCTTCCGCTGGCGGTGGGGATGATGCCGTGGCTCTCCCTTTTCTGCCTTGCAGAGGCCACAGCGATCCCCACAGTCTCGGCGATACCCTTCCTGTCGGCAACTTCGAACAGGTACCATGCCTTTCCGCCCGATCCGATCGCTCGCTCGACGACTCGCCCTTTTTTCCGTGGTCATCTGCCTTGTCGCCCTGCTGCCGCGGGCGTTGTGGGCGCAGCAGGCGCCACCTCCCGATGCTGGCGTCGCTCAATTGAAGGAGCTTTCAGCGACGCTGCAGGATGACGGCCGGCGCAAGGAGCTGATCGCGTCGATCCAGGCGCTGATCGCCGCCAAGGAGCAGGCCGCCGCAGCCGAGCAGCCGATCGCCCTCGGCGACCAGCTGCTGCGCTATGGCGGCGAGACCGTCGGCTACATCGAGGACGCGCTCGGCGAGGTCAAAGGCTACTTCAGCGACTGGCCGGTGTTCTTCGACTGGGTCCAGCGGGAATTCCGCGACCCGGTTGCGCGTCACAAGGGCCAGCACGAGACGCTGGCGTTCCTCGGCATCTTCGCCGCCGGCTGGGCGGCGGAGCTGCTGCTGTGGCGCCTGCTGGCGGATACGCGGCGGCGGGTGGACGCCGCGGCGGCGCGCCGGGGACTCGCCAAGGTTCTCCCGGTAAGCGCGCGGGTGCTGCTCGATCTGTTTCCCCTCGCGGCATTCTTCGTCGGCGCCTACGCCGCCGGGGCGTTCCTGGAACCGTCGGCGCAGGTTCGGGCGGTGGGCCTGCACTTCGTCAACGCCTACCTGATCGCCCGGGTGCTGATCGCGGCGGCGCGGCTGCTGATAGCGCCGACATCGGCGGCGCTGCGCGTGCTGCCGCTGTCCGACCCCTCGGCGCTCGACCTCTACGCCTGGTTCCGCCGCTTCGTCATCGTCGGCGTCGGCGGCTACTTCCTGATCGGAGCCGCGGTCCTCCTCGGCCTGCCGCGGCGGGGCGCCGCCGCCCTGGTCACCGGCCTCGGGCTGATCATCGCGATCATGGCGATCGTCTTCATCCTGCGGCAACGGCACAAGGTGTCGAAGCGGCTGCGGGACCGGGCGAGCATCTCGTCGCGACGTCTCGGCACCGCGCAGCTTTGCTCCAGCCTCGCCATGGTCTGGCACCTGCTGGCGATCGGCTACGTCATCGGCTTCTTCATCATCGCCGCCTTCCGCATTGAGGGCGGGTTTGCCTTCATGTTCCAGGCGACGGTGCTCTCCGTGGCGGTATTCGCTGTCGCCTGGCTGCTGCTGCTGGGAATCCGCCGGCTCATCTCCCACCTTGGCCACGCCGCCGGGCGGGTTCCGGAGGTATCACCGCTGCGCCGCCGTGCTGTCGCCTATCTGCCCGTCCTCGGCGCGATGCTGAGGACGCTGGTGACCATCAGCGCGTTGCTGGCCCTGCTGGAGGTATGGGGCATCGGGATCATCGCCTGGCTGCAACAGCCGTGGGGGCGGCGGGCGTTCGGTGCCGGGTTCAGCATCGGCCTGGTGCTGGTGTTCGCGACGGTGATCTGGGAGCTGGCGAGCACCGCCATCGAGCGGTACCTCCACCGCAGCGGCCGCGACGGCACCGCCATACAGCACAGCGCTCGTGTCCGCACACTCTTGCCGCTGCTGCGCAAGGCGCTGTTCGTCTTCTTATCGATCATGGTGGTGATGATCACGCTGTCCGAACTCGGCATCGACATCGCGCCGCTGCTGGCCGGCGCCGGCGTCATCGGTCTCGCCATCGGTTTCGGTGCTCAGAAGCTGGTGCAGGACATCATCACCGGCGTGTTCATGCTGGTCGAAGACGCGCTCTCGGTGGGCGACGTCGTGAACGTTGCCGGGCTGGGTGGTGTCGTCGAGGACATGTCGATCCGCAGCATCCGCCTGCGCGATGCCGCCGGCAGCGTGCACACGGTGCCGTTCAGCTCGGTCAGCACCGTTACCAACCTGACCAAGGACTTCTCGTACTACGTCCTCGACATCAACGTCGCCTACCGCGAGAACACCGACGAGGTGACGGACATCTGCCGCAGGATCGTCGAGGAGATGCGCGCGGAGCCGCGCTTCGCCAGCGACATCCTGGAGCCGCTGGAGGTGCTCGGCGTCGATCAGTTCCTGGAATCGGCGGTGCTGGTAAAGGCGCGGATCAAGACGCGGGCGAGCCGGCAGTGGGCGGTGGGCCGCGAGTTCAACGGCCGGCTGAAGCGGCGTTTCGACGAGGAACAGATCGAGATGCCGTATCCGCACCGCACCATCTACCTCGGTGTCGACAAGCATGGCGAGGCACCGCCGCTGCACGTGCACGTCGACCGGACGGTCGCCGCTCCCACCCCGGCGGCCCAGCCGGCGCCACCGCCTCCGCCGGCGACAGCGGAGCGCGCCGCATCAACATCGCCCCCGCCTCCGCAGCTCAGGAGCGAGACGCCGATGCCGGGCTTGTCAGCGGCATCCCGCCGATCCGCCGAAACCACGACGGCGGACGAGCCCGGCGATGGCGCGAATCCGGAGGACGACACGGGGAAGAGCCAGGCCAGCGCAAGCGGCCGCCGACCGTGCCGGACGGCGATGCGCCGGACTTTCACCTCCAAGGTCAGCGCCATGCCTGGCACACAAAAAGCAGCGTCCCGCCGAGCGGCGACGCTGCTATTATCGTTTGGCCACGGGCTGGAGCCCGCATCGATGCCTTTTCTGATCTCGCGTCGCGCCATGTACGACGTTGCGCAGTTCCACGGTCAGTTTCGGTATCGAGCCTTATTGAGATCAGCATATCTCCCCGCTTTGCCGCGGGCTACGGCAGTTTTGGCAACCCAGGTCTGCGCCAATTCTTGGTTTTGCATTGATCCGGGCGCCGGCCCTGCGCGGCTGAACTTCTGACGATGCCGGAACGATACCCGGTGGATGGCGACATCATGATGGATCGCAACGACAACTGGCTCGGCGTCTGGACCCTCTACTGGCGGGAGGTGCGGCGCTTCGCCAAGGTCTACAACCAAACGATCATCGCTCCCGTCGTCACGACGCTGCTGTTCCTCGCCATCTTCGCGCTTGCCCTCGGTCATGCCGCCGATCCGCAGCAGAACGCGGCCTACCTGCAGTTCCTGGCGCCGGGCCTGGTGATGATGGCGATCACCCAGAACGCCTTCGCCAATACCTCCTCATCGATCGTCATCGCCAAGATACAGGGCAACATCGTCGATACGCTGATGCCGCCGCTGACTGCCCACGAACTCACCTCGGCGATGGCGTTGGGCGGCGCCACCCGGGGTGTCTGCGTCGGCATCGTCGCTTCGCTGGCGCTGGCCCTGTTCGTGCCGGTCCACATCCACGATATCGGCGCGCTGCTTTTCTTTGGCGTTGCCGCCTCGCTGATGCTGTCGCTGCTGGGGCTGGCGGGCGGCATCTGGGCGGACAAGTTCGACCACATCGCCTCGATCACCAACTTCATCGTCGTGCCGCTGTCGTTCCTTTCCGGCACTTTCTACTCGCTGCAGCGGCTGCCGCCGTTCTTCCAGTCGCTCGCCCACCTCAATCCGTTCTTCTACATGATCGACGGCTTCCGCTACGCCTGGACAGGGCGGGCCGACATGAACCCGGTGCTGGGAATGGCGGTGCTGGCGGCGTCGTGCGCCGCGCTATGGCTGCTCTGCCACCGCATGTTCGCCACCGGCTACAAGCTGAAGGCGTGAGCACGCCGACGCAGGATAGCCTCTCTCGTACGCCTTCAATACACATACCAAGTTTGACCGGTAGGGCCGACCTCCGGTACGCTACGAATGTTTTCCAGCAGGAGG
>JAXMDR010000049.1:0-15527 GCA_046348725.1 Rhodospirillales bacterium
GGGCGCAGCCGGTGCGCTCGGCCAGCGCCGCCAGGAACTCGGCCTCGGGGATGGTCGAATGGGCAAAGCGCAGGTAGGAGGACGGGTTCTCGATCAGCACCTGCCGGCGCAGCCGCTCCTGCATCCTTGCGATGTTGGCAGCGACGATGGCGAGGCTCTCGTCGGTGTAGGGCAGCGGCAGCAGGTCGTTGAGGTAGGTGCCGCCGCTGACCGACCAGGCGAGATGCTCCGAAATCAGCACCGGCTCGATCCGCTCGGAAAGTGTGGCGAGGCGATCGAGGTGGCGGCCATCCAATCCATCGGCGCTGCCCAGCGAAAGGCCGACGCCGTGCAGGCTGATCGGCCGATCGGCTCGCAACGTCTCGAGCTGCTTCAACGCGGGGCCGCCGCCGAGGTAATTTTCGGCATGCACCTCGAAGAAGCCGACGGCCGGCCGGGTGGCGACGATCTCGTCGAAATGCGGGCTCCGAAAGCCAATCCCGGTGGCGGTCCCGATTGTCCGGGGTTCGCCAGAGCCTGCGAAGTTCGCCATGATCGTCGCTCCCGCCTGCGGTGGCCGTAAGGGTCAGGACTTCTTCGGCTCGACGCTGCCGCCGACCAGCTTGTCGCAGGTGCCGGCCGGAACGTAGACCCAGGAGTCAGCCTGGGCGTCGCGCTTGGAGGTGCCGGCACAGGAAGATCCCATGGTCTGGCAGTCGTTCTTGCCGGCCTTGACCACGCCGTAGCACTTCTCGAACTTGTATTCCGGCTTCGGAGCCGGGCCGCTCTGCGCGGATGCAATGCCAGCCATCGCCAGAGAACCGAGCAGGCTGGAAGCGAGGATCATCGTCGCGGCTTTCATGTACAGAACTCCTTGGTCTGTTCAGGCCACGCCAGCGGTTGCGGCTGGCGAAGTCTTTCTGGTGCTCGCTCGGGCTGATGTCCCGCCGCGGGACCACCATCGGACCTAGCCTGGAATATCCTGCGAATGCGTCGCGCAGTGAAATGCCGGCGCCCTATGGCATTCATAGCCGAGCGCTATGTCGGCCGGGTCCCGAGGGCCTGGCGCTCCATAGGCGGCGGTCATCGAGACGAGAGGGACAAGCTATTTCTCTTTGCGCCGGCGCCGCGTGATGCTCGGCAGCAAGGGGAAGGCGGCAGCGATCGACGCAGGCCCCTCCTCCCCGATCCGATGCAATCAACAGGAGCGCACCCCATGGATGCTGTTGACCTCTCGCTGATGAACGATGTGACGCTGCCGCCGGTGGTCATGCCGGCCTGTCCGATCGAGCGGAAGCTGGTGGGCCAGCGGGCGCTGGTGACCGGCGCCAGCTCCGGCATCGGCCGGGGGATCGCCATCGCCCTCGGCCACGCCGGCGCCGACGTGGTGGTCAACTACGTCAGCGGCCCCGACGATGCCGAGGCGGTGGTTGAGGAGATCGGCCGCTGCGGTGCCAGCCGCAGCTACGCCCACCGCTGTGACGTCTCCAGCGAGGACGACGTGCAGGCGATGTTCGCGCGGATGCGCCGCGAGTTCGGCGGCATCGACATCCTCGTCAACAACGCCGGCCTGCAGCAGGACGCTGCGTTCGAGGAGATGACGCTGGCGCAGTGGAACAGGGTGATCGCCGTCAACCTGACGGGGCAGTTCCTCTGCGCCCGCGAGGCGGTGCGCGAATTCAAGCGCCGCGGCGTGCAGCCGGCGATCTCGTGCGCCGCCGGCAAGATCATCTGCATCAGCTCGGTCCACGACGTCATTCCGTGGGCCGGGCATGTGAACTATGCGGCCTCGAAGGGGGGCGTATCGCTGATGATGAAATCGATCGCCCAGGAGGTCGCGCCCTTCCGCATCCGCGTCAACGCCGTCTGCCCGGGCGCGGTGCGCACGCCGATCAACGTCGCCGCCTGGAGCACGCCTACGGCCTACAGCGAGCTGATGAAGCTGGTGCCCTACAAGCGCATCGGCGAGGTCGAGGACATCGCCCGCGCCACCGTCTGGCTCGCTTCGGACGACAGCGACTACATCACCGGCGCCAGCCTCTACGTCGACGGCGGCATGACCCTCTACCCTGGCTTCGAGACCGGCGGCTGATTTCCCGCTGCGCGGAAGGCCGATGCCGGATCCGCGGTCCACGGCGCCGCCAATACCGACCTGCCGCCAGGTGCTGGAGCCCGCAAGACGGGGAAAGGAACGGACGATGGCTCTTGTGACCAGTTGCAAACGCACCAACCGTTGGCGCTTCCTCGCCGCTGGTGTGCTGGTGGCGCTGACTGCGGCGGGCGGGGGGTCAGCCGGCGAGGCGCCGGGCTTTCTCGCTTCGGACTCGCGCGGCGATACCAGCGGGCTTCCCGAAGGCGAGGCGCCGTGGTGGCCCAGCCGCTATGGGCCGGATGACCAAATCGGCTCGCTGAACGAGGTTACCCCGGAGCGCACCGTCGCGGCGGTCCGGCTGGTGCGTACCGGCGAGCGGGTGAGCCTCGGCCGCATCATCGACGAGAACATCCCGGTCTTTCCCGGCCGCTACTGGCGGCAGACGGTCGATCTGTCGGCGCCGGTCACTAACCTGCGCCGCAGCGACGCCCACGGCAAGGGCTGGGGCAAGGAGGAGATCAACTGGATCACCGAGATCCAGGCCGGCACCTTCCAGGTCGGCACGCAGCTCGACTCGATCGGCCACATCCAGATCGGCAACCGCTTCTACAACGGCTGGCAGGTCCGGGATGTGGTCGAAAGCTGGGGGCTGAATCGCTTCGGCACCGAGACCATCCCGCCGATCATCACCCGCGGCGTTCTCGTCGATGTGGCGCGGGCCAAGGGTATCGCGATGCTGGAGTCCGGCTATGCGATTACCATAGCCGATGTAGAGGCGGCGCTCGCCCGCCAGCAGGTGACCATCGGAGCCGGCGACGTCGTCCTCATCCATACCGGCTGGGGCGGCCTGTGGGGCAAGGACAATGCCCGCTTCCTCTCCGGCGAGCCCGGACCGGGCCTCGATCTTGTTCGCTGGCTCTACGACAAGCGCATCGCCGCGCTCGGCACCGATTCGTGGAGCATCGGGCCGGTGCCGGGCGAAGACCCGGAGCGGCCGTTCCTGGTGCCGCAGACCATGTACGTCAAGCTCGGCCTGTTCGGCTTCGAGAACCTCGCGACCGAGGCGCTGGCCGGGCGCGGCATCTTCGAGTTCCTGTTCGTCAATACCCAGGCGCGCACGCGTGGCTCCACCGCCGCCTTCGTCGCCCCGGCCGCAGTCTTCTGATCACGGCCGTCCGGAGCGGCTTGCCTGCCCCGAGCGCCCATCGTGCGCGGCGTGAAGCAAGCCATTGGCAGGATGGATCAGGCCCGGTGGACCAACCCGGCCCGTCGCGTCCCGGCGGTAGCGCTTTGTGTCGCGGGCTCGGCAATGATAGCGGGTGGGGCGGCGGCCTTGCGCTGAGAGGTGCTGGCTGCCGATGTACTTTTCGGTCTGCATCTCGAACAGCCGGCCGACCGTGCGCTCGAACTCGAAGGCGCCGTCGCCGACCGGATAGAGGTTTCCGGCGGCTTCTCGGCGGAGCAGATCAGCTTCACCTTATGCTCGTAGAGGGCATCGACGAGGGTGACGAAGCGCTTCGCCTCGTTGCGCCGCGAAGGGCTCAGCCCCGGCACGCGGGAGAGGAACAGCACGTCGAAGCGGCCGGCGATGGCGAGGTAATCGGCCGGGCCCAGCGGCTGCTCGCACAGTTCGGCGAAGCTGGCGAAGGCGATGTCGTCGGACGCGCGCGGGATGCGGACGGCGCGGCCGTGCACCGTCAGCGCCTCCGGGCCGACGTGGGCGCCGTGCGTCAGCTTGCGGAAATAGTCCTCCAGCCGGCGGTCGGAGGCGTCGTCGAGCGGGGTGAGGTAGACGTGCATCGCCCGCATGCTCTCCAGCCGGTAGTCGGTGGGCGAGTCGAGGTGCATGACGTCGAGCTTGCGCTCGATCAGGGCGATGAACGGCAGGAAGTTCTCGCGCTGCAGGCCGTCCTTGTAGAGGTCGCGCGGCGGCCGGTTGGAGGTGGCGACGATGACCACGCCCGCCGCGAACAGCGTCTCGAACAGCCGGCCGAGCATCATCGCATCGGCGATGTCCTGCACCTGGAACTCATCGAAGCAGAGCAGCCCGCACTCGCGGGCGATGTCGCGGGCGAGGGCGGGCAGGATGTCGTCGTCGCGGGCGCGCTTGCCCGGCCGCAGCTCGCGGATGCCGGGATGCTGGCGCATCGCCCGCAGCCGTCCGTGCACCTCCTGCATGAACGCATGGAAATGCACCCGCCGCTTGGCGAGGACCGGGGCGGACTGGAAGAACAGGTCCATCAGCATCGACTTGCCGCGGCCGACGCCGCCGTAGATGTAGAGGCCCTGCGGCGGCTCGGCGACGGTGCGCCGGGCGAGGCCGAAGCGCTCCTTCCAGCCGGTGCGGCCGGTGCCCGGCCGGAACGCGGCGAGCGCGTGATGCAGGCTCTCCAGCTTCTCGGCCGCCAGAGCCTGGGCGGGATCGGGACGGATCTCGCCCGACGCGAGGCGCGCCCGGTATTGGCTAAGCGGGCCGTCGGTCATTTCGTCCCCGTGTTGCGAGCGCGAACATCGACGTTAGATTTGCCGCCGCGGCTTGTAAAGAGGTCGCGCCCACGCATTGCCATGCTTTCCCTCTGCCCCGCTGCGTGCGCCTGACCGGTCTCAAGGACAGCTCATTTCCCGACCGCCGGCTGCGCGGATGTGCGTGCGATTGCAGCAAATCGCGGCCCGAATGCGTGGCGGGGATACCCTTGAAACGAGAATGCCGCCGCGCCGGGGGGCGGCGGGCGGCAATCAGGGGCTTTTGCAACCTTTTGTTTAGTATCTTAAATCCTTGTTCTTCTTCTCATTCTTGTTCTTGTTCTGGTGGCTCTCTCTCTTCCCGCGATGGTCCCCTGCAGCGGCTCACCGGCTATCGCCGTTTTCTCCGATCAAAGCGTACGCTGCGCCAGCAGGTACTTGATCTCGGCAATAGCCTTGCCCGGGTTCAGGTGTTTGGGGCAGGTGTTGGTGCAATTCATGATGGTATGGCAGCGGAAGACCCGGAACGGATCGTTGAGCTGGTCGAGCCGCTCGCCGGTCGCCTCGTCGCGCGAGTCGGCGATCCAGCGGTAGGCCTGCAGCAGCACGGCCGGGCCCAGGTAACGATCGCCGTTCCACCAGTAGCTGGGACAACTGGTCTGGCAGCAGAAGCACAGGATGCACTCCCACAGGCCGTCGAGCTTCTCGCGCTCCTCCGGGCTCTGCGGCCGCTCGCCCGCCGGCGGCGGCGTATCCGCCTGCAGCCACGGCTGGATCAGCCGGTACTGGGCGTACGGCACCGACAGGTCGGGCACCAGGTCCTTGATGACCGGCATGTGCGGCAGCGGATAGATCTTCACGTCGCCCTTGATCTCATCGATCGGCTTGGTGCAGGCGAGTGTGTTGGTGCCGTCGATGTTGAAGGCGCAACTGCCGCAGACGCCTTCGCGACAGGAGCGGCGGAAGGTCAGGGTGGAGTCGATCTCGTTCTTGATCTTGATCAGCGCGTCCAGAACCATCGGTCCACACGCGTCGAGGTCGACGTGGAAGGTATCGATGCGCGGATTCTCGCCGCTTTCCGGGTCCCAGCGGTAGATGCGGAACCGCTTCACCCGCTTCGCGCCGGCCGGCACCGGATGGGACTTGCCCTCCTTGATGCGGGAGTTGGCGGGCAGGTTGAACTCGACCATGGGGGTCCTCCTCGGGCGTCTTGCCTTGCGCCTTAGTACACGCGGGCCTGCGGCTCGATGTATTCGGCTTCGTTGGTGAGCGTGTACGTATGAACCGGGCGATAACCCAAGGTCACCTCGCCCTGATCGCTGACCCAGGCGAGCGTGTGCTTCATCCAGGTCTTGTCGTCGCGCTTCGGGAAGTCGTCGCGGGCGTGCGCACCGCGGCTCTCCTTGCGCGCCTCAGCCGAATACAGCGCCGCCTTGGCGCAGGTCAGCAGGTTCTCCAGTTCCAGTGCTTCCACCAGATCGGAGTTCCAGATCAGCGAGCGGTCGCTGACGCTGATGTCGGCGAGCGCGTCCCACACCTGGTCGATCTTGCGGCAGCCCGGCTCCAGCAGGTCCTGGGTGCGGAAGACGGCGGCGTGGCTCTGCATCGTCTTCTGCATATCGAGGCGGATCTCGCTGGTCTTGCGCGAGCCGGCAGCGTGCCGCAGCCGGTCGAGGCGCGACAGCGCCAGCTCCGTGCCGTTCTTCGGCAGGTTGGGATGCGGCGAGCCCGGCTTGATCTTCTCGGCAGCGCACAGCGCCGCGGCGCGGCCGAACACGACGAGGTCGAGCAGCGAGTTGGTGCCGAGCCGGTTGGCACCGTGCACCGAGGCGCAGCCGCATTCGCCCACCGCCATCAGGCCCTGGCAGACGGCATCCGGGTCTTCCTCGGTCGGCCGCAGCGCTTCGCCGTGATAGTTGGTCGGCACGCCGCCCATGTTGTAGTGGACGGTCGGCAGCACCGGGATCGGCTCCTTGGTGGCATCGACGCCGGCGAAGATCTTCGCCGTCTCGGTGATGCCGGGCAGCCGCGCCATCAGGATGTCGGCGCCGAGGTGCTCCAGGTGCAGCAGGATGTGATCCTTCTGCGGACCGACGCCGCGGCCGGCGAGAATCTCCATGGTCATCGAGCGGGAGACGACGTCGCGGGACGCGAGGTCCTTGGCCGTCGGCGCATAGCGCTCCATGAACCGCTCGCCCTCGGAGTTGGTGAGGTAGCCGCCTTCACCGCGGGCGCCTTCGGTGATCAGGCAGCCGGAGCCGTAGATCCCCGTCGGGTGGAACTGGATGAACTCGTGATCCTGCAGGGCGAGGCCGGCGCGCGCCGCCATGGCGTTGCCGTCGCCGGTGCAGGTGTGCGCCGAGGTGCAGGAGAAGAAGGCGCGGCCATAGCCGCCGGTGGCGAGCACCGTGGTGTGGCCGATGAAGCGGTGGATCGAGCCGTCGTCGAGGTTCCAGGCGACGACGCCGTGGCAGGTGCCCTCATCGTCCATGATCAGGTCGATGGCGAAGTATTCAACGAAGAACTCGGCGTTGAACTTCAGGCATTGCTGGTAGAGCGTGTGCAGGATGGCATGGCCGGTGCGGTCGGCGGCGGCGCAGGCACGCTGCACCGGTGCTTCGCCGTAGTTGCGCATGTGGCCGCCGAACGGCCGCTGGTAGATCTTGCCGTCCTTGGTGCGCGAGAACGGCACGCCGAAGTGCTCCAGCTCCAGCACCGACGGGATCGCCTGTCGGCACATGTACTCGATGGCGTCCTGGTCGCCGAGCCAATCGGAACCCTTGACGGTATCGTACATGTGCCACTGCCAGTGGTCCTCGGCCATGTTGCCGAGAGCGGCGCCGATGCCGCCCTGGGCGGCGACGGTGTGGCTGCGGGTGGGAAATACCTTGGTGATCGACGCAGTCTTCAGGCCGGCGGCGGCGAGGCCCATGGTGGCGCGGAGACCCGCACCGCCGGCGCCGACGACGACGACGTCGTAGATATGGTCGGTGATCGGATAGGCGGCAGACATCAGACGGGGCTCCTCAGGGCGACGAGGACGACCGCCAGCACGCAGGAGGCGGCGAGCGAGGCGAGGATGAACTTGACGACGAGCAGGGTGGCGATGCGGGCCGCCTCACCGTGCACGTAGTCCTCGATCACCACCTGCATCCCCAGATGCGCGTGATAGAACAGCGTCAGCGCCGTCAGGATCATCAGCAGCGCGTTGCCGAAGGTGCTGATCCAGGCGTGGAACGCCGCATAGTCGGCGCCGATCAGCGAGATGACGGCGATGACGAACCAGATGCTGAGCGGCACCAGCGCCACCGCGGTAACCCGCTGCGCCCACCAGTGGCTGACGCCCTCCTTGGCGGAGCCGAGACCGCGGGCGCGGCCCAGGGACGATCGCATTTGCGTCATGTCAGCCTCCCACCGAATAGGCCGCGATCAGCGTGAACAGCGTCGCGACGCCGGCGAAGACCAGCACGGCGAGGCCGGAGGTGCGCAGCCGGTCGAGTTCGAAACCCCAGCCGAAGTCCCAGGCCAGATGGCGGACACCGTTACCGAGGTGATAGAACAGGGCGAAGGTGAAGCCCCACAGCAACAGCTGGCCGATCCAGGAGCCGATGAACCCCTGAACGGTGGCGAACTGTTCGGGGCCGTAGGCGGCCGCGACCAGCCACCAAGTCAGAAGAAGGGTCCCCGCGGTGAGGGCAACGCCGGTAATGCGGTGGGCAATCGACAGCACCGAGGTCATCTGCGGTCGATATACCTGAATATGGGGTGAGAGAGGACGGTTCGGGGCAGCCATGGGCTTTTAGCCTTGTCTTTGTCGTTGGTACCTGCGCGGCGACGGCGTGATCATCCCGGCGTGCCATTCGCCCATAAACCGTTACAACTGCCCCAAGAACGAGTCAACGCTCTGTGATGCTTGCCAGCCATGCATTCCGATGGGAGCAACCCACTCATATCGAACACATTTTCAGAATGCTTCGCGCTCGCTACGGGACATGACGGAGCAGCCGGAAGCGGTCATGGCAAGCGCTGCGGCGGCGCCGGCGCCGGAGGCGGCGGGGATGGGAGATTAAGGACGATGACTGGTCGATATCTTGAGGATTATGCGGTGGGTCAGACCTTCGGCTCGCCGCGGATGCGCGTCGATGCGGAGCGCGTCCGCAGCTTCGCCAGCGAGTTCGATCCGCAGCCCTTCCATCTCGACGCCGCCGCCGCCGTCCGCTCGGTCTTCCGCGGCCTCGCCGCCAGCGGCTGGCACACCGCCGCGATGAGCATGCGGCTGTTCGTGGACAGCGACCTGAAGCCGGAGGGGGGCATCATCGGCATGGGGTTCGATGAGTTCCGCTGGCCGCGTCCGGTCCGGCCGGGGGACGAATTGCGCCTTGAGAGCGAGGTGCTGGAGGTGCGGCCGTCCAGCTCCCGGCCGCAGCAGGGCCTCATCAAGGTGCGCACGACGACGCTCAACCAGAACGACGAACCGGTGCAGATCATGGTCGGCAATCTGCTGGTACGCCGGCGGCCAGCCGAAGGGGATGGCCTTCCGGAAGGCCAGCCATAATTCCGGAGCGCGACGGCGGATCGGTATTGATGTTGCGGTTGCCGCAGGCGGAACGCCTTCCCATGTGAGGTTGAAAACCGGGAGCAGAAACCGTTTTGAGAACCCGTATCTATCTCTCGCCGCCCTGAAGACGGCCGGGGCGTAACCTTGCGGTGGCGGAGCCCGGCCGAATGGTCCCTCTGGGGGGCTATGAGCCGAGCGCGAAAATTCACAGCGCCTCGCCTGAGACAGACGGGTTCGAGGGGAGGTGTTCAGTTGCCGAAAAGCAGGCCTGCCGAGAAGGCGAACATGAAGACGGCGGCAGGCGAGGTGCTGCCGTTGGCGGTCAGCCACCGATCGATGACCTCGCGCACCCACGCCAGTTCGTCGAACCCCATTTTCCCCCTCCTTAGCTCATCGGATGACATGGCGGCCATCACTATGCGGCCATCACTATAATGCATAACGCCGCCAGGGATACTGGGATAACGATCCTAGCATGGGATATGGTAAAACATCCGTCACCGTGCCGTCGCCCCGGCACCGCCTCAGTGCGGCACCGACTGGCTGGTGCTGGTCGGCATGAAGATGGCGTGAAAGACGCGGTCGCCGCGGCGCAGGCCGATACGGGCGGCGGTGCCGGCATTGACCTCGAGCACCGCCAGCACCGGTCCATCGGAGCTGATGGTGGCGAGAGACTGCGGCTGGGTATTTTCGGCGACGTTGGTGACGATGCCGCGCTCGTCGATGAAGATCATGTCGAGTGAGATCAGCGTGTCCTTCATCCACATCGAGGCGATGCGCGGTTGGTGGTAATCGAACAGCATCCCGGCGTCGGCGGCCAGCTGTCGGCGGTTCTGCAGGCCCTGCCGCCAGGTTGAAGGCGTCTCGGCGATCTCCACCATGAACTGGAAGCGGCCGCGCCCGGTCTCGATGGTGAGGGGGGAGATGGGAAACGCCGGCTCCTCCGCCGCCGGCGCCGCCCGCGTGCCGCAAGGCACGATGGCCGCGGCGGCCGCCACCTCGGCCGCCCATTGCAGGAACCCTCGTCTTGACCGCCTCATCGCCATCCCCGCCTGTTTCTCGCGTCGTCCGCCGCGGCTCCGGCCCCTTGCGCGCCGGGGCATGCCGGGGCAACCTTGAGCCCGGGCCCTGCGGTAATCAAGCGGCAGGCGTGCAGTAGAATTCCTTAATATAATGTGCGCGCATCCGGCGCATCTCTTCGCGCAGGCCGGCGAATAAACGCATGCTTGCAGCGCTGGCCTTGTCTGCGAATTTTCGTGACCCCGCCGCTTGCGATAAAGTTGAACTTTCTGCGGCTCAGCCTAGAATGCTGCGATTGCGAAATAAGGGAGAACGCGTCATGCGTCAGATCGTTGAAGCGCTTGAAGAAAAACGTGCGCTCGCCCGCCTCGGCGGCGGCCAGCACCGGATCGACGCGCAACACAAACGTGGCAAGCTGACCGCACGCGAGCGGATCCAGGTCCTGTTCGACCCGGATTCGTTCGAAGAGTGGGATATGTTCGTCGAGCACCGCTGCATCGACTTCGGCATGGAGCAGACGCAGATCCCGGGCGACGGCGTGGTGACTGGCTACGGTACCGTCAACGGCCGGCCGGTTTTTGTCTTTAGCCAGGACTTCACCGTCTTCGGCGGCAGCCTGTCGGAGGCGCACGCCGAGAAGATCGGCAAGGTCATGGATGCGGCGATGAAGATCGGCGCGCCGGTCGTCGGCATCAACGACTCCGGCGGCGCCCGCATCCAGGAAGGTGTCGCCTCGCTGGCCGGTTATGCCGACGTGTTCGCCCGCAACGTCGATGCGTCGGGCGTCATCCCGCAGATTTCGCTGATCATGGGACCGTGCGCCGGCGGCGCCGTCTACTCACCGGCGCTGACCGACTTCATCATCATGGTGAAGGACGAGGCTCACATGTTCGTCACCGGCCCCGATGTGGTGAAGACGGTGACGCACGAGGAGATCGACCAGGAGGGCCTCGGCGGCGCCAGCGTCCACACCACCAAGTCCGGCGTTGCCGACCTCGCCTTCGACAACGACGTCGAGGCGCTGCTCTATACCCGCCGGCTGCTCAACTTCCTGCCGTCGTCGAACCGGGTGCCGCCGCCGGTCCGCCCCAGCTTCGATTCCATCGACCGCATCGAGCCGTCGCTGGATACGCTGATCCCGGAGAACCCGAACGCTCCTTACGATATGAAGGAACTGATCCTGAAGGTCGTCGACGAGGGGCTGTTCTTCGAGATCAAGCCCGACTTCGCCGGCAACATCGTTACCGGGTTCGGCCGCATCAACGGTCAGACGGTCGGCGTCGTCGCCAACCAGCCGATGGTACTGGCCGGCTGCCTCGACATCGATGCCTCGATCAAGGGTGCCCGTTTCGTCCGCTTCTGCGACTGCTTCAACATTCCGATCCTCACCTTCGTCGATGTCCCGGGCTTCCTGCCGGGCGTCAACCAGGAGCACAGCGGCATCATCCGCCACGGCGCCAAGCTGCTGTTCGCCTACGCCGAGGCGACGGTGCCGAAGATCACCCTGATCACCCGCAAGGCCTACGGCGGCGCCTACGACGTCATGGGCTCGAAGCACCTGCGGGCCGACATCAACTTCACCTGGCCGACGGCCGAGGTGGCGGTGATGGGCGCCAAGGGGGCGGTGGAGATCATCTTCCGCAGTGAGCTGGGCGACGCAAAGCGGATCAGCGACCGGACGGACGACTACAAGGCGAAGTTCGCCAACCCGTTTGCCGCCGGCCGCCGTGGCTTCATCGACGACGTCATCCATCCGCACTCGACCCGGCGGCGCATCTGCAAGGCCCTGACGATGCTGCGCAACAAGCAGGTGGAGCTGCCCAAGCGAAAGCACCCCAACCTGCCCCTGTGAGCCGGCCCCACCGCCACGCTCGCGTCACCATCCTCTGAGGGACCGGAGTCAATGTTCAAGAAAATCCTGATCGCCAACCGCGGGGAGATTGCCTGCCGCATCGCCCGCACGGCGCGAAAAATGGGCATCAAGACCGTCGCCGTCTATTCCGATGCCGACAAGTATGCCCGCCACGTCAAAGCCTGCGACGAAGCCGTCTATATCGGCCCGTCGCCAGCCGCCGAGAGCTACCTCGTCATCGACAAGCTGCTGTCGGCCTGCCGGCGGACGGGCGCCGATGCGGTGCACCCGGGCTACGGCTTCCTTTCCGAGCGCACCGAGTTCGCCAAGGCGCTGGCCGACGAGGGCATGGCCTTCATCGGTCCGAACGCGACCGTGGTGAAGCTGATGGGCGACAAGATCCTCGCCAACCGGGCGGCGAAGGAAGCCGGCGTGCCGACCGTCCCCGGCCACTGGGACACCATTCCGAGCGTCGAGGAGGCCGTCACCATCGCCCAAGGCATCGGCTTTCCGGTGATGCTGAAGGCAGCGGCCGGCGGCGGCGGCAAGGGCATCCGCGTTGCCGCCGACGAGGCCGAGCTGAAGGACGCTTTCCGCCTCGCCACCTCCGAAGCGCGCTCGGCCTTCGGCGACGACCGCGTGTTCATCGAGAAGTTCATCGAGCAGCCGCGGCACATCGAGATCCAGGTGCTGGGCGACCGGCACGGCAACGTCATCCATCTTGACGAGCGGGAATGCTCGATCCAGCGGCGGCACCAGAAGGTCATCGAGGAAGCGCCATCGCCGTTCCTCGACGGTGCCACCCGCCGCGAGATGGGCATGCGCGCCGTCGCCCTCGCCAAGGCCTGCGGCTACGACAGCGCCGGCACCTGCGAGTTCATCGTCGACCAGCGCCGCAATTTCTACTTCCTGGAGATGAACACCCGGCTGCAGGTGGAGCACTCGGTCACCGAGTTCACCCACAACATCGACCTCGTCGAATGGATGATCCGGATTGCCAACGGCGAGGAGCTGACCATCCGCCAGGAGGACGTACAGCCGCACGGCTGGTCGGTCGAGTCGCGCGTCTACGCCGAGGATCCGAACCGCAAGTTCATGCCGTCCACCGGCCGTCTGGTGCGCTACCGCGAGCCGGTCGAGAGCGAGGACGTGCGCATTGATTCCGGCGTCTACGAGGGCGGCGAGATCAGCATGTTCTACGATCCGATGATCTCCAAGGTGACCACCTGGGGACGGGATCGCGACAGCGCCATCGCCCTGATGCGCCGGGCGCTCGACGAGTTCTACATCAAGGGCGTCCACCACAACATCGCCTTCCTGACGGCGCTGATGGCCAATCCCCGCTTCCTGCAGGGCCGGCTGTCCACCGCCTTCATCGCCGAGGAGTACCCGGACGGCTTCGCCCCGGCGCCGCTTGAGCCGCGCGACCTCGACAGCATCATCGCCGTCTCCATGCTGATGCACCTGCGCTACATGTACCGGGCGAAGGACGTCAGCGGCCAGATGCCGGGGTACGGGCGCAAGCTGCATCCCGAGTGGGTGGCGGTGATCGCCAAGAACTACTATCCGGTCAGCGTCGAGGAACACAGCGGCCGCGGCTCGGAAGAGGGCTTCGATATCGTCCACGACGGCCGGACGCTGTCGATCCGCAGCGACTGGGTGGTCAGCGAGCCGGTGCTGCGCTGCACCATCAATGGCCAGCCCCACTCCTTCAAGGTGGAGCGCATCGGCATCGGCTACCGCCTCTACCACCTCGGCGCCGAGGTGGACGTGATGGTGTACACCAAGGAGGTGGCGGTCCTTGCCAAGATGATGCCCGAGCGCAAGCCGCCGGACATGTCGAAGTACCTGGTCTCGCCGATGCCGGGACTGCTGCAGTCGCTGGCGGTCGAGGCGGGCGAGCGCGTCGATTCCGGCGACGAGCTGGCGATCGTGCAGGCGATGAAGATGGAGAACATCCTGCGCGCCTCCCAGGCCGGCAAGGTGACCAAGGTGCACGCCAAGGCCGGGGACACCCTCTCCGTCGGCCAGATCATCCTGGAATTCGAATAGGCGGCAAAAACGCCCCTCCCTCCCATTGGCCCCGAGAGGGAGAGGGCAGGAACCAAAGACCCTCTCCCTCTCGGGAGAGGGTGCGAGCGACAGCGAGCGGTTGAGGGTCTGGGGTGCATCACAGCCGCCTCCGATCTGCAAACGCCGCGGCAATCGTCCACCCTCACCCTCCCGTCGCCTTGCGGCGGCCCCTCCCTCTCCCTGGAGGGAGAGGGAAAACAAACCCTCTCCCCCTCGGGACTCCCATTGGGGAGGGGCGCCATGAGAGGAACGGCACGCGCTGTAAACCCTTGAGAGGCGGGGCGCGCCCGGGACCCCAGGAGTAAAGCAGTAAAGACGCAAGTCCTCAGCTAAGGGAGCCGTCTCCTTATGAAGCGTATACGCGTGTGTGCGCGCGTGACGCCGAAAACCGGGAGACGTCCTCGCACCTCCATGGCTGCGCTGAAAGCCAAGAGAGCGCCTGATGCCGCCATGCTCATCCTCCGTATCGCCGGTCGTCGGTGTAGTCTCGCCGCAGCAGCCGGATGCCGACGAAACCGCTGATGTTCAAGGTGTCCATGCCGGCGATCTGCGCATAGTCGCCGAGGATGCCGGTCAGTGTGTTGAGAAACGTCCCCTTGCCGTTGGCGCCGGTGCCGTAGAGGAAGAACAGCACGTGCTCCCGCGTGCTGCCGGTCAGGCCGTAGCCGGCGACCCGCGCCAGGAATGCCTGCAGCTCGGCGTTGCCGCCGGTGACCTCGTCCAGAAAGCGTCGCCAGCGCGGGCAGTCCGCGTCAGCGGGCGCGACCGCGGTGATCTTCGAGCACAGCGCCGCTCGGTCGTGCGGGCGCGCCGGCCGGCATCGTCGACCTGCGCACTGGCCGGATGCGTATTCAGCGCCCATGCGTCAGCGTCCCAGTCCTCCGGCCCCGTCGCATGCCGGACATCGGCGCGCGCCAAGTTGACGACGGCGGCGACCGTCTTGGCACTGGCGATGCCGGCGCCGATCCGCGCCGCCGCCTTCTCGTCGTCGATGCCGCGCAATGCCGTCGCGGAATGGTCGCGGCAGAGCCGGCGCGCGAGGGTGAACACCCGTCGCTTGGTGTCTCCGAGCCAGCGCCCGGCCCGCCACTCGAACCAGCGACCAAAAACCTCACAGTAGCGCAGGTCGTCAGCATGCCGCTCCGAGAACGCCAGGGTCAGCGCCTCGTCGCAGTACGGAACCAGGGCATCTCTCGCGACGTCCACGGATATATCGGCCGCGTGCGGTTGCCAAGCCGGCATCGAAACGGACAACGCCAGCAGCGCCGCGGCGTCGCCGCCATGATCGAGCCAGTCGGACACGTCGCCGCCGGGCGGCAGGTTGGGCAGCTGGATGATGCGGATGCTGGCCGCGATGCCGCAAAGTGCTGTTGCCACCTTGATGCCATGGTTGTTCCCGGCAGCGTCGTTGTCCGGCAGGATGCAGACCATACGGCTGTGAAATATAGGGGTGAGTGCCTCCGGCTGGTGCCTCCGGCTAGACCATTCAT
>JAXMDR010000050.1:0-15407 GCA_046348725.1 Rhodospirillales bacterium
CGAACACGAGTAGAATCAACACCGTGCACCTTGTCTACCAAATCCCAACCGGACAGCCGTGGCATATCAGTGCCCATGACCGGATACCGTCCGGCCGCCATGGGCGTTCAGGAGCAGTGCGCTGCGAACCGTGCGGTGAGGGCTGCTGGCGGGGTAAGGGCGGCGCCTTCAATCAAGGGCCGACGCGATAGCCGACCTTGAGCACCACCTGGTACTGGGTGACCTTGCCGTCCTCGACGTGGCCGCGCATCTCGACCACCTCGAACCAGGTTATCTTCTCCTCGGTCGCGCCGTGGGCGATGGCGTTGTTGATCGCATCGGAGATGCTGTTCGGCGAAATGCCGACGAGTTCAACCTTCTTGTAAACGCTATTCGACAATCTCGCCTCCCGGATTGCTCTTACGCGGATCGCGCCGACGAAAGATGGCGCCGACCGTCGGCGCGATCAACACTCGTTTGCAGCCGGCGCTCCGGGAGCCTACTCCGCGGTGGCGAGCTTGCGGGCCTCGACGGTTAGCGGCAGCCGGCTGTCGGGGGCCATGTCGGGCAGCTCCAGCCGCCAGCCGTTGGCGAGCTCGATCCAGCCGCCCCACAGCGTTTCCCGCTGCTGCTGCACCACCGGGACTTCCAGGTCCTTCTTGGCGACGTAAACGGTGTAGACGTCGCCGCGCTTTGCCAGCGTGATCTTCATGCTTTCCTCGATGTCTTCGATCTCGTGTTCGCGCATGCCGACGATCCGCCCGCGCGCGAAGAAATCGACGCCGTAGATGTAATAGCGCTGCAGGAACTCGCCGATCGAGGCGACGTAGCCGATCTCCCCCGCCTCGATCAGGAACTCGCCGATGCGACTGCCGGGATAGGTGCCGTCATTGCGGACGGCCGTGCGGGCGCGCACCTCGTCGCCGATGTCGAAGCGGGGCGCCCGCGCAATCTCGACTTCCGCTGCTTCGGTTTCCGGCATGTGCGGTTCCCGCGCCGGCTCAGGCGTGGACGACCGCGTCGTTGGGGCAGGCGGCGACGCACTGCGGCGAGTCGAACTTGCCCTGGCACTCGGTGCACTTGTCGGGGTTGATGACGTAGATGTCGCCCTTCATCCGGATCGCCCGGTTCGGGCACTCGAACTCGCAGCTGCCGCAGCCGGTGCAGTCCTCGGCTTTGATCATGTAGGCCATCGGTTTCTCTCCTCGTGAATGCAGTGTTGCGGTTGCCGCGACCGGGCTGGCCGGGGGAACCTCCGGTCAGGCGATGCGGGCGGTCTCTTCGTCCAGGGCGGCGCGGGCGCCGAGCCAGCGGGCGATGGCGGTCTCGACGTAGTCGAAAGCGTAATCGTCGATCACGGTGATGCCGGCCTCGTGCAGGCGCTGGCGCGGGCAGCGGCCGATCTTGGCGGTGAGGATGGCGCTGACGCCGTCGAGCGCCTGCAGGGTCGCATCGAGCACGTCGTCCTCGCCGTCGCCGCCGGAGCAGTAGCGGTCGACGCGGCGGTGGCCGGCGAAGCGGGCGCCGTTTGCGCTCACCTCGAAGATCTGGAACTCGCGGGCGTGGCCGAAGTGCTGGTTGACGCGGCCGCCGCCCTTTGACGAGACCGCCACCAGCATCGGCTCGGGCGGCGCCCAGCGGCGGATGGCGGCGCGCGCCTCGCGGCTTCCCGTCGCCGGTCGCTGCGCTCCTTCTCGACGATGGCGGCGGTAGGCGGCCCGCTTCTGCGGATCGATCTCCGGGTTCTCCGGCAGCGATTCCAGCCCGAACTTCGCGCCCTGGTCCTCGCCCAGCAGGCCGACCGCATCGGCGCGGCACCGCCGGCAATGCTTCATCAGCCGTGCGCCATCGCCCAGCCGGTCTTGCAGCGCCTTGAGCTCGGCGGGCGTGGGGCCGCGCTGGCCGGTGAGGCCGTAGTGGGTGCCGTGCGACGGATCGGAGATCAGCGGCATGACGTTGTGCAGGAAGACGCCGCGTTCCTTGACCGCGGCGTTGACCGCGTCGAGATGGTCGTCGTTGACGCCGGGGATCATCACCGAGTTGATCTTCACCAGGATGCCGGCGGCAGTCAGCATCTCGATGCCCTGCAGCTGCCGCTCGATCAGGATGCGGGCGGCCTCGAGGCCGGTGCGCCGGGCGTGATCCCAGAAGATCCACGCGTAAATGCCTTCGGCGACGTGCGGGTCGACGGCGTTCATGGTCACCGTCACGTGGTCGATGCCCATCTTGCGAATTTCGTCGACGTGGTCGGGAAGGGCGAGGCCGTTGGTCGACAGGCACAGGGTCAGGTCGGGCAGCGTCTCGCGCAAAAGGCGGAAGGTCGCGAAGGTGTGGCGGTAATCGGCGAGCGCATCGCCCGGCCCGGCGATGCCGACCACCGACAGGTTGGGCATCTCGGCTGCCACCGCCTTGACCTTGCGCACCGCCTGCTCCGGGGTCAGCCGCTCGCTGACCACGCCGGGGCGGCTCTCGTTGGCGCAGTCGTACTTCCGGTTGCAATAGTTGCACTGGATGTTGCAGGCCGGCGCCACCGCGACGTGGATGCGGGCGAAGAAGTGGTGGGCCTCCTCGCTGTAGCAGGGGTGCGATTCAACCTTCTGGCGAATGTGCGCCGGCAGTTCGGCGGCACCGCCGGCAGGCGGTGTGTCGCAGCCGCTTGAGGCACAGGCGGACGGCGTGCGCCGGCCCGGAGCATCGGTGCGGCCAAGACTGTCCAGCGACACAACCTTCTGCTCCATCCGGTGATCTCCCCGCCGACATCGGCTTTACGTTCCCGAACTGCTGAGCAAGCCGTGTGCCATCAATTTAACTATTTGATCTGAAACGATAATATGGCGGATGGCGGCACTGCCAGCTGTCGCCCCCGCGACAACCGCTGTCGGACATCCGACAGCATGCGACGTGCGGGCACCGCGTCGCGACCGGCGGCGCGGCAGCGGCGTCCGGGCAAGACACGGCGGCAATCGACGGGGGTGGTGCCGGCAGAGAAGGGGCACCGTGCGGCTTCGGGTGAGGGGTCAGCCTATGGCGGTAAGGCGAGCGACAGCGTGCGCTGACGAGGTGAGGGGTAGCGTGGGCCGACAAGGCGAGGGGCGGCGTACACCGGCAAGTGGGGGACGGGGTGCGGCGGTGCGTGTGAGGAGACGCGGCGAGGCGGCACGGCGCCGACGCCGGTCCTCGTACCCGATAGTTGCGTCCGAATTCGAGCGCGTTGCGTCTGTTCGCTGCGCGCTGTCCGGGCCGGTCTCAGCGACTGGTCTTTTCCCCAGTGTCGGGTCCTCGCGGCGCTTGGTCTTCTCCCCAGCGACTTGGCCTTTCTCCCGGCGTCGGGTGCTTCCCCCAGCGACTGGCCTTCCGGGCAGAAGGTGCCGTTTCCCGCCGGGCCGCCGGTGCTTCCTCCCGGGGGACGAACCGGGCCAAGGTGACCTGGTTCTCCCCAGGAGGGTCGCCGGGGGGAGGGGTTGCCCCGACACCCATAGTTGTATGTCATCGGCGCTTTCACCGCAGTGACGGCCGTCACGGATCGCAGCGCGAGGCTACGTCCAGCGGCACTCGCCCCGCCGCACCCCGCCGCTGCAGCGACCGGAAGTCCCGCTATTGCCATGAGTACTCAGGAAAAGAGCGCGCCCGCCCCGCCTGAAACATCAATATGAATACGCGAGGAAAACGCTGCGGGCGCCCCTTCCAGTTGCTATTCTCCAAGAGCAACAGGGAGATAATCCGCAATGGAAAAGCAGAATAGGAAGCTCGCCGCCACCTTGATAGCGCTTGCGTTACTGGCGGCGGCGCCTGCGACGGTGGCCGGGACGGACGAAGCGGGCGAAACCGCAACAGCGCCGGTGCAGCAGAAAGTTGTGGCAACCCCGCTGGTCTTTGCGGTGATGTCGCAGCCGTGGGCGGTCGAGGGCTCCGACGACAAATATCATCTCGTCTACGAGGTGCGCTTCAGCAACGCCGCGCCGCGCGCCGCCCGCCTCGACCGGGCGAGTGTGCTCGATGTGAAGTCCGGCAAGAGCATTGCCAGCTTCGATGCCGAGGCGATCAAGACGCGCTTCGAGATCGGCGCCAACCGGGAGAACCTCGGCCAGCGGCTCGCCGTCGCCGAGTTCGGCGTGCTGTTCCTGCATGTCGCGCTGCCGACGCTGGCCGCCGTTCCGGAAGCGATCGTCCACGAGATCGACCTGACATTCGATCCCGGCGGCAGCAGCGAACAGCGCATCACTGAAAACGGCGCCTCCACGGCGGTGAAGAAGGATCCCGTCGTCGTCCTCGGACCGCCTCTGCGTGGCCGCAACTACATCGCCGGCGACAGCTGCTGCGATACCATCCGCCACGTTCGCGCCCTGCTGCCGCTGAACGGCCGGTTCTGGCTGGCGCAGCGCTTCGCCATCGACTGGGAACAGGTCGACGACGCGGGCCGCATCTTCGTCGGCGATCGCAGCGATGTTCACAGCTACCACATCTACGGCAAGCCGGTGCTGGCCGTCGCCGACGGCAAGGCGGTGGTGGTGCACGACGGCGTTCCCGATCAGGTGCCGAACGATCCGAAGCCGATCACCGATCTTGCCGATGCCGACGGCAACCATGTCCTTCAGGATCTCGGCAGCGGCGCCTACGCGCTCTATGCCCACATGCAGCCGGGATCGGTGCGGGCGCGGGTAAAGCAGGGCGATGCTGCGCAAGGGCCAGGTCATCGGCCTCGTCGGCAATACGGGGAACACCACCGAACCCCACCTGCACCTGCATGTGGTGAACCGAGCCTCGACGCTGCTCGCCAACGGCATTCCTTACGTCTTCGAGCAGTTCAAGCTGACCGGCTTCGATCCGCTCGGCACGCCCGACTTCGACAAGGGGACGTCGCAGGGAACACCGCTTACCATCACCCCGATCGACCCGCCGAGCCTACACCATCGCCAGCTGCCGCTGGACCTGGTCATCGTCGACTGGCTGAACGGCAGGCGGCCGAGTGGGCAGTAGCGGCGGGGCCTCATCTCCCCGGCGGAAAACGCGGGTCCGCCCGACATGCAGTAGCGGAGGATCGGCAGAACGGAGCGAGCCGCATTTTCGGGCGTTGCGCGGCTTATGGCGCCTCGAAGGTACCGGAGGCGCCCCGTCTTCTCCAGCCAGCCGCAGGGCTTCGATGCGCATGCCGCGGTCGGCCGACTTGCACATATCGTAGACGGTGAGCGCGGCGATCGCCGCCGCCGTCAGCGCCTCCATCTCGACGCCGGTGCGGTGCTCGACGCGGCAGGCAGCGGTGATCTCCACCGCCGGCCCCTCGGGATCGACGGCGAGATCGACGGCAACGGCGCTCAGCGGCAGCGGATGGCACAGGGGGATGAGGTCGGCGGTGCGCTTGGCCGCCATGATGCCGGCGAGGCGGGCGACTGCCAGCACATCGCCCTTACCGGCCGTGCCGGCCGCGATCATCGCCAGCGTCTCCGCCTGCATGACCACCCGCGTTTGCCGTCGCCGTGCGGACCGTTGGCGGGCTTGCCGGAGACGTCCACCATCCGGGCGTTGCCGGCGGAATCGAAATGCGTCGAGCGTGTCATCGGCGGACCTTTTCGCGGGCGTTCCCGAAGGCGAGGCTAACCCGGGCGCCCCGCCGGATGATAGCTTGCCGGAAGGGGACAGAAACCGGGAGCGCTGCCGTGGCCTATCTCTACCTTGGCATCGCCATTCTCGCCGAAGTCATCGGCACCTCGGCACTCAAGGCCTCGGATGGCTTCTCCCGCCCCGGCCCGGCCATTCTCGCCGCGACCGGTTACGCCATCGCCCTCTACTTCCTATCGCTGACGATGCGCACCATCCCCACCGGCATCATCTACGCCATCTGGTCGGGGCTCGGCATCGTGCTGATCTCGGCCGTGGGCTGGGTGTGGTTCAAGCAGACGCTGGATCTACCCGCCATCATCGGTCTCGGCCTGATCGTGCTGGGGGTGATCGTTGTCAATGTCTTCTCGAAGTCGATGAGCCTTTAGGCGCCGGGCGGGCCACAGGAGGCCGTGAACGCCCGGCCGTCAGAACGTCGCCAGCAGCGCGTCGAGGGTCTCGACCGGGCGCTCGATCATCAGCATGTGGCCGGCCGCGGGGATGACCGATGCGACAGCGTTCGGGATCGTCGCCGCCAGCGCACGCCCGGCCTTCGCCGGGGTCATCAGATCGCGGGCGCCGACGATGACGCGGGCCGGGCAGCGCACCTCGGCGGCACGCTCGGCGCCGTCGCGATAGCCGTCGCAGGCGACGAGGCCGGCGTGCAGCACCTCCGGTGCGGCGCTCCAGCAGGCGCTGGCCGAGCCCGGTCATCCACAGGCCCGGCACCGGGCAGCCGCCGACCTGCGCCCGCTGCCCGTGTCCCCACAGGTTGACCATGGCGATCGCCTCGGCGCGGTTATTCTGCGCCGCCTGCAGCAGCGCCGGATGCACCGGCATGCGGGCAGCGGCGCCGATCAGCGCGATGGCGCGGACGCGCTGCGGAAAGCGGGCGGCAGCATCGAGCGCCACCAGCGCTCCCAGCGAGTGCCCCGCCAGCGCCGCCGCGGCGATCCCGGCCGCGTCGAGCAGGCGGACAAGCCAGTCGGAAAGGGCAGCGATGCTGTCCAGCGGCGGCCCTTCCGATCCGCCGTGCCCCGGCAGGTCGATGGCGAGCACGGCGTTGCCGCGCTGCGCCAGCGCCCGGCTCTGCCAGGCCCAGGCACTGTGATCCATGCCGGCGCCGTGGATCAGCACAACGGACGGCCGGGACGGATCGATGCGGCTGCCGCCGTGGGCGACGAAGACACTGCGGCCATCCACCTGCATGGCCCGGCTTAGCTCCGCCGCGCGGCGCGCAGCGCCTGGCCGAGGTCGGCGATGATGTCGTCTGCCGCTTCGAGGCCCACGGACAGGCGCACCATGTCCTCGCCGACGCCGGCGGCAGCGAGCTGTTCCGCCGACATCTGCTGGTGCGTCGTGCTGGCGGGATGGATCACCAGGGTCTTGGCGTCGCCGACGTTGGCGAGGTGGGAGGCGAGGCGCAGCGCCTCGATGAAGCGGCGGCCTCCCTCGCGGCCACCGTGCACGCCGAAGCTGACGACAGAGCCGGCACCGCGCGGCAGCAGCCGGGCGGCCAGCGCCGCGTCCGGATGGTCGGGCCGGCTCGGGTGCACGATCCAGCTCACCGCCTCGTGGCCGGCGAGAAAATCGAGGACGCGGGCGGTGTTCTCCATGTGCCGCTGCATGCGCAGGGCGAGCGTCTCGACGCCTTGCAGCAGGTGGAAGGCGTTGGTCGGCGACAGGCAGGCCCCGAAGTCGCGCAGGCCCTCGACCCGCGCGCGGACGATGCAGGCGGCGGGGCCGAACTGTTCGGTGAAGATGAGACCGTGGTAGCCGGCATCCGGCTCGGTGAGCGTCGGGTAGCGGCCGCTCGCCGCCCAGTCGAACCGCCCGCCGTCGATCAGTACGCCGCCGATGGCGATGCCATGGCCGCCGATCCACTTGGTCGTCGAGTGCAGGACGAGGTCGGCGCCGAGATCGAACGGCCGGCACAGCCACGGCGTGGCAAACGTGTTGTCGATCAGCAGCGGGATCTGGGCGGCATGCGCGATCTCGGCGGCGCGGGGGATGTCGAGCACCTCCAGCCCCGGATTGCCGATGGTCTCGCCGAAGAGAAGGCGCGTCTCCGGGCGGATCGCTGCCGCGAGGCCGTCCAGGTCACGCGGTGGCACGAAGGTGGTCGCGATGCCGAAGCGCGGCAGGGTGTGCGCCAGCAGGTTGACGCTGCCGCCGTAGAGCGAGGCCGAGGCGACGATGTGGCCGCCCGCGCCCATCAGCGTCGCGATGGCGAGATGCAGCGCCGCCTGGCCGCTGGCGGTGCAGACGGCGCCGACGCCGCCCTCCAGCGCCGCCAGCCGCTCCTCCAGCACCGCCGTCGTCGGATTGGCGATGCGGCTGTAGATGTAGCCCGGCCTCGCCAGGTCGAACAGGTCCGCCGCCTGCTGCGTATCCTCGAACACGAACGACGTCGTCTGGTAGATCGGCACCGCCCGCGCCGGTGGCCGGGTCCGGCTGCTGGCCGGCATGCAGGCCGAGGGTTTCGAAGGCGAGCGGGTCGGGGGCGGCCATGGGCGGTGATCGTCAGCAACCTGAAATGGACCGGGCGCGCGCCGCCGGAGCAGCGGTGTGTGCGGACGATGGGTAAGGAGATGCAGGTCCTTGTCAAGCACGACGGGAAATCGGGGGGCAGGCGCGGCCTTGACCCGGCCTCATCGGCGAGGGTTGATTTGGTGCGGGCACGACCGCTTATCTTTTCTACCCTTCAACCGCGAGCAGCCGTGCCCCGTTGACCGAGCAAGCCACCACCGCCGATGGACCGGAGTCCGGGGCCCTCGCCGGCCTGTTCCATCCGGCCGTCACCGCCTGGTTCGAAAGTACGTTCGGCGCACCGACGGCGGCGCAGGCGCGGGCGTGGCCGGCCATAAAGCGCGGCCGGCACGTGCTGATCGCGGCACCGACCGGGTCGGGCAAGACGCTTGCCGCCTTCCTTGCGGCGATCGACGGGCTGGTGCGGCAGGGCCTGGCGGAGGGGCTGAAGGACGCAACGCAGGTCGTCTACGTCTCGCCGCTGAAGGCGCTGTCGAACGACATCCACCGCAACCTCGAAGTTCCCCTGGCCGGCATTGGCGAGGCGCTGCGCGTCATGGGGCTGCCGGATCCCGGCATCCGCACCAGCGTGCGTACCGGCGATACGCCGCCCGGCGAGCGCGAGCGGATGCGCCGCTGGCCGCCGCACATCGTCGTCACCACGCCGGAGTCGCTCTACATCCTGCTGGGGTCGGCCTCCGGCCGCGCCATGCTGGCGTCGACGCGGACCGTCATCGTCGACGAGATCCACGCGCTGGCGCCGAACAAGCGCGGCGCCCATCTTGCCCTGTCACTGGAGCGCTTGGCTGCGCTCTGCTCCGGCCCGCTGCTGCGCATCGGCCTTTCCGCTACGCAAGAGCCAATCGACACGGTTGCCCGGTTCCTGGTCGGGATCTCCCCAGCGGATGGGGTGGACACACCGGCAACCGGGGATACCGCCCCGCCGCCCTGCACGATCATCGACGTCGGCCACCGGCGGGAGCGCGATCTCGCCCTCGAAGTGCCTGCGTCGCCGCTGGAGGCGGTGATGTCGGGCGAGGTATGGGAGCAGGTCTACGACCGGCTCACCCAGCTGATCGAGGCGCACCGCACCACGCTGATTTTCGTCAATACCCGCCGCATGGCCGAGCGGGCGAGCCGCGCGCTCTCCGAGCGGCTCGGCCAGGAGCAGGTGACGGCGCACCACGGCAGCCTCGCCAAGGAGCAGCGGCTGGACGCCGAGCAGCGGCTGAAGCGCGGGGCGCTGAAGGCGCTGGTCGCCACTGCGTCGCTCGAACTCGGCATCGACATCGGCGACATCGATCTCGTCTGCCAGCTCGGCTCGCCGCGCTCGATCGCCAGCCTGCTGCAGCGCGCCGGCCGCTCCGGCCACGCCGTGGTCGGCACACCCAAGTGCCGGCTGTTCCCGCTGTCGCGCGACGAACTGGTGGAATGCGCGGCGCTGCTCGACAGCATCGGCCGCGGCGAACTCGACCGCCTTAGCGTACCCGACCAGCCGCTGGACGTGCTGGCGCAGCAGATCGTCGCCGAGGTGGCGGCGCAGGAGTGGGACGAAGACGACCTCTACCGGCGCCTGTGCCGGGCGTGGCCCTACCGCGCGCTGGCCCGCGAGGACTTTGACGCGCTGGTGGCGATGCTGGCGGAAGGCTTCAGCACCCGGCGCGGACGGCGCGGCGCGCTGATCCATCACGACGCGGTCAGCCAAGTGCTGCGCGGCCGCCGCGGTGCCCGGCTGACGGCGCTGACCTCCGGCGGGGCGATCCCCGATAACGCCGACTACCAGGTGCTGCTGGAGCCGGAGAACCATATCGTCGGCACGGTCAATGAGGACTTCGCCGTCGAGAGCCTCGCCGGCGACGTCTTCCAGCTCGGCAACACCGCCTACCGCATCATCCGCGTCGAGCGCGGCACCGTCCGCGTCGAGGATGCGCACGGCCTCGCGCCCAACATCCCGTTCTGGCTGGGCGAGGCGCCCGGCCGCAGCGACGAACTTTCGGCGTCGGTCTCGCGGCTGCGGGCGCAGGTCGAGGCCCGCCTGCAGAACGGCGCCGATAGCGAGAGCGTCGGGCGCTGGCTGATGGACGAAGATGGCATCGGCGAGCCCGCCGGCCGCCAGCTCGGCGACTACCTCGGCACTGCCTGCGCCGCCCTCGGCTGCCTGCCGACACGCGAGACCATCGTCTTCGAGCGCTTCTTCGACGAAGTCGGCGGCATGCAGCTGGTGATCCACGCGCCGTTCGGCAGCCGCATCAATCGCGCCTGGGGGCTGGCCCTGCGCAAGCGCTTCTGCCGGACCTTCAACTTCGAGCTGCAGGCGGCGGCGACCGAGGACAACATCGTGCTGTCGCTCACCCACGCCCACAGCTTCCCGCTCGACGAGGTGGCGCACTACCTGCGTGCCGCCAGCGTCCGTCAGCTGCTGATCCAGGCGCTGCTGGACGCGCCGATGTTCATCACCCGCTGGCGCTGGGTTGCCGGCGTGGCGCTGGCGTTGCCGCGCTTCCGCGGCGGCCGCAAGGTGCCGCCGCAGCTGATGCGCATGGACGCCGAAGACCTGCTGGCTTCGATCTTTCCCGACCAGGTGGCGTGCGCCGAGAATCTGGTCGGCGAGCGCGAGATCCCCGATCATCCGCTGGTCCGCCAGACCATCGCCGACTGCCTGCACGACGCGATGGACATCGATGGTCTGGAGCGGCTGCTGGCGGGCCTCGAGTCCGGCGCCATCAGCGTCGTTGCCCGCGATCTCACCGAGCCGTCGCCGCTGGCGCTGGAGGTGCTGTCGGCGCGCCCTTACGCCTATCTCGACGATGCACCGCTGGAGGAGCGCCGCACCCAGGCGGTGATGGGGCGACGCTGGCTCGGCCCCGAGGCCGCTGGCGACCTCGGCCGGCTCGACCCCGAGGCGATCGCCCGGGTGCGCGAGGAGGCATGGCCCGACCCCGGCAACGCCGACGAATTGCACGATGCGCTGGTCTGGCTCGGCTTTGCTACAGCCGACGAGGTGGGGACGGAGGCGGCGTGGGCCGGCTGGCTCGCCGAGCTGGCACGGCAGCGGCGAGTGGCATTGCTGCATGCGCCGGGCACGGCGCTGTGGATCGCCGCCGAGCGGCTAGGGCAGTTCCAGGCGCTGTGGCCTGACGCAGCGCTGAATCCGCCCATCGCCGTTCCCGCCGCCCGTGCCGGGCGAGAGTGGTCGCGCGACGAAGCACTCGCCTATATCCTGCGCGGCCGGCTGGAGGGGGAGGGGCCGGTGACCGAGGCGGCGCTGGCGGAGCGGCTGGGGCTGCCGCCCGCGGATATCGCCGCCGTGCTCGCCGGCTTCGAGGCCGAGGGCTTCGCCCTGCGCGGGCGGTTCTCGGCGGATGCTGCAGCCGACGAGTGGTGCGATCGCCGGCTGCTCGCCCGCATCCACCAGTACACGGTGAAGCGGCTGCGCGCCGAGATCCAGCCGGTGGCCGCCCGCGACTTCCTGCGCTTTTTGTTCGAATGGCAGCGGGTCGCGCCGGACGCGCGGATGGCGGGACCGGACGCGGTGGAAGTCGTGGTGAGCCAGCTCGAGGGGTGTCCCGCGCCGGCTGCCGCCTGGGAAGCCGAGATCCTGCCGGCGCGGCTGGCCGGCTATGAGCCGTCATGGCTCGATGATCTGTGCCTCGCCGGGCGGGTGACCTGGGCGCGGCTGGGGGCAGCGGGCACCCGGCCGGAGGGCAGCGAACGCCGGGTTTCCCCCGTGCGGACCACGCCGATCACCCTGCTGGCCCGCCGCCATGCGCCGCTGTGGGCGGCGGTGTCGCCGGACGGCAATGTGGCCGCTGTGCCCGGTCCGCGCGCCCAGGCGGTCGCCGACTTTATTCGCACCCACGGGGCGTCGTTCTTCGACGAGCTGGTGGACGGCACCGGGCTGCTGCGCACCCAGGTGGAAGAGGCGCTGGCGGAACTGGTGGCGCTCGGCCAGGTGACGTCGGACAGTTTCGGTGGCCTGCGCGCGCTGCTGGTGCCGGCCGACCGGCGACCCGGCAGGGCGGAGATGCGGCGGCGGCGCGCCGTGCCGTTCGGCATGGAGGACGCCGGCCGGTGGGCGCTGATCCGGCGGCGGCCGACGCAAGCGGCGAGGCAGGGCGATGCAACGGCGGTCGAGCACGTGGTGCAGACGCTGCTGCGCCGCTGGGGGGTGCTGTTCTGGCGGCTGATCGAACGCGAGGCCGACTGGTTGCCGCCGTGGCGCGACCTGCTGCGCGTCTGCCGGCGGCTCGAGGCGCGCGGCGATGTCCGCGGCGGCCGCTTCGTCGCCGGCTTCTCCGGCGAGCAGTTCGCGCTCCCCGAGGCGGTCGGCAAGCTGCGGGCGGTGCGGCGCAAACCGCCGTCGGACGACTTTATCGCGGTGTCCGGTGCCGATCCGCTCAATCTGGTCGGCATCCTGACGCCGGGGCCGAAGCTGGCGGCGCTGACCGGCAACCGCGTGCTCTACCAGGCGGGGCTGCCGGTGGCGGTGCTCGGCAACGGCGAGGTGCGCTTTCTCCAGGAGCTCGATCCCGCCCGGCAGTGGCAGGCGCGCAAGCTGCTGCTGCGATCCGCCTCCGCCGGCCACGGCCCTGGCATGCCGAGGGCTGGCGCAGGGCAAGGCGGGCACCCGGCCATCGACTCCCTCAGGCCGATGCCGGTGGGCCAGACGGAAACGGGGTCGAACGGTAGGCCGTCTCGTTATCCTGCCTCGCTGATCGGCGTCGTCGTTGTGGCACTGCGGGAGCAGGTAGGATTGACGTTCTCCGCAGGGCGCCCCATCAATTGCTCGATGGAACCTTCCTGCGACAGCACGAGCATGCCGGCCGCAGCGCCGCCGCCGGCGCGCACGAGCCTGATCGGCATCGAGCGCGCCGAGCTCGCCGGATGCCTCGCCGCCATCGGCGAGCCTGCGTTCCGCGCCCGCCAGCTCTGGCACTGGATCTACCATCGCGGCGCCCGCGACTTCGCGGCGATGACGACGCTGCCCAAGGACCTGCGCCGGCGGCTGGAGGAGCAGTTCGCGCTCGACCGGCCGCAAATCGCAACCGAGCAGCGCTCGACCGACGGCACCCGCAAGTGGCTGCTGCGCTTCGCCGACGGCACCCAGGCGGAGGCGGTGTTCATCCCGGAGGAGGACCGCGGAGCGCTGTGCGTCTCCTCGCAGGTGGGCTGCACGTTGACCTGCGCCTTCTGCCATACCGGCACGCAGCGGCTGGTCCGCAACCTCGGCGCCGGCGAGATCATAGGCCAGCTGCTGGTCGCCCGCGATTCCTATGGGGAATGGCCGACGCCGCGCGGCGAGCGGCTGCTCTCCAACATCGTGCTGATGGGCATGGGCGAGCCGCTGTTCAACTACGACAACGTCGCCGCGGCGCTGCGCATCGCCATGGACCCGGAAGGCATCGCCATCTCCCGCCGCCGCATCACCCTCTCCACTTCGGGGGTGGTGCCGATGATCCGGCGGGTCGGCGCCGAGCTGGGGGTCAAGCTCGCCATCAGCCTGCACGCGGTGGACGACGAGCTGCGCAACACCTTGGTGCCGATCAACCGCAAATATCCGATCGCCGAGCTGCTGCAGGCGTGTCGCGACTATCCCGGCGCCGACAACGCCCGCCGCATCACCTTCGAATACGTGATGCTGAAGGGCGTCAACGATGCGCCGGCGGATGCGCGGGCGCTGGCGCGGCTGGTCGCCGGCATCCCGGCGAAGTTCAACCTGATCCCGTTCAATCCGTGGCCGGGCGCACCGTTCGAATGTTCGAGCGCCGAGACGATGCGGCAGTTCGCCGCCATCCTCAACGATGCCGGCTACACGGCGCCGCTGCGCACGCCGCGCGGCCGCGACATCATGGCGGCGTGCGGGCAGCTGCGCTCGGCGAGCGAGCGGGAGCGGCTGTCGCTGCTGAAGGCGCGGCGGGCGGCGGGCATCGTCGATGATGATCACCACCGACCGACGCCATAGCGCGGGCGCGCGCTGGCTTCGCCGCGTTGGCGCTATGGCACTGCTGGCGGCGGTGCTGGCCGCGGTGCCGGGCTGCGCGTCCGACCCGATCATCGATACCAAAGGCGTCGATCCGGCGCGCTACCAGGCGGACCTGGCGGAGTGCCGGGAGTACGCCGAGCAGGTGAGCGTTGCCGGCAACGCTGCCGGCGGTGGCCTGTTCGGCGGCGCTGCCGGCGCCGCCATCGGTGCCGCCATCGGCGCGGTGACCGGCAGTCCGGCAACCGGCGCGGCGGTGGGTGCCGCCGGCGGCGGCACCTCAGGGGTGATCGGCGGCGGCGCGCGTGGCGTCTCCAAGAAGGACAAGGTGGTGCGCAACTGCCTGCGCGGGCGCGGCTATCACGTTCTGGATTGATGGCAAGGGGCGGGCGACTAGGCTATCCGGCGGCGGCGATGGGCCGGCCGTAGAGCCGCGTCTGCAGACGCTGGCAGTGGGCGACGAGGTTGCCGAGAGCGATGGTGGCGCTTTGCAGCGGCGAGGGGATCGGCGGCGCGATGATCTCGGCTACGAAGGCGTGCGCCCACAGGTCGAGCAGCGTCGGCCGGTCAGCGGCGAAGAAATAGCTGTCGTCGCCGAGCAGCCGGCTCAGCGCCTCGACATCCTGGCGCCCCAGCGTATAGATAGTTTCGGCGGAGTGCCGGCCGATGCCTTGCGCCTGCAGGGCTTTCGTTACGCCCCGTCGCGCCATGGCTGTCACGATCGGCTGCAACAGGGCGGGCATCCGGGAGAAGAACGTCTCGCGAACTACCGGCCAGCCGGCCGCGTCGAGCCAGCGGGAATAGACCATGACCCAGTAGAGGTGCTCATCGAGCATCCGCCGGCAGGCGTGCGCGGTGGCAGCCTGCTGCGGTGTGAGCGGCGCATCCAGGTCGATGCCGTGGCGCTGCGATAACAGCGCGATGATCAGGCTGGAATCGCCGATCAGGGTACCATCGGTGTCCTCGATGAACGGCAGCTTGCCTTTCGGTGCGCGGCGGAAGCTGCGGCGAAAGTTGAAGGGCTCGACGTCGAAGGGGATGTCCGCCTCGCGCAGGAAGCTCTCCAGCTTCAGGCAGAAGGGGCTGCCATCGGCGATGCCCCAGGCTTCCCCGAATTTGTTCAGCCTGATCCGCCCCCCGCTGGCCACGGAAGACGTCATCGCGGCGGGGTTGAGGTGGCGCTCGATTCGCCGTCGCGGCCGTCGCGGCGCCGCTCGCGATCGAGGAGGAGGAGACCGAGCAGGGCGGCCAGCACCGGCGGCAGGCAGAGAGCGGCAATGCCGCAGATGCCCGCCAGCTTCCGCATCCCTGCCATGGCCTTTCC
>JAXMDR010000051.1:0-15283 GCA_046348725.1 Rhodospirillales bacterium
TGATCTCCGAGCGGGAGACGATTCCCCCCTCAGGACCGGGTGCCGCCGCGAGCCTCCCGAAACCTGCCGTTCCCGACGGTTACCAACCCAGAGGCGCCGCCGATCCGGCCCGAGCGGCACTTCCCGAACTCGATCGCGACCATGCGACGCCGCCTCACCGTCGCCCTCGCCAGAAGCCTCGACCGATGCCCATGCTGCAACGCGTCTCGCAACCCATCGAGACTTCCGCCACACTTATGACGCAGTAAGATTAGGCCGCAGCAGAAAAACCAGTCTGACCTTGCATCGCCAACATGCCATGGCAATCGGCGATCCATACGTCGAGGATGTCTCTGGTTTTCGGCGCCGCGCATACGGTGAACGCGTCGGTATCGATGATTGGTCGAAGACCTCGGAACTCGAAGTTCGCGATGCGGCGATGCGGCCAGGATCGGGCGGCCAAGTCGACCATCAGCGTCGCCAGCAGCGGCCCATGCACCACCAGGCCGGGGTAGCCCTCCACTTGCGTCGCGTAGGCGCGGTCGTAGTGGATGCGGTGTCCGTTAAAGGTGAGCGCCGAATACCGGAACAACATCGTCGCGTCGGCCTTTACTTCCTCCGCATACGAAGGTTCGGCCGGGGCCGGCGTTCCGGGACGCCCGCTCGATCCCGCGCCGACGTCTTCGCGGTAGACGATGTCGTGCTCATCGATCACCGCAACCCCGCTGGCGCCGGCGACCTGATGACGAACGGTGACGAAGACGAGCCGCCCGGTGCGACCGGTCTTGACGCTGACGTCCTTGATCGTCGAGTGCCGCTCGGCGTGCTCGCCTATGCGCAAGGGCTGAGGAAAGCTCACCCGGCTCCCCGCCCACATCCGCCTCGCCGTTCCGACCGGCGGCAGGAAGCCGCCAAGAGCGGGATGGCCGTCCCGTCCCAATTTGGAGCGGGGTGCGATCACCCAGAAGTAAAGCCAATGCCAGAGCGGCGGCAGCGGGCTTTCGAGCTGGAGAAGGGGCTCCGTCCGATCCAGTGTCGCCTGCATCGCCCGGCAACGCTCAAGCGCGATCAAATCTCGCGCCATCTCGGACTTGCCGATCCACTCCTTCAGCCTCGCCTCATCGGCTTCCATGTCCGCCGCCCCTCAAGATCGCTTTTACCGGCTGTTTTGCGCCGCTCACCGAAAAGGAAACACCACAAAAGGGCGATTTCCATGACAAGTCTCGGCCGGTGTTCTCAACACGGCCGCGCGCTTTCCAATAGAGGTGCGCTGGTCGCCGACGCCGACCGATGCTGCAGGGCGGCGACCAGGAACTCCGCGTCAGGCGCGCAGGTTCATCTGAGAGAGGTCGTTGCCCCGGCCATAGCCATGATCTCCCTGGCGCGTCGTACCAACGGCTAATTAATTTCCGGCGGTGACGTAGGTGCCGGGGGCGTCGCACAGCGGCTCCAGCGCGCCGCCGCCCGGCTCGCGCGCCGGCACCCAGTCCTCGCCGGAGCGCTTGCGGATCCAGGCGTCCCAGTCCGCCCACCAGGAGCCCTCCACCGGCTTGGCGCCGGCCCGCCATTCATCCGGATTCTCCGGCGTGCGCGGATTGGTCCAGTAGCAGTAGCGCCCGACCCCCGGCGGCGTCACCACGCCGGCGAGGTGGCCGGAAGCGGCGAGGGTGAACCGCTCGGCGCCGCCCAGCATGCGGATCGCCCGGTAGGCCGACTTCCACGGGGCGATGTGGTCCTCGCGCGCCGACATCACGTAGCTGGGGGCGGTCACCTTGCGCAGGTCCAGCGGCCGGCCGCCGATGGTCATGCCACCCGGCTCGGCCAGCTTGTTATGCCGGTAGAGCGAGTTCAGATAGACGCTGTGCATCGTCCGCGGCAGATGCGGGGCGTCGCGGTTCCAGTGCATCAGATCGAACGGAAACGGATCCTTGCCGAGCAGGTGATTGTTGACGACGAACGACCAGAGCAGGTCGTTCATGCGCTGCACCGCGCAGGTCTGCGACAACTCGCCGCGAGCGGGACCGTCGCCGCCGGCTTCGCCCATCATGCAGAGGATCGCCTCGTCGATCAGCGCCCCCAGTTCGCCCGGCTGCGAGAAATCGAGGAGCGTGGTCAGGAAGCTGCCGGTTTCGATTCGCGCCTCGCCGCCGGCGGCGAGATAGGCGAGCGCCGCCGCCAGCAAGGTGCCGCCGAGGTCATGACCCACGGCGTTGATGGCATCGCCGCCGGTCGCCTGCTGGACGACGTCGAGGGCGGCCACGGCCCCCTCGACGACGTAATCCTCGAAGCTGCGCTGCGCCGCCCCCGCCTTCGGGTCCACCCACGAGATCATGAACACGGTGTAGCCGCGCTCGACCGCCCAGCGAACCATCGAATTGCTGTCGCGCAGGTCGAGGACGTAGTACTTGCCGGTCCAGCCTGGCACGAACAGCAACGGCCGGCGCAGCACCTGTGGGGTGTGCGGCGCGTACTGGATCACCTCCATCAACTCGTTGCGAAAGATCACCTTGCCGGGGGTGCGCGCCACCGTGCGGCCGACGATGAATCCGGCGGGATCGCACGAAGAGCCGGGCTCGCACGCGCCCGCCTCCATCTCCTTGAGCAGGTTGCGCAGGCCGGTGATGAGATTCTCGCCGCCGCTCTCGATGGCCGCCCGCAGCACCTCCGGATTGGCATGGACGAACTCGGAGGACGACAGGACGGAAAGGAACTGCTCGGCATAGAAGTCGAACTCCCGGCACAGGGCGCGACCGCCATCGTTGCCGGCATCCGCCATCGCCTGCATCCAGCGCGTCGTCAGCATGAACGACTGCTTGACGTAGGCGAAGATATCCGCGTCCTTCCAGCCGCGTTCTGCCCCCGGCTGCGCGCCTGCCGCCGCCGGCGGCTCTCCCCCCAGCATCCGGCTGGTGGTGCTCTGCCACAGAGCGAAGTAGTCCTGCCACAGCGAGACCTGCGCGCTCATCACCGAGGCCGGCAGCGCCATCATCCGGGAAGCCATGTCGAGGAACAGGGTAGTGACGCCGAACGGATCGGGGGTGCTGTCGTGGGGATCGGCGAGACCGTTGCGCTGCAGCCAGTCGTTGACAAGCAACTGGCTACGCTCGGCGATCTCGGCGAACGCCCTCGACATGCCGGTCGGATCCGACAGGCGCCGTGGAGTCCGCTGTTGATCCACCATCTGCGCTACCTCTATGCTGCCGCCATCGTAGTGACCAGCGAGCCTACGCTGCGGCCGATTGCTTTTATTGCCCGGCGCATGGCGAATGAAGCGTGTATACCCCGAACCCATTCATCGGGCAAATTCCCCTCATCGCGACCTCGTGGCGACGTGGCCGGGATCGGGTATTCTAGCGGGACGAAAAGGCGCAAAGTGGACCGTTGCCGGCAGGCACGCGGGCGGAGCATCGACAGGATTGCAGGTGACGTGATGGACAAGGAATTCTTCAAGATCCGGCGGCTGCCGCCCTATGTCTTCGCCGAGGTCAACGCGATGAAGGCCCGCGCCCGCGCCGTCGGCGAGGACATCATCGATTTCGGCATGGGCAATCCCGACTTCCCGACGCCGCCGCACATCGTCGATAAGCTAACCGAAACGGTACACGACCCGCGCACTCACCGATATTCCGAATCCCGCGGCATCAAGGGGCTGCGACGGGCGCTGTCCGGCTACTACGAGCGGCGATTCGGCGTTTCCGTCGATCCGGAGACGGAAGTCTGCGTCACCCTCGGCTCAAAGGAAGGGCTCGCCAACCTCGCATCGGCCATCTCCAGCCCCGGCGATGTGATCCTGGTGCCCAACCCCAGCTATCCGATCCACCAGTTTGGCTTCATCATCGCCGGCGCTTCCGTGCGCAACATTCCGGTGCGCGCCGACGGCGATTTCCTCGCCGCCCTCGAGCGCGCGGTGAAGCACAGCGTGCCGAGGCCGGTCGCCGTCGTCCTCAACTACCCGAACAACCCGACGGCGGAACTCGCCACCCTCGACTTCTACGGTCAGGTGGTCGACTTCTGTCGCCACGCCGGCATCTACGTGATGTCCGACGTCGCCTATGCGGAAATCTTCTTCGACGGCAACCCGCCTCCGTCGATCCTGCAGATCCCCGGCGCCAAGGACCTCGCCGTCGAGTTCACCTCGATGAGCAAGACCTACTCGATGCCGGGATGGCGCATCGGCTTCGGCTGCGGCAACGCCCAGCTCATCGCCGCGCTGGCGCGGGTCAAGTCCTACCTCGACTATGGCGCCTTCACCCCGGTGCAGGTCGCCGCCACCGCGGCGCTGAACGGGCCGCAACAGTGCGTGCTCGACATGCGCGAGCGCTACCGCCAGCGCCGCGATGTTCTCATCGCCGGCCTTGCCGCCGCCGGCTGGGAGGTGCCCTCCCCCGCAGCGACGATGTTTGCCTGGGCGCCGCTGCCGCCCGCCTTCAAGCACCTGGGCAGCCTGGAATTCTCCAAGCTGCTGCTGCGCGAGGCGAAGGTGGCGGTGGCACCGGGGATCGGCTTCGGCGAGCACGGCGACGGCCACGTCCGCTTCGCGCTAGTCGAGAACCGTCACCGCATCCGCCAGGCAATTCGCAATATCAAGGTCTTCCTCGGCCGCTACCACAATGTGGTCGAGCTTGCCGAAAAGCGTCTGCCGGCTCAGTAGGAGTTTTGCGGGTGGCAGGGAACGTTGCAGAGCGGCCGCTGAAGGTGGCCGTGGCGGGACTTGGCACGGTCGGCGGCGGCGTCGTCAAGCTGCTGCAGGCGAACGAAAGCGCGCTTGCCTTGCGCACCGGCCGGGGGATCGCGATCACCGCGGTGAGCGACCGCTACCGTCGCGACCGCGGCTTCTCGGTCGACGGCTGCGCCTGGTATGACGACGCGGTGACGATGGCCGCCGAGGCGGACGCCGACGTGGTCGTCGAGCTGATCGGCGGCGCCGACGGTGCGGCAAAGCAGGTCTGCGAGACGGCGATCGCGCGCGGGCGGAACGTCGTCACCGCCAACAAGGCGCTGCTCGCCCGGCATGGCATGGCGCTGGCGACAGCGGCGGAAGCCAAAGGCGTCGTGCTCGCCTACGAGGCCGCCGTCGCCGGGGCCATTCCCATCATCAAGGCGCTGCGCGAAGGGCTCATCGGCAACCGGCGCACCCGCGTCTTCGGCATCCTCAACGGCACCTGCAACTACATCCTGACGCAGATGCGCGAGAGCGGCCGCGAGTTCCAGACGGTGCTGGCCGAGGCGCAGGCGCTCGGCTACGCCGAGGCGGATCCCAGCTTCGACGTCGATGGCATCGATGCCGCCCACAAGCTCGCCATCCTCGCCACCGTTGCCTTCGGCTGCACCCTCGACTTCGATGCGGTGCATATCGAGGGCATCCGCCACGTCTCGCCAGTAGACATCGCCTTTGCCGAGGAACTGGGCTATCGCATCAAGCTGCTCGGCATCGCATCGCTGACCGATGGCGGCGTCGAGCGCCGGGTGCATCCGTGCATGCTGCGCCAGGACGCCGCAGTCGCCCACGTCGACGGCGTCTTCAACGCCGTCGTTGCCGATGGTGATTTCGCCGACCGGATCGTCCAGGAAGGCCGCGGCGCGGGCGAGCGGCCGACCGCCTCGGCCGTCGTCGCTGACATCGCCGACATCGCCTGCGGCCGGCGGGCGCCGACATTCGGTGTCCCGGTGACCCAGCTCACGGCGGTGCCGGCGGTGCCGATGAGCCGGCATCGCGGCTGCTACTATGTGCGGCTGATGGTGCTCGACCAGCCGGGCGTCCTCGCCGACGTCACCTCGATCCTGCGCGATGATGCCGTCTCCATCGAGGCGGTGCTGCAGCGGGCGCGCGCCCCTGGCGAGGCGGTGCCGGTGGTGATGACCACCCACGAGACCGAGGAGGCGTCCATGGTGCATGCGCTGCGGCGGATCGGCGAGCTGCCCTCCTCGACGGAGCCGCCGCGGATGATCCGCATCGAGCCCTTCTGACAAGGCCGAGGCCCGCGCCGGCGATGCCGGACCTCCTCGCCCCGATGCCCCTGCCAGCGGTTCCGCTGCCGGCGGCGGCACTGGGGTAGAGCGCTCGCTCAGCGGCCGGCGCTGGACGCTTGCCGGCGGCGATGGCCGGCTGGCGGAAGCGCTGGCCCAGCGTCTCGGCCTGCCGGAGATCGTCGCCCGGATTCTCTCGGCACGCGGCATCGGCCTCGACGCCGCGGTTTCCTTCCTCGACCCCCGGCTGCGCGACCTGCTGCCCGACCCCTGCCGATTGACCGACATGCGCCGCGGCGCCGAGCGTCTGGCCGCCGCCATCGCCGCCCGCGAGCAGACCGCCGTCTTCGGCGATTACGACGTCGATGGCGCGACGGCGGCCGCGCTGCTGCTACGCTTCCTGCGCAGCCTCGGCCTGCGGCCGAAGCTCTACGTCCCCGACCGGCTGCGCGAGGGCTATGGCCCCAATGCACTGGCGCTGCGGGCCCTCGCCGCAGCCGCCGTCTCGCTGGTCATCACTGTCGATTGCGGCATCGGCGCCCATGACGCGCTCGCCGACGCCGCCGAGGGCGGCCTCGATGTGATCGTCGTCGATCATCACCAGGCGAGCCTGCCGCTGCCACCGGCGGTAGCTATCATCGATCCGAAGCGCCCCGACGACCGCAGCGGCCTCGACCACCTGTGTGCCGCGGGACTGGCGTTTCTGCTGATCGTCGATACCAACCGCCTGCTGCGCGCCTCCGGCTACTATGCCGCCCGGCCGGAGCCCGATCTGCGACAATGGCTCGATCTGGTGGCGCTCGGCACCGTCTGCGACGTGGTGCCGCTCGAAGGCGTCAACCGTGCCTTCGTCGCCCAGGGGCTGAAGATCATGGCGCGCCGCGGCAATGCCGGGTTGGCGGCGATCGCCGATGCGGCAGGCTTGCGCCGGCCGCCATCGGCGCGCGATCTGGGCTTTGCCATCGGCCCGCGGATCAATGCCGGCGGCCGGATCGGCAAGGCCGACCTCGGCGCCCGGCTGCTCTCCTGCGATGACGCCGGCGAGGCGGTGCCGCTGGCGGCACGGCTGCATGCCCTCAACCGCGAACGGCAGGAGATCGAGCAGAGCGTCTGGGTAGCCGCGGCCGGCGATATCGGCGACGTTGCCGCGAGCGCACCACTGATCTGGGCCACGGGCGAAGGATGGCATCCCGGCGTCGTCGGCATCGTCGCCAGCCGGCTTGCCGAGCACTTTCGCCGGCCGGCGGTGGTGGTGGCGATCGCGGGCGAGCGCGCCACAGCGTCGGGACGATCGGTCCCCGGGCAGGATCTCGGCGCCGCGATCGGCGCCGCGATGGCGGCGGGGCTGCTGGTCAAAGGTGGCCACGCCATGGCCGGCGGCTTTACCGCCGAGACCCGCCGGTTGGATCAGATCCGCGAGTTTATGAATGCGCACCTTGTCCTCGACGACGCCGTCGCCGAGGGACTGCGGGCATTGCCCGTCGATGGCGTCCTGTCGCTAGCCGGTGCTGCCGCCTTGCCGACGGCGGCGCTTGCCCGCCTGGCGCCGTTCGGCGCCGGCCACCCGGAGCCGCGCTTCTTAATCCCAGCGGTGCAGATCGCCCATATTCGGCAGGCGGGGAATGCGCACCTGTGCTGCGGCCTGCTCGACGGCGCGCGCACCCGGCTGCCGGCCATCGCCTTCCGCTGCGCCGACCGGCCGCTGGGCCGGGGCCTGATCGCCCACGGCGGCGGTCTCTTCCACGTCACCGGCCGCCTGCAGCCCTGTCCGGGCGCCGGTTCCAGCCTGCAGCTGGTGATCGACGACGCCGCCCCTGCCCTCTGTGCCTGAGCGGGCGGACGCCACGGGCCCAGGCCAAGCCCCTGCGACGGGAAGCCCTTCTCGGAAGCGCGGACAGCCCTCAGTTCGCCGGCGGCCCGTTTACCACCGCCATCGGCACCAGCACCAGCTTACGGCCCTTGGCCACCAGCGCGAGGTCGCCTGCCCGTACCCGCAGCGCCACTTCGCCGAATACCTGGCGGCGCCAGCCATGCAGGGCGGGGACGTCGGCTTGCTCGCCGTCGGCGGCGATCAGTTCCACCTCCTCGGACGAAGCCAGCAGCCGCTGCGCCACGTCCGCCTCTTCGCTCTTCAGCTTGAGAACCACTTTCAGCAGGTCGGCGACGGCACCGACGCCGCGAGGGATTTCACGCCGAACATCGCTCTCCGGCCACTCCGATTCCGGCAACGCCAAGCCGCGGGCGACTGCCGCCAGCACTTCCGCGCCGGTGGCGCTCTCGGCGAACTTGCGGGCAAGCCCGCGCGTCCGCGCCAGTTCGTCCACGGTCTTCGGGGTATGGTGGGCAATCTCCAGCAGCGCCTCGTCGCGCAGCACCCAGGCACGCGGGATGTCGCGGGCCTGGGCGTCGCGCTCCCGCCACGCCGCCAGTTCGCGCAGCACCGCCAGCATCCGGCCATTGCCGCTGCGGTTGCGCACCCGGCGGAACACTTGCATCGGATCCATCGCGTAGTTGACCGGATTGGTAAGCTGAGCCATCTCCTCGGCCAGCCACTCGCCCCGGCCGCTGGATGCCAGCCGCGCCGCCAGCTTGCGATAGACCGGCAGCAGGTGGACGACATCGGCAATGGCGTATTCGATCTGCCGCGCCGACAGCGGCCGCAGCGACCAGTCAGTGAAGCGGGAGCTCTTGTCGACACGGGCCTTCGCCAGCTTGCCGACCAGCGTCTCGTAGGACACCTGATCGCCGAAGCCGCAGACCATCGCCGCCACCTGGGTATCGAACACCGGCTTCGGCAGGACACAGCCCATCAGCCGGTGGAAGATCTCCAGGTCCTGACGGGCGGCGTGGAAAACCTTCAGGATGTGCGGCGCTTCCAGCAGGGCACATAAGGGCTTGAGATCAATGCCGGGAGCGAGCGGATCGATCGCCGCCGCCTCGCTGCCGCCCGCCACCTGCACCAGACAGAGCTTCGGCCAGTAGGTGCGCTCGCGCATGAACTCGGTATCGACCGAAATCGCATCGACTTGTGCCAGCCGGTTGCAAAAAGCCTGAAGCTCCATCGCGTCGGTAATGAGAGTCATACCGACAAGCTATACCCCTCGCGACCGTCGGAAAAGACTCATCAAAGGGAAGTGCCAGTGGATCGTGCAACGTCCGAGTGCGATGCCGCAAATCTTGACAAATAGACCCGCCGATGCGCTTTACCCCGGCGCGGGCCAGCCACGGCAGGCGCAGCCCATCCGGTCGAGGTCATTTCCATGCATCCCTATCGCACGCACACCTGCGGCGCTCTGCGCCTTGTGGACGAAGGCGCGGAAATCCGCCTTTCCGGCTGGCTGCACCGCAAACGGGACCATGGCAACCTGTTGTTCATCGACCTGCGCGACCACTGGGGAATTACCCAGTGCGTCATCGATGCCGCCCATCCCAGCTTCGCAGCGGCGACCGACGTGCGTCCGGAGAGCGTCATCACCATCACCGGGCGGGTGATCCGGCGTACGCCGGAAACCGTCAATCCGGCGCTGGCGACCGGCGAGATCGAGGTGGCGATCGACGCCTTCGTCGTCGAATCGCCCGCCGAGGTGCTGCCGCTGCAGGTGGCGGGCGATACCGAATACGGCGAGGAGGTGCGCCTGCGCTACCGCTTCCTCGACCTGCGGCGCGAACGGCTGCACCGCAACATCGTGCTGCGCTCGCAGATCATCGCCTCGCTGCGCAACCGCATGCTGGCGGCGAATTTCCTGGAATTCCAGACGCCGATCCTCACCGCCTCCTCGCCCGAGGGCGCCCGCGACTACCTGGTGCCGGCCCGCAACCATCCCGGCAAGTTCTACGCGCTGCCGCAGGCGCCGCAGCAGTTCAAGCAGCTGCTGATGGCGTCGGGCTTCGACCGCTACTTCCAGATCGCGCCGTGCTTCCGTGACGAGGACGCCCGCGCCGACCGCTCCCCCGGCGAGTTCTACCAGCTCGACTTCGAGATGGCTTTCGCCACCCAGGAAGACGTGTTCGCGGCGATCGAGCCGGTGCTGGCCGGGCTGTTCGAGGAGTTCAGCGGCGAGCGCCATGTCACTCCGCCGCCGTTCCCGCGCATCCCGTTCGACGAGAGCCTGCTGCGCTACGGCTCGGACAAGCCCGACCTGCGCAACCCGCTGATCATCGCCGATGTCACCGAGGCGTTCCGCGACAGCGGCTTCGGCCTGTTCGCCAAGCTGGTGGCGACCGGCGCGGTGGTGCGCGCCATCCCGGCGCCGGGCGCCGCCTCGCGTCCCCGCACCTTCTTCGACAAGCTGAACGAGTGGGCGCGCGAGGAGGGCATGGGTGGGCTTGGCTACATCGTCCGCGAGGAAGGCGGGGCGAAGGGGCCGATCGCCAAGAACCTGGAGCCGGCGCGCATCGATGCGGTCTTCACCGCCGCCGGCATCAACCCCGGCGATGCCGTGTTCCTCATCTGCCAGCCGAAAGCCAAGGCGGAGAAGTTTGCCGGCATCGCCCGCGAGCGGCTGTGCGACCAGCTGGAGCTGCGCGAGAAGGACGCGTTCCGGTTCTGCTGGATCGTCGATTTCCCGATGTACGAGCGCAACGAGGAGACCGGGCTGATCGAGTTCAGCCACAACCCGTTCTCGATGCCGCAGGGTGGCATGCAGGCCCTGCTGGAGGAGGACCCGCTGAGCATCAAGGCGTTCCAGTACGACATCGTCTGCAACGGCGTCGAGCTGTCGTCGGGGGCGATCCGCAACCACCGCCCCGACATCATGCTGAAGGCGTTCGCCATCGCCGGCTACGGCGAAGACGAGGTGCGCAAGCGCTTCGGCGGCCTGTTCCACGCCTTCGAGTTCGGCGCGCCGCCGCACGGCGGCTCGGCGCCCGGCATCGACCGGATGGTGATGCTGCTCGCCGACGAGCCCAACATCCGCGAGGTCATCGCCTTTCCGATGAACCAGCGGGCGGAGGACCTGCTGATGGGGGCGCCGGCGGAGGTCGAGCCGCGGCGGCTGAAGGAGCTGCACATCCGCCTCGACCTGCCGGCCCGGAAGGCTGGCCCGGCGGATCGGCAGGCGGGATAGCCTTACCCTCTCCCCGCGCGGGCCCCCGCGCAGGAGGGAGAGGGGAAGTGGAAAACCCTCTCCCCCCGCAAGCGGGAGAGGGAGCGACTCGCCGGCGGGAGGAAGGCTGCGATGTGTCGGCGGCGGGTCATCACAAATTCGGCATTTCCGCGGCGCATTGTGGCCCGGACGTGTGCTGGGTGACATTCAGGAGCATTAGCAGCGAGTACCTGTTGCACATGTCAAAAAAGATAGAGACACGTGCATGGACGGGACCTTCGGTGAAGTGCGGGCGGCTCCTCGATATGCCAGCGCCGTCGTCATCGGCGGCAGCATCGCCGGGCTGCTCGCCAGCCGCGTGCTGTCGGCGTACTTCGAGCGGGTGACGCTGGTCGAACGCGACCGCTTTCCAGCGCAGGCCGGCCCGCGCAAGGGCTTGCCGCAAGCCCGCCATCTGCATGTTCTGCTGGCGCGCGGCCGCGACGCCCTGCAGCAGCTGTTTCCCGGCATCGCTGGCGAAATGATGGCGGCCGGGGCCGAGACGATCGATGCCGGGCACGACATCGCCTGGCTGACCCGGGCCGGATGGGGTGCGCGCTTCCGCTCGCAGATCTGCTCGTTCGCCTGCAGCCGGCCGCTGCTCGATCACGTCATTCGCCGCCGCGTGGCGGCGATCGGGAACATCACCATCCGGGAGGCAACGGAGATTGCCGGCCTGCGGCTTGCCGCCGACGGGCGCCGGATCGCCGGCGTCGTCGTCAATGATCGCACCAGTGGGGCCCGCAAGGACATCGCCGCCAATCTTATCGTCGATGCCAGCGGCCGCACCTCGCGCATGCCGGACTGGCTCGCGGACTTCGGCTTCGAGCGGCCCGAAGAGACCGTCGTCGATGCGCACCTCGGCTACGCCAGCCGCATCTACCGGCGGCCGCCCGCGGCACCGGCGGACTGGAAGTGCCTCTACGTGCAGGCGGCACCGCCCGAGCGGACCCGCGGCGGGGTGGCCTTCGCCATTGAGGGCGGCCGCTGGATCGTTACCCTCGGCGGCGTCGGCGGCGACTATCCGCCCACCGACGAGGCGGGTTTCGATCAGTTCATGCGCAGCCTCGCCAGCCCGGAGCTGTTCGAGGCGGTGGAGGGCGCAGAGCCGCTGTCGCCGATCGCCGGATACCGCGCCACCGAGAACCGCTGGCGGCACTACGAGCGGCTGTCGCGCCGGCCGGAAGGCCTGCTGGTGTTGGGTGATGCGGCGTGCGCCTTCAATCCGGTCTACGGCCAGGGGATGACGATGGCGGCGCTCGGCGCGCTGCTGCTGGGCGACAGCCTGAAGACCTGGCACCAGCGCCGGCACCCTGCTTTCGACGGCCTCGCCGCAACGTTCCAGCGCGCGTTGGCCGGGATCAACAAGAACCCCTGGCTGCTCGCCACCAGCGAGGATTTCCGCTCGCCGCTGCTCGACGGCGCCCGCCCGGGCCTGTCGAGCCGGCTGACGCACCGCTACCTCGACCGGCTCATCGCCCATACCACCAGCGATCAGGATCTCCGCTGCGTCTTTCTCGGTGTGCTGCACATGGTCAATCCGCCGGACGCCCTGTTTCGCCCGGACATCCTCGCAAGAGTGCTGCTGCGCCCGCGGCCCGCGGTGCTGCCGTCATGACCAGCGCCCTCGCCACCGATGACGCCGGCCTCGAGCACCGCTTTGCCGACAATGGCGGCGTGCGCATCCATTACGTCGCCCGCGGCACGTCGGGACCGTTGCTGGTGATGATCCACGGCTTTCCCGACTTCTGGCTCACCTGGCGCTACCAGATGCCGGTGCTGGCGAGCGACTACCGCGTCGTCGCCATGGACCTGCGCGGCTACAATCTCAGCGACCAGCCGGGCGATGCCGAGAGCTACGACATCGCGGCGCTCGTCGGCGACGTCGAAGCGGTCATCCGCGATTGCGGCGAGGAGCAGGCGATCATCGTCGGCCACGACTGGGGTGGCGCCATCGCCTGGGCGCTGGCCAGCCTGCGGCCCGAGCTGGTCCGCCTGCTGGTGGTCCTCAACCTGCCGCACCCGCTGTGCCTGCTGCGCGAGCTGGCGGCAAATCCCCGGCAGCACGAGGCGGCCGCTTACGCGCGGGGGTTCCAGCAGGAGAACGCCGAGCAGACGCTGAGCCCAGAGGCTCTGTGTACCTGGATCACCGATGCCGGCGCCCGCCCCGCCTATCTGGACGCGCTGGGGCGCTCCGACCTGGGCGCGATGCTGAACTATTACCGGCGCAACTATCCGCGGCCGCCCTACCGGGAAAGCCCGTGGCCTCGCACAAAGGTGGCGGCTCCGGTGCTGATGATCCACGGTCTGGAGGACCCCTTCCTGCTGCCGGGGGCGCTGAACGGCACGTGGGATTGGGTGGAAAAGGACTTCACCCTCGTCACCGTCCCCGGCGCCGGCCACTGGGTGCACCACGACGCTGCCGATCTGGTCACCCGCGCGATCGAGGGCTGGCTCGCCCCCCGGCTGGCCGTTCCGTAAGCCATCCGTCGCCGCACTCGGCCCGGCGCGCATAACCTTGATGCGGCTTGTCCCCGCAGCCACGTCCTCCGCCGGCTACGCATTTGGCAGTTTTCCGCCGCCTTTTCGTCTGGCGCGGGGCGTCGGGATCTGACAAAACGATTTTGGGGGCACCCCAACGGGGTCCCGGCCGGCAAGCGAGTAAACGTCGCGCAGCCGTGCAGCATTGCGGGGCGACCGAAGAGGCTTCGGCAACAAGAAGACCTTCGACCGTCAATACCGCTGACGCGGACAGTGCAAGGGGGAACAGCATGGCGAAGAGACAGCGCCGTGGGAAATGCAGGCCGGCTGCCGTCCTCGGAGCGCTGATGGTGACGGCGTCGCCGTTTCCCGCTGGCGCGGCCGAACCAGGCGATGCCGGCGGGATCGAACTGGCACAGTCGGCGGAGCCAGCCGCCGACCCGGGCTCACCGCCGGCGGCGGCCAGCGCAGACGGCGCGGCGCTGCCAGTCACCCCCAACCCCAACCGCGGCTACGGCGGCAAGGCGGCCACCAGCCGCATCGTCCGCAAGCTGCAGCGCGAGCGGATCAAGGCACTGCGCGAGAAGCCGCAAACCGGCGAGGTGCTGCAGGACTGGCTGAGCGGCCCGTCCATCCTCGGCGACTGGGGCGGCTACCGCCAGGAGCTGGAAGAGAAAGGCATCACCTTCGGCGGCTTCAGCGCCAATTCGTTCTTCACCAACGCCACCGGCGGCAACCGGCGGAGCTGGACGGCGACCAGCCTGACCATCGCCGCCGCCGACCTCGATCTCGAGCGGCTGGCCGGACTGACCGGGCTGCGCCTCCACACCGAGATGGCAATCGCCGGCGGCAACAACCTCTCCAACAGCGGGCGCATCGGCAACCTTTTCAACATCGCCACCGGCTATGCGCCCAACGGCGTCTACCTCAGCCAGATGTATGCCCAGCAGGAGTTCGGCGACGCCGCCACCCTGCAGCTCGGCCGCCTCACCACCACCACCAACTTCGGCACCCTGCCGGCCTTCACCAACTACGTCTCGGTGGCCGGCAACGGCACGCCGACCGCCCTGCCCATCGGCTCCACCTACTTCACCTTTCCGCCGGCGGTCGAGTGGGGCGCCGTCGGCACGGTGCACGCCACCGATACCATCGACATCGCCGCCGGCGTCTACAACACCAACAACAGCTCGGCCGAACCGCAGGCCTCAGCCAACGGCACCGACTTCGGCCTCACCTTCAACAACGGCGTGATGACGGTGGCGCAGGCGACCTGGGACACGCCGGCGACCCCCGGCATCGGCCTGCCCGGCATCTTTGCCCTCGGCGGCTTCTACGCCAGCGGCGATTATCCGCGCCTGCGCAACGGTCGCGACAAGCAGGGCAACTACGGCTTCTATGGCATGGTACAGCAGATGGTCTACTCGGAGGGCGGGCCGGGCAACGCCAATGGCCTCACCCCCTGGGCGGCGGTCGCCTGGAACCCGGCGGAGAGCGCCGACTTCCTGCCGCTGTTCGTCTCCGCCGGCGCCGTCTACCAGGGCCTGATCCGCGGCCGCGACGCCGATACCACCGGGCTCGCCGTCTACACCGGCAAGTTCAGCAAGTTCTCGCCCAACTCCAGCGAGACGGTGTTCGAGGCCAACTACACCTTGTGGGCGACGCCGTGGCTCGGCATCACCCCCGATTTCCAGTACGTCTTCAACCCCCTCGGCAATTCAAACATCGACGACGCCGCGGTGTTCGGCGGCCAGGTCATGGTGATTTTCTGAGGC
>JAXMDR010000052.1:0-13944 GCA_046348725.1 Rhodospirillales bacterium
GCGCCGAGGGCAATGATCATCCGGATTTTGGAAAGCGAGGAATCTCGCTCCCAGAGGGTTTCCTGAACATGACCGCACCTGCTTTGTCTTCACTCACTCTGCTCCGCGAGCGGGAGACCGCAGCCGCACTGCGCATCGGCCTGGAGCGTGTTCTCCATCCTGGCCATCTGGCGCTGGCAGCCGTGCGGGCCGCCTCAGGCAACGCCGCGCTGATCTTGCAGACTCCGGAAGCCGATTTCGATGGGTTCACCGCCCTGCGGGCGCGCGAGTGTGACCTTGTCGTCGCCCGGCCGCTGGCCTTGCTGGAACCGTCGGCCGCCAATGTCGAGGCGATCGGCTGCATTTTCGCGAGCCTCGGCGGCGTACTCGTTCGCGAGGACCGGCTGGGCAAGCTGCGCGGTGGCGAGGTCCTGCTCGTCGCGACGTCCGTCGCCCGGCCGCTTGCCGATGGCCTGTGCCGACGCGTGCTACAGGGCTGGGCCGGCAACCAGGGGTTCGCCGTCGCCGAGACCCAGGTGGTGATCGAAGAGGTCGCCGGCCACCAGCCGGCCGATGTGCTGAGAGACGGCTTCGATGCCGCGTGGCTTGCCTATGCGCCGATAGATGCGCTGGCAGCCGCCCGCCGCGGCCTTGCCGTCCGCTTGGTGACCGCCGAGGACGCCGGCCTGCCGCCGTTCGCGGCCCTTGAGCTGGTCGCGCGCAAGGACCGTCCGGCGGAGGAAGTCGCCCGCCACGAGGCGCTGTTGGCCGACCTCGAACAGGCCGCATTGCGGCTCACCGCCGACCCGGAGGGCGCCGTCGCCCTGTGGCGGTCGGCGAGCGGCGACAGCAGCGAGACCGCCGCAGCGATGGTCCGGGCGGCGCTGCCGTTCCTGCAGACGCGCATCGAGCGGCGGCCGCTTTACCGCCAGGCCTTGCGCGAGCTGTTCGAGGACGTCTGAGGAAGACGCTGGCGGTTCCCATAACCTGAAAGGCTGAAGCCCGCCGCAACTGACGGTCGTCCGTAACGTGTGAGCCTATGGCTGTTTGCAACTGCTGCCGGCGGCGCATTGCCGCCCGTGGCGGCGGCCGTTAGCATCGGCGCCCGGCCGCCACCTCCAGCCCGGAAAGCCCGCGCCCGCCATGGACATCAAGGACTACATCCGCAGCATCCCCGACTTCCCCAAGCCCGGCATCCTATTCTACGACATCTCCACCCTGTTGGCGCATGCCGATGCCTTTTCGGTGGCGATGGGCCGGCTGGCGAAGGCGGTCGGCCGGCACACGCCGGACGTCCTCGCCGGCATCGAATCGCGCGGCTTCCTCGTCGCTGCGCCGCTTGCGCTGAAACTGGGGCTGGGGTTCGTCATGGTCCGCAAGCGCGGCAAGCTGCCGGGCGGGACGGTGCGCCATGAGTACGCGCTCGAGTACGGCAGGGACGTGATCGAGATTCAGGACGACGCCATCGTCGCCGGCCAAAGGATCGTCATCCTCGATGACCTGCTGGCCACCGGCGGCACCATGGGGGCCTCCGTCGATCTGTTCCGCAGCGTCGGCGCCGAGGTGGTCGGCACCGCCTGCATCATCGAGCTGACGTTCCTGAAGGGGCGCAAGCGGCTCGATGTGCCGTTCACATCGCTGGTCAGCTACGATTCCTGAAGGTCGGCCAGCAGCGACGGCGCCCGCCGCGCTCCCTCGACCAGCTTTGCCACCTTCTTCATCAGCGTCGGCAAAGCCAGACAGGAGAAGTCGGCCGGCCGGCACCAGCGGGCATCGCCGCCGCCGATGGGCGCCGCCTTCTCCATCGCCGGCGAGCCGGCGCAGCGGCCCCGCAGGACAGTCAGCCGCAGATGGAAGTGGGTGAAGGTGTGGCGGACCTCACCCGGTAGCGCCACCCATCGCGCCGCCACCGGCGCCAGCGGCGCCGCCTCCCCGGGCGCCCAGGCGGCGTCGCGCCACGGCGTCGATGGGAATTCGGTCATGCCGCCGAGTAGCCCGCGCGGCGGCCGCGGGCGCACCAGGACGCACCCGTCCGCCCGCTCCGCCCAGAACACCACGCCCCAGCGCGTCGGCTTGGTAGCAGCCGGGGCCGCCCTCGGAAACCCCTCCGGATCGCCGGCACGCCGGGCGGCGCAGCCGCTTCGCCACGGACAGGAAGGGCAGTCGGGCCGGCGCGGCGTGCACACCGTCGCCCCCAGATCCATCAGCGCCTGGGCGAAGTCGCCGGGACGCTCGGCTGCCGCCAGCGCCCCCGCCAGCCGGGTGATCTCGCCGCGCGCCGCCGGCAGCGGCGCCTCAAGCGCATGCAGCCGTGACAGCACGCGGACGACGTTGCCATCCACCGGCACTGCCGGGCGGTCGAAGGCGATCGCGACGATCGCCGCAGCGGTGTAGGCACCGATGCCCGGCAGCGCCCGCAAGGCCGATTCTTCCGCAGGGAAGCGGCCGCCATGCCTCTCAACGACGCGGCGGGCGCAGGCGTGCAGGTTGCGCGCCCGGGCGTAGTATCCCAGCCCCTGCCAGGCATGCAGCACGTCCTCCGGCGCGGCCGCGGCGAGATCCTGCAGTCGCGGCCACCTTGCGAGAAAGGCCCGCCAGTAGCCGGCGACGGTCACCGTCGTCGTCTGCTGCAGCATGATCTCGCTGAGCCAAATCCTGTAAGGGTCGATCTCGTCCGCCGATCGCGCCCGCCACGGCAGGTCGCGCCGGGCTTCGTCGTACCAGTCGAGCAGCATCCGGCGCAGGCGGGGAGGATCAGGCGGGCGCACGTCGGCTCCGAAGCTGCCGTTTCCGGGATATGGCGCCACACCCGCACCTCTTGCAAGCAGCGGGCCATCCGCAGGGTTGACCGGCCAAGATAGCGCCGCCATAGTCTCGCCGTCGCATTCAGCGGGCAAGAAAGACCTGCTGCCTCGCGCCTCTCGTTGGACGGAGCGGAGGCTAGGCCAGCGGTACCTGCCGGCTCGGACCGGCAGACGACAACGGCAACAGTTGGTGAACACGAAGATGGTGACCCTCATCACCAATGATAGCGGCCTCTCCTCGGCGCGGCAGGTCTTGCGGCTGGAAGCCGCCGGGATCGAGGCACTGGCAGGTTCGCTGGACGAGGCCTTCACTCGGGCGCTCGACCTGCTGGCCGAGGTGACCGGACGCGTCATCGTCTCCGGGATGGGCAAGAGCGGCCATGTCGCCCGCAAGATGGCGGCGACGCTGGCCTCCACCGGCACCCCCGCCACCTTCGTTCACCCGGCCGAGGCCAGCCACGGCGACCTCGGCATGGTCACAACCCATGATGCCGTGATCGCGTTTTCCAACTCCGGCGAGACGCCCGAACTCGCCGATCTCATGAACTATGCCAAACGCTACCAGATTCCGCTGATCGGCATCACCGGCCGGGCGGGCAGCACGCTCGCCACCGATGCCGACGTGGCCCTCGTGCTGCCGGATCTCCAGGAGGCGTGCCCGATGGGGCTGGCGCCGACCACCTCGACCACCGTCATGCTGGCGCTCAGCGACGCCATCGCCGTCGCCATGCTGGAGCGCAAGGGCTTCTCGGCCGACGACTTCCGAGCGCTGCACCCGGGCGGCAAACTCGGCCGCAAGCTGCTGCGGGTGGGCAAGATCATGCACACCGGCGATGCCATCCCCACCGCGGGCCTCGAAACGCCGATGGCCGAGGCGCTGATCATCATGTCGTCGAAAAGCTTTGGTTGTGTCGGCATCATCGATGCCGACGGCCGGCTGAAAGGGATCATCACCGACGGCGACCTGCGGCGGCACATGAATGACGGTTTCCTGTCGCTGACCGCGGCTGAGGTGATGACGCCAAACCCGAAGACGATCCGGCCCGACGCATTGGCCAGCGAAGCACTCGGCTTCATGACCAGCCGCTCGATCACCACCCTGTTCGTCGTCGAGGACGGCCTGCCCGTCGGCATCGTGCACCTGCACGACTGCCTGCGCGCCGGTGTCGATTGACGGCCGGAGGGCGCACTTGGCCGAGCGAGGGAAGAAGCCTGACGCACCAGCCGCCATCGCGAACGCGTACGACCTCCTCGACGCTTCCCGATCGTCGCCGCCGTCAGCCGGCGATGCGAATGCGGTGCGGGTTGAGCGGCGGCGGCTGTTTCGCATCCTGCGCATCGCTCTGCCGGCAGGCGCCGCGGCGATCATCCTGCTGGCCCTGTTCTGGCCGCAACTGGTCGGCCACAACGACCGCGTCGACATCGCCGTGCCGGAGACTGCGCAAGACCAGAAGCAGCCGGAAGCCGTCGTCAATGCGACCTATAGCGGCGTCGATCGCGCCGGCCGCCCGTTCACCATTCGGGCGGAGAGCGTGCGTAATCCGCCCGGCGAGGAGCACGTGCTGCAGCTGACCCGCCCGGACGCGCAGATTTCGTTGACCGACGGCACCGTGCTGACCATTGCCGCGGCGACCGGACTTTACCGGCGCGATGGCGATTCGCTCGACCTGCAGGGCGATGTGACCCTCAAACGCCCCCCCGACCTGACGGTCAGGACCGAGGAGGCCACCATCCACCTCCGCGATTCCACCGCCTCGGGCGATCAGCTGGTGGGGGCGACATCGGCGCAGGGCACCCTCTCCGGCACCGGCTTCCGCATCGCCGACAGCGGCGATACCGTGTTCGTCACCGGTCCCGCCCGGATGCAGATCACCGGCGGCGGCGGACCGATACGGCCATGAGACGGCATCTCCCGCTGGCGCTGGCACCGCTGGCCCTGGTTCTGGTCTGGACCAGCGAGGCCGCCCCCGCCCGCCAGCCGGCGTCGGCGACGACGCAGGCCATGCAGCCCGGCGCCATCACCATCGACGCCGAGCAGGGCATCGAATGGCGGCGCTCGGCCCGCACGGTGACCGCCAGGGGCAACGCCACCGCGGTGCGGGGCGATACGACGGTACGCGCCGACGTGCTCACCGCCCGCTACCGCGAGGGTGCGGATGGCGCGATCGAGGTGTGGCAGATCGACGGCAGCGGCGCGCTGCGGGTGACGTCGCCGCGGCAGACCGCCCTCGGCGAGAAGGGCACCTACGACGTGGCCGGAAGGAAGATGTCGATCAGCGGCGGCAAGCAGGTGAGCCTGACAACTCCGACCAGCAGGATCACCGCCGATCAGAGCATCGATTACGACATCGCCGGCAGGACGCTGATTGCCCGCGGCAATGCGGTGGTCGTCGCCGGAGAACGCACGCTGTCCGGAGACGTCATCACCATCCGGTTTGCCGAGGGCGCCGACGGTCAGCTCCAGCCGCAGCGGATCGACGCCAATGGCCGGATGCGAATGGTCACCCCGAGCGAAACGGTGACGGCCGACAGCGGCACCTACGACGTCGCGGCGCAGATGGCTACGGCCAGCGGCTCCGTGCTGGTGGTGCAGGGCGCCAGTCGGCTGAATGGCTGTCGCGGCGAGATGGACCTGCGGACCGGGGTGAGCCGGATGTTCGCCTGTCCCGGCGAAGACGGCGGCCGGGTGCAGGGCGTGATCATGCCGAATGCCCTCAAGCGCAACTGAAGTGCGTGCAGACGATGGAGGCTGAGCGATGAACCTCCTCGACCGCCCCGCCGAAGCGTCCGCGGCAGCGGAGGTGGAGAGCCCCGGCGGGCGTGCCCGCCCGGCAGCGACCGACCGCGGCCTGTTCGCGATCAATCTCGGCAAGCGCTATGGCAGCCGGCCGGTCGTGCGCGGCGTCAGCCTCGCGCTGCAGCGCGGCGAGGTGGTCGGCCTGCTGGGACCCAACGGCGCCGGCAAGACCACCTGCTTCTACATGGTCACCGGGCTGCTTGCGCCTAACGAGGGCCGCATCGCCCTCGACGGCAGCGACATTACCTCCTTGCCAATGTACCGCCGGGCCCGTCTTGGCATCGGCTATCTGCCGCAGGAGCCGTCGGTATTCCGCGGCCTCAGCGTCGAAGACAACATCCGCGCCGTCCTCGAGGTGGTCGAGCCGTCGCGCAAGCGGCGCAAGACCATCTTGCGCGCGCTGCTGGAGGAGTTCGCCATCGAGCACATCCGGCGGACACCGGCTGTCGCCCTTTCCGGCGGCGAGCGGCGGCGCGTCGAGATCGCCCGGGCGCTCGCCTGCAACCCGCAGTTCGTCTTTCTCGACGAGCCCTTCGCCGGCATCGATCCGATCGCTCTCAGCGATATCCGCGGCCTCGTCGTGCATCTCAAGGACCGCGGCATCGGCGTGCTGATAACGGACCATAACGTCCGGGAAACGCTCGATGTCATCGATCGAGCATACATAATTTACGATGGTCGGGTACTAACTGAGGGAGAACCATCCGAGATTGTCGTCAACCAGGACGTGCGTCGCCTGTACCTGGGGGACAGTTTCAGCCTGTAAGGTCCCGCCCATGGCAATGACACCGCGGCTCGACCTGCGCCAGACCCAGTCTCTGGTGATGACGCCTCAGCTGCAGCAGGCGATCAAGCTGCTGCAGTTCTCCAGCCTCGAGCTGGCGGAGTACGTCGAGACGCAACTCGAGCAGAACCCGCTGCTGGAGCGCGACGAGTTCGCCGACGGAGCAGACGGCGCCACCGACGCCGCACCTGCGGACAGCGCGACGGCGGCCGCACTGGATGGCGAGCCCCTTTCCGTCGATTCGGCGGTGGGCGCCGACGAAGCGTATGCCGACGACTACCTCGACATGGATTTCTCGGACAATCTGTTCGATGCCGACCTTGCCGACGGCGGCAGCTTCGGCGGCTCCGATCTGATGGGCGCCGGCAGCCCGGCTGGCATCGCGAGGCGGCACGTTCGAGGAACATGACGCCAGCGCCGACGATATCGCCTGCAGCGGGCTGTCGCTGCGCGAGCATCTGGTCGGCCAGCTGGCGGTGGAAGTCCATGATCCGATCGACCGGATCATCGGCGCCCATCTGATCGACATGCTCGACGAGGCCGGCTACCTGGTCGGCGACATCGCCGACATCGCCGCTACCCTCGGCTGTCCGGTGGAGCGGGTAGAGGCGGTGCTGGCCCGTGTCCAGGAGTTCGATCCGACGGGAGTGTTCGCCCGCTCGCTTGCCGAACACCTGCGCCTGCAGCTCGAGGAGCGCGGCTGGCTCGACGATGCCATGCTGATCCTGCTGCGGCACCTCGACGCCGTCGGCCGGCGCGACTGGTCGGCGCTGATGCGCCATTGCGCCGTCGATAGCGAACAGCTGCAGCAGATGGTCGCGCAGGTCCGCTCGCTCAACCCGAAACCGGCGCTCGCCTTCGACTACGCCATCGCCCAGCCGATGATCCCGGATGCGGTGATGCGCCAGCAGCCGAATGGTGCCTGGCTGGTCGAGCTGAACAGCGAGACTCTGCCGCGCGTCCTGGTCAACAATCAGTACTACGCCCGCGTCAGCCGCAACGTGAACCGGCGCGAAGAGAAGCAGTACGTCAACGAGTGCCTGCAGTCGGCCAACTGGCTGGTCAAGTCGCTGCACCAGCGGGCGACCACCATCCTCAAGGTGGCGACGGAGATCGTCCGCCAGCAGCAGGAGTTCTTCGTCAACGGCGTCGAGTCGCTGAAGCCGATGGTGCTGCGCGACATCGCCGACGCCATCGGCATGCACGAGAGTACGGTCAGCCGCGTTACCTCCAACAAGTTCATGGCAACGCCGCGTGGCATCTTCGAGTTGAAATACTTCTTCACCCATGCGGTCGGCGCCTCTGCCGGCGGCGATGCGCATTCGGCGGAATCGGTGCGCTGGCGGATCAAGAAAATGATCGACGGCGAGCCGGCAAATGCCATTCTTTCCGATGATGCGCTGGCCGAAGCCCTGCAAAAGGAAGGCGTGGATATCGCCCGGCGCACCGTCGCCAAGTACCGCGAGGCGATGCGTATTCCGTCTTCCGTGCAGCGGCGCCGGCAGAAGGGTGAACTGCTGTGAACGCGGAGCTTTTCGTTCTTGACCGGCCTAGTGCTCCCACCTACCGTCCGCCACTTCGTGCCGAGGGAGGGCCGCAGCCACCGTGGCTGGCAGCGGGGCGTCAGGGAGCGGCGCCGCGGCAATAGCTTGAAGGGCGGCTGCGCCGGCGTGTGGATTAGGATGGCGTGCTGATGGAGCTTTCGATCAAGGGGCGTGGACTGGACGTGGGCCTGTCGCTGCGGGAACACGTCGAGGAGCATCTGGGAGGCGCTGTCGCCAAGTACTTCGCCAAGGCGCACGACGCGATCGTGACCGTCTCCCGCGACGGCCATCTGTTCCGAGTCGATATCTCGGTGCACCCCACCCGCGGCCTGCTGGTGCAAGGCCAGGGCAGCGCCGGCGATGCCTATGCCGCCTTCGACAGCGCCTTCGAGCGTATTGACAAGCAGTTGCGCCGCTACAAGCGCCGCCTGGTCGACCACCACCGCCATCGCGGCGGCGAGCAGCCGGAAACAACGCCGGCGCAGCAATACATCATCGCCTCGGAAGCGGTCGAAGAGGAGTTGCCTGCGGACGGGCAGCCAGCCATCATAGCCGAACTGCCGACCGAGATCGCCACCCTTAGCGTCGGCGAAGCGGTGATGCGGCTGGACTTGGCGGACCTTCCGGCGATGATGTTCCGCAATCAGGCGAACGGCGTCCTGAACGTCGTCTACCGTCGGCCCGACGGCAACATCGGCTGGATCGATCCGGCCAACACGCGGGCGACGTAACGGGCGGAGGCTCCATGGAAATCGCCAAATTGCTGACGCCGCAGTCGGTCATTGCCAAGCTGCGCGCCACCAGCAAGAAGCAGGCCCTGCAGGAGTTGGCGAAGCGCGCCGCCGACATCACCGGTCAGTCGGAGAAAGCGATCGTCTCGACGCTGATGAAGCGGGAGCGGCTGGGCACGACCGGCGTCGGCAACGGCATCGCCATCCCGCACGGCAAGCTGTCCAGCCTCGACCGGCTCTACGGCATCTTCGCCCGCCTTGAGCACCCCATTCCGTTCGATGCCATCGACGACCGCCCGGTCGATCTGATCTTCCTGCTGCTGGCGCCGGAGTCGGCGGGGGCCGATCACCTGAAGGCGCTGGCCCGGGTCTCGCGGCTGCTGCGCGACAAGGCGGCATGCGAGAAGCTGCGCGGCACCGACGACGCCGAGGCCCTCTACGCGCTGCTGGTCGATACCACCGCGAGCTGGGCGGCGTAGGCGGCGGGGCTTCCCTCCCGCGCCGCTGCCCATCGGAAGCCGGGACGGTGTGGGGTGGGCGGTGTGTGTGGTGTGGTGCGCTTCGCTTGCGCTCAGCAGCACCCTACACGCTTGTTGTCGTAAAGGCACCGGTTGGGTAGGGTGCCGGTGAGCGAACCGCACCAAGCGGGCCGCGCCTTCGCACACGTGCGCTTTCTTCCCTAGATCCGGCCGGCCGCCACGTCGGCCAGCCAGGGGACCAGGTCGTCGACGACGTGGTGGATGTGACCGGCTTCGGCGTCCAGCGCTCCCCACTCCGAGCCGGTGCGCACCCACACCGTGGTCATCCCGAGCGCTGCCGCCGGCAGCAGGTTGCGCGCCATGTCCTCGACCATCACCGTCCGCCGCGGGTCGATGACGTGCTGTTCGATCAGCTTGCGGTAGATCTCCGGCTCCGGCTTCGGGCGGAACTCGGCGGCGACGATGTCGAAGATTTCGGCGAAATGGTGATCGACCAGACCGCGCACGGGAGAGGATCGTGGGGCGAAATCAGGCGGCGGCGGCGGGGGGGCGGCGGACGGGCAGCTCGACGCGGAAGACGGTGCCGCCGCCGCCGGTGCGGACGAGGCCGAGCGCGCCGCCGTGGGCGGCGACGATCTCGCGGGCGATCACCAGGCCTAAGCCGCTGCCGCCCTTGCGGCCGCCGGCGACGAACGGCAGGAACAGCTTGTCGCGCACCGCTGGCGGAATGCCGGGGCCGTCGTCGCTGACGTCGATGCGCACGAGGCCGTCAGCGGCCTCGGTCTCGAACCGCACGCAGCGGGCCCCCGCTTGCGCCGCGTTCAGCGCGAGGTTGCTGAAGACACGGAAGAGCTGCGCGCGGTCGGCGGCGATGAGCACGTCGAGGCCGCAGCCGTCGGCTTCGACCTGCGTCGCCGCCGTGCCGTCGGCAGCATGCACCGCCTCGTCCACCTCCGCCAGCAGGTCGCGCAGCCGGAACATGCTCTGGCGCAGCGGCGCCCCTTCGTCGCGGGCGAACTCCAGGGTGCGGCTGGTCAACGCCACCGCCCGGTCGATCGCCTGATAGAGCCGCGGCGCGAGGCGCTGCACCTCCGGATCGGCGCTGCCGGCGAGCCGGTCCGATGCCAGCACCGCGCTGGCGAGAGTGTTGCGCAGGTCGTGGTGGATCTTGGCGACCGCCGTCCCCAGTGCCGCCAGTCGCGCCTTCTGCCGCAGCGCCTGGCGGATCTCCGCCTGCATGGTGGCCAGCTCGCGCTCGGCGACGCCGATCTCGTCGGTGCGGCGCGATGTCCGGATGGTCACCCCCTCGTCCTCCGGGTTGTTGCGGAAGCGCACCATGCTCTCGGTGAGCCGCAGGATCGGCCGGACCATCAGCCATTGCAGGGCGACGTAGACGAGGGCGGCGGCGACCAGCGAAATGATCACCGACAGCTTCAGGATGCGCCACGAGGCGGCGTACATCGCCCGCCGCAGCGGCGTCTCGTCGAGCAGCACCTCGACGATGGCGTCGGGGTCGCGCGGCGTCGTGCCGATCACCCGCAGCACCCGGTTGTCGCGCTGGATCAGCGTTGCCATCGCGGCGCGGATCGATTCCAGTGGCGATCCGTGCATCAGGTCGACGGTGACATCGACCTTCGGCGGCACCCGGTCGGACAGCATCAGCATCCGGCGCTCCGGCACCTTCAGCACGATGGCGTGGGCGCCGGCGTGGCGCAGCAGGTCCATCGCCAGCGGGTCGGTGATCCCCCGGTCGGGGTTGCTCTGCAGGGCGAGCGCCGCGAGGTGCGCTTTCACCACCTGCTCGCTCAGGTAGGCGTCGCGGAAGCGGGCGACGGATGGCAGATAGATCATGATCTCGGCGACCATGACGAAGCAGACGGTGAGCGCCAGCAGGCGCCCCGACAATCCGGTCACGAAACGGCGGCCGAACGAGAAGTCCATCATCGCACACTAACAATAACGTATATGCGCGTCTTGACGGATGTGTGATGCGCCGGTAGCCAACTGCGTCAACAACAGGCGGCGCCGGGGACGGCGACGCCAGCCGCGGCCGATGCTGGCGCCCGTTTTCGCGCCGCGGCGGCGTTGACTTCGCGGGACCGAGTCCTTATACCGCAGCCTTCCCCGACAGGAGTTCCTTTGGTGAAGCGGACCTATCAGCCGAGCAAGATCATTCGCAAGCGCCGCCACGGCTTCCGGGCGCGGATGGCGACCGTCGGCGGGCGTCGCGTGGTCGCGGCTCGGCGCAAGCGGGGTCGCAAGCGTCTCTCCGCCTGAACCGTCCGTGACATCGGACATTTCCCGCCTGAAGCATCGTTCGCAATTCCTGCGTGTCGCCCGCGCCGGGCGGGCCTGGACCAGCCCGGGCCTGGTGCTGCAGGTGTGGCGGCGGGACGATCGGGACCGCATGCCGCTGCCCTCCGCCATTCGCGTCGGCTTCACCGCCAGCAAGAAGGTCGGCAATGCCGTCGCCCGCAACCGGGCGCGCCGCCGCCTGCGCGAGGCCGCCCGGCTGCTGCTTCCCGCAAGCGCCGCGGCCGGCCGCGACTACGTGCTGATCTGCCGGCGCACGACGGCGTCGCGGCCCTTCCCGCTGCTGCTTGCCGATCTGCAGGCCTCGCTGCGGCGGCTGGGCGCCGAGCGCGGCGAGACGGTGCCGCCTGCGCCGGAAGAGCGGCGATGAGCCCGGCGGCGCGGCTGCTGAGCCTGCCGGTCTACGCCTGGCGCTGGCTGCTATCGCCGGTGCTGCCGGTTGCCTGCCGCTATACGCCCTCCTGCTCCGCCTACGCCATCGAGGCGCTGCGCACCCATGGCGCGCTCAACGGCGGCCGGCTGGCGGCGGGGCGCCTCTGCCGCTGTCATCCCTGGGGCGGTGCCGGCTTCGATCCGGTGCCGCCGCCCTCGCCGGAGCCCCGCCGCCTCCGCACCCGCCGCCAACCTGCTCGCTGAGGCCTGGATCCGCCGATGGACAACAAGAACCTGATACTGGCGATCGTGTGCTCGGTGGCGATCCTGTTCGCCTTCCAGTTCATCTCCGAGCGGCTCCACCCGAAGCCGGCCGTGTCGCCGTCGCAGACCGCAACAACCGGGCACCCCGCGCCGGGCAGCTCCAGCGCTCCCCCCGCTCCCGCGGAGCACGGCGCCACCGCCGGGCCTGGAGGCGGCGTGCCGGCGCCCACCGGCGTTGCCGCCGCCCAGAGCCGTGCCCAGGCGCTGGCGGGAAGCCCGCGCGTGCATATCGATACGCCGAGCCTGCACGGCTCGATCGCGCTGGTCGGCGGCCGCGTCGATGACGTAACCCTCGTCAACTATCGCGAGACCATCGATCCTGCCAGCCCGGAGATCGTCCTGTTCTCGCCGCAGGGATCGCCCGACGCCTACTTCTCCGAGCATGGCTGGGTATCGCCCGGCGGCGCCGTGCCGGTGCCCGGGCCGACCACCCGCTGGACCGCCGATAACGATACGCTGCGGCCCGACCAGCCGGTGACGCTGAGCTGGGACAACGGCCTGGGACTGATCTTCAAGCGCACCTACGCCGTCGACGACCGCTACATGTTCACGCTGCACCAGAGCGTCGAGAACAAGGGCGGGGAGCCGGTCGAGCTGCTGCCCTACGGCCTGATCAGCCGCTTCGGCACGCCGCCGACCAGCGGCTTCTTCATTCTCTTCGAGGGGCCGCTCGGCGTCTTCAACGGCACGCTGGAGGAGGTCAGCTACAAGGACCTCAAGGAAAAGGGCGTCATCACCCACAACACCACCGGCGGCTGGATCGGCATCACCGACAAGTACTGGCTGTCGGCGCTGATCCCCGACCAGCAGCAGCCGGTGACTGCCCGCTTCGTCTTCCAGCGCGCCGGCGGCATCGACCAGTTCCAGGTGGATTACGTCGGCGCCGCGCAGACGATCGCGCCGGGTAAGTCGATCGACAGCGAGACGCGGCTGTTCAGCGGTGCCAAGGTGGTGACGCTGATCGACGAGTACGGGTCGCGCTACAACATCACCCGCTTCGACCTCGCCATCGACTGGGGCTGGTTCTACTTCCTGACCCGGCCGATGTTCTACGCGCTGAACTGGCTGCACGGGCTGGTCGGCAACTTCGGCATCGCCATCCTGCTGCTGACCGTCGCGATCAAGCTCGTCTTCTTCCCGCTGGCCAACAAGTCCTACCGGGCGATGAGCCAGATGCGCAAGCTGCAGCCGGAGATGCAGAACCTGCGCGAGCGCTTCGCCGACGACAAAATGCGCCTGAACCAGGAGATGATGGCGCTGTACAAGCGCGAGAAGGTCAATCCGGCGTCGGGCTGCCTGCCCATCGTCATCCAGATCCCGGTGTTCTTCGCGCTCTACAAGGTTCTGTTCGTCACCATCGAGATGCGGCACGCCCCGTTCTTCGGCTGGATCCATGACCTATCAGCGCCCGATCCGACATCGGTGTTCAACGCCTTCGGCCTGATACCGTGGACACCACCGCAGTTCCTGATGATCGGCGCCTGGCCGCTGATCATGGGCGCGACCATGTGGATGCAGCAGAAGCTGAACCCGCAGCCGCCCGACCCCATCCAGGCGAAGATGTTCATGATCCTGCCGGTGGTGTTCACCTTCATGCTGGCGCACTTCCCGGCCGGCCTGGTGATCTACTGGACGTGGAACAACATCTTATCGATCATCCAGCAATGGGTGATCATGAAGCGGATGGGGGTGAAGGTCTGACCGGCGCAGACAGCGGCAGCGAGGGGGAGCCGGCCGGCGGCGCCGCTGCCGAGGCGGTGGAAGTCGCGCGGCGGGCGCTGGAGGCGGGCCGGCTGCTGTTTGCGCAGGAGTGCCGC
>JAXMDR010000053.1:0-13350 GCA_046348725.1 Rhodospirillales bacterium
GGAGTTCAAGCACCTCGAATACTTCTACTTCCACAACTTCGTCTATGAGCGGCTGTGGCGCGATAATCGCCGCCGGCACAGCGAGCCGACGCCGACCTGGGACGTGCTGCACACCTACCCGCACGACTACAAGGCGATCTTCGTCGGCGATGCCTCGATGAGCCCCTACGAGATCGTCAACGAGGGCGGCTCGGTGGAGCACTGGAACGACCAGACAGGCCTTACCTGGATGCAGCGCATCCTCACCGTCTACCCGAAGTCGGTATGGTTGAACCCGTCCCCGGCCGAGTGGTGGGACTACACCCGCTCGACCCAGATGATCCGGCAAATCTTCGCCGACCGGATGTTCCCGCTTACCCTCGACGGCCTCGACCAGGCGATGCGCTGCCTCTCCCGGTAGGCAGCCCCGCGCACCGCTGGCGCCATCTCACGGCTGGTCGTCGACCCAGCCGCCGTCGTGGTCCAGCCCGCCGGAGCGGTCGCGGTAGAGATCGCCGGTCTGATGGCCGCTGTCGTCGTTGAAGAGGAGGCTGGCGGCGCGGGCGCCGTCGATGCGGTGCGCCCACCAGCCGTCGCCGGCGTCGGTCATCGGCAGCCCCGGCCAACTCGGCTCCGTCACCCCCGGATCGGTCGCCCAGTAGTACACATAGAGCGGCTCGTCCCAGCCGGCGGGCTTGCGGAAGCGTACGGTCAGTGCCGTCGGCTCGGCGGCAGCCTCCGGCTCCGCCGCTGCCCGCAGGGGCGCCGGCGGCGCTTCGGCCACGGCGACGGCGGGCGCTTCCCTCACCAGTGTTGCCACCGGACCCGAGACCGCCGGAGCGACGCCGACCGGCACTACCGTTGCCGCCGGGAGCGGTCCGGCCGGAGTGACGACTGCCGACCGGCGCGGCTTTCTCGCCGGCTTGGCGCCTGCGGCGACTGGCTCTGCCGCGGCCGGCTCCGGCGAGGCGGCGGCCAGGGCGTCAGCCAGTTTCGCCTGCAAGCTGTCGAGGTCGACCGCCCTGCTCTCGGATTCGCGTACCAGCGCGTCACGGTCTGCCGTCAGCTTGCGGATCTCGCGCCGCGCCTCCGCCGTTTCTGCGGTTGCCGCCGCCAGTTGCCGGCGCAGGTCCTCGATCTTCTCGCGGGCACTCGCCGCCGCGGCTGCACCCGCCCGCAACGTCCTGCTTTCGGCGCGTGCGCGCTCCGCCGTAGCGCCAGCTGATGCTGCATCCCGTCGGGCAGCCGCCAGCTCTGCCCGCGCCGCCGTCAGCTCGTTCTGCAGGCCCGCGATCGTCGCCTCGAGGGCCGCTCGAGCGGATGCGGCCTCGGCGCGCTCCGCCTCCGCCTGCAACGCGGCAGGCCCGGCCTCCAGCCGGGCGCGTAACGCGCCGAGCTCATTGGCGTGGTCGGCCTGCAGCCGGACCAGATCGTCCCGGTAGGCGATCATCCGTCGTTCGAGCTTACCGAGCTCGTCCGCGTGCGCCGCTCGCACCTGGTCGAGGGCTGGATCGTGTCCGGCTTGCAGTCTCAGGGCTTCGTCGCCGAGGGCGCCGTTGCCGCCAAGGACAGCGGTTGCCGACTGCACCTGCTCGGCGCAGGCCGACATCAACTTCAGCCAGCTGTCGACCCAAACGTAGGCGATGTACATTGTTGTTCCTCCCTTGCCCTGACTTGTCACCTGCCAGGACGGTGCTTGGCCACCGGGCCGCGATCATATCCCGGCGGGCTCGTTGTTCTTCTGTTTCCGTTTTACGGTAACGGGATGAACTCGGTCTCGCCCGGAACCGCCGCGAAGCGCCGCTGCCGCCAGTCCTCCTTCGCCTGCTCCAGCCGCTCCTTCGAGCTGGAGACGAAATTCCACCAGATGTGACGCGGACCGTCCATCGGCGCGCCACCGAGAAGCATCAGCCGGGCCGGGCCTTCCGCCGTCACCGTCACCTGTCGGCCGGGCCGCAGCACCAGCAGGGCGCCGGAAGGCTGCGTCCGCCCGTCGATCTCGATCACACCTTCCGCCGCGTAGACGCCCCGCTCCTCATGCTCCACCCGAAACGACAGCCGCGCCCCGGCTGCCAGCGTGGCGTCGGCGTAGAGGGTCTCCCAGGCCAGGGCTACCGGCGAGCGGGTTCCTTCCCAGCTGCCGGCGATCACCCGCATGCGCCAGTTCTCGCCTTCGATGAGCGGCAGGTCCGCCGCGCCGTGATGGGCGAACGCCGGCGCGCACTCCTCCGCATCGTGGGGCAGCGCCACCCACGCCTGGATGCCGGCGAGCGGCCCTCCTGTCGCTCGCACCTCAGTCCCGGTTCGCTCGGAATGGACGATGCCCCGCCCGGCGGTCATCCAGTTGACGTCGCCCGGGCGGATCGGCTGCACCGAGCCGAGACTGTCGCGATGCAGGATCTCGCCTTGGAACAGGTAGGTGACGGTGGCGAGCCCGATGTGCGGGTGCGGCCGCACATCGATTCCCCGCCCCGGTGCGAACTCCGCCGGCCCCATCGCGTCGAAGAAGATGAAGGGACCGACCATCCACCGCTGCAGCGCCGGCAGCAGCCGCCGCACCGCAAAGCCGCCGAGGTCCTTCGTCTTCCCTTCCAGCGTGGTGACGATGGTGTCAGCATCCCCGGCTGTGATCGCCGGCTCGTCACAAGGCAGCCAGCTCATCCCTTTGTCACCTCCTTCCTCTGGCGGCGCCTAGGCAGCGCGTGCACGCCCATCGTTTTCCGCGGCACCCGGCTGGGCGCTGTTATTTTTCAAATGTGCGCGGAATCCCTACGAAACACGATCATTCGATAGGTGTTTTGCAGAAACCATCGCATAGTGCGCGGAACATGAAGAAGTGAATTTGGGGATGACGGACCAGGAAGCTGCGGCGGCGACCACGAGCGTCGCCATTGCCGTTATGTGCGAGCCACCCATCGCCACCGGCGATTTCCGACTGACGCCACCGCTGAGCACGGAGGAGGTGGCGGCGCTCTGCACCTGCTTCATTGCCGATCTCGCGGCGACGATCGGCGGCCTCGATCCGGCACTGAACGTGCGCGGCGTCGCTGCGTTCGCACCGACCTATTCCGAAGAGGCGCTGCGCGGTCTGCTGCCGCCGGCCTTCACCCTGCTGCCGCAGCGCGGCGATACGCGCGGCGAGCGCTGTGCAGCGGTTGTCGCGGATCTGCTGGCCGCCGGCTACGCCGGCGTCTGCCTGCTCGACGCCGACAGCCCGACCTTGCCGGCATCTTTGCTACACGACGCCGTGGCAGCGTTGTCGCAGCCGGGCGAGCGGGTGGTCCTCGGGCCGGCGCTCGACGGCGGCTATACGCTGATCGGCCTGCGGCGAGCCTGCCCCGAACTGTTCGACGGCATCGACTGGCGAACGCCGCGGGTCCTCGCCCAGACGATCGCCCGGGCCAAGGCGCTGTCGCTGTCGGTGGAGAGCCTTCTCCCCTGGTACGACGTGGACGACCGCCTGGAGCTCACCTGGCTGATACGGGAGCTGCTGGGCGACGGCATCGCGCCGGTTGCCAGCGGACGCACCGGCGCCGGCGCGCCCAGGACCCGCGCCTATCTCGCGGCGCTGGGCCAGCGGGGCGACGGACCGCCCGCCGATCCGAACCTGCGCGGCCTTCCCCCCGGCCTCTGACCCCGCATCGCCGCATTCGGGCGGCAGCACGCAACCCCTGGCGTCTATTGTGCCGCCCGGGCGACGGGCGCCACCGCTTCGGCAGCGGGGAAGCGCAGCTCAATGCGCAGGCCAGGGGCATTGTCGTCAAGGCTGAGCACGGCGCCGTGCAGGCGGGCAACCGCGGCCACGAGGCTCAGCCCCAGTCCGGACCCGGGGGTGCTGCGGCTCTCCTCCAGGCGGACGAAGCGCTCCAGCACGCGCTCCCGGTCCTCGGGCGGGATGCCGGGGCCGCTGTCGGCAACGGCCAGCAGCACGTGCGCTCCGTCCGCTGCGACCTGCACGTCGATGCGGCCGCCGCAGGGCGTATGCTTGACGGCGTTGTCGAGCAGGTTCGCCACCGCCTGGGCGAGCAGCTCCCGCTGCGCCGCGATCATCGGCGCATCATCGGCGGCAACGGAGAGGCGTACCCCCTTTTCCTCCGCCACCGGCTCGTAGAGCTCGGCGGCATCGCGGGCCAGCGCCGCGAGGTCGAGCGGCTTCAGCTCGGCCGCTGCCATGCCGGCCTCCGCCGCCGCGATCTTCAGCAGGGAATCGAAGGTGGCAAGCGCGGTGTCCGCCTGGGCCAGCACCGAGACCAGCGCCTCCCGGTCGCGCAGCGGATCGGGCGCGGCGATCAGCGCCAGCTCGATACGGCCGCGCAGCCGCGTCAGCGGCCCGCGCAGGTCGTGGGCGAGGCTGTCGGTGGCGAGCCGCATGCCCGCCATCAGCCGCTCGATCTGGGCGAACAGCCGGTTTAGGCTGTCGGCAAGGCGGTCGAACTCGTCGCCGCTCTCGCCTTCCGGGATGCGCTGCGAGAAGTCTCCCTGCATGATGCGCCGGGCGGTCTGGGTAACGCCGTCGACACGTCCCAGCACCCGGCGGCTGAGGAAGATGCCGCCGAGCAGGCCGAGCGCCGCCGCCGCCGCCAGTGACCAGGTCAGCGTGTTGATGACGATGCGGCGGAACTTCGCGCGCTCGTGCATGTCGCGGCCCACCAGCAGCCGGTAGCCGCCGGCCAGCTCGAAGGTGCGGGCGAAGACCTCGTGCGGTATCTGCTTGCCGTCCTCCCGCCGGGTCAGGCTGAGGCTGATCCACTCGCTCAGTGCTAGCGCCTTCGGCGGCCAGGCGGCGAGATTGCCGGCCAGCGGCCCGGTCGCCGGGTCCCATAGCAGATAGACGCTGTCGCGGTTGCCGGTCTCGCCGGAGCGCTCGCGCACCAGATCGATAAGGCCGGCAAGGCCGCGCTCCTTGTACTGCTCGGCGAGGCCGGTGATCTCGGCCTCGATCGTCGCCGTCGTCTGCCGGTCGATCACCGCCACCGTCGACCAGTAGATGAAGCCGAAGATCGCCAGCACCGAGGCGATGAACAGCGCCAGATAGAGGACGGTCAGCCGGAAGGCCGTCGTCCGGAACAGGTTAGGAATGGGCACGGAGGCAGTAGCCGGCGCCGCGGACGGTCTGCAGCAGCGGCTCGTCGAAGCCCTTGTCGATCTTCGCCCGCAGCCGGCTGATGTGGACGTCGATGACGTTGGTCTGCGGATCGAAGTGGTAGTCCCAGACGCCTTCCAGCAGCATCGTCCGGGTCACCACCTGGCCGGAGTGGCGCAGCAGGAACTCCAGCAGGCGGAACTCGCGCGGCTGCAGCTCGATGGTGCGGCCGGCGCGGACGACGGTGCGGCGGAGCAGGTCCATCTCCAGATCGCCGGTCCGCAGCTGGGTCTGCGCCTCCAGCTCGGCTTCGCTGCCGGCGCGGCGCACCAGCGCTTCCAGCCGCGCCAGCAGCTCGGAAAACGCGAACGGCTTGACCAGGTAGTCGTCGCCGCCGGAGCGCAGGCCGCGCACCCGGTCGCTCACCTGGCTCAGGGCGCTGAGGATCAGCACGGGCGTTGCCACCTTCTCCTCGCGCAGCACGCGGATCAGCGACAGGCCATCCATGCCGGGCAGCATGCGGTCGACGATCAGCGCGTCGTAGCGGCCGGCCAGCGCCTGGGCCAGTCCGTCCGGACCGGTGTCGGCATGGTCGGCCACATGCCCGCTCTCCGCCAGCCCCTTGCGCAGGTAGTCGGCGGTTTCGCGATCGTCTTCGATGACGAGGATGCGCATGCGGAAACGATATACCTCGCACGCATCCATCTGGCGAGAAGTCAAGGCCCCGTTCCCGGGAGCAGGGGAACGGGGCCTTTCTGAGGCCGACCCTGCCGAAGAGTCGGCTTCATCGTGCCGTCGCCCGGGAGTGGAGGGAGGGAGCGGGACGACGGCGCTCAACTGGGTCGTTCTGGCTTCAGGCTCGGCTCAGCTCGACGGCGACGAACTGCTGGGTGCCGCGCCGCTCGATCAGCAGCAGCACCGTTTTGCGTTGCGCCGCCTTCGCCTTTTCCACTGCTTCGGCGACATCCTTCGGGCTCTTCACCGCCTCCTGGTTGACGCGGGTGATCACGTCGCCCGGCTGCAGTCCCTTATCGGCGGCGTTGCCCCGGTCATCGACCGCCGACACCAGTGCCCCAGAGGTGCTTTCCGATACCCCCCAGCGCGAGCGTGTAGCGTCGTCCAGTGGCGATAAGGTCAGCCCGAGCGAGCCAAGCTGCAGGCCGCCCTTGCTACCCTTCTCCGGGGCGTGCTTGCCCTGTCCCGGTTCGGCTGCCGCCAGCTGCTTCGGCATCTCGCCGATGTTGACGCGCACCTCCATCTCGCGGCCGTCGCGCCACAGCATCAGCTTGCCCTTCTCGCCGATCTCGGCGTCGGCAACGGCGCGGCTGAGTTCGCGCGGCGAGGCGATGGCTTTGCCATCGAAGCTGACGATCACATCGCCCTGCTTGAGGCTGGCCTTGGCCGCGGGGCTGGACGGAGTGACGCTGGCGACCAGCGCGCCTTCCGCCTTGGCGAGGCCGAGGCTCTCCGCCACCTCCGGCGTTACCGGCTGGATGGCGACGCCCAACCAGCCGCGGCTGACCGTCCCCTTGTCCTGCAACTCGGCGACGACCTTGCGCGCGGCGTTCGACGGAATGGCGAAGCCGATGCCGACGCTGCCGCCGGTGGGACTGTAAATGGCGGTGTTGACGCCGATCACCTTGCCATCGCCATCGAACAGCGGGCCGCCGGAGTTGCCGGTGTTGATCGGCGCATCGATCTGGATGAAGTCGTCGTAGGGGCCGGCGCCGATGTCGCGGCCACGCGACGAGACGATGCCGGCGGTCGCCGTGCCGGCGAGGCCGAACGGATTGCCGACGGCAACCACCCAGTCGCCGACACGGGCGTGGTCGGAATCGCCCCAGGGTACCGTCGGCAGCGACCGGTCGGCCTCGATCTTGATGACGGCGAGGTCGGTCTTGTCGTCGCTGCCCACCAGCCGCGCCGGGAAGCGGCTGCCGTCCTTCAGCGTCACTTCCATCTTGTCGGACTCGCCGATGACGTGGTTGTTGGTGACGACGATGCCATCGGCGGAGATGATGAAGCCGGAACCGAGCGCGGTGCGCTGCCCCTGCGGGCCCTGGCCGCGCCCCGGGCCGTTCTCACCGAAGAAGTGCTCGAAGAAATCGCGCAGCGGGCCGTCGCGGAACTGCTCGGGGATCTGCGAAAGATCGCCCTGCGCATTGTCGCCGCTGTCGGTCTGTCGCGCGGTGATCTGCACCACCGCCGGCGCCACGCCCTCGATCAGATCGGCAAACCCGCTCGGCGCCGCCGCCCAGGCGGCATCCGTGAGCGTCAATGGTGCCGTCGCCAGCAGCGCTGCCAAGGCCAGCGCCGCTGCCTTCGACCTGCCCTGGCGCTGCTGCCTGCTGCTGTCGGTGGTTCGGATATTCATGGTCCTGTGGGGTCCTTCGTAACTGTCCTTGCCGCAGAAGATGCGGTGCGGCCGGTTACCGCCCGCTTACCGGACCATTAACGTTTGTTCATGTTCCCGCCTGCTGATTTTTTCGATTAATGCCAATTGGTTAGATATCATCTGCGGTGATCCGGCCGGCGTCCGGCAGCAAATGTTCCTGGTATGTTCCGATGGTTCCCGGTATCATCCGGACATGCAGCCGGCTTCTCCTCGCGAACCGCGCAAAGGCCGCGGCGCCGTCACCAATCCGGAAGGACGCTACGAGCGCCACACCCGTGAGACGGTCGACGACGGCTGGTGGGCCGAAACCGACGCGCCGCCGTTGGCGACGACAGTGAGCGAGGACCGGACGCGCCGGATCATCAGCCGCAACACCTCGCCGGACATCTCCTTCGACCGCTCGATCAACCCCTATCGCGGCTGCGAGCACGGCTGCATCTACTGCTTCGCCCGGCCGACGCACGCTTTCCTCGGCTTATCGCCGGGACTCGACTTCGAAACCAGGCTGTTCGCCAAGCCGGACGCGGCGCGGCTGCTGGCCGAGGAGCTGCGCCGGCCCGGCTACCGGCCGGAAGTGCTGATGCTGGGCGCCAATACCGATCCCTATCAGCCAGTGGAGCGGCGGCTGCAGATCACCCGCGGCATCCTCGAGGTGCTGGCCGCCTGCGCCCATCCTGTTGCCATCGTCACCAAGTCAGCGCTGGTGGTGCGCGACCTCGACCTGCTGGCGCCGATGGCCGCCAAGCGCCTGGTTTGCATCGGCGTCTCGGTGACCACCCTCGATTCCCGTCTCGCCCGCATCATGGAGCCGCGCGCGGCGACACCGGCAAAGCGGCTGGCCGCGATCCGCGCGCTGTCGGCGGCGGGAGTGCCGGTGCGGGTGATGGCGGCGCCGATGATTCCCTTCGTCAACGATCACGAGCTCGAGCGCATCCTCGAGGCCGCCGCCGCTGCAGGCGCGACCGCCGCCAGCCGGGTGCTGCTGCGGCTGCCGTGGGAGCTGAAGCAGCTGTTCGAGGAGTGGCTTGCTGCGCACTTCCCCGACCGCGCGGCCCGCGTCCTGGCATGCATCCGCGAGTGTCACGGCGGTAGCCTCTATCAGGCGCGCTGGGGCGAACGGATGCGCGGCTCCGGGCCCTGGGCCGAGCTGCTGGGCAAGCGCTTCGAGCTGGCGTGCCGCCGCTTCGGCCTCGCCGCCGGCGATGCGGTGAACCGGCTGGACGCCACGCAGTTCCGCCCGCCCGCCGCCGACCCCCGGCAAGGGACCCTGCTCTGACGCACGGAGTGCCTCGCCCGCAGCAATGGTCATGCCGGCTGCGGCTTGTGCGGGCGCGGCGGCGGCGTGCTATAGTCCCGGCCGTCCGAACAGGGTTGGCTTGGCGCACCGATGACCGATCAGATCTGCATTGAGTCCTGCGGGCGGCGACTGGTTGCCGCGATGGGCGGACGCGCCCGCGCCACCCTGCTGGTGGCCGGCCTGATGCTGATCGCCGGCTGCAGCAGCTCGTCCGAGGAGCCGTACGTCGAGCGGCCGGTGGACGAGCTCTACAACGAGGCGATGGACAACCTGGAAGCGGGCGACGACAAGCAGGCGGCAAAGCTGTTTGACGAGGTCGAACGGCAGCATCCCTATTCGAGCTGGGCGACCAAGGCGCAGCTGATGGCCGCCTACGCCCACTACAGTGCCAACCAGTACGACGAGGCGGTCACCGCCGCCGACCGGTTCATCGACCTGCACCCGGCCAATCCGGACGTGCCTTACGCCTACTACCTGAAGGGGCTGAGCTATTACGAGCGGATCTCCGACATTCACCGGGATCAGGAGATGACCGAGCAGGCGAAGAAGGTGTTCGAGGAGATCGTCACCCGCTTTCCCAACAGCGAGTACGCGCGCGATGCGCGCCTCAAGATCGACCTCGCCAACGACCACCTGGCCGGAAAGGAGATGGTGGTCGGCCGCTTTTATCTGACCCGCGGCTTCTATCTGGCGGCGATCAACCGCTTCAGGACGGTGGTCGACCGCTACCAGACGACCACCCACACGCCGGAGGCGCTGCTGCGGCTGACCGAGGCCTATAGCGCCCTTGGCATCGACGGCGAGGCGCGGAAGTCGGCGGCGGTGCTGGGCTACAACTTCCCCGACAGCGAATGGTACTCCGACGCCTACGCGCTGGTGGGCGAGCCCGGCTTGCTGCCGGGAGATACCGTCCCCGGCGCCCGCTGAGCGCCGTGATCTGCGAGCGGTGATCCGGGGACAGGCCGAGCGGCGATGCTGACCAGCCTCGCCATCCGCGACGTCGTCCTGATCGATGCCCTCGATCTGCAGTTCTCCCCGGGGCTGTGCGCGCTGACCGGCGAGACCGGCGCCGGCAAGTCGATCCTGCTCGATGCCCTCGGCCTCGGTCTCGGCACCCGCGCCGATGCGAAGCTGGTCAGGCACGGTCGTGATCAGGCGACGGTCAGCGTCCGCTTCGATCTGCCCCCCGGCAACGAGGCGTTCGCCGTGCTGCACGAGCACGGTCTCGACGCGGGCGATGGTGCCCTGCTGCTGCGTCGGGTCGTCGGCAGCGACGGCCGCTCGCGCGCCTTCGTCAACGACCAGCCGGTCAGCGTCGGCCTGCTGCGGCGACTGGGCGGAATGCTGGTCGAGATCCACGGCCAGTTCGACAACCAGCGGCTGCTCGACCCGGCGGCGCACCGGGCGCTGCTGGATGCCTACGGCGGCCTTGCCGCGGAAACCGGAGCGTGCGCCGACGCCTGGCGCACCTGGCGTGCTGCGGCACAGGCGCGCGCCGGCGCTGAGGCCGACCTTGCCCAGGCGCGGCGCGACGAGGACTTCATCCGCCACGCGCTCGACGAGCTCGCCGGGCTGGCGCCGCAGCCGGGCGAGGAGGGGGAACTCTCCGCCCGCCGCAGCCGGCTGATGAATGCCGAGAAGCTGGGGCAGGCGATCGACGAGGCAGCGCGCGAGCTGGCCGGCGGTCCGGCGCGTGGCGCCGTCGAGGGGCTACGCTCTGCCCTGCGCAGCCTGCAGCGGGTGGCGGCGAAGGCGGAAGGCGGACTGGATGCCGCCATCATCGCGCTCGACCGGGCGCTGTCGGATACTGTCGAGGCCCATGCGCTGCTGGAGAAGACGTTGAGCGACGCCGAGCTCGATCCGCGCCAGCTTGAGACGGTCGAGGAGCGGCTGTTCGAGCTGCGCGCCCAGGCCCGCAAGCATGGCGTCCCCCCCGATGATCTCGCATCTCTGATCGCCGACATGGCCGGCCGGGTCTCGGCGCTGGAGGACGGCGAGGCGGTGGTGGCCGGCCTGCGGCGGGACGAAGCGGCGGCCGAACAGCGCTGGGGGGAAGCGGCAGCGGTGCTGAGCGGGCGCCGCCGCGATGCCGCCGCCTGCCTCGATGCCGCTGTCGCCGGCGAGCTGGCGCCGCTGCGCCTCGGCAAGGCGCAGTTCGTCACCCGGCTCGAACCGCTGCCCCCCGCCGAGGGTGGCCCCTCCGGCTGCGACCGGGTGGCCTTCGAGGTGGCCACCAACCCCGGCGTCCCGCCCGGCCCGCTCGCCCGCATCGCGTCGGGCGGTGAGCTTGCCCGCTTCACCCTGGCGCTGAAGGTGGTGCTGGCCGGCGCCGATCCGGTGGCAACGCTCATCTTCGACGAGGTCGATGCCGGCGTCGGCGGCGCCGTCGCCGCGGCGGTCGGCGCCCGGCTGGGGCGGCTGGCCGCCGACGTGCAGGTGCTGGTGGTGACCCACTCGCCGCAGGTGGCGGCGCGCGCCGACCACCACTGGCGGATCAGCAAGGCCGAGGCCGGCCCCTCGGTGCGGACGACGGTCGAGATGCTGGATGCCGCCGGCCGGCGGGAGGAGATCGCAAGGATGCTGGCCGGCACGCAGGTCACCGAGGAAGCCCGCGCCGCCGCCGTCAGCCTCCTCGCCGGATCGTCGGCGTGACCGGCGAGGCCTCTGCGGTGCTGCGCGACATCCCGGTCGAAGCGCTGACCGCGGAGCAGGCGGCGGCGGAGCTGCAAGCGCTGGCGGACGAGATCGCCGCCTACGACCGCGCCTACCATCAGGAAGACGCCCCGCTCGTCGATGACGCCGGGTACGACGCGCTGCGCCGGCGCAACGACGCGCTGGAGGCGCGCTTTCCTGCCCTCATCCGCAGCGATTCGCCCTCGCACCGCGTCGGCGCGCCGGTCGCCCCCGGGTTCGCCCGGGTCCAGCACGTGCGGCCGATGCTCTCGCTCGGCAATGTCTTCAGCGACGAAGAGCTGCTGGAGTTCGTCCATGGCGTCCGCCGCTTCCTGAAGGAGCTTCGCGACGATCCGGAGCTGCCGCTGGCGATGATGGCCGAGCCGAAGATCGACGGACTGTCGATCTCGCTGCGCTACGAGCGCGGCCGCTTCACCGTCGGCGCCACCCGCGGCGACGGCTACACCGGTGAGAACGTCACCGCCAACCTGCGGACGATGGCGGACATCCCGGACACCCTTCCCGATGCCCCCGGTGTCTTCGAGGTGCGCGGCGAGGTCTACATGACCCGCGCCGACTTCCTCGCGTTGAACGAGCGGCAGCGCGAGAGCGGCGGCAAGATCTTCGCCAACCCGCGCAACGCCGCCGCCGGCTCGCTGCGCCAGCTCGATCCAACAATCACCGCCGGCCGGCCGCTGCGCTTCTTCGCCTACGCCTGGGGCGAGGTGAGCGAGCCGGTCGCCGCGACCCACCGGGGCTTCCTCGACCGGCTGGAGGAGACGGGCTTGCCGGTCAACCCGGAAGCCCGGCTGTGCCGCGATGCCGAGGAGATGCTGGCGTTCTGCCGGGAGCTTGGCGATAAGCGGGCGCTGCTGCCTTACGACATCGACGGCATCGTCTTCAAGGTCAACCGCCTCGACTGGCAGGAGCGGCTCGGCTTCGTCAGCCGGGCGCCGCGCTGGGCGATCGCGCGCAAGTTTCCGGCGGAGCGGGCCCGCACCCGCATCAATGCCATCCGGGTGCAGGTGGGTCGCACCGGCATCCTCACGCCGGTCGCCGACCTCGAGCCGGTTACCGTCGGCGGCGTCGTCGTCGCCCGGGCGACGCTGCACAATGAGGACGAGATCGCCCGCAAGGACGTGCGCGAGGGCGATACCGTCGTGGTGCAGCGGGCGGGCGACGTCATCCCGCAGGTGGTGGCGGTCGTGGCCGAGGAACGGCCGGCGGACGCGGCGCCCTTCGTCTTTCCGCGCACCTGCCCGGAGTGCGGCAGCGCCGTGCTGCGCGAGCCGGGCGCCGCCGCCAACCGCTGCACCGGCGGCCTCGTCTGCCCGGCGCAGGCGGTGGAGCGGCTCAAGCACTTCGTCTCGCGCGACGCTTTCGATATCGACGGGCTGGGCGAGCGGCACCTGGTGGCGTTCCGTAACGACGGCCTGATCAGCACGCCCGCCGATATCTTCCGGCTGAAGAACCACGCCGAGACGATCCGCACCCGCGAGCGCTGGGGCGAGCGCTCCGCCGCCAACCTGCTGGCGGCGATCGAGCAGCGGCGGCGGGTGCCGCTCGACCGCTTCATCTTTGCGCTGGGCATCCCGCAGGTCGGCCAGGCGACGGCGCGGCTGCTCGCCCGCCACTACCGCTCGCTGGCGACGTTGCGGACGGCGATGACCGAGGCGGCCGACCCGGCCTCGGATGCGGCGCGCGACCTCGACGCCATCGACGGCATCGGCCCGTCGGTTGCCGCCGACCTCACCGCTTTCTTCGCCGAGCCGCACAACCTGCAGGTGCTCGACGATCGGCAGGCCGAGGTGACGGTGGAGGACTTTGCCGGACCTGCCGCCGGCGCCGGCGAACTCGCCGGCAAGACCATCGTCTTCACCGGCACGCTGACCGCCATGACCCGCAGCGAGGCCAAGGCCCGCG
>JAXMDR010000054.1:0-13350 GCA_046348725.1 Rhodospirillales bacterium
TGGAGGACTACGAGCGGCTCGTCGCCGACCTGTTGAGCCGCCATCCCATCGACGAGGCAATGAGCCTCGCCGTGGGCGGCGATTATGATCGTATCGGCGGGATCGAGTTGGCAATCCTGAAGCATGCCGGGTTGCGTAATGACATGGCGTTGATCGATCTCGGGTGCGGAAGCGGTCGCTTGGCGACGGCGCTCGGGCAAGACGGATTAGCAATCGATTACCTCGGCGTCGACATCGTCCAAGCCCTTCTTGACTATGCGAAGGCACGGACACCGTCGAACTATCGGTTCGTGCTACACCGGCGCCTCGATCTGCCGGCAGACGCTGAGACGGCTGATATAATATGTGCCTTCAGTGTCTTCACGCATCTACTACACACGGAATCATTTCTGTATTTGCAGGACATCCATAGGGTCTTGAAGCCGAATGGAACACTGGTTTTCTCGTTTCTCGAGTTCGCCGAACCCGCACACTGGAGCATCTTCGAGCAGACCCTGGAAGCGCAGCGCCTCAGCAGCATCCCGCACCTCAACATGTTCATCGAGCGAAACGCAATCGACGTCTGGTGCAATCGGTTGGGCTTTCGGCAGGAAGCGATTGTGGGCGCTGCTTTTCCTTGCTGGGGCGGCCAAGCCCTGGGGCAATCCGTCGCAATCTTGCGCAAAATATAGCCAACTTGTTGACGACGCCTGGAAGGCTGCGGTTTATGGACTGGCTGATGGGACGAAGCCGCGCTTTCGCGGGTTCCGAGCTTGGTCGGATTGGATTTGATCGCGGTGTCGGCGGGGAGCCAGCGGCAGGCGGACCTTGATGCGTTAGGCTGAACATCGGCCAGGTAATTCCTCCATTGCTGAAGCGGGAATAAAAGTGAACAGGAAGGATAAATTACTCGCCAGTATAGACAGATCGATGAAAATTCTCGAAATTGGCCCCTCTTTCAGCCCGGTCGTCTCGAAGTCCGAGGGATGGAACGCCTGGAGTGTCGATCACACGGACCAGGCCGGGTTACGCGCAAAGTATGATGCAGATCCTTCGGTCGATGTCAGCCGGATTGAGCCGGTTGATTTCGTTTAGGAATCAGGAAGCCTTGACGATGCGGTCCCTATCGAACACCACGGGACGTTCGACGCGTGCATCGCCAGCCATGTTATCGAGCACATACCCGATCCTATTGGTTTTTATCGATCGATCGACAAGCTGACCCGAGCAAATGGCGTACTCGTACTCGCAGTTCCTGATAAGCGGTTCTGCTTCGATTATTTCCGGCCATTGTCGGTGAGTAGCGAGTTTATCCTTGCGCATGCGCTTGGCCGCCGGCGGCACAGCAAGAAGACGGCATTCGACCACACTGCCTATACGGTCAATATGGACGGCGCCGCGGCGTGGGGCCAGCACCCCGCCGGCGAACTGAACTTCTACAGTACTCTGGCAGCGGCGAACGACCTCTTGGTAACGACCGACGAGTCCGAGGCAGCGGTCTATGTTGACTTCCACGGTTGGTGCTACACGCCGTTCAGCTTCAAGTTAGTGATGCTCGAACTAAATGTCCTTCAATCGCTCGACTGGAAAATTAACGCTGATTTTCCTAGCGAAGGCTGCGAGTTCATCGTCGTGCTTGGAAAGGGTAGGTTTGTTTTCGCCTCGCAGACAGCGCTGCAGGAGGCCCGCAAGGCGCTGCTGAAGGGGAATACTCACCGACGTGGCCGAACAATGCCGCTACCTCGACCGCGCTGATGCCGTTCCCGCTAAAGAGCCTGTGCAGGCGATGCCGACGGCCGGCGATATTGGCTTGGCGGGGCAGGTGGCAGCGCTGCAACAGCAGCATCTGGAACTGGCCGAGCGCCTCGGGCGGCAGGAAGCGCGGCTCGCCAAGATCTGGGACACCTCCAAAATTATGAAGCGGCTGCTGCGGCCGGTTCGCGCTATCGCTCGTAGGTCGCGGGATCTGCGCGCACCTTGACTGATCGCTCTCTCGCCACGATCGCCTTCCCCGAGCCATCTTCTACGAAGCTTGAGCAGTACCACCGAGCCGAACGGCGGGATCGTGTTCTGCGTCGCTGCGGCGCCGCCGCTGGGCGCGACGAACCCCTGCCCGGCACCGACAGCAACGGCTTTCACTGTTGGGAAGTGCAAACCTGAAGCCCGTCGCTGCCCGGCGGATGAGCCGGCAGCAGCGCCCGCTCAGAAGTGGCCGGCGCTGGTGTCGTGGTGCTCGGGCGCATGGACGCGGCAAGACCACGCGCTGCACAGCCAGTTCGCGGCGCTGGAGCCGCTTACGCGAGATGACGGGGAACAGCACGTCCTGGGGGACGCGGGTGAACTCCAGGATCAGGGCGATGGCGGTCAGCGGCATCTTCATCGACGAGGCCAGGAAGGCGCCGGCGCCGACCAGGAGGCGAAGGCCGCCGGCGCTCGCCGGCCACATCACCACCCACGGAACGGCAATGACCGTCGCCGGCAACGCCGATGGTCATCCCCGGCGTCATCATCCCGCCGCGCGCGCCGGCGCGCAGCGCCGCCCAAAGTGACGATGATGCGCAGAGCCAACCAGGGCGGCGGCGAGGCCGAGGGGCAGATCGTCGGCGAGGCTGAGCTGGATCGGCCCTTGCCGTTGCCGAGCAGCGTGCGTCACCAGCAGGCCGATGCCGACGAACACCGCCAGCGCCCAGGGAATGGGGCGCCCGTCGTGGGGTGCTTTCTTCGTCATCGCCGTGGCGAGGCGGGTAAAGCCGAAGGCGGCGAGGCCGAAGACCGGGCCCGCCAGCACCGACCAGACGAGCAGCAAGCCGTTTACCGCGAATGGCAGCACCGGATACTGCCGAGAAGGCATCGCCGAGGGCGAGCCGGGCGATCCGCGCCGCCATCGCCGAGGTGACGATCGCCGGCAGCACCGCCGACAGGCGCAGCGTGCCGAGCAGCACCTCCAGCACGAACAGCGCGCCCGCCAGCGGCACGTTGTAGACCGCCGCCAGGCCGGCGCCGGCGCCGCAGGCGATCAGGGTGCGAGCCTCGTCGGCGGTCAGGCCGGCGCGGCGCGACAGCCAGCCGGCGAGCGCGGCACCGATCTCGCGCGGCGCCACCTCGCGGCCGAGCGGAGAGCCGAGGCCGACGGTGACGACCTGCAGCAGCGCGTGGACCGCGGTTTCCGGCAGCGGCATCGGCTGGTCCGGCTTGTCTACCGCGTTCCTGATCGCCACCAGCGGGCGTCCCCAGCGGTAGAGGGCCCACCAGCCGACGCCGGCCAGGAGGCCGCAGCCGGTCAGCGCGAGGACACGCCGCAGCGGCGAGGCGCCGGTGACCCCCTGCAGGAAGGTCTCGTTGCCGATGATCGCATCGAGGCTGTAGCCGTAGGCCAGATGCTGGACGAGATGCAGCGTCAGCGCGAGGCCCATGCCGCCCACCCCCGCCGCGACGCCGGTCAGCAGCGTGACCACCGCCAGCCGCAGCAGCGGCGTCTTTCCCGGCACCGGTACCGTCACGTCAGCGCATGCAGGGCGGCCAGCGCCCGGTCGATGTCGTCCTCGGTGTTGCAGAGGTGGGGGGCGAAGCGCAGAGCGCCGGCGCGGTGGGCGACGTGGATGCGCCTGCCCGCCAGCCCCTGCTGCAACCCGGCGGCGCGGTCGCGCTCGGGCGGCTCGATGAACACCAGCGTCGAGCGCGCGGGTCCCGCCGCGGGGCTGGTGAGGCCGAACCGCGTGCGGTCGAGGCCGTCGATCAGCCGTCCCACCAGCGCGTCGTCGTGGGCGGCGATGGCATCGATGCCGTGCGCCAGCAGCATCTCCATCGACGCGGCGAGGGGATGGAAAGCAAGGAAGTTGGCGGTGGCGAAGACGTCCCAGCGGCTGGCCGCGGCATCCTCGGGGATAGCGAGGTCGAGCTGCTCGCGGCCGAGATCGGCGCCGGTGAGAATGCTCAGCCAGTAGCTTTGCAGGCAGGTGAGCCGCCGGCGCAGGTCCTTGTGCAGCCAGCAGAAGCCGGTGGCGTAAGGGCCGACCAGCCACTTCCAGCCGACGCTGACCAGCGCGTCGATCGGCATCGTTGTAACGTCGAAGGGGCGGGCGCCCAGCGCCTGCGAGGCGTTGACGACGAAGGCAACGCCCCGTTCCCGGCAGAGCGTGCCAATGGCATCGAGGTCGATCGCCCAGCCGGACAGCGAGTGCACCCAGGTCAGGCACAGCAGGCGGGTGCGCGGGCCGATCGCCGCTTCGATCTCGTCCGGCTGCATCACGCGGCCGCGCGGCCGCAGCTGGCGGACGACGACGCCGTCCCGCTCCCGCCGCAGCCACGGCAGGATGTCGGAGGGGAAGTCGCCGCGCATGGTCAGCACCTCGTCGCCTGCGGCGAACGGGAAGCCGTTGGCGATCAGGTGCAGGCCGTAGGACGCGCTGTTGGCGAGGATGATCTCCTCAGCGGGCACGCCGATCAGCCGGCCCAGCGTGTGCTTCAGCCGCAGCGGCACGCCGGCGAAGCGCTCGGCGGTCAGCTCCCACGGCATCGCCTTCCACGCCGCCGCTTCTACGGCGGCTGCCCGGGCGCACGCCGGCAGCGGTCCCTGGTGGGCGCAGTTGAGCCAAACGTGGCCGTCGAGCGCCGCAAACTCCTCCGCGATCGGCACGCTCATGCCGGCGGCAGCGGCGCCGGAGCGGCGCAGGGCAGCGCCGCCAGGAACTGGCCGATTGCGGCGATCACCGCATCCGGCGCATCGATGTGCGGAGAGTGGCCGGCGCGCGGCAGCAGCATCGGCCGCGCCGGCCCGCCGACACCGCTGGCAATGGCCTCGACCTGGCGCGGCGTGCCGTACTGGTCGTCGGCGCCCTGCATCACCAGCACCGGCACGCGCACCGGTGCCAGCGCTGCCTCGATGTTCCAGGCGCGGAAGCCGGGATCGAGCCAAGTGTCGCACCAGCCGTAGAAGGCGCCATCGACGTTGGTGCCGTGCCAGCGGGCGAGCCGGGCGCGCAGGTCGCCCTCGTCCCACAGCTTGCGGGTCTCGATGATGCCCTTGATGGTGACGTCCTCGACGAAGACGTGCGCGGCCATGGTCACCACGCCTTCCAGGCCGGTGATTTCGTCCCGCGCCGCGGCAAGCAGGGCGATGGTGCCGCCATCGGAGTGGCCCACCAGCACGCAGCGATCGATGCCGGCGGCGGCCAGCACTCGGGCGACCAGCGGCGATTCCTCCTCCAGGTAGTCGAGCGGCCGCGGCAGGGTGATCGGATCGGAAGCGCCGAAGCCGCGCCGGCTCCACAGGAACACCGGCGCTCCAATTGTCGCCGCCAGCTTCTCGGGGAAGCTCTTCCACATGCCGATGCAGCCCAGGCCCTCGTGCAGCAGCACGATGGTCGGCATCTCCCCTGCCCCGGCGGGCGCCGGCACCCGGCGGTATTCGAGACGCAGGCCGTCGACATCGAGGAAGCCGGCGTCGGCCAGCGAAATGGGGGCGCTCATGGCTTCAGGGCCGCGGCGCCGAGACCGGGGCGGATGGCCTCGGCCTTCTGGGCGTAGTCTTCGGCACGCCGCCGCAAATCCTGCTGCTCGCCGGCGGGAGCGGCGGCGGCCTTGGCGGCCAGCGCCCGCGCCGAGGCAGAAAGTGCCCAAGCCAGCGGCTCGGCCAGCTGCGGCTCCCGCCCGCTGTCGTATTCCGGAGCCAGCGCGATCACCTTGTCGTAGTCGCCGCTCATCATCGCCGTCCATGCCTCGCCGACGATATCGGCCGGTGCCGGGGGAGGTGCCGGCTTGGCGGTGTCTTCCTTGTGTATGGTTTCATCGGCAGTGGGTGCCTTCGCCCCTGTCGCGAAGTTATCGAGGCCGCGGGTGATGGGTGCCGGGGCACACACCTTGCCGAGGTGGCGCAGTGTTTCCAGAACGATGCCGGAGGGAGCAGGCGGTGCCATCGGTGCGGGGGCAGCCGGTGGCAGCGGCGGGGCTGCTGCGGCCGGCGCCGGCACCGGCGGCGCGATCTCGAACGTCGCCTTCGCCTGCTCGATCCAGCCGCGGGCGCGCGCCGCCCAGTCGAGCTCCTGGTCGGAGCCCGGCAGGCGGAAGCCGGCTAGGGTCTGGAAGCACTCCAGCAGGTGGCTGAACGGCTTGGCGAAGAAGCCGGGCGGAAAGCAGTCCAGCTTCGAGGCGAGCTGCAGCAGGAAGGTATCGGGATCGTAGCCGGCGATCCAGTTGGCGTCCTTCGGCGAATCGATCAGCGCCGCCCGCACCGCCGCCGACGGCTGCTCGTCGCGATAGCCGACCCAGAACAGCCGGTTGGGGAACTCCGGTCGGTCGGCCAGCGCCTCGAACACCGGGTCCTGCTGGCCCGAGTAGCCGATCACCAGCCAGGTGCGCCGGTTCGCCGTGTCGTCGAACAGCGGCTCGATGGTCGCCCGCAGCGCATCCACCTGCGCCGTATCGTGCAGCTGGATGAAGCCGTCGCGCTGGCCGTGCAGATGGAAGACGGCGAGGTCGCGCACGTAGTCGGCGACGAAGCCGCTGCGTACCACTGCCATGTCGTAGACGGCGGGGTAGAGGTTGAGCAGCGCGCAGGCGCGGACGACGAGGGGATCGAAGTTGGTGGTCAGCACCCGGTCGATGAAGCCGCGGCGCATCAGCTGGGCGATGGAGATGTGCGCCCAGTTGATCTTCGCCTTATCGACGTATTCGCACACCAGCTTGTGGCGGTCGCTGCGGGCGAGCTGCGCCATGCACGCGGGATAGGTCTTCTCCGGCGCGCGGGCGTACTCGCGGGGATAGTCCTGCGCGATGCGGTCGACGAAGCCCTGGGCGAGCGGGATGCCGGCCTGGTACGAGCAGCCGGCGCCGATCAGCAGCGCGCACCTGACGCCGTCGCGCTCGCGCCGCCGCTGCAGCTCGTAAGCGACGTCCTCGACCGTGAACTCCGCCATCTTTCCGGTTCCGTCGCAATCCCGCTGCTGCAAATGCAGGCAATCCGCCCTGCCGCGTCAAGCGGTTTCCGACCTGGCGAATTGCGCTTCGGCGACCCCCGGCTGTAGCGCAGGCCGGCCCTCTGCCGCTCCCGGTTCACACGCCGAGATAGGCGTGCAGCACCAGCGGGTCGTCGGCGACGGCGACGGCGGGGCCCGACAGGCGGATCCGCCCGCTCTCCAGCACGTAGGCATGATCGGCGACATCGAACGCAAGGCGGGCGTTCTGCTCGACCAGCAGGATCGTCCGCCCTTCGGCCTTCAGCCGGCGGATCAATTCGAACACCTCCTCAATCATCAGCGGCGCCAGCCCCATGCTGGGCTCATCGAGCAGCAGCAGCCGCGGCTCCGCCACCAGCGCCCTGCCCATCGCCAGCATCTGCTGCTCGCCTCCCGACAGCAGGCCCGCCGGCTGCGTCAGCCGCTCTCCCAGGCGGGGGAACTGCGCTACCACCGCATCGATCCGGCGCCTGCGTTCGCGGCGGTCGCGGACACCGTAGCCGCCGATCATCAGGTTCTCGGCGACGGTCATCTGGTTGAACACCTGCCGGCCCTCCGGCACCTGGACGATGCCGAGCCGGGTGATGCGGTGCGCCGGCAGCCGGGCGATCGACCGGCCGGCGAAGCGGATGTCGCCGACGGCGGGCGTCAGCAAGCCGGAGATGCCGCGCAGGATCGTACTCTTGCCGGCGCCGTTGGCGCCGATCAGGCAGACCAGCTGGCCCTCCTCGACCGCCAGATCGACCCCCTTGACCGCCGCCACCTTGCCGTAGGCGAGGTGCAGCCCCTCGATCTGCAGCAAGGCGGTCATCGCTGGTCCCCATCGGCGGTCCGCTCAGCGAAGTGCCGGCCGAGATAGGCCTCGATCACCTTCGGATCGGCGCGAACCTCCGCCGGGCTGCCCTCGGCGATGGCGCGGCCGAAGTTGAGCACGGTGATGCGGTCGGAAAGTCCCATGACGAAGTGGATGTCGTGCTCGACCAGCAGCAAGGTGGTGCCGTTGGCGCGCACCGCCTCCAGCAGCGTAAGCAGCCGGGCGCGCTCCGCCGGGTTCATGCCGGCCGCCGGCTCGTCGAGCAGCAGCAGCGACGGGCGCGAAGCCAGCGCCCGGGCGAGCTCCAGGCGGCGCTGGTCGCCATACGGAAGATCGGCCGCCGCCCGGTCGGCGTGCGCGGCGATGCCGACGAAGTCGAGAAGCGCCCGCGCGCGCTCGACGGCGGCGCGCTCCTCGCGGCGCGCCGCAGGAAGCCGCAGGATCGCCGCCGGCCAGGGCACCGCCAGGTGCGGATGCATGCCGGTGATGACGTTCTCCAGCGCGCTCATCCCGCCGAAGATGCGGATGTTCTGGAAGGTGCGGGCGAGGCCGAGGGCAGCGCGGCGGTGCGGCCGCGCCGTGGTGATCTCCTCGCCGCCGAGAAAAAGCCGGCCGTCGTCCGCAGAGAGCAAGCCGGAGATGATGTTGAAGAGCGTCGTCTTGCCCGCCCCGTTCGGCCCGATCAGGGCGTGCACGGTGCCGGCCTCGACGGTGAACCAAACTTCATCGACGGCGACGAGGCCCTCGAACGCGCGGCTGATCCCCTCGACGCGGAGCAGCATCGCCGTTCAGCCGGTCCGGCGCACGCGCGAGCCGAGCAGTCCCCGCGGCAGGAAGATCACCACCAGCACGATGATCAGCCCGTTGAAGACCAGCCGGAAGTCGTGGAACGGGCGCAGCACCTCCGGCAGCGCCGTCAGCACGAAAGCGCCCAGCACCGGGCCGATCGGCGTCGAAATGCCGCCCAGCACCGCGTAGCTGAGGATGCTCACCGCCTGCTCGAAGCCGTACTCGTTGGGACCGATGAAGTAGGAGTAATGGGCGTTGAGCGCGCCGGCGATGCCGGCGAGCGCCGCCGAGATCACCAGCGTCACCAGCTTGTAGCGGGCGACGTCGATGCCCATCACCCGCGCCGCGTCCTCGTCTTCGCGGATCGCCTCGAAGGCGCGGCCGATCTTCGAGCGCACCGCGAGCTGCAGGGCGATGACGAAGACGGCGAGCAGGCCGTAGATGATCCAGAAGTTGGACTTCTCCGGGATGCCGTTGAGGCCGAGCGCGCCGCCGACGGCGGGGGTGTTGAGGTAGATGATGCGCAGCACCTGGCCGAGGCCGATGGTGGCGATGGCGAGATAGACGCCGGAGAGGCGCATCGTCGGAATGGCGATGACCACGGCGACCAGCGCCGGCGCCAGGGCGGCCGCAGCCAGCACCAGCGGAAACGGCAGGCCTGCGTGCAAGGTGAGCAGCGCGCCGGTGTAGGCGCCGACGCCCATGAACGCCGCCTGCCCCATGGAGAGCTGGCCGAGCGCCAGCACCACGTACATGGAGAGCGCGAGGATGGCGTTGACGCCGATGCCGTAGATCAGGCTGCCGTAGGCGAAGAGCAGGTCGTCGAGGAAGGCGGCCACGGGCGTCAGGCGCGCTTGCCGACGGTGCGGCCGAAAAGCCCGGTCGGCCTGATCCACAGGGTGAGCACCAGGGCGGCAAAGGCCACCGCCTCCTTGAGGTCTGAGGAGATGTAGCCGGCGGTCATCACCTCAAGGCAGCCGAGCGCGAGGCCGGCGATCAGCGCGCCGCGGATATCGCCCAAGCCACCGAGGATGATGACGACGAAGCCGCGCAGCATCATCGCCTCGCCCATGTACGGCTCGATGGCGTTGAAGTTGAGGCCGATGAGGATGCCGGCGGCGCCGGCCAGCGCCGCCGAGATGAACGAGACGGCAGCGACGATGGCGCCGACGTTGACCCCCATCAGCGCCGCGGTATCGGCGTTCTCGGCGACGGCGCGGATGGCGCTGCCGAGCCGGGTCTTCTCGACGAGAAAGAACAGGGCGGCAACGACGGCGATCGCGGCGGCGACGATCACCAGCTGGGTGGCGCCGACATGCAGCGGCCCGAAGGCCAGCGCGCTCTCGGTCAGCGCGTTGGCTGGAAAGCGGCGCACCTCGGCGCCGAAATAGATGGTGGTGAGGTTGATGAACAAAAGGACGCCGCCGAGCGAGACCACCAGCGAGCTGAGCTCAGGCGCCTTCGCCCGCCGCAGCGGGCCGAGCAGGGCCGTATCCAGCAGCAGCCCGACGATGCCGGCGCCGGCGGCGCCGAGCACGCCTCCGGCCCAGATCGGCAGGTGGGCCTGCTCGACCAGCAGCAGCGCTATGAACGCGCCGCAGACGAAGTAGAACCCGTAGAGCAGGTTGATGACGCGCAGCACGCCGAAGGTGAGCGTGAAGCCGAGCGAGAACAGCGCGTAGACCGAGCCGAGAACGAGCGCGTTGAACAGTTGCTGGGCCAGCATCGCCGCGGCTCTTAATCCCGGTCAGACTATTGCAGCACCTGGAACTTGCCGTCGCGCACCTGCAGGACGACGACGCCAGTGGTCTCCGCCGGATTGCGCTGCGGGGTGAACTTGAACGGTCCCATCACCCCGGCGTAGTCGGTCTGCAGCAGGGCTTCGGCCAGCTTGGTGTTCTCGGTGCTCTTGGCGCGATCGAGAGCGGCGGCGAGAATGTAGAGGGTATCGTAGGCCTGCGCCGCGAACTGGTCGGGGTCGGTGCTATACTTGGCGCGGAAGTCGGCGACGAACTTCTGGTTGGCCGCATCGGCCTTGCCGATGAACCACGGGCTGCCGACGATCACCCCGTCGGCCGCCTGCCCGGCGATCTCCGGCAGCTTCGAGGAGTTGAAGCCGTTGCCGCCGATGATCGGCACCGTCTTCGGGATGCCGAGCTGGCGCGCCTGCAGGACGAGGCCGGCTCCCGCTTCCGCCAGCGCCGAGACGACGATCGCCTGCACGTTCAGGCCCTTGATCTTGGTGAGCTGCGGCGAGAAGTCGGTGTCCTTGGTGGCGAACGTCTCGATCGTCGCGATCTTCACCCCCATCTTCTCCAGCGCCGCCTTGAACACGTCGGCGCCGGACTTGGTGAAAGCGTCGTCATTGGAGTACATCAGCGCAACGGTATCGAAGCCGTACTTCTCGCGCGCCCGCTGCAGGGTCACCGGCAGCACGTCCGCCTCCGGCAGCGAGGTGCGGAACACCCAGGGGCCGATGTCGGTGATACCGGTCGCGGTGGTCGAGGTGCCGATGATCGGCGTCTTGCGCTCGTTGGCGAACGGCGCGGCGGCGAACATCTCGTTGGAAAGAGTCGGGCCGAGCACGGCAGAGACGTGATCGAGGCCGATCAGCTTCTTGACCGCATTGATCGACTGCTCCTTGCTGCCGGCGCCGTCCTCGAACAGCAGGTCGAGCTTGCGGCCACCCAACACGCCGCTCTTGGCGTTGATCTCCGCGGCGGCCAGCTCGAACCCCTGGCGAATGGCGACACCGTACTTCGCCGTGGGGCCGGTCAGGTCCTCGACGGCGCCGATCTTCACCGGCTCGTCCGCCCCTGCCCTCGCCGCCGGCCACAGCGCGATCGCAGCGACCGCGGCCGCCAGAAGAAAGCGCCGCGACAGACAACCTTGTGCCGACATGAACTCCCCTCCCGCCCTTTTTACTAAGACTTGGACGCGCATTCATAAAGGCAGGGCGGGCCGTCTTCCAAGTGCTTTGCAGGGCATCTGCCGCGCCTCGGGTTTGCAGGCTTTCGCCACTCCCAGCTCCCAAGGTCGGAAGGCCGGGAACGGCGTCGGCAAACGTATTGGCTCGGGCGTGCTCCCGTAGGGTGTGCTGAGCGCCGCGAAGCGCACCAATTCCCCGCCGCCGGGATGGCCCGAAGGCCCTCGCCATCTTCCCGTGGGGTATAACGATGGTGCGGTTCGCTGCGCTCACCGGCACCCTATGCGTCGGGGGTCAGCGGCAACGCCCGTAGCCTGTAGCCCGTAGGGTGTGCTGAGCATAGCGAAGCGCACCAAACTCGCACCCGAGACCACCGCGCGGCACTCGTGACGGCCCGCAGGGGATCCTGAGGCCGCCATCTTCCCGTGGCGTATGAGATGGTCGGTGCGGTTCGCTGCGCTCACCGGCACCCTATGCGTCGGCGCGTTCTCAGCGGCCGGCGGCGACGTTGACCGCCAGTGCCAGGATCACCGTGTTGTAGAAGAATGAGACGATGCTGTGGAACAGCGTCAGCCGGCGCATCGCCGTGCTCGCCGTCTCCACGTCGGCGACTTGCGCCGTCATGCCGATGACGAAGGAATAGTAGAGAAAGTCCCAGCCGGTTGGCTCTTTCGTTTCCGGGAACTGCAGCCCGCCGGCGTCTTGCGGATCCCCTCCCGCAGCGACCGCCGACGTGTAGTAGAGAAAGGCGTAGTGGAAGGCGAGAATGGTGTGCAGCGTCAGCCAGCCGAGCGGCACGCTGGCGATGGCGAGCACAAGGCGCAAGCTGCCCGGGTGCCCGGGCTCAGCCAGCACGGCGAAGATCGAGCCGATGCTCAGCGCGATCGCCGACAGCGCGATGACGATGATCAGGACGATGCCCTCGTCCTCGTAGCGGGCGCGCCGGCGCAACTTGTCCGCCGTCGAGCGGGTGGCGAGAACGGCCATCAGCACGACGTAGACGGAAAAGAACGCATCGCCGGCCAGCAGCAGATGCACCGGCTGATCCCACCAGTCCCAGCCGGCGGCCGCCGCCCACACCACCACGCCCGTCGCCACCGACAGGTAGAAGCGGCCATGGTGACGGACGTGGTTGCGCGATGAAGCGAGCACTTCGGGTTCTCCGCTCCAGCAAGGACGCGTCTTTGCGCCACCGATTATACCTCGCGGCACTGGCGAGCTGCGAGGAAACCCGCGGCGCGGTCAGGACGCATCAGGTGCAAACGCGAGGATGAGGTTGGAGCGGCAGGAAGCCTGTGCTAAAGAAGCCGCGGCTCGCACAGGTCCGGCCGCGGCCCACTGACATCCATGAGCAATCCGACAGGGGAGAGACGCACGATGGCGCGACGCAAGCTGATCGCGGGAAACTGGAAGATGAACGGCCTGCGGGCTGACGGCACGGCGCTGGCGGCGGACGTCGCGAAGCGGCTGAAGGCAGCCGGCCAGGCCCGCTACGACATGCTGGTCTGCCCGCCGTTCACGCTGGTCCCGCTGGTCCTCGATGCCGTCAAGGGTTCGGGCGTCGATGTCGGCGGCCAGGACTGCCACATGCAGGTGAAGGGCGCCCACACCGGCGATACCAGCGCCGCGATGCTGAAGGACCTCGGCTGCAGCCACGTCATCGTCGGCCACTCCGAGCGCCGCACCAACCACGCAGAGACCGACGCCATCGTCAAGGCGAAGGCGGAAGCGGCCGTCGCCGCCGGCCTCGTCGCCATCGTCTGCATCGGCGAGACGCTCGAGGAGCGCGACGCCGGCAAGACGCTGGAGATCAACCGCCGCCAGCTTCTCGGCTCGCTGCCGGACGGCGCCACCGCCGCCAACACCGTCATCGCCTACGAGCCGGTATG
>JAXMDR010000055.1:0-12091 GCA_046348725.1 Rhodospirillales bacterium
TCAGGGAGTCCCGGGGCAAGGTCGACCCGGAGGTGAAGCTCGGATTCTGAGGTGACGGGATTCGATTTCGACGCGGCGCGGCGCTGGGCACGGTTCAATCGGCAAGTCACTCTAGCCCGGCGAGGCGACGAGGAGTTGCCGTTTGTCGATGCGAACCGGGTAGGCGGGCAAGGGCTGCTGCTAGACACCTGCGTCTATATCGATCAGATGCAGGATCGTTCGCCGCACCTGCTGGATGTTCTGATCGCGCAGCGGCAGGTCAACCACTCGACCGTCGCCATCCAGGAACTGATGCACACGGTCGGTGTCCTGAACCCGTCCGACGTTCGAACTCCGCACATCGCTGCCGAGATCGGCAAGCAGATCAAAGCGATGCGTGCGCACCGGATCTTCGCCCCCGATATCGAGGTCTTGGGAAGAGCGGCGCTGTTGTCCGGTATCCTGTGCCGCCTGCAAGGGTACGCGAAGGACGGCAAACTGCGTGCCCTCCAGGATTGCATGCTGTTCCTGCAGGCACAGAAACTCCGCCTGGTGGTGCTGACCACCAATGTCAGCGACTACGATATTCTGCTCCAGCTTATCCCGACCGGGCGAGCGCTGTTCTATCGGCAGCAATAGGACCGCTGCCGAGCTGGTGTCGTCCCAACTGAGGTTGATATCCGGCTCGCATCGGCGGCGGCGAGGCGGCATATTGCAGCCATGGGTATCCTGCACAAGCGCATCATTCGCCGGCTCGCACTGCTGCTGCTGGCCGCGAGCCTGGCACTCCCCGCCGCGGGTTGCGGCCGCAAGGGTCAGCCGGAGCCGCCGCCCGGCTCGGACTATCCGCGCACCTATCCCGCTCGCTGAACGTCCGTCCGATGGATCATTTCGCTTACCGCTCCGGGTGGCTGTTCGCCGAGGACGTGCCGCTGGCGACGATCGCCGATGCGGTGGCGACGCCGGTCTACGTCTATGCCTCGGCGACGCTGCGCCGCCACTACCGCGTGTTCGCCGAGGCGCTGGCGGCACTGTCGCCGACCATCTGCTATGCGGTGAAGGCGAACGGCAACATCGGCGTGGTCGCGACCCTGGCACGGGAGGGGGCGGGGGCGGACGTCGTCTCCGCCGGCGAGCTGGCGACGGCGCTCGCCGCCGGCGTGCCGGCATCACGCATCGTCTTCTCCGGCGTCGGCAAGACCGCGGACGAAATGGCGGCGGCCTTGCGCGCCGGCATCCTGCAGATCAACGTCGAGAGCGAGCCGGAGCTGGACCAGCTCGACCAGGTGGCGCGCAGCATGGGCGCGCGCGCGCCGGCCGCCCTGCGCGTCAACCCGGACGTCGATGCCCATACCCACGACAAGATTTCGACCGGCCGGCGCGAGGACAAGTTCGGCATCGAGTGGACGGCGGCGCACCGCCTTTACGCCCGCGCCGCGGTACTCCCAGGCATCGATCCCGCCGGCATCGCCGTGCATATCGGCTCGCAGCTCACCGACGTCGCGCCGTTCCGCGAGGCGTTCCACCGCGTCCGCGACCTGGTGACAATGCTGCGGGCCGACGGTCTTCCCCTCCGTACCCTCGATCTCGGCGGCGGCCTCGGCATCCCGTACGGCAACGAAGGACTGGCGGTGCCGCCGCCGGCGGAATACGCGCGCGCTGTCGCCGATACCGTCGGCGACCTCGGCTGCCGGCTGATCTTCGAGCCGGGGCGGATGATCGTCGGCAACGCCGGCATCCTGCTCACCCGGGTGCTGCGGGTGAAGGAGGGCTCGACCCGCACCTTCGTCATCGTCGATGCCGGGATGAACGACCTGCTGCGGCCGGCGCTCTATGGCGCATTCCACGCCATCGTTCCGGTCTGTGCGCCTCCGCCCGGCGCGACCCTGCGCGAGGTGGATGTCGTCGGCCCGATCTGCGAGACCGGCGATGCCTTCGGCAGCGGCCGCAAGCTGCCGAAGGTGGCCGCCGGCGACCTGCTGGCGATCCGCAGCGCCGGGGCCTACGGCCGGACGATGGCATCGGCGTACAATGCCCGCCCGCTCGTCCCGGAGGTGCTGGTCGATGGCGATGCCTGGGCGGTGGTGCAGGAGCGGGTGAGCGTCGAGGCGATGCTGGCGAGCCAGCGGCTGCCGCCCTGGCTGGCGGCGGACGTCGTCTTGTCCTCGGCTGCCGGACCGCCGTGATGATCCGCAAGCGCCGCAACCTGCCGGAGCAGGAAGCCGGCGGCCGGCGGTACCGCCTGCTGCTGGCGCTGGCGGGAGCTGCGGTGCTCTGGGAGCGGGTATGGCCGCGGCTATGGCCGCTGCCGTGCGTCCTCGGCGTGTTCCTCTCGGTTGCCCTTGGACCTGCTGCCGCGGCTGCCTCGACTGGCTGCACACGACGGTGCTGGCGGCATTCGGGCTGGCGTTGCTGGCGGCGCTGGCGTGGGCGTGGCCGGTGTTGCGGCCCGTCAGCCGATGCGATGCGCGCAGCCGCCTGGAGCGCGACAGCGGCCTCACCCACCAGCCGCTGCAGGCGCTGGAAGACGAGCTGGCCGCCGGCCGGGACGATATGCTGGCGGAGGCGCTCTGGCACCGCCACCGCGAGCGGATGGCGGCGCTGGTCAAGCGCCTGCGGATTTGCTGGCCGGATGCCGGGATGGCCCGGCACGAGCCGTGGGGCATCCGCGTCGGCGTTTTGCTGCTGCTGGTCATCGCTGCCACCGCCGGCTCCGGCGATCCGGCCGCCCGGCTGACGCGGGCTCTCGACTGGCAGGCGCGGAGCAGCAGCCAGACCGCCGGCGTCGAGCTGTGGATCACGCCGCCCGCCTACACCCGCGCGGCGCCGATGTTCGTTTCTACCACCGCTCCGCCGGCCGAGGGCGCTCCCGCCGTCCTGTCCGTCCCTGCCGGCAGTGCGCTGCTGGCGCGAGCGACCGGCGTGCGCCGCACGCCGGAGCTTCGCATTGCCGGTGCGTCCGTGCCGTTCGCGCCGCTCGGCCAAAGCGACGGGAAGGATGCCTGGCGGGCGGAAGCAGTGGTTACAGGGGGTGATCGGATCACGGTGCGGACGGCGTGGCGAGAGCTGGCGAGCTGGCCGATCGCCGTCGTCGCCGATGCGCCGCCGCAGCCGGCATTCGCGCGGCCGCCCGCCAAGGAGGGCAACGGCCTGCTGGCCCTGGCCTATCGCGCCACCGACGATTATGGCGTCGCCGAGATGGCGGCGGTGCTCGAGCCGGCCCCGGATGCGGCTCCGGCGGAGGTGCCGGCACTGCGGGTGGCGCTGCCGCTCGATTCACCCGGCGCTGCGCAGTCGGCGGGGACATCGCTGCAGGACTTCTCGGCGCACCCGCTCGCCGGACTGCCGGTGCGCCTGCGCCTGGAGGCGCGGGATGCCGCCGGTCAGGTCAGCGTCAGCGAGACGGTGGAGACGGTGCTGCCGGAACGCGAGTTCGCCCATCCGGTGGCGCGGCTGCTGGTTGCCCTGCGCAAGCGGCTGAGCGGCCCGGAACCGTCGCTGCGCGAGCGCGCCGGCGTGATGGCGGAACTGGCGGGGCAGGCTTCCCGACCCGGAGAGTTCGGCAGCGACGTCGTCGTCTCGCTGGCCCTGGCCGTCGCCCAGGCGCGGCTGCGCCTCGACGCTACCCCGCAAGGGCTCGCCTCGGTGCGCGACCTGCTGTGGGATACGGCGCTGCGCATCGAGCAGGGCGACGTACCGCTGGCCGAGCGGCAACTGGAACAGGCGCGCCAGGACCTGACCGACGCATTGCAGCGCAATGCCCCCGCTGCCGAGATCGACCGGCTGATGGATGCGCTGCAGCAGGCGCTGGACCGCTATCTGGCGGCGGCGGCGGCGGAACTGGCGCGGCGCGGGCAGCAGACCGGGCCGCTCGACGCCGATGCGCAGATGCTGCGCTCCGACGAGCTGCGCGATCTGATCGAAGCGGCGCGCGAGCTCGCCCGCTCCGGCGGCCGGGACGGTGCGATGCAGATGCTGTCGGCGCTGCAGCAGATGCTGGATGGCCTGCGCGCCGGCCTGCGCACCGGCGCCAACCCCGCGTTGGCGGAGGCGCAGGCGCTGATGCAGGCGTTGCGTGATCTCGGCAGCCGGCAGCAGCGGCTGCTCGACGACAGCTTCCAGCGCCTGCGCGAACAGCAGGCCCGCCAGGAGCGCGGCCCTCGCTCGTCCGGGCGGGAGGGCCCGCGCGACCGAGCGAGAGCGCCGTCGGAAGCACCGCTGTCCGGGCAGTCGCAAGAGTCAATGCCGAGCCCCTCAGGATCCCGCCCTGGCGGCGCCGGGAGGGGCGGCGGGACGGCGGAGCAGCAGGCGCTGCGCGGCGAGCTGGGCGAGCTGATGCTGCGCCTCGACCAGTTCCTCGGCAGCATCCCGCAGCCGCTGGGCGACGCCGACCAGGCGATGAAGGGCGCCGCGGAGGCGCTCGGCCAGGGCCGCCTCGGCGAGGCGGTGCCGCGGCAGACCGGCGCCGTCGATGCGCTGCAACGGGCGATCGAGGATGCCCGCCAGGCGATGGCGCAGCGGCTCGGCCAGGGCATGGCGCTGGGTCAGAATGACGGCAGCGGCGATGTCTTCGGCCGCAGGCCCGATGGCCGGCGCGGCTTCGCCAGCGGCACACTGAAGATTCCCGACCGCGGCAGCCTGCAGCGGGCGCAGGAGATCGTCGACGAGTTGCGCCGCCGCGCCGCCGAACGGTCCCGCTCGGCCGACGAGCTGGATTACATCGAGCGGCTGCTGCGCCCTTCTGATCCGGCCGTCCCAGCAACCCGACGACCGCCGGGCCCGTCGCGCCGACGGCGGCGACGGAGAGGAAGGCGAGCCCCCAGGACAGCGTTGTCGCGCCGCCGCCGCTGGCGTCCAGCACCATGCCCAGCACCAGCGGCCCGATGCCGGCGCAGCCGAAGCCAACGAAGGCGTGCATCGCGAGGGTGGCGCCGCGCTGCCCTGGTGCCGCCGCGGCAATGGCGCCGGCGGTGAGCGCCGCCGAATCGAGCTGGATGATGGCGGCGTAGATCAGCGCGAGAATCGCCAGCAGCGGGTAGGGCAGGGCGACGGTGAAGCCGAAGCCGGCGGCGGCCGCCACCGAGGCGACCATTACCAGCACGATCACCCGCCTTCGGCCGAAGCGGACGCACATCTCGTTGCCGCCGATGCTGGCGGCCATCGCCACCAGCCCGCTCAGCGTGGCGATCATCGTGGGCGAGAGCAGGGGTGACCCGGCGCCGGCGCCGCGCAGGCTCAGGCCGAAGACGAGAAACGCCACCAGCCACGAGCGCACCGCAAACAGCTCCCAGCAGTGCACACCGTAGCCGAGGACGAAAGCCAGGGCCCGATGGTTGGCAAAGACGGGACGGAAGTCGAGCAAGGCGGCGGGTGCAGCCGCTCGCTCCGGCGTGACCCGCGGCAGCGCCAGCGGTACGGCAGCGGCGGCCAGCCCGGCCAGCGCGCAGAGTCCGAACGCGGCGCGCCAGCCGAACGCCGCCGCCGCCTCGCCGGCGATGAAGAACGACAGCGCCGTCCCCAGGCTGAAGCTGGAGGTGTAGAAGGAGACGGCGCGGGACGGCTGTTCGCCACGGTAGCGGTCGACCAGCGCGCGAACCCCCGGCAGGTAGGCGGCGGCGAGGCCGGCGCCGGCCAGCACGCGGAACGCCAGGGCCGACCAGAAGCCGCTCGCCAGCAGCGCGAAGCCGGCGGCGGAAAGGGCGGTGAGCAATGCTCCCGCCAGCAGCACCAGCCGCGCGTCGATGCGGTCGGTCAGCGCGTTGACCGGCGGCGCCACCACCGCGTAGCCGACGAAGTAGAGGCCGGCGATCCAGCCGGCTTGCGTCTTCGACAGCCCCCACTCGGCGACGAAGGTGGGCAGCAGCGCCGGGAAGGCGAAGACGCCGGCCATCGCCAGCACCAGCGTTGCGCACAGCGCAAAGATTAGCCAGCGGCCGCCCATCCGAGATTGCGCGCGCCGCGGCGGCGCCAGAACGGCGACCGCAAGGCTGCGCGCGCCCGCCCTAAAGGTTGATGGTGCGGCCGGCGACGGCCAGCGCGGCTTCCTTGACGGCTTCGGAGAGGCCGGGGTGGCCGTGGCTGGAGCGGGCCAGATCCTCGGCGGAGCCGCCGAACTCCATGGCGATCACGATCTCCTGGATGAGGTCGCCGGCGGCGGGTCCGACGATGTGTCCGCCGAGAATGCGGTCGGTGGCCGCATCGGCGAGGATCTTGACGAAACCATCGGTCTCGGCGTTGCAGCGCGCCCGGCTGTTGGCCGAGAAGGGATACTTCCCGGCCTTATAGGCGATGCCGTCGGCCTTGAGCTGCTCCTCGGTGCGGCCGACCGACGCCACTTCCGGCCACGTGTAGACGACGCCGGGGATGGCCTCGTAATTGACGTGACCGGACTGCCCGGCGATCAGCTCGGCGACGGCGACGCCTTCCTCCTCCGCCTTGTGCGCCAGCATCTTGCCGCCGATGACGTCGCCGATGGCGAAGATCCCCGGCACCGCCGTCTGGTAGTCGTGATCGACCGGGATGAAGCCGCGGTTATCGAGGGTGATGCCAACGGTCTCCAGCCCGAGACCTTCGGTGAACGGGCGCCGGCCGACCGACACCAGCACGCGCTCGACCTCGAGGGTCTCGGCCTCGCCGCCCTTCACCGGCTCGATGGTCAGCTTGACGCCGCCGTTGCTGAGCTCCGCCTTGCTGACCTTGTTGCCGAGCTTGAACGCAAGGCCTTGCTTCTGCAGGATGCGCAGCGTCGCCTTGGTCACTTCGCCGTCCATGCCGGTGAGAATCTGGTCGAGGAACTCGACGACGGTGACCTCGGCCCCCAGCCGCCGCCATACCGAGCCAAGCTCGATGCCGATGAAGCCGCCGCCGATGACGACCATCGACTTCGGCACCGCCGGCAGTGCCAGTGCGCCGGTGGAGCTGACGATGCGATTCTCGTCGATGGTAACGCCGGGAATGGCCGCCACGTCGGAGCCGGTGGCGATGATGATGCTTTCGGTCTGTAGCACCCGCGCCTCGCCGCCGTCTTCCGGCGTCACCCGAACCTCTTCGGCTGACGCAATGGTGCCGAGGCCGGCGACGTGCTCCACCTTGTTCTTCTTGAACAGCCCGGCGATGCCGGCGGTGAGCTGCTTGACCACGGTGTCCTTGCGTGCCTGCATCACCGCCAGATCGAAGCCGACATCACCGGTGGTGATGCCGTGGCGGGCGAACTCCTTCGCGGCTTCCTCGTAGAGATGCGAGGACTGCAGCAGCGCCTTCGACGGGATGCAGCCGATGTTGAGGCAGGTCCCCCCCAGCGTCGCCCCCTTCTCGACGCACGCGGTGCGCAGGCCCAGCTGTGCCGCGCGGATGGCGCACACATAGCCGCCAGGGCCACTGCCGATCACTACGACATCGAATTGTTCTTCGCTCATATCCGCTGCCTCGCCTCCCGGAACAGCCGAGACAGTAGCGCAGAACGCAGAAAAAACGAGAGTCTTGCGGACGGCCGTTCCGCCGATCCGTCCGTTCATCGGCGCAACCGGCAGGCAGCAACCCTGCGCAGCCGGATTTGGCCCGTCGCCGGGGCGGCATGGAGGGGCCCCGTCATAATGGGGAGGTGCCGCCCGCCCCCGCCGGAGCGGGGAGCGCGCCAGCGCGTCCTGGATGTTTCGGCTCTGCGCGCTATCTGCTGCCGGGTTTGCCGTCGCCGTCGGGATCGAGCTGGCTGGCGGTGGCCTCGATGCGGACCTTCGATGTGCCGTCCTGCAGGATACCGAGCTGGCGCGCCGCCTCCTTCGACAGATCGATCTGGCGGCCCGGCACATAAGGCCCGCGATCGTTGATCTCGACGTCCACCGTCTTTCCATTTTCCACGTTGGTGACGGTGACCTGGGAGCCGAGCGGCAGCTTCTTGTGGGCGGCGGTGAGCTCGTTCTGGTTATACGTCTCGCCGCTCGCCGTCTTTTTCCCGTTGAAGGACGGGCCGTACCACGAGGCGGTCCCGGTTTCAATGAATCTCAAGGAATCGCGCTCTTTCCCCACATACTTCCAGCCGCCCAGTGCGATGACTGCCAGCAGCGCCATCGCTACCGCCAGCACCCCCCAGCGCTTCGTTCCTCGCATCATTGCCCCGCTACTTATCCCGCCGGACCTGCGGGTCTTCCCCGTGGGCATGGGCGCGGCCTTCCGCCTCGGCCTGGCGCAGATCCTCGCCCTCGGTGCTCTCCAGGGCTGCCGACGCTTCTTTCGCTTTCGCTTCGACGCCGCCTTTCTCGACAAATTGCTTGGTCCGCTCGTTGTATTCTTTCGCTGCCGTGCGGCTGCCTTCGCCTTCGTTCTCACTCGCCATAGGATTACTCCCTTTCCGAATCCGACAATGTGCAGCGGCAAACGTTCGACGCACGGCTGTAGTTCCGGTTCCGGTTCCGGTGCCGGGGACGACACCCGGCCCGGGCGCTGAAAGGGCGTCTTTCGGCGGAGCACCTCTCACGAAAGCGTCGCGGTCGCGGTCATCGCCTTGCGGCCATCCGGACCGTGCGCCGCCAGCGTCACCGCGTCGCCTTCCGCCGCTGCCATCACCCGGAACGGCGCGAGATCGAACAACGGCGCCTCGCCGCGGAAGGTGAACCGCGCCACCGGGCGGCCGGCGTGCCGGCGCAAGAGCTCGATCAGCAGCACCGCTGTCAGCGGCCCGTGCACGACGAGGCCGGGGTAGCCTTCTTCGTTCATCGCGTACGGCCGGTCGTAGTGGATGCGGTGGCCGTTGAAGGTGAGCGCCGAGAAGCGGAACAGCAGCACCGGATCGGGGGTGATCAGCCGCGACCAGGCGTTCTCCGGCAGCGGCGGCAGCGACGCCGGCTGCGGGGCGGCCACCGCCGCGCCCGGCTCGCGATAGACGATGTCCTGCTCCTCTTCGATGCACAGCCGTCCTTCCTGGCTGATCGCATAGCCGACAGTGACGAAGGCGAGGGTGCCGCTGCGGCCGGTCTTCTGCGAAATCGACCGGATGGTACCGATGCGCTGCGCCGTCCGACCGATGCGCAGCGGCGCATGGAAGGCAAGGCGGGCGCCGGCAAACATCCGCCGCGGCAGCGGGATCGGCGGCAGGAAGCCGCCGCGCTGCGGGTGCCCGTCCGGCCCGATGCGCGATTGCGGCGCTTTCGGCAGGAAGTAGAACCAGTGCCAGAGCGGCGGCAGCTCATCCTCCGGTCCGAAGATCGTCGCGGTGTCGTCGAGGGTGGCGGCGGCGGCCTGGGCCGGTGCCGGCGCAATATAATCCTCGCTGCGTTCGCTGCGGCCGACCCACTCGGCAAACGACTGCGTCTCCTCGTTCATCCGCCTCTCCTCTCGCCCGGAGCTGCTGCCGGGTTGCGCCCGTTTTCGACGGCCAGCATCCGCTACCCTGCTGACAGTTGCAGCGAGTGCTGGCCGAAAACATCTGGCTTGCGCCCCACCGCCCGTCGGGTCCAGTCGGCGCGTGGCTCCGCCGATGCAGACCCAAGCTGCGCAATTTGCGCTCGGTGGGCGCCCCGTCCCCCTCCGTGGATTACATCCGTTAGCACGCTACCTTGCCCCTACCGGCAGCCAGGTCGGCTGCGATGTGGCAACGGCGAGATCGGCCGCGGCTGACGATGAGCCGGGCAAGGAGAAGCTTGGGGTGAGCACTCAGGAAGACCCGGGAGCGACCGGCGAGGACGAACCGGCGGCGGACGAGGCGGCGAGCAGCGCTGATGCGCCCTCCGCTCCAAGATCCACCGACCTGCCGCTGACGGGGGTCCGCGTCATCGACGTCGGCAACTTCCTCGCCGGCCCCTATGCCGCATCGATCATGGGCGAGTTCGGCGCCGAGGTGCTGAAGGTCGAGCATCCTGTCGCGGGCGATCCGATGCGCCATTTCGGCACGCCGACGAGGCGGCACGACGCCTCGCTCGCCTGGCTGTCGGAGGCCCGCAACAAGAAGTCGGTGACCATCGATCTGCGCCAGCGGCGCGGCGTCGAGCTGTTCATCCGCCTTTGCGCCAAGTCCGACGTGGTCGTTGAGAACTTCCGGCCCGGTACCATGGAGGAGTGGGGGCTCGGCTGGCAGGTACTGCACGAGGCCAACCCTGGCCTCGTGATGCTGCGCGTCTCCGGCTACGGCCAGACCGGCCCCTATCGCCGGCGGCCGGGTTTCGCGCACATCGCCCACGCCATCGGCGGCCTTTCCTACCTCGCCGGCTTTCCGGGCGAGACGCCGGTGGTCCCCGGCACCGCGCCGCTCGGCGACTACATCTCCAGCCTCTACGGCGTCATCGGCGTGATGCTGGCGCTGCGCCACAAGGAGGAGACCGGCCGCGGCCAGGTGATCGACATCGGCATCTACGAGGCGGTGTTCCGCCACATGGACGAGCTCGCCGCCTCCTACGGGCTGTTCGGTAAGGTGCGCGAGCGCGAGGGGTCCGGCAGCTTCGCCGCCGTGCCGCACGGCCACTTCCGCTGCAAGGACGGACACTGGGTGGCGATCGCCTGCACCACCGACAAGATGTTCGAGCGCCTCTCGGAGGCGATGGAGCGCCCGGAGCTTGCCTCGCACCTGCTCTACGGCGAGCAGCGCAAGCGGCTGGCGGCGCGCGACGAGGTCAACGCCATCGTCATCGAGTGGGTGGGCTCGCTGTCGCGCGAGCAGGTGCTGGAGCGCTGCGTGGCCAAGGAGGTGCCGATCGGCAAGCTCAACTCCATCGCCGACATCTTCGAGGACGAGCACTTCCGCGCCCGCCGCAACCTTGCGACCATCGAGGAGGAGGGGGTGGGGCCGGTGGTGGTGCCGGGCGTGGTGCCGACTTTGTCGGCGACGCCGGGACGCATCACCAACCTGGGGCCGGCGCTGGGTAACGCCACCTACGAGGTGATGCGCGAGCTGCTGGAGCTGACCGCGGCGGAGATCGCCGACCTGCGCAAGCACAAGATCGTCTGATCCGGCGCGACGGAAAATCGAGGGCATGCCCATGACGCAAGCTTCAACCACGCCGCTGCCGCTCGCCGGCATCCGCGTCATCGACGTGGCGACGGTGATCGCCGCTCCCTACTGCGCCGGCATCCTCGGCGAATTCGGCGCCGAGGTGCTGAAGGTCGAGCATCCGATCGGTGGCGATGCCTGCCGGCGATTCGGCACCCCCACCAGCCGCGGCGATACGCTGACCTGGCTGTCGGAGGGTCGTAACAAGAAGTCGGTGACCATCGATCTGCACCGCAAGGAAGGGGTCGAGCTGTTCAAGCGGCTGGTCGCCGAGACCGACATCCTCTGCGAGAACTTCCGGCCGGGCACGCTGGAGAAGTGGGGCGTCGGCTGGGAGGTGCTGCGGGAGCTCAATCCCGGCCTGATCATGCTGCGCCTCTCCGGCTACGGCCAGACCGGCCCCTACAAGGATCGCCCCGGATTCGCCCGCATCGCCCATGCCGTGGGCGGCCTCGCCTACCTCGCCGGCATGCCGAAGGGAACGCCGGTCACCCCCGGCTCGACCACGCTCGGCGACTACATGAGCGGCCTCTACGGCTGCATCGGCGTGCTGCTGGCGCTGCGCCACAAGCAGCGGACCGGGGAGGGCCAGTACATCGATACCGCTCTCTACGAAAGCATCTTCCGCTGCACCGACGAGCTGGCGCCGGCCTACGCCATGTACGGCACGGTCCGCGAGCGGCACGGTCCGCACATCGAGAGCGGCTGTCCCTACGGCCACTTCCCCACCCGCGACGGCAAGTGGGTGGCGATCGCGTGCACCACCGACAAGATGTTCGCCCGCCTCGCCAATGCCATGGGCCGGCCGGAGCTGGCGTCGTCCAGCCTCTACGGCGAGCAGAAGGCGAGGCTGGAGAGCCGCAGCGACGTCAACGAGATCGTCCGCGACTGGTGCGGCTCGCTGGATCGCGAGGCGCTGCTCGCCCGCTGCCATGCCCACGAGGCACCGGCCGGGCCGCTGAACAACATCGCCGACATCTTCGGCAACCGGCAATTTCACGCCCGACGCAATCTCGTGGCGTTCGACCTGGGCGACCAGGGCGAGACGGTGATCGTCCCCAACGTCATTCCGAGGCTGTCGGAGACGCCGGGGCGCATCGAGACGCTGGGCCCGAAGCTCGGCGAACATACCGA
>JAXMDR010000056.1:0-11090 GCA_046348725.1 Rhodospirillales bacterium
GCGCCGTCGCGCGCCACCGGGATGCCACCGATGGCAATGGCGAGCTTGTTGCGGTCGATCCGCTCGCCCGCCTTGCCGACCGCCATGACGATGCGTCCCCAGTTGGCGTCCTCGCCGGCGATCGCCGTCTTCACCAGCGGCGAGTTGGCGATGGCAAGGCCGATGCGGCGCGCGGCGCCGTCGTCGGCGGCGCCCGCCACCTCGATGGTGACGAACTTCGAGATCCCCTCGCCGTCCTTCACCACCTGGTGCGCAAGGTCGAGCATCACCGCATCGAGCAGCCGGCGGAACTCCGCCAGCCGCGGATCGGCCGGCTCGCTGATCGCCTGATGGCCGGCGGCAGCGGTGGCGAAGGCCAGCACGGTATCGTTGGTCGAGGTGTCGGAATCGACGGTAATGCAGTTGAAGCTGCGCCCGGCACCTTCGCCGAGCATGACCTGCAGCGCCTCCGGGGCGATCGCCGCGTCGGTGAACAGGAAGACCAGCATGGTCGCCATGTCCGGCGCGATCATCCCGGCCCCCTTGGCGATGCCGGCGATGCCGACCGAAACGCCGTCGATGCTGCAGGTGCCTCCCGCCGCCTTCGGGAAGGTATCGGTGGTGGCGATGGCGCGCGCTGCCTGCTCCCAGGATGCTTCGGCAGCGGCCGCCGCGACCGGCAGCGCCGCCAGCAGCGGCGCCATCGGCAGCGGCTCGCCGATGACGCCGGTGGAGGCGACGAAGACCTGGTCGGCGGGACAGCCGAGCAGCGCCGCGGCAGCCGCCGCTGTCTGCTCCGCCACGCTCTCGCCGCCGGGGCCGGTGAAGGCGTTGGCGTTGCCGGAGTTGACCACGAGGCCGCGCGCCCGGCCGGAGGCCAGCGCCTTGCGGCACCACAGCACCGGCGCCGCGGCGGTCTGCGAGCGGGTGAAAATGCCGGCGGCCGTCGTGCCTTCCGGAAGCCGTGCGAACAGCAGGTCGTCACGGCCGCGATAGCGAATCCCGGCGGCAACAGTGGCCATCTGGACGCCGGCGATGGCCGGCAGTTCGGGGAAGGTTGCAGGCGCGAAGGGAGACGGAGCGGCGGCGGACATGGGGATGAAGTCGCTGTTCAGCAGAGGGTTCGCAGGGCATCATGCATATGCCGGCCAGGGAGACAAGGCCGCGCGCCGGTCCCGCGAGAGCTTGCCGGCCCGACAGACGATGCCGCAGAGAGGAGTATGCGGAAGGAGCAGGGTGCGCCCTTCGTTGACACTCCGCAACCCGGCGTCTATGTCTTCTAACAAGGCGGCAAGGCGGCAGAGCAGGCTTTGCGCGCGCGTGTCCGGCCTATTGCCGGCTTCTCTGAAGGATCATGCATGTTCGGAGCGATCGCGCGGCGGTTGTTCGGCACCGCCAACGAACGATTCCTGAAAAGTCTGCGCAAAGAGGTCGAGGCGATCGGGGCTCTCGAACCCGAGCTGGTTGCGCTCGACGACGAAAGCCTGCGCGCCCGCACCGTCTGGCTGAAGGACCGGCTGGCCGCGGGCGAGACCCTCGACGATCTGCTGGTGGATGCCTTTGCTACCGTACGCGAGGCGGCGAAGCGGACGCTCGGACAGCGGCCGTTCGATGTGCAGTTGCTAGGCGGCATGGTTTTGCACCGCGGCATGATCGCCGAGATGAAGACCGGCGAAGGCAAAACGCTGGTGGCCACCCTGCCCGTCTACCTGAACGCGCTCACCGGCGAGGGGGTGCACGTCGTTACCGTCAACGACTACCTGGCGACGCGCGACGCCGAGTGGATGGGATCCATCTACCGCTTCCTCGGCCTGACCGTCGGCTGCATCGTCCATGGCCTCGACGATGCCGAGCGGCGGGCGGCCTACGCTTGCGACGTCACCTACGGCACCAACAACGAGCTCGGCTTCGACTACCTGCGCGACAACATGAAATTCCGGCTGCAGGATATGGTGCAGCGGCCGTTTCACTACGCCATCGTCGACGAGGTTGATTCGATCCTGATCGACGAGGCGCGGACGCCGCTGATCATCTCCGGCCCCGCCGAGGATTCCTCCGAGCTCTATATCCGCATCGACAAGCTGATCCCCCACCTCGCCGACGACGACTTCGAGAAGGACGAGAAGGCGCGCGCCGTCAGCTTCACCGAGAACGGCACCGAGAAGATCGAGCAGCTGCTGCGCGACGACGGCCTGCTGACGCAGGGCGGCCTCTACGATGTCGCCAACATCTCGCTGGTGCATCACGCCAATCAGGCGCTGCGGGCGCACAAGCTGTTCAGCCGCGATACCGACTACGTCGTCAAGGACGACAAGGTCATCATCATCGACGAGTTCACCGGCCGGATGATGGACGGCCGCCGCTACTCCGAGGGCCTGCACCAGGCGCTGGAGGCGAAGGAGCGGGTGCACGTCCAGCAGGAAAACCAGACCCTCGCCTCGATCACCTTCCAGAACTACTTCCGCCTCTACCCCAAGCTGGCCGGGATGACCGGCACGGCGATGACCGAGGCCGGCGAGTTCGCCGAGATCTACAAGCTGGAAGTGATCGACATCCCGACCAACGTGCCGTGCGTGCGCAAGGACAGCGACGACGAGGTCTACCGCACCGCCCGCGAGAAGGACGACGCCATCGTCGAGATGATCGAGGAATGCCGCGGCCGCGGCCAGCCGGTGCTGGTCGGCACGGTGTCGATCGAGAAGTCGGAGCTGCTGTCCGACCTTTTGAAAAAGCACAGGATCCCGCATCAGGTGCTCAACGCCCGCTACCACGAGCGCGAGGCGCAGATCATCACCCAGGCCGGCGTCACCAGCGCCGTCACCATCGCCACCAACATGGCCGGGCGGGGCACCGACATCCAGCTCGGCGGCAACGCCGAGATGCGCACCCGCCAGGAGCTGAAGGACCCCGCTGACGACGCGGGCACCGCCCGCATCCGCGCGGAGGTTCTTGCCGACCGCGAGAAGGTGCGGGAAGCCGGCGGCCTGTTCATCCTCGGCACCGAGCGGCACGAGAGCCGCCGCATCGATAACCAGCTGCGCGGCCGCTCCGGCCGCCAGGGCGACCCCGGCGCATCGAAGTTCTACCTCTCCCTCGAGGACGATCTGATGCGCATCTTCGGCTCCGGCCGGATCGACGGCATGCTGCAGCGGCTCGGCCTGAAGGAAGGCGAGGCGATCATCCATCCGTGGGTGAACCGCGCGCTGGAGAAGGCGCAGCAGAAGGTCGAGGCGCGCAACTTCGATATCCGCAAGAACCTGCTCAAGTACGACGACGTGATGAACGACCAGCGCAAGGTCGTCTACGAGCAGCGCAAGGAGCTGATGCACGCCGACGACGTGGCGCAGACGGTCGATGACATGCGCCATCACGTCATCGACCAGCTGGTCGCGAGGCACATCCCGCCCAACGCCTACGCGGAGCAGTGGAACGTGCCCGGCCTGCACGCCGAGGTGATGCGCATCTTCGGCCTCGACCTGCCGCTGGTCGAATGGGCGGCCGAGGAAGGGATCGCCGACGAGGAGATCCGCGCCCGGCTGCGCGATCACGCCGACCGCAAGATGGCCGAGAAGGCCGCCAACTATGGCGTCGACGTGATGCGCATGGTGGAGAAGAGCCTGCTGCTGCAGATCCTCGACCAGGTGTGGAAGGAGCACCTGCTCTCCCTCGACCATCTCCGCCAGGGCATCGGCCTGCGCGCCTACGCCCAGCGCGATCCCCTCAATGAATACAAGCGCGAGGCCTTCGAGCTGTTCGAGGCGATGCTGGAGCGCCTGCGTGAACGCGTCACCCAGGTATTGTCGCACATCGAACTGCGCGTCGATCCGGCCCTCGAGCCGGCGCTGGACGAAGCGCTGCGGCCGCCGCCGCAGCAGATGCACGAGAGCCGCGTCGATCCGGCCTTCGCCGAAGCCGACGCCGGGCCGGAGGCCGCAGGCGATACGGCGCTCGCCCAGCGGCCGGCACCGGCGCGCTCGCGCGCCGCCGATCCCGACGCCGATCCGCGCGATCCCGCGAGCTGGGGGCGCATCGCCCGCAACGCCCCCTGCCCCTGCGGCTCGGGCAAGAAGTTCAAGCACTGCCACGGCCGCGCCATGTAGAATATCTACACAGCGCAGGCCAAACCTGCGAAGATGCTGCCGACCTTGGCCTTCGAATTGCTAAAGCGGGGTGAGGAGAACGTAAGGAGGCGCCTGATCGTCGCCTGTCCTGTCGGCCTTCCGGCTGGGACTGGCCCCGTTCGATGCTCTCCAAGACCGTTCTTCCAGCACTTCGGGAGGTGGCGATGCCCATTCCAACCCAGGGTGCGACGCTCCGCCGCGGCGTCGATCTGCTGCACGAACCGCACCTCAACAAGCTCGCCGCCTTCAGCGAAGAAGAGCGCGAAACTCTTGGCCTCGTCGGCTTGCTGCCCGAAGGCATCGATACCCCGGAGGTGCAGGTTGAGCGCGTGCTGCAGCAGGTGGCGCGCCGGCCCAGCGACCTCGGCCGCTACATCCTGCTGACGGCGCTCTGGGATAACGACGAAACCCTGTTCTTCCGGGTGCTGATGTCGGACCCGGCGCGGTTCATGCCGCTGGTCTACACCCCCACCGTCGGCGAAGCCTGCCAGGAGTTCGGGCACATCATCCGCCGCCCGCGCGGCCTCTACCTCTCGGCAAAACGCCGCGGCCGCTTTCGCGACATCCTGCGCAACTGGCCCGCAGCCGACATCCGCGTCATCGTCGTAACCGACGGCGAACGCATCCTCGGCCTCGGCGATCTTGGCGCCAACGGCATGGGCATCCCCATCGGCAAGCTGGCGCTCTACACCGCTTGCGCGGGCGTACCGCCGCAGGTGACACTGCCGGTGATGCTCGATGTCGGCACAAACAACGAAGGACTGCTCGCCGATCCGCTCTATCTCGGGCTGCGCCAGCCGCGGGTGACGGGCGCCGACTACGACAGCCTCGTCGAGGAGTTCGTCGAGGCCGTCCAGGATGCCTACCCGAAGTGCTGCATCCAGTTCGAAGACTTCGCCAACAGCCACGCCGTTCCGCTGCTCTCCCGCTACCGCGATCGCGTCTGCTGCTTCAACGACGACATCCAGGGCACGGCGGCGGTGGCGGTCGCCGGCATCTTCGCGGCGCTGCGCATCCGCGGCGGCCGCATGGTCGACCAGACCTTCCTGTTTCTCGGCGCCGGCTCGGCGGCGACCGGCATCGCCGACCTGCTGACTCGCCGGATGGTGCAGGAAGGAGTGCCCGAGGCCGACGCCCGGCGGCGCTGCTGGCTGGTCGACAGTCAGGGGCTGGTGGTCGCCGGCCGCAACAGCCTCGCCAGCTTCAAGCAGCCGTACGCCCACGCGCATCCGCCGGTGAGCGGCTTCCTCGAAGCCGTCGAGACGCTGAAGCCCACCGCCATCATCGGCGTCAGCACCATCGCCAAGGCGTTCAACCGGGACGTCGTCGAGGCGATGGCGCGGATCAACGACCGCCCGATCATCTTCCCGTTCTCCAACCCCACGTCCCGCTCCGAGTGCACGGCGGAGGAGGCCTACACCTGGTCGCAGGGGCGCGCCATCTTCGCCGGCGGCAGCCCGTTCGCCCCCGTCGACTACCACGGCCAGCGGTTCATCCCGGGCCAGGGCAACAACGTCTACATCTTCCCCGCCATGGGGATGGCGATCTATGCCACCGAAGCGCGGCGGGTGACGGACGAGCTGTTCATCGAGGCGGCAAAGGCGGTGGCCGAGCAGGTGACCGACGACAACCTCGCTTCCGGTCTGATCTATCCGCCGCAGTCGGCGATCCTTGAGACATCGCTGCGCGTCGCGGTGCGCGTCGCCGCAGCCATTTTCGATGCCGGGCTGGCGCGGGTCGAGCGCCCGGCCGACATCGACAGTTTCATCCGCGAGAAGGCGTATACGCCGGAATACCGCAGCCTCGTCTAACGGCAGCATCGACAAAGTCGGCGGACGTAGGTGTCGCGGCGCTCGTCGGCGGCGTCCTGGGCGAAGAGGTCTTCGAGCTCCTTTGCTGCCTTCTTCGCCAGCTCGCGCATGCGCTCCTCGTTCTGGTGCTCGCCGTAGAGGCTGTAGAGGCGGTGCTCGTCGGTCTCCCGGAACAGCCGGACGCTGCGGTCGGCGGCGTACTTGGAAAGGCCGAGGTTGATCAGCAGTTCGCGCGCCATGTCGAGCGCCGTCAGGAAGGTTTCCCGCCAGACCACGCTGATCCCCAGCTCCATCAGCCGGTAGGCGTGCGAGCGGTTGCGGGCGCGGGCGTAGATCTTCAGGTTCGGGAAATGCCGGCGCACGACGGCGGCGGTGCGCACCGACGCCTCGACATCGTCGATGGCGAGCACGAAGGCAACGGCGCGGTCGGCATGGGCGGCCTGCAGCAGCTCCAGGCGGGAAGCGTCGCCGTAGTAGACCTGATTGCCGTAGTTGCGGACGAAGCTCACCTGGTCGGCGTTGATCTCGAGCGCGGTAAACGGGATCCGCCGCGCCCGCAGGATGCGGGCGATGATCTGGCCGAAACGGCCGAAGCCGGCGATGATCACCTGCCGGCTGTCGGCGGGCAGCTGGTCCCACGCCCCCTCCGGCACCTTGCGCGCCTGCTCGCGCCGCTCGATCCAGCCGTTGACGGCGAACAGCAGCGGCGTTGCCACCAGCGACAGGCTGACTACCACCACCAGCCGATCGGCCATGGTCCGATCGATCAGCGCAGCGCTGGCGGCGACGCCGAGGACGACGAAGGCGAATTCGCCGCCTTGCGCGACGGCGACGGCAAGGGAGCGCGAGGACTGCGTGGAAAGCCCGTTCGCCTTGCCGAGGCCGAACAGGATCACGCCCTTGACCGCGAACAGCCCGGCCACCATCGCGAGCAGCGTCAGCGGCTCGGCCAGCAGCAGGCGCAGGTTGAGCGACATACCGACGGCGATGAAGAAGAGGCCCAGCAGCAGCCCCTTGAATGGCTCCAGATCCGCCTGCAGCTCGTGCCGGTACTCGCTGTCGGCGAGCAGCACGCCAGCGAGAAAGGCGCCCAGGGCGGCCGACAGGCCGAGATGCTCCATCAGCAGCGCCGCTCCCACCACGGTCAGCAGCGCCAGCGCAGTGAACACCTCCTGCAGCTGGATGGCGGCAACGACGCGCAGGGCCGAGCGCAGGACATAGCGGCCGACGATCGCTGCGACGATCAGGATGCCGATCGTTCCCAGCGCCGCGATCGCGCCGGCGCTGTCCATCGGGCCGCGGGCGCCCGGTACCAGCAGCGGCACCAGCGCCAGCAGCGGGATTACCGCCAGGTCCTGCAGCAGCAGGATGGCTACAGCGGCGCGGCCGTGGCGGGTGGTAAGCTGGTTCTTCTCGGCCAGCGTCTGCAGGGCGAAGGCGGTCGACGACAGCGATAGGGTGAGGCCGACGACCGCCGCCCCGCCCGGCCCCAGCCCGAAGAACCGGGCGATCAGCGCCAGCGCACCGCCGGTGATGAACAGCTGCATCACCCCCAGCCCGAGGATGTTGTGCCGCATCGTCCACAGCCGGCTTGGCTGCAGCTCCAGGCCGATGATGAACAGCAGCAGGACGACGCCGAACTCGGCGAAGTGGAAGACGTCGGAGACTTCGTAGACGAGGCCCAAGCCCGGCGGGCCGATGATGACACCCGCCGCCATGTAGCCGAGGATGGCGCCCAGCCCGAGGCGGCGGGCGATCGGCACGGCGATAACGGCGGCAAAGAGAAAAACCGCTGCGCTCTGCAGAAAAGTCATTCACGCCGCCCTTTTTCCCACCCGCGGTGCTCTCGCTGCCGCCGGGGCAAGAACCGTGCCGGCAATGGCGCCTGCATCATAGATCCGGCCGCCCGTCGGCTTCGCCGATCTCCGCCTGCGCCGCCTCCAGCTCCTTCGAGTGGCTCCACTCGCGGACCAGCGTGTACCCCACCGCCAACAGCGTCGGGCCGATGAAGACGCCGAGCAGGCCGAAAGCAACGATGCCGCCGAGGACGCCGAGGAACACCAGCAACAGCGGGAGGGCACTGCCGAGGCTGATGAAATAGGGGCGGATGATGTTGTCGACAGTGCTCACCACCAGGAATCCCCACAGGCCCATGAAGATCCCCCACTCCAACTCACCCGAGTAGAGCAGCCACGCTGAGGCCGGCAGCCATACCATCGGCGGTCCCATCGGCACGAACGACAATAACGACGTCAGCACGCCGAGGAACAGCGCCCCCGGCACGCCCGACAGCCAGAGGCCGAAGGCGGCGAGCGCCCCTTGCGCCAGCGAGGTGCCCAGCATGCCGTAAACGACGCCGTTGATGGTGGTCTCGGCGACGGCGAGCAGTTGGTGACCGCGCTCGCCTGCTATTTTCGTCAGAACCGTCCGCAGCCGCATGGCGCCGTAGGCGCCGTCGCGGAAGAAGAAGAAGGCGGCGATCACGCTCAGGGTCAGATCGAGCAGGCCGCCGCCAAGCTTGCCGCCGAGGCTGAGCAGCCACTGCGTGACCGGCCCTACGTATTCCCGCGCCGCCTCGGCAAAGCGGGTGGTATCGTCGATGAAGTAGTGCCAGGCCCCGACCAGTTCGGAACCGAACACCGGCAATCCGCCCAGCCATGCCGGCGGCGGCGGCGGCCCGCCCTCGAAGGCGGCGATCATCTTCCCGGACAGCCGGGCGATGTTGTCGGCGAGGCTGGTGCCGAGAACGCCGATCGGCACCAGCAGCCCCGCCGCCAGCGCCAGCGTCATCAGCGCGGCGGCAAGTGTGGTGCGGCCGCCGAGCCAGCGCTCGCAGCGCCGGAAGGCCGGCCAGGTGGCGATCGACAGGATCGTCGCCCACAGCAGCGCCGGCAGGAACGGGCGCAGGATGACGAAGCAGCCGATGCCGACGAACAGCAGAATCAGCAGTCCCGCGTACTGCTCGAGGCGGCGGGCGGGATGAGTCATGGTCGTTCGATCGGATGCCGTTTGCGCCGGGCCGCCGCGCGTCGGCGGCCTTCGCGGCTGTGCCTGCCGTCCTTATGTACTCCGGAACCGTCAGTTTGGCGAGACGCGGGTCGCCGCTCTCACCGACCAGCTCCAAGCGCTGCAATCCAGTGCCAGAGGGCCCCACCATCGCTATATTGCTTCGCTTCGCGCGCAATGAAGCCGCCGAAAGAGGGGCTCAGCGTCAGTCGCCGGGCTTCAGCGCGAGGCGGCGGAAGCAGCCGGTGGCGGGATCGTAGAGGAAGGCACCCGGGCGCCCGGCCACGCCTTGCACCACCGCCACAACCAGCCAGATCAGCTGGGTTTCGAACGCCATCGCCGCATCGTTGCCGGAGGGCCGGGGCGGGCCGTCGGGATGCGAGTGGTAGTGACCGACGATCTCCTCGGTGGTGCCGCGCAGCCGGCGCATCACCGCCAGCCGCAGCGCCGGATCGACCTCGAAGCGGCGGCAGCGGTCCGCTGCAATGTTCGGGCTCGCCACCGCTTCGGTGATACGCACCGCCGCGCCGCCGCGGCGGCCGACCAGCAGGCCGCAGCACTCCTCCGGGTAGGCGTGGGCGGCGGCAGCGGTGATCTCGTCGATCAGCGCGCTGCCGGCAACGACGATCACGGCGCCAGCACGATGCTACCCAGCAGCCGGCCGGCGCCGTCGAACACGATGATCCGCTCGCACACGCCAGTGGGTCCGGTGCGGACATAGAGGCGGTCGCCCAACGGCCGCATCTCGACGGCGTTACACCCCGCCGGCAGCGGGTAGTGCACCTCGCCGAAGGCGCCCCCCGGCGCAGCCGGGGCCGCGGTCGTTCCGGCCAGCGGCGGCGAAACCGTACCCGCCACGCCGTCGGCACGTCCGTCGCTGCGCTTCAACTTGGTATAAAATCCCCAGCCGAGCAGCCCGATGCTGATGACGATCAGCACGCCGAGACCGACGACCACCAGCTTGAGCGCCTGCATGCCGCATTGCCCAGAAACCACCGCGAATGCCACCACTTACACCGTTGTGGCCGATGCCGACAAGGCGGGAAGCCGCCTCGACCGGCTGCTTGCCGATGGCCTGCCAGCGTTGTCGCGCTCCCGACTGCAGGCGCTGATCGCCGCCGGCCGGGTCTTGCGCGACGGCAGCCCCATCGACGATGCGGCTTTCCGGGTGCGGGCGGGACAGGCGTTCACCGTCAGCGTGCCGGCGCTGCCGCCGGCGATGCCGCAGCCGCAGGCGATGCCCCTTGACATCGCCTACGAGGACGAGCACCTGCTGGTGGTCGACAAGCCGGCGGGCCTGGTCGTCCATCCGGGCGCCGGCAATCCCGACGGTACGCTGGTCAATGCGCTGCTGGCGCATACGAAAGGGCGGCTTTCGTCGGTGGGAGCGCCGCTGCGGCCGGGAATCGTCCACCGCATCGACAAGGACACCAGCGGCCTTCTGGTCGTCGCCAAGACGGACGCGGCGCATTGGCGCCTGGCGGAGCAGTTTGCCGAGCATTCCGTCGAGCGCGCCTATCACGCCGTTGTGCATGGTCATCCAAAGCCGGCCGCGGGACGAATAAGCAAGGCGATTGCCCGCGGACACGACCGCATTCGCATGACGACTGTGGAACGCGGCGGCAAGTCGGCGGTTACACGGTATCAGACGGTGGTTGCTTACGGCGCGGTTGCCAGTCTCGTCGAATGCCGGCTGGCGACCGGCAGGACCCATCAGATCAGGGTGCATATGGCGGCAATCGGCCATGTGCTGATAGGGGACCAGCTATACGGCGGACGCGGGCGTCGCGGCGCGCAATTTGCCGAGTGTGCGCCAGAGAGCACGCAAGCAGCGCTGTCCAGGTTTCCCCGCCAGGCGCTTCACGCCTATTTGATAGGGTTTCGGCATCCGCAAAACCACCAAGCGGTTCGTTTCGAGTCGGCGATGCCAGCAGATATCAATGAGTTGATAAAAACTTTAGAGACGGTTTAACACCTGCTATACTAAACTGCGGCAGTTGGGTATGATTATTGGGGAGATCGCCGAGCAAGCGACGAAATTGGAGGGACGGCTTGAAACTGGGAAGGAGGACTAAGAGATGCCGGGACCTGCGTTGGAACTGGGCATTTCGCCGGATCGGAATCTCGCCCGGTATCTGCAGAGCATCCGCAAATTCCCGATGTTGGAGCCTTC
>JAXMDR010000057.1:0-10539 GCA_046348725.1 Rhodospirillales bacterium
ACAGCGTCTTGTGGAACGGCTGCCCGATGTTCCGACCGCGCTCGTCGAGGCAGCGCGCAGCGCGATCAAGGCGGGTGGCGACCCGCTTGGAGAGTATTTTTGCAAATTGCGGAGCCCGGGGCTGCGGCGCAAGAACGGCGCAACTTACACGCCGGCCGCCATTGTAACCGCGATGATCTCATGGGCGCTGCATCAAACAATGGCACCCGTCCGGGTCGTTGATCCCGGGTCTGGCTCCGGCCGCTTTCTTATAGCTGCCGCGAAAGCCTTTCCGGTAGCGGCGCTGGTCGCCGCCGAGACTGATCCCTTGGCGCTCCTACTTTTGCGTGCAAACGCCAAGGTCAACGGCTTCTCCGATCGCCTCTGTGTGAACTCCTGCGACTACCGCAGCTTGACATTGCCGCCGGTCGACGGCCCGACGCTTTTCATCGGAAATCCGCCGTACGTCCGCCACCACGACATTAGCGAGCTCTGGAAGGATTGGTTTGCGAAGACCGCTGTTGCGTATGGCTTCCGCGCAAGCAAGCTCGCCGGGCTGCATATCCACTTTTTTTTAAAAACTCGCACCCTCGGCTGTCCAGGCGACTACGGAGCGTTTATCACGGCCGCTGAGTGGATCGACGTCAATTATGGTTCCATCCTCAGGGAAATGCTTGCGAATGGGCTTGGCGGAACGTCACTACACGTTATCAATCCGGCGGCCCGGCCTTTTGCCGACGCCCTGACGACGGGCGCGATCACCTGTTTCAAGTTCGGGGCGCGGGCAGATCATTTTACCGTTGGATCGGTCGACTCGCTTGAGACTCTCGGTGACCTCTCTCACGGTGTGCCAATCAAATGGTCTGCGCTGGCCGCCGCACCGCGTTGGTCTGTCCATATCCGCAAAAGTTCAAAGCCTGCGGCGGGTGATATCCAGCTTGGTGAGTTATTTCAAGTACATCGAGGTCAAGTCACGGGGGCGAATTGCATCTGGATCGCCGGGCCGTTTGCCAAAGGCTTGCCCAAGCGTCTTCTGCTGCCGTGCGTGACGAGAGCGCGCGAGCTTCTTGCAGCGGATGACGCGCTGACGAGTGTGCATGCCCTGCGCCGCGTGATCGATCTGCCCGTCGATTTGGATACTTTGAAGCGAAATGAGCGCGCGGCGGTAGATTCGTATCTCGATTGGGCGCGGGGGCTCGGCACCCACAAGGGTTACGTCGCCAGCAACCGCCGCGCGTGGTGGGCCGTCGGTCTGAAGGATCCCGCACCAATCCTATGCACCTATATGGCTCGACGTGCTCCGGCATTTGTGCGAAATCTCTGCGGTGCGCGGCACTTGAATATCGCCCACGGCCTTTATCCACGTGAGCCGCTGGATGAGGCCCTTCTGGGGCTAATACTTGCATTTCTCAAAGGGAATGTGTGTATCAATGCTGGGCGCATATATGCCGGCGGTCTTGCTAAATTTGAACCGGGCGAAGTGGAACTGAGGTGGACCCAATTTTGGCACCATGGGCTTGATTGGGACGGGGTCGGCTCCGTGATAGACGGAGCGGATGATGAAGAAGCCAGAGGGAAGATCGATGCGGCGCTGAAGGCGAAGATCGCCCTGGAAGCGCTGCGGGAGCAGGCGACGGCTCAAGGGCTATGTAGACGGTCGCGAGGCACGCGCCGGCATCGCCGCCTGGATCCGCTCTTACAACGGCGGACGCCCCCATCAGGTGCTGGGCGACCGGACACCCCTGGCCGTGTGGCGCGAAGGCGTCACCGGCGCACTGGCCGGCAACGCTGAGGACATGACGCTGCGCTTGGACGACGCTGCCGCCTCGCCCACATGCCCACCGCGTCAACCGCAACAAACCACTTGCGTAGCGTGAGCAATGGGGTAGGAGCCGGCAGCGTTTCCAAACAAGAACGACCGTCGAGCGGTCCCGCCGCCGGGTCCACCTCAGTCGCGCGCATCCATCACGCGCTGTACGTCAAGTATCGCGAGCAGGTCGGGCGGCAACCCGTTTACCGCCGCCGTCATCGACAGCCAGAGCGTCGAGAGCGGCGAAAAAGTGGGGCCTCGATCGACCGGCACGGCTACGGCGCGGGGCAAGGTGCGGTCGAAACGAAGGCACCGGACCTGGCGCCAGCTGCCGCACGCCTGTGCGGGGGCCGCTGCCGGCGCATCTGCCGCGCGAGCGCGTCGTCATCCCGGCACCCTCGGTCTGTCCCTGCTGAACCTAGGGCGCGACGCCGAGGTCCGCGCTGGAGCTGCGCGGTGCGGGTCCGCAAGGTGTCCAGCAGCGCCGTGCCGCCGCCCTGTTGGATGGTGGCGGAGAAGTCGGAGCGCCGCCTGGCTGGAGCGAGACGTTCTCGACGATCACGTCGAGCGATGCGAAAGAAGCCATCACGCCCGCCGATGCGCCAGTCGACGCGGATCGGCTGGCCGCCGGCCGGCCGGTCGATCTCGCTGAACACCGTGGCCTGGGAGTCGCTGTCGGCGGCGGTGCGCACGATCCGCAGCCGCTCGCCGGTGTACTCGCCGAAGCGCTTGGCGTAGCCGTAGACCACAAGATCCTCGAACAGCCGGTAATATTCCTCGCGCTGCGCCGCATCGAACTGGTTCCAGTGGCGCCCCAGCACCCAGCGGGCGATCACGTCGGTGGCGAAGTATTGGCGCAGGAGGCCGCGAAAACGCTCGGCCCGCACCGCCGGCGAGGCGGCGCGATCTTCCAGCAGCCGCACGCCGTCGTCGGCAAAGCTCTTCACCAACGCCTGCGCCGCCGGGACGATTGCCGGCTGATCCACCGCCCGCAAGGCCGGCTGCTGCGCCAGGGACGCGGTGGCCAGCGCGAGCACCGCGATCAGCGCGCGGCCGACACGAAACCGGAAAACCGCCATCGAACGCATCTGCGCTATTCTCCGGGAATGCTCGGGAGATCGTCGAAACTCGGGCCTTCCATCGCCGCCGGCGGCCGGCCCTGCCAGATCTCCGAGGTCCGGTATTGCCGGTAGAGACTGCGCAGCGCCGCATAGAAGTCGAGCGAGGATTTCTGCAGGTCGTCAAGCTCCTCGACGTTCTGGGAGCGCTCGTCGATCAGCGTCATGCTGAGCCGTACGATCTGCATGGTCTGCATCCACTCGGTATCCATGTTCAACGTATTCATCAAGCCGAACGGATCCAGGATGAAACCATCGACGGCGAGGCCGACGGCATCGCGGGGATTGGATGGTCCGATCAGCGGCAGCATCAGGAACGGGCCTTCCGGCGAGCCCCACACAGCCAGGGTCTGGCCGAAATCCTCGTTATGACGGGGCAGGCCGAAATCGGTCGCCCAATCGGCAAGGCCGCCGACCCCCAGGGTCGAGTTGATCAGAAAGCGATTGGTCGTCGTGCCGGCGCGCTCGAACTCGCCTTGCAGCAGGTCATTGGCGAGGATGACAGGAGAGCGCAGGTTGGCGAGGACATTGTGGACGCCCTCGCGCAACGGCGCCGGCAGCAGCAGCCGGTAGAAGTCGGCAAAGGGCCGGATGAACATCGCGTCCAACGCCTGGTTGAAGCCGAAAACGGTGCGATTCAACGGCTCCAGCGGATCGTTGATCGCCTTGAACTCGGCGTAGGCTTCCGTATCCGAGCGGTCGGGGGGAGTAGCACATCCAGCCGTGGCGGCTGCCAGTAACGCCGCGACCGCCAGGCCGACGAGACGGTGCGCGTTCCTCGGCATCTCGTGCCCTTCTTCCTTGTTCCGGCGGCATCCGGCAGTACATCGGCTGCCGCCCGCCGGATGCCGCCGGATGGTGTGGCAGACCATGAGAAAAACGAGCCGCAAGTACCACAAGCGGCGTGGAAACGCCAGATGGGGACCGCCGGCGATGGTTTCGGTCACCCTAATTAAGAAGTTGCATGTGGCATGCAGAAAACGCAGGTTTCGGCCAGGGGGTCGTGTCGCGGCGAGCCTCCTGGATGGGCGCCTGCCATTGCGCCGCCACCCCCACCGACCATGTCGCAACTCGATCGCCGCGCCAAGCCGGGACCACGAGCGAGAACGATGAGCGCACCAGACCGACGACCGATGCCGCTATCCACAGCCGCGCCGCTGCCGATGGACGTGCGCGTGTCGTTCGAGTTCTTTCCGCCGAAGTCGGAGCAGATGGAGCAGTCGCTGTGGGCCTGCGTCCAGCGGCTGGCGACGCTGCAGCCGGCATTCGTCTCGGTGACGTACGGCGCCGGCGGCTCGACGCGCGAGCGCACCCACGCCACCGTCGTCCGCATCCGCGAGGAGACCGCGCTGGAGCCGGCGGCGCACCTGACCTGCGTCGGCGCCAGCCGCGATGCGATCGACGAGGTTGCGCGCCACTACTGGCAGGCCGGCATCCGCCATATCGTCGCCCTGCGCGGCGATCCGCCCGAGGGCACCGCCAAATATTCGCCGCATCCCGGGGGCTACGCCTATGCGGCGGATCTGGTCGCCGGGCTGCAGCGGATCGCCGACTTCAGGATTTCCGTCGCAGCCTATCCGGAAACCCATCCGGAGGCGGTGAGCGCCCGCGCCGACCTCGAGAACCTGCAGCGCAAGGTGGATGCCGGGGCCTCGCAGGCGATCACCCAGTTCTTCTTCGACGTCGACCACTTCTTCCGCTTCCGCGACCGCGCCGCGGCCGCCGGCATCGACGTGCCGATCGTCCCCGGCATCCTGCCGGTTACCAACTTCGCCCAGGTCCGCCGCTTCGCCGGCCTGTGCGGCGCCTCGGTGCCGCGCTGGATGGGCGAGCTGTTCGACGGCCTCGACGGCGACGCGGAAACGCGCCGGTTGGTGGCGGCATCGCTGGCCTGCGACCAGTGCCGCGCCCTCTACGCCGGCGGCGTCCGCCAGTTCCATTTCTACACCCTCAACCGGGCCGACCTGGCCTATGCCATCTGCCACGTCCTCGGCGTCCGCCCGCCGCGCGAGGCGTCGGCCGAGCCGGTGCAGGCGGCGGCAGGCGGCAGGTGACGAAGGTGGCTGACCACGATCGAGCGGCGCTGCTGCGCGCCGCGCTGGAGCAGCGGATCCTGGTGCTGGATGGCGCCATGGGGACGATGATCCAGAAGCACCGGCTGGAGGAGGCGGACTTCCGCGGCGAGCGGTTCCGCGACTGGCCGCGCGACCTCAAGGGCAACAACGACCTGCTGAGCCTGACCCGGCCGGAGCTCATCGAGGGCATCCACCGCCAGTATCTCGATGCCGGGGCCGACATCCTCGAGACCAACACCTTCAACTCCAACCGCATCTCGCTTGCCGACTATGGCCAGGAGGAACTGGCGCGCGAGCTGAACGAGGCGGGCGCCCGGCTGGCGCGCGCCGCGGCCGATGCGATGTCGAAGCTGACCCCGGAAAAGCCGCGGTTCGTCGCCGGCGCGATCGGTCCCACCAACCGCACCGCGTCGCTGTCGCCGGACGTGGGCGATCCCGGCTTCCGCAACATCTCCTTCGACGAGCTCGCCGACGCCTATCGGGTCGCCGCCGTAGGTCTGATCGACGGCGGCTGCGATATCATCCTGGTCGAGACGGTGTTCGATACGCTGAACGCCAAGGCCGCCCTGTCGGCGGTCGCGGAACTGTTCGATGAGCGCGGCATCGGCCTGCCGGTGATGGTTTCCGGGACGATCACCGATCTTTCCGGCCGCAATCTCTCAGGCCAGACCGTCGAGGCGCTGTGGAACTCGGTGCGCCATGCCCGGCCGCTCAGCATCGGCCTCAACTGTGCGCTCGGCGCGACCGAGATGCGGCCGCACATCGCCGAGCTCGCCCGCGTCGCCGACACCTTCGTCTGCGCCTACCCCAACGCCGGGCTGCCCAATGAATTCGGCGGCTACGACGAGACCCCGGAGATGACTGCGGCGCACCTGCGCGAGTGGGCGCAGAGCGGCCTCGTCAACATCGTCGGCGGCTGCTGCGGCACGACGCCCGAGCACATCGCGGCGATTGCCGCGGCGGTGGCCGGACTGCCGCCGCGCCGGCCGCCGGAAGTGCCGCGGGCGCTGCGGCTCTCCGGGCTCGAAGCCTTCACCCTTCCCACATGAAGCGGATGTGATGCGCAGCTTCATCAACATCGGCGAGCGGACCAACGTCACCGGCTCCGCCAAATTCCGCAAGCTGATCATGGCCGGCGACTACGCCGCGGCGGTGCAGATCGCCCGCGACCAGGTGGAAGCCGGAGCGCTGATCATCGACGTCAACATGGACGAGGCGATGCTGGACTCGCGCGCCGCGATGGTCCGCTTCCTCAACCTGATCGCCGCCGAACCGGACATCGCGCGCGTTCCGGTGATGGTCGATTCCTCGAAGTGGGAGGTGATCGAGGCCGGCCTGAAGTGCCTGCAGGGCAAGGGCATCGTCAACTCCATCAGCCTCAAGGAGGGCGAGGAGCCGTTCCTCGCGCTCGCCCGCAAGATTCGCCGCTACGGCGCGGCGATGGTGGTGATGGCGTTCGACGAGCAGGGCCAGGCCGACACCGTCGAGCGAAAGGTGGCCATCTGCACCCGCTGCTACCGGCTGCTGACCGAGCGTGTCGGCGTTGCGCCCGAAGACATCATCTTCGATCCCAACATCTTCGCCATCGCCACCGGCATCGAGGAGCACAACGGCTACGCCGTCGCCTTCTTCGAGGCGACGCGGCAGATCAAGGCGAGCCTGCCGGGGGCGCTGATCTCCGGCGGCGTCTCCAACGTCTCCTTCGCCTTCCGCGGCAACGATCCGGTGCGCGAAGCGATCCACGCGGTGTTTCTCTACCATGCCACCCGCGCCGGCATGGACATGGGCATCGTCAATGCCGGCCAGCTCGCCGTCTACGAGGAGATCGAGCCGGCCCTGCGCGAGCGGGTCGAGGACGTCGTGCTCAACCGCCGCCCCGATGCCACCGAGCGGCTGCTGGAGATCGCCGGCTCGGTGAAGGGCGAGAAGAAGGCGCGCGAGCAGGACCTGTCGTGGCGCGAGCGCCCGGTGAACGAGCGGCTGACGCACGCGCTGGTCGCCGGCATCTCCGAATACATCGAGCAGGACACCGAGGAGGCGCGGCTGCAGGCGACGCGCCCGCTCGACGTCATCGAAGGGCCGCTGATGGCGGGGATGAACGTCGTCGGCGACCTGTTCGGCTCCGGCAAGATGTTCCTGCCGCAAGTGGTGAAGAGCGCCCGGGTGATGAAGCAGGCGGTGGCCTGGCTGCTGCCCTTCATGGAGGCGGAAAAGGCCGGCAAGCCGCGTGAAACCGCCGGCCGCGTGCTGCTCGCCACCGTCAAGGGCGACGTGCACGACATCGGCAAGAACATCGTCGGCGTCGTCCTGCAGTGCAACAACTACGAGGTCATCGACCTCGGGGTGATGGTGCCGTGCGCCCGCATCCTGGAGACGGCACGGCAGGAAAAGGCCGACATCATCGGCCTGTCCGGACTGATCACCCCCTCGCTGGACGAGATGATCTATGTCGCCAAGGAGATGCAGCGCGAGGGCTTCACCACGCCGCTGCTGATCGGCGGTGCGACGACCAGCCGCGTGCACACCGCGGTGAAGATCGCACCGGGCTTTGACGGGCCGCTGGTCCACGTCGTCGATGCGTCGCGCGCGGTCGGCGTGGCGCAGGCGCTGCGCTCGCCCACCGATCGCGACAGCTACGCCGGCACGGTGCGGGAGGAATACCGGGTGCTGCGGGAGGCGCACGCCCGCCAGCATGCCGAGAAGGCCCGGCTTGGCATCGCCGCCGCCCGCGCCAACGCGCAGGCGCTGAGCTTCGATAACGGTTGCAGGCCCGTTGCCCCGGCAGCGCCCGGCATTACGGTGTTCGACGACTACGATCTGGCGGAGCTGGTCGGGCGGATCGACTGGGGGCCGTTCTTCCGCACCTGGGAGCTGTCCGGCCGCTTCCCCGACTATCCTCGACGATGCGGTCGTCGGCGAGGCGGCGCGCTCGGTCTATGCCGACGCGCAAGCGATGCTGCAGCGGATGATCGGCGAGCGCTGGATCCGCGCCCGCGGCGTCGTCGGCTTCTGGCCGGCGAACCGCAGCGGCGCTGACGACATCGTGCTGTGGACCGACGAGCAGCGCCGGCAGCCGCTGGCCGTCGTGCACACCCTGCGCCAGCAGATGCCGCGCGAGGGCGGGCGTGCCCGGGCGAACCTGGCGCTGGCCGATTTCGTGGCGCCGGAGGAAGCCGGCATCGCCGACTGGCTGGGCGGCTTCGCCGTCACCACCGGCCACGGCCTCGACGCCGTCGTCGCCGAGATGCAGGCCCAGCACGACGACTACGGGGCGATCATGGCGAAAGCGCTGACCGACCGGCTGGCCGAGGCCTTCGCCGAGCGGCTGCACGAGCGGGTGCGCAAGGAGTTCTGGGGCTATGCCGCCGAGGAGGAGCTGACCAACACCGAGCTGATCGAGGAGCGCTACCGCGGCATCCGCCCGGCACCGGGCTATCCCGCCTGCCCCGACCACACCGAGAAGCGCACGCTGTTCGAGCTGCTGCGGGCCGAGGAGAACGCCGGCATCGTCCTCACCGAGAGCTTCGCGATGACGCCGGCCGCCGCCGTCGCCGGCTGGTACTTCGCCCACCCCGAGGCGCGCTACTTCGGCGTCGGCCGCATCGGCCGCGACCAGGTCGAGGACTACGCCCGGCGCAAGGGGATGGACCTCGCCGAAATGGAACGCTGGCTCGCCCCCAACCTTGTCTACGAGCCGGATAGGCTTGCGGGGTAGCGGTTGCGGGAACTGCCTGCCCGCGCCCCTTCACAGCTTGCTGTTCTGGCAGCCGGTACTGTTGCACTCGCGCAGGCGGTCCTGCAGAAACTGCGTCCGCGCCACGGTGGTGTCGGTGGCACAGTCCATGTTGACGAAGAACTTGTTGCCCTCCCGCCGCGAGCAGTCGGCATTGCGTTGCTCGATCCAGGCAAGCTGGCTGGTGCGCAGGGCCGCCTTGCCGCTGCTGTCCAGCTTCGCCGTCAGCTTCTTGTAGCTTTCGTTCAGTTCCTTGTCGGCCTCCTGATAGATCTTGTTCAGGCAATAGAGGCCGTCGAAATCGTTCTGCGGCCTCTCGCAGGCGGTATCGGCGTAGGCGGCGGTCGCAGAGAGGAGAAAGACGGCGAAGGCCAGCTTCTTCACGCTTGAGCTCCCGGACGGTGGAGGTTTGCACCGGTCAGCGCTGACGATGCGATCAAGCCAATATACCACAAACGAAGCGACTCTCGTCGAAGTCGGCGGGCGACCAGCAGGCTGCCGAGGGCCGACGCCGGGGCGACGATGGCGACGAGGGCCGCCGTCAAAACAAGCAAAGTCACTTAGGGAGAACGGCAAGGACGAGTGGCTTCCTGTCGACATCCCGGCTTCCCACATGACAAGGAAACGGTAAGGATCGAGGCCACCGTTTTATAATCAAGCACCCAGGGAGGCAGCCCCGACATGCCACTGACCGACTGCCGTGATGTTCCCCTATCGACGGACGATCCGGATGCCCTTGGCGGATATGAAACAGCGGTAGCGTTGTTTCACGGCTACTACAATGATCCGTTTGCCGCCATCGAGGCAACCCTCGCCAAGCACCCGGAATTCATCATGGGCCATTGCCTACGCGCGGCACTGCTGGCCTCGACCACCGAGAAGGCGGCGCTGCCGATGCTGCGGGAGAGCGTCGAGGCGGCGGAAGCGCTGGCGGCTGCCGCCAATCGCCGCGAACAAGGCCACATCGCCGCCGCCCGCGCCTGGCTCGACGGCGACTTCGAGGCTGCGGTGCGCCGCTGGGGTGATGTCTTGTTCGAATATCCGCGCGACTCGCTGGCGCTGCAGATCGCCCACCTCGGCGACTTCTACCTCGGGCACTCTGCCATGCTGCGCGATCGTATCGCGCGGGTGCTGCCGGCCTGGGACGAAGGCGTGCCCGGCTACGGCTACGTGCTCGGCATGCATGCCTTCGGGCTGGAGGAGACCGGCGATTATGCCCGGGCGGAAGCGGCAGGGCGCAAGGCCATCGAGCTCGATCCGCGCGATCCGTGGTCGGCGCACGCGGTGACCCATGTCATGGAGATGCAGGGGCGAAGCGCCGACGGTATCGTCTGGCTCGAGCAGAACGGTCCGTACTGGGCCAGCGACAACGGCTTTGCCTTCCATAACTGGTGGCACCTCGCGCTTTTCCATCTCGATCGCGGCGAGCCGGAGCGGGCGCTGGCGGTCTATGACGGCGCGGTCCGGCCGCGCCCGAGCACCATTGTCCTGGAGATGATCGATGCTTCGGCGCTGCTGTGGCGGCTCCATCTGCTGGGCGTGGACGCCGGCGAGCGCTGGCAGGAGCTGGCGGATGCCTGGGAGCCGCTGATCGATGACGGCTTCTACGCCTTCAACGACGCCCACGCGATGATGGCGATGGTGGCGGCCGGGCGCGAGGCTGCGGCGGACCGGCTGCTGGCGACGATGCAACGCAGAGCGGCGGAGGGCGGCACCAACGCGATGATGACGCGGGAAGTGGGGCTGCCGATGTGCCGGGCGCTGGTGGCGTTCGGGCGGGGTGATTGGGATGCGGCTGTTGACGGACTGCTGGCAGCCCGGCCG
>JAXMDR010000058.1:0-10483 GCA_046348725.1 Rhodospirillales bacterium
CCGATGCTGTCCCAGCCGTGGGTCAACACCATGGTGCGAAATTCCGGCAGTGGCTGCACGTAAGGCTCGTGCCACTTCGGCGCCTCCGCCTCCTCCGCCAGCAGAAACCAGTAGAAGCCGTAGGCGGGCAGAGTGATGAAGTACGGCAGCGCGCCGATCGGCGGAAATGCGCTCTGCCCCAGCAGCTCCACCGGCACCCTGCCCTTCAGCTGCGACAGATCGAGCTCCGCCGCCTGCGGCGCCGCGCTCATGTTGGCGACGCACAGCATCGTCTCGTTGCCGTCGCTGCGCAGGTAGGCGAGCACCTTGCGGTTGCGCGGGTAAAGGAAGGTCAGCTCGCCGCGGCCCAGCGCCGGGTGGCGCTTGCGGGCGGCGATCAGCCGGCGCATCCAGTTGAGCAGCGAGGCCGGCTGGCGCAGCTGCGCCTCGACGTTCACCGCCTCATAGCCGTAGATGCTGTCCATGATCGGCGGCAGGTAGAGCTGCTCGGGGTCGGCGCGGGAGAAGCCGCCGTTGCGGTCGGGCGACCACTGCATCGGGGTGCGCACGCCGTTGCGATCGCCGAGGAAGATGTTGTCGCCCATGCCGATCTCGTCGCCGTAATAGACGATCGGCGTTCCCGGCATGCTCATCAAAAGGCTGTTCAGCAGCTCGATCTTGCGCCGGTCGCCGCCCAGCAGCGGCGCCAGCCGGCGGCGGATGCCGAGGTTGATGCGGGCGCGGGCATCGGCGGCGTAGAACTGCCAGAGGTAGTCCCGCTCGCGGTCGGTGACCATCTCCAGCGTCAGCTCGTCGTGGTTGCGCAGGAAGATCGCCCACTGGCAGTTGTCGGGAATGTCCGGCGTCTGCCGCATGATATCGGTGATGGGGTACCGGTCCTCGCGCGCCAGCGCCATGTAGATGCGCGGCATCAGCGGGAAGTGGAACGCCATGTGGCATTCGTCACCGTCGCCGAAGTACGGCCGCACGTCCTCCGGCCACTGGTTGGCCTCGCCGAGGAACATCCGGTCGCCGTAGTGGTCGTCGAGCCACTGCCGCAGACGACGCAGCACCGCGTGCGTCTCCGGCAGGTTCTCGTTGTTGGTGCCCTCGCGCTCGGCGAGGTAGGGCACCGCGTCCAGCCGCAGCCCGTCGACGCCGGCCTCCAGCCAGAAGCGCATCACCCGGGTGACCTCGACGAAGACGCGCGGGTTATCGAAGTTGAGGTCCGGCTGGTGCGAGAAGAAGCGGTGCCAGTAGTAGGCCTTGCCCTCGGTGTCCCACGTCCAGTTGGACTTCTCGGTATCGCAGAAGATGATGCGGGTGCCGGCGTAGCGCTGGTTGGTGGTGCTCCACACGTAGTAGCCGCGCTGGCTGGAGCCCGGCCGCGAGCGCCGCGCCCGCTGGAACCATGGGTGCTGGTCGGAGGTGTGATTGATCACCAGCTCGGTGATCACCTTCAGCCCGCGCCGGTGCGCCTCGCGGACGAAGTGGCGGAAGTCGCGAATGGAACCGAACGCCGGGTTGACGTCGCGGTAGTCGGCGATGTCGTAGCCGTCATCGCGCATCGGCGACGGGTAGAACGGCAGCAGCCAGATGGCGGTGACGCCGAGGTCGGCGAGATAGTCGAGTTTCTGCGCCAGCCCGGCGAAGTCGCCGATGCCATCGCCGTTGGCATCGAGGAAGGCCTTGACGTGCAGCTGATAGATGATCGCGTCCTTGTACCACAGCGGATCGTTGGTCATTGCGCGCTTTCCGATCTCTCATGGACGTGTTCCGCGGACATCGCCTCCCCGCTGACGACGGCCGTTGGTGCTGTGCGCGATAATGGGGATGTCCGGGCGCGGTTCCCGCGGCTTGAACCTGAGCTTGAGCCCGGCCCGGGCCGCCCGCGGCTCAGCGCGCCTGCCACTCCTCGACCCACAGGGTCGTCGGATACTGGTGGCCGGTCGGCCGCACCCCTTCCAGCCACGCCGGCAGGACGAAGGCGTTGGCCCGCCACCACAGCGGCAGCGCCGGCAGCTGCTCGGCGTAAAGCGCCTGCAGCTGCGCCCACAGCGCGCGGCGCTTGCCCTCGTCCAGCTCGGTCTCGATCGCCTCGATCAGCCGGTCCATCTCACCGTTGCGGAAGCCGGTGTAGTTCTGCCCGGACCAGCCGTTGGCATCGGTGGGGATTTCGCTGGAGTGCAGCGTCGTCCGCGGCACGCTCTCCGGCGCGCTGAACCAGGCGAACAGCGCCATCGAGCCGAACTGCCGGCGGCTCACCGTCTCGCCGAAGAAGACGCGCGCCGGCTGGTTGCGGATGCGCACATCGATCCCCACCGCCTTCCACTGGCTCTGCAGCACCTGCTGCACCAGCTCGCGGGTGCGATCGCCCGCCGTCGTCATCAGCTCGACGCGCAGCGGCCGGCCGCCGGCATCGACGCGCACGCCGCCTTGCAGCCGGCCCCAGCCAGCCTCGGCGAACAGCGCCGCCGCCGCGCCCGGATCGTATGCCCAGCGACGTCCGCCGCCGCCATCCGGTCGAGCGGGCTGACGTTGCTGTCCGCCACCGGCTGGCGGCCGGCGAACAGCTGGCGGCTGATCGCCTCGCGGTCGAGCGCCAGCAGCAGCGCCCGGCGCACCCGCACGTCGGCGAGGTCAGGGTTGTCGAGGTTGAGGTCGATGTGCTCGTAGGCGAGGCTGGGCTTGAAGATCACCTGGTAGCGCTCGCCGTGGCGCGCCTTCATCGCCTCCGCCTGATCGAGGGTCAGCCCGATCTCGCCGGCGATCAAATCGATGGCGCCGGACAGCAGGTTCGCCTCCAGCGCCGCGGTATTCTCGATGGCGCGCACGACGATGCGCTCGAACGCCGGCGCCGGCCCCTTCCAGTAGGCGTTGCGGATGAGCACGATGTGCGAGCCGGGCGCCACCTCCGCGACGCGGTAGGGGCCGTTGTAGAGGCCGGGGTTGGTCGGATCGGTGGCGTAGCGGGTGCGCGTCGGATAGGCGTCGGGCTCGGCGAAGGCGGCGGCCTCGATGTGCTCGGGCAGCAGCTCGAAGTCGTTGATGGCGTTATAGTCGAAGTGGCGGCGGTCGGCAGGACGAAGGTGCGCTCGCCCTCGACGTCGATCTTCCAGAGGCTGCGCCAGAACTCCTTCGGCATGACGCCGGAGCGCGGATGGCGGCCGACCTCGCGGGTGAAGACGACGTCGCGGTTGGTGACGGGCGCCAGTCTCGCCCAGGCGGAGCCCTCGCGGATGGTAAAGCGCACGGCGATGCCGTCCTTGCCGTCCGCCGTCGTCTCCGTCCACGCACCGCCATTCTCCAAGGTCGGCAGCGCCGTGCACATCATGCACACCAGCTGCCAGTCGGGGTCGTATCAGAACGGCCGCCGCGCCAACCCCAGCACGTACGAGCGCGCCACCATCGATTCGATCGACGGATGCAGCGACGCCGGATACTGCCCGATGCCGACAGTCAGCACCTCCCGCCCGGCGTGCACGGGGGCGGCGGCGAGCAGCATTAGCAGCGCAAGCAGGGCGACGAGGCGACGCATGGGGGATGCCATAGGCCGAAACCGCGCGCCGGTCCACCGCGGCAGCGCGGAAGCGTCAGCCCTGCCGACGATTGTCCCGCAAACCTGCAATTTCGGACATGCTGCGCGACGCTTGTGGCCGTGTCCAAAGTCGGCTAGTGGACTGCGGCGCGTTTTCTTTTTGGCTCTACACGCCCCCCGGAAGGCGGGAATCATTGCCCTCAGCCGCGGCGAGCCGCTTACCGAAGACCGAACCAAACGGTCGCGATGAGCGACATCACAGTAAACACCAACGTCGCGACTACCACCCAGAAAGTCAGCCGCTCAAGCCGCTCACGTTCAGCCTGCTTCTCACCGAGCCACACCAGCGCAGCATAGTGTTCCGGTTCTTGCGGGGGGTAGGTGCTAGGGTTGGCGACGTGCCATTCGACTGCTGCCTCTCCGAGACGTTCGAAGCGGGCTCTTAAGTCAGGCGTAAGGTGTTGAACCGAGTCCATCGCCTTCGCGAACCCCGGCGCCAAGGTAATACTGACGAGCTTATTCACTTGTTTGAGTAGCCCTGTATGTTGTCCCATGTTGCGGTAGACGACCTAAGCTAGTCCCAGGACGCCACATGAGAAGATATCACTCAGTCACCTTCGTCAATCTGTAGTCTTGCTGACGCCACGACAAATGCTAACTAAGTCGCCCTAACCGCCTTGCGAAGCACGCGAGCGCCTCCATCGATCGTTGATGACGAGCGGGTAGTCGAAATGCGGCGGCCGCGAGCGGCGGTGGCGCGGCGGCATTCCGCTCCGCCTGTGCTGCCAGCAGCCGGCGGGCGACGGTGCGGGCGATCGCCAGCGTCCCGGTGATCGTGCGGCCCTGCGCCACCAGCCCCTGCACCGCGTCCGAGGTTGCCAGGTAGGGGCTCTCGGGCAGCTTTTCGATACGAACGTTGACGATCCGCTCCATCGCGCGATGCCTTCACGACCTTGAGCCTGACGCCAGTCTACCGCCGGCCGGCCGGCTTCGCCAATCGCGGCAGACCTGCCGCCAGGCGCCGCCGTTCTCCAGCGTTGGCACCGCCGTGCACAGCATGCAGACGAGGTTCCAGTCCGGGTCGTAGACGGTGAACGGCCGCCGCGCCAGCCCCAGCACATAATAGCGCGCCACCAGCGATGCGATCGACGGATGCAGCGACGCCGGATACTGACCAATGCAGACCGTCAGCACCTGCCGCCCGGCACGGGCGGGGACGGCGGCGGCGGTGAGGCTCAGCAGCAACGCGAGCAGCGGCAAGAGGCGACGCATCGAGCATGGCATAGGCCGAAACGCCGCGCGGGTCTACCAGGGCGAGGGCAGCCGCCGTTGCAACGACGATATCCGTATATCGCCATATTGCCGTATTGGCACTTTGTGCCATGCCCGACAGCTTCGCACCGGCAGCCGGCCTGCGATTAATATCCGTTTTCCGTGCACGAGGCTTGCGACCAAGCGTATTCAGCAACCTGCGGCTTAGCGGACGCGACAATCTTTCAATCATTAGGAAAAGATAGTAACATTTATATTATGGGAATTGGCCTCCGCAAGAGTCGGTTCATCAGGGTGCGTTGCTGATCGGCAGCGATGAGGGGTCCGGTTCCCCGACTCGGAGGAAAAAGCGGTGAAATCAATGCGGATGACGGGCCTGCTGCCGCTCTCGCTGGCAGCGGCCTTTTTCGCTCCGGTGACGCCGGCCGCCGCCGTCGACAAGAGTTGCGTGCTTGACGCGGAAGGGCAGGCTTGTGTCTTTGATCTGAAAGCCACAACCGCGGGATCGGTGACGATCTGCTCGATCCCGCAGGCGGCGGGAGCACGCTTCCGCAATACTGCGGCGAAACTGGGCACCGCTGGCGCGGCAAGCGTGGTGGGAACGTCCGCCGCCGGCGCATGTTCTGGCTCGGTGACTGAGCCGGTCGCCGCTGGCGGCAACTACTTGGCGATCACCACCTTACGAGAGCCCAATCCCCGGCAGTTTTCCAAGGGTTGCGACCGTCCGCATCAGCGGCCCGGTGACCGTCGCGGGGCCGCGGCTGCAGACTTCTGGCGAGCCACAGAGCTGCACGCAGATCACCGAGGCGGCAATGGCGGCCGAAGCCGATGTCGATACCGCCCTTTGCGGTGGCCTCTACAAGTGCCGGTTCAGTCCGGCCGGCGATACCGATCTGTTCAATTGGACGGTGCCCGCGGGTACCGTGGGCTGGCTCAAGATCGCTGGGCCGTCCACCTACGGCAGCCAGTGGTGCCTCTACAATCCAAGCGGTGCACTCGTAGAGTGCCAGGCGAACCTCGATACGACGCCGAAACTGATCGCCGGAACCCACAGGATCCTGACCCGCGACACCTACAACTATACGGGGGACTATTACCTGTCGGTACAGGGAATATCGAGTGCACACCGCTGTAGCCAGCCAATCGCCTGCGGCGATATCAGGCGGGGAACCTTCGCTACCAAGGGTGATACCGACACCTTCGCTTTCACCACCAGTGCAGCGAGAAGCATCGACTTGAAGATCACCGGTCCGTCCACGTACGGCAGCAAGTGGTGCGTTTTCAACGCATCGGGTGATGCCGTCGGCGCCTGCACATCGGGGGAAGGAACCCTGTCCTTGCCCAGCGCCGGGACCTACACGATCGGGGTCAACGAAAGCTACAACTATACGGGCGCATACGTGCTTTCGCTGCAATGCCTGTAGCTACGCCGAAATATTGCAGTCAGATCGATCGGCGTCGTCTCATCACCAGCGTTAGCGCACTCCACCGGGTGGACGGAATACCCGCCCACCCGGGCGCGGCGTCAATTGCCTGAGCAGGCTGCGGAAACAGGGGGGAATGCCTGGCGTCCACGGCCGTCGGATCGAACGTCTGGTTAGCTCAAGGCGGGTTCGCCCTGCTGACCGCGGCGAGCGGCGCGCCTTGCTGTGAGCGGCGTACGGCCGGCTCAGGACTTCTGTTTGATCATCTCTTCGAAGCGGGCGCTCTCCTCGGGAGAGCGCATCAGGGCGGCGCGCACGAGGTTGACCTGCTTCGCCTCGAGGGCGAGCCGGACCAGCTCCTCGGGGTTGGAGTCCCACGCCCAGCGCACCTGCTGGAACACTACCTCGCGGTCTTCGCTGGCCAGCTGCATCCACGCCAGCATCGTCATCCGCAATCGCGCCCACAAAAGCCGCGGCTCGTAAGGCGCCGTGATCAGCGCCAGGCGCAGGGCAGCCACCGCGCGCGGCGACCATCCTTCCGCCATCGCCCGGGCATAGGCGAGGCGCGACCATGCGTAAGGATTGGCGGGCGCCCTTGCCACCCCTTCCTCCAGGGCGACGATGGCCTGCTGCAGCGAGCGGGCGGCCTCGGGATCGTCCTTCGGCAGGCTCTCCGACAGCAGCAGCGCCCCCAGGCCGAGATCGGTCAGAACCCTGCCGTCCGACAGCCAGAACGCCGCGCTCTCCTGGGCGTCGATGAGCGTCCGCAACTGCTGGACGTCGACCGGCTGCTGGTCCTGCAGCTTGCGCAGCACCGGCTCGCCGCTGGCCGAAACCAGCACGCCGATCGTCCGTGGAAGGCCGAGACCGATCAGGATTACCGCGCAAAGCGCCACCGGGGCGGCGATCAGCCGCCGCCGGGTCTCGGCATCGAGCTGTCCCTTCGACGGCACGAGACCGCGCACCACCCGCGGTATCATCGCGACGCGCCCCCATGGCGGCAGGCGCGCGCCGCGCCGTGCCCGTCAACCGCCACCAGCAACAATAACCCCCGCCGGCGCGGCCGCTTGCAGTCGGAAGGGCCGAGACCCCCCGACCACGGCGGGCGCCGGCCCGCCGGCAGAGGGCGGTGGCGCGCCATCACCTCAGAAGTAACGCTCCGGTACTTCAATGACGTCGCCCGGCAGCACCGGCGTGTCCTTATCGGCGGTGATCTGCTTGCGGTTGGGCTCGTTGCCGCGGGTGATGCGCACGCTGCCGGTGCGCGCCCGATAGGTGAAGCCACCGGCCATCGCCACGGCGTTGACCACGGTCATGCCGTTGACGAACGGATAGCTGCCGGGCTTGGTCACCTCGCCGTAGATGTAGAACGGCCGATAGTTAAGGACCTCGACGCTGACGCTGGGATTGAGCAGGTAGTCGGGCGACAGCCGCTCGGCGATGGTCTGCTCCAGCTGCCGCACGGTCAGGCCTTCCGCCTTGATGTTGCGGATCAGCGGCAACGATATGTTGCCGGAACCATCGACTTCGAATTCGCCGGAGAGATCCTCGTGACCGAAGACCGTCACCCGGACCTTGTCGCCGGAGCCGAGGGTATAGGCGGCAATGTCATCCGGCGCCGGCGCCGCCAGAGCAGCCTTCGCGGCTAAAACCAGAGGCATGCCGACCAACAGTCCGGCGACGCCACTCCGGAGCGCCTCGCGCCGGCTCATCCGCTGCACACTCATTTCTTCACCCATGGTCTTGCCCATCCTCGGGCCGTTGACTGACATGCCCCGCGTCACCGCCGTTCGTTAACGTCCGCGGAACCGTTCGCCGGATGGCAGCCGGGGACGGGTGCATGCGGGCGGCGCCGGCACAGGGGCTTGCCCTTTGCCGGCGGCCGCTCTCCCCTCGAAGCAGTTGCGTCGTCCGGCTGCCTCAGAGCTGCGCCTCCAGGCCGACCCTGACGAGATTCTGCCAATAGCTGTTGGCGGTGGTATCGCTACCACTCGTCGTGTGCCGGATCAACTGGTAGCCCAGCGATCCGTAGATGTTGCGGTTCAACAGGTAACGCGCACCGACGCCGCCGATGTAATAGTAATCGTTGCGGTTCGAGTCCTCGTAGTCATCGTTGGTGATCGTCAGCGCGCTGGTCAGAATCAGGTTGCGCAGCAGTTCGTGGTCCGCCGACAGGCCGCCCGTGGTCCGCAGGATGGCCGGAGAGCCCACCTGAGTGGTGTCCTGGATCACCCGGGCCAGTCGGGCGTTCAGAGTGGTCAGCGTGGTGACGTTCCAGGTCATCGTGCCGCCGGCGGTGAACCCGTCGACGTTGTTGAAGTCATCATAGTACTGGGCAAGGTAGCCGGCGTAGACGTCGCCGAAGACGACGCCGCCAAGATCGAGGGCGACACCGGCGACGGCGGAAAAGCCTTCCGGTGCGACTGACGCGAGTATCGCCGACCGTCTCGGCATCGTCGTAATTGCGCCAGTTGCCCTCTGCCCGCACGAAGCCCTCATAGTTCGGGACGAACTCGTAACCGAGGCGATAGCCACCGGCGTAGACCGTGCGGTCCCGCTCGGTATTGCTCGCATCCTCACCGGAGAAGGTATCGGTATGGTCGTAGTTCAGGCGCACGATCGTCGCATCGCCGACGCCGCGGAAGCGACCGACCCGCTGCACGTGGCGGAGAAAGCCCGAGGTCTGGTCGAACTCGGTCGGACGCTTGGCGTCACCCGGGAAGTCGGGCGCGCCCGGCGCCTCGTGTTCGTGGGCAAAGCTGCCGCCGGCGAACAAGGCCGAATTCCGGGTGATGTCGAGGCGACCGTCACCGGAGAAGAAGTAATCGGTGTAGTCCAGCCGGCTGAAATCAACGTAGCGGCCGAAGTCGGCGCCCGTGCTGAAGTTCAGGGCATGGTTCGCCCAGTCCGACTGCACGGACAGCTCCGGCATGATGTCGAACACGACATCATCATTGGTCTTGTTGCGCGTGGCGAAGACGTTGTCGTTCCAGGTCATATCCGTTGCAAGCTTGGGATAGACGAGGAACGAGCCCAGCCGGACGCCGAGCGGATCAAGCTCGGGGCGCGCCCGGGTCGCCACGGTTTCTCCGCGTGACGCCATCGGCGCCGCCTCCGGACCCGTCCGCACCAGCGGCTGGTTCTCTTGCGCCGACGCCGTGGTCGATGCGGTGAACGCCAGCGGCATCAGTGCGCAGGCCATCAGAACAACTCTTGTTTTCATCACTACAGCCCCCGGTCGCCGAGTCGGGTTCCAATAACTTGCGATTGCTCCGCGGGAAACTCTCCTGAGGAAATTACGCAAAGTTTCGTACCCATCCGATGCAAAGATGCAACGATCATTCGCGGAGCCCGCCGACGGCCGTGGCCAGGTCACAGCGGCCTGGTCGTCCGCGTCGCGCTACCTCCACATGGGTATATAATTCCCTCCCTGGGCATGATAATCAACATATAATCCGCCGATATCACTATATTTTCCCGCGCCCAGGGGTTCCCCCAACTGTTCGCAGCACCACCCGGCGAAGCCGGCGGAGCTTCTCCCGAGGCCCACCGACACCAGAAACGATGTGGCGCTTGCGCTACAGTCCAGCATCGTTTGGCAATACCCCGACAGCAACGCTGCCGCCCTCGGCAAAGGCTCCAGGAAGAGGACGCATTCCATCCGCCGCCCGGCAAATGACGAATCGGCGCAACTCCCATCTGCCCCAACCGCCTCGGCGCGACTGCTTGACCGGCATGGATGCCTTTCCCCCCGGTCTGCTCCGCTCCCCGGGTACCACCCTGCCGGCACCTCTGGGCGCCCACCCCTGCCGAGCCTCTGGGTGCACCCATACCGGTTCCTCCGGTACCACCCGCATCGCAACCCACTCTGTCGCGCGGGGGAATCGCCGCCCGCCCGCCTGCACCGTCGTCCCCTTGCGTCAACCTCCGTGCCCCCGGCGTCGGCCGCGCGCCGCCGGGAATGCACCGCGCATACTTTGCCGCAGGAATAACGGTGCGATGCGCGTTCGGGGGCGTCCACGTTCGCGACCGCAGCAATCCGCCTGCGGACGTTTCGGCTCTCGCCCGCCGCACCCTGCAAATACCGCCGCCCTTCCGTTCAGCCTGCCCTCGCATCATATGACCAGCAGCGGCCGACGTCGGTGTCGAGCGTCATAGTACGTTGCACGAAAGCGCGTTATGCTTGTCGCAGGTTCAGTCGGCTCGCCATGTGCCGAAGAGGCCTCCGGGTGGTGCAGCTTGTGCGAGCATCACCGGATGGAGATTCTAA
>JAXMDR010000059.1:0-10149 GCA_046348725.1 Rhodospirillales bacterium
CAGCCCGACGACCAGCGGAGCCTTCGCCTTCAGCACGCCGTCGGGCAGTGGCACGCCGGGGACGACCGGAACATTGGCAGCCTTGATGCCGCGCGAGGCGAGGTACATGCAAGTCGGCGTCTTCGTCGCCCGCGAGACGCCGACGAGAATGACGTCGGCGTCATCGAGGTCGTCGGCGGCCTGCCCGTCATCGTGGGCGAGCGTGTACTTCATCGCCTCGACCCGCTGGTAGTAGTCCTCGTCGATGAAGTCGCGCGCCGCCGTGCGGTAGCGGATCGGCGCGCCCGAGTACTCGGCAAGCTTCGAGACGAACGGCTCCAGCACAAAGATGCAAGGCACCCGCAGGTGCAGGCAGCCCTCATCCAGCGCCTCGCGGATATCGGTGGCGGCGATGCTGTGGAAGACGATGCCGCGGCAGCGGGCGATCTCGGCGAGGATGCCCGGCACCAGCCCGAGATTCCGCACGAACTTCCACAGGTGGCGGTTGACGGTCACATCGTCGAGCTGGGCAACGGCGTTGCGCGCGATCATCTCCACCATCTCGCCGGAGGCGTGCGAGACCAGGTGCAGGGTAACCGTCTGGCCGCCAGCCATTGTTCCGGCGCCGCCGTGGACGGCCGGCTCGCTGTCGTCGCTCATCGATGGTAACCCCCGTCCAGGCGCAGCACGGTGCCGTTGATCATCACATTCTGGACGACGTGGATGACCAGCATGGCGAATTCCGAGGGATCGCCGAACCGGTGCGGGAACGGGATCGAGTGCACCAGCCGCGAATCGAGGTTGCGCTCCATGGCGAACAGCGTCGGCGTACCGAACAGGCCGGGGGCGATGCCGACGACGCGGATTCCATGGGTGCCAAGCTCGCGCGCCGCCGGCAGGATCATGCTGGCGATGCCACCCTTCGAGGCGGCGTAGGCGGCCTCGCCGCTCAGCCCTTCGTAGGCGGAGATCGAGGTGGTGAAGATGATCAGCCCGCGCTCGCCGTTCGGATGCGGCTTGAGCTTCACCATGTCCGCCGCCGCCAGCCGCATCATATTGAAGCTGCTGATCAGATTGACATCAACCAGCCGCCGGAAGTCCTCCAGCGGCATCGGCTCGTCGTCGCCGAGGATGCGCTGGGGATGGGCGATGCCGACGCAGTTGACGAGGATGCGCGCCGCACCGTGCGCCTCCCGCGCCTGGCGAAAGGCGGCCTCCGCAGCCTGCGCATCGGACAGATCGCAGGCGAGGGAGAGCGCTTCGATCTCCGCGCCAACGCGCTCTACGCGAACGGCGTCGATATCGATGGCGGTGACCCGGGCGCCCGCTTCGGCCAGATGCCGTGCCGTCTCCGCTCCCAGTCCGGACGCGGCGCCGGTTACCACCACAGGGCACTGCCACAGGTCCATCGCTCGCTCTCCGTTCGTTCCCACCGTGCCGGCATTTCGCCGCTTCCGCGCTCTCGTGTCCAGCAAGATCGGCGCCAGCGCCACGGCCCCCGGCCACGGCCGCCATTTGCGGCGCAATCAGGGCGGGTGGGGAACATATCATCGCTTGGTTCGTATGCTTGGGTACCTTTTGGTGCCGTCCGTCGGTGCCGATCAATAACCCACCAGCGAACGGGAGACCGCCGATGAAGAGCAGGTTTCTGGGGGCGATGCTCGCCTCCACCGTCGCCCTGGCGGCGGCGGTATTCACCAGCGACGCGCGCGCCGCGGGCACGACCGTGGCGCAACTGAACGCCCGCGAGCTTCGGGACAAGCCCGTCTACGATACGCGAAGCCAGCGTGTCGCCCTGCTAACCGACGTCACCGGCTCGCCCGGACCAAACCGGCAGGCGATCCTGCGCACCGGCGGAATCATGGGCATCGGCAGTCGGGAAGTGGTGCTGCCGCTGGAGAAGCTCGACATGGAGCCAGACGGCCGCCTGGTCATCCACATGAGCGAGGACTACGCTGCGGCTGCTGGCCGCGCAATTAGCGACGCGTCATCAGCTGGTCGAGCATCGCCTGTGGAATGCGGCCGGACGCCCGCAACGAGCCGCCAGCCGTCCCGGTGCTTCCTCGTCGAAGCTGAGGCTTTGCAGCACCAGGTCGTCCGGGACGGCAGCGGGAAGAGCTCGCCGATCCGCTGCTCCGATCAAGCTGCCGAGCAGGTCTCGCAACGCCGTGTCGACGGCGGGGGGAAGATCACCGTCACGGCGGCGCAGCGTCAGCACTTCCGCCCGCATCCGCAACGACCGCGAGCCGACGACGGGATGTAGCAGCATGTCCACATCGTAACGGGAGCGTGGCAGGATTTTTATCTCTTGCCCGCCGATGCAGCCGGTTCGCCCATAATCGACAGTCGCCTGCATTGCGAGTGCGCTGCCGCGCGCGCCCAGTTTTCCGTCGCGAACGGCAAGACGTTCGCCGCACGGCTGCTTCCGGTCGAACAAGGCCGCTAGCAAGGGGGTTGCCTGCTGCTGTGCCGACGCAAGGTCAGCCGCCAGCCTGCCGTCGATATCGGCCTGCCCCGACCGCAGCGTATAGAGAAGCTCTCCGGAGACGCCGACCGGGACCTGCAGCCCGCCGATCGGCAGGAACACTGTGCGCGGGGCGAGCGTCGCCTTTGCCGCCCCGGCGCCGCCGGCGTCAGCACAAGCAACGAAGCTGCCGTCATCAAGGCCCGCAGCGGGCCGCGAAGCAGCGACCTGCGCTGGCGTAGCATTCCAGGCGCTCGATCGCGGGGCAGCCCACGTGGCGACGCGCTTGACCGCGGGCGCCGCTGGCGACAGGGTCGCACTGCCCCCGACATTGGGAGAAGTGGCGGTGACACGCCTGTCAGTTGCTCGTGATCGCATCCGTATCGTGCTCACCGAGAGCATTCATCCCCGTGCCGTGCAGGCGCTGCGCGACGCCGGCTATGTCAACATCGAGACGTTTGCGGGTGCTCCCGACGACGATGCGCTCCGCCGCCTGCTTGCGGAAGCGCACGTCCTCGGCATCCGTTCTCAAACCAAGCTCAACGCCGAAACCCTGGCGGCGCGGCGCCTGTTCTGCATCGGCTGCTTCTGTATCGGCACCAACCACGTAGACGTGGATGCGGCCAAACGCAAGGGGATACCCGTCTTCAACGCGCCTTACGCCAACACCCGCTCGGTGGCGGAGCTGGTGCTGGGCGAGATCGTCATGCTGATGCGGCGGGTTCCCGAGAAGTCGGCGCTGGCGCACCAGGGCATCTGGCGCAAGACAGCGAGCGGGGCTCACGAGGTGCGCGGCCGCACCCTCGGCATCGTCGGCTACGGCCACATCGGCTCGCAGCTGTCCGTCCTTGCCGAGGCGATCGGCATGCGTGTGCGCTACTTCGACATCGTCGACAAGCTGGCGCTCGGCAATGCCACGCCGGCGCGCACACTGGGCGAGCTCCTGGCGACGGCCGACGTGGTGAGCCTGCATGTTCCTGATACCGCTGCCACCCGCGGCATGATCGGCAGCGCCGAGATCGCCTTGATGCAGCACGGCGCGATCCTGATCAACGCCGCCCGCGGCAAAGTCGCGGACATTGACGCGCTCGCGGAAGCGCTGCGCGATGGTCACATCGCCGGGGCTGCCATCGACGTCTTCCCGCGTGAGCCCGGCAGCGGCGACGAGCGGCTGACGACGCCGCTGCAGGGCCTGCCCAACGTCATCCTGACGCCGCATGTCGGCGGCTCCACCGAAGAGGCGCAGGCCAACATCGGCGCCGAGGTGGCGGAGAAGCTGATCACCTATTCCGACAACGGATCCACCGTCGGCGCCGTCAACTTCGTCGAGGTGGCGCTGCCGGTGCAGCAGGGGGTCACCCGCTTCCTGCACATCCATCGCAATGTTCCGGGCGTGCTGATGCGGGTCAACCAGGTGTTCTCGCAGCGCGGGCTGAACATCGCCGCGCAGTACCTGCGCACCGACGCCGACGTCGGCTACATGGTCAGCGACATCGACGGCCGGCTGGAGGAGGGAAAGGGAATTCGCCGCGACCTGGAAGCGATCGACGGCACCATCCTGGCATGCGCTTCCTCTACTGACCCGGCGAAACCCCAGGGTTACCGCCGCCGTCCTGCTCGCGGGGCGCTGCCGTGGTCAGGATTTGCCGCCATCCCAGAGATCGCGCTTCAACTGTTCGTACTTGCTCGGTGAAGCGCATCAGCCGTTCCGCCAGCATGCGCATCATTCCCAGCGCGACATCGGGATTGCCGCTGACCAGCTGCAGGAACATCGTCGCCCTCGATCTTCAGCACCTTCAACGGGCCGCGTGCGAACATCGGCGGTGCGCGGCAGATTGCACAGCACCGCCATCTCGCCAAAGATATCGTTGCGGCCGAGCCGCGCGAGGTGGATGCGGCCGGTGTCCTTGAGAGTGAGGGGAGACATCGCACCTCGCCCTCATGCACAACGAAGACGCTGTCGCCGGGATCGCCCTGGTGGCAGAGCGCCTCGTCCCGCTCGTGCCGAGGTAGGCGCTGGAAAACGCCAGCAGCTTCAGGCTCGCCGTATCGAGGGGAGCAAATACCGGGATGCCGCGCAGGACCGATACCGCCTGGTTATAGTTCACCTGACCTCTTGCTCCCTCAGGTTTGGACGGCGGCCGGCAGACGCTCGGCCAGCAGGTCGGCGGGCGGTCCCTGTTCGATCACGCGGCCCGCATCGACGATGATGACATGATCGAAGAGGTCTGCTTGCTGCACATCGCCGATCACCCAGACCTGGCCTCTTACGACGTCACCGTGCAGCAAGGCCGACCGCAAAGCCACCTGTCCGGCCGGTTCGATCGCGGCCGTTGCCTCGTCGAGGATCAAGAGGTCGGGGCGCTTCAGCAGCGCCCGGCACCGCCAGCTTCTGCCGCTGTGGCACCGACAGCCGGCTGCCGCCGATGCCGACGTTGAAGTCGAGGCCAAGATCGACGATCTCGGTGCGCAGGTGAAGGTCGTCGAGCACGCTTGCGATCAGCGCGCCGATCTGTCGTTGCGCCTGCTGCCGGCCATAGACCAGCTTGCCGAACAGGATGTTGTCCTGCACCGAGGCGGCCGGGTTGTAGGCACCGGCATCGAAGAAGGCGACGCTGCTGCGCAGGTTGTCGGGCAGCCCCTCGGCGAAGGCGCGTCGGGCCTGCAGTATCCGGCGCTCGATGTGATCGTCCATCAACCCCAGCCGGTGCCGCGCCGGAATGCCGCGGAACGGCAATGAAGGCCGCGGTCGTCGTACTGGCCGCATCGAAACTGGCCTGTTCGACCCGCGGATGGCCGTCGATACGTCGGCAGGTCGTCGGAGGAAATGAAGCTGAAGCGGTCAAAGAACTCGTGCCCGGGCGGCAGGTCGCGTAGCAGGTCGACCATGATCTTCGCCATCTGCAGACCGATGACGAAGAATTCGTCGCGCAGGCCGACCTCCCAGCACCTGCTGGACGTAGGGGCGATCGCCGAGATGATCCAGATCGGCTTCATTGCCGATCGGCTGGCCGAACAGCAGGTTTTCCGCGACCGACATGTTCTGGTTGTAGAGATCGCGGTCGAAGATCTCGACAAGGCCCCGGTACTGTTGCTTCTGCAGCCGCTCGCGCAGAACGTTGCGCGCTTCCAGATGCGCTGGGTCAGTTGCTCGCGGTTGCCGCCGACGATGCCCTTCAGGCCGAGAGCGAACAGATCCGGCTCCAGGTCGACCATCCGCAGGGTCTGCAGGACACGCGCGGTCAGGTCTTCCGGCCCGGCGAGGTCGTAGGCAGCGTAATCGATCCAGTCGCCGTCGATCCGGCTGGTGGTGTTGCCGGACTGTTCGGCCTCGAAGATATACGTCGCCCGTTCCGCCCGGCTAGCGTCGTCCGCTCCCCCGGCGGGCCTCACCTCGCGATTGTAGAGGCCGTAGAGGAGGTTCTCCCGTAGGGTGGCATTGATCAGCGGAACGTGGTTGCCGACGAAGGCGATGCGCCTCCCGGTCACCGCCTCCGGCATGGTTGCCAGCGGAACTCCGCCGATGCTGATGGCCCCCGAAGTGGGCTGCAGCAGGCGGGCCAGCAGCCGGGCGATGCTGTCCACGCCCGAGCCGGGGCCGCCGACCAGCGCCACCCGCTGGCCGATGTCGAAGTGGAAGCTCGCTTGGTCGACGGTTTTGACCCCCACCTCGTCCTCCAGCGAAATGTGTCCGGCCACCACGACGCCGGAGAGCCGCGGCACCGGGCCCGCCACCGGCAACTGCAAATCCTCGGCCAGCATTCCGGCCGGGCGGAACTGCTCAACCAACTGGTCATATTTGACCCGCGTGTCCTCCTTCTGCTGGTACCAGTCGAGCAGCTCCTTCCATGGCGACGAGAGATCCTTGTAGGCGGACAGCACCGCGACCAGTGCTCCGAAGGTCAGCTCGCCGTGGATGACGAGGTAACCGCCGATCGCATAGAAGAAAAACGGCGTCAGCTGGGCAATGAAATTATTGAGGAACTTGATGAAAAATTTCTTTCGGTAGATATCGAGACGGATATCGTAAATTGTGCCCACCCAGCCGGCGAAGTCGGCGCGATGCCGCTCGGCGGTGTCGTTGCCATGGATTTCCTCGATGCCGGCGATGCCATCGCCGATTCTCTCGGCCAGCCGGCGGACGGTCTGCACCCGCTGTTTGGCGAGCCTGTTCACCTGGCGCTGCAGCTTTGGGATCACGTACATCTGCAGCGGGTAGAGGGCGATGGCGGCGGTGCCGAGGACGATGTCCTGGGCGAACATGAAGGCAAGGATGGTGAGCAGGGTGCCGCCCTGGAAGGCCGGCTGCGCCAGCGCATCGCCGATGAACCCGCCCAGCGGCTCGACCTCCGAGGTGATCATGGCGATCACCTCGCCTTGCGAGGTGCGGCGGAAGTGCGGGATCGGAAAGCGCAGCGTCTGGGTGAACAGCTGGTAGCGCAGGCGACGCAGCATCCGCTCGCCCAGCCTGCCCTTATAGACGTTGATGAAATACTTGAAGCCGCCGTTCGCCCCGACCAGAAGCAGGAAAAGGCCGCAGAGGATCATCAGGTATTGAACCTGTTCCACCTCGACGCCGTAGACGTTCTTGGGGAAATTGGTGGCGGCGATTGCCTGGTTGATGATGATCTTCGGCAGTTCCAGGGACGCGTACAGGAACGGAAATGAGGCGAAGGTCATCACCAGCAGCAGCACTTGCTCGCGCCAGCTGTAGCGTCGGATGTAGCTGAAAAGGGTGGGCTCCATTGGCATCCACGGCAGAAGAACAGCATGGCGGTGGCGGGTTGCGCCCCAGCCGGAACGAAATGCCGTTCCCGCTTGCAGCTTGTCGGGTTCGGCTGATAAATGCGTCAACCCGGTGAGCATTGCAATCTCGGCCGGACGTCTCACGCCTCAGCAATCCGCGATACACGCGACGGCGGTGATCAGGGGATGCAGCAGAGCGGTGGTCAGTTCCGGCTGTTGATCTACAGCCACGACACCTTCGGCCTCGGCCATCTGCGGCGGTGCCGCGCCATTGCCCACGCGCTGGTCGGGCGGCGCCGCGACCTCAGCGTGCTGATCCTCACCGGCTCGCCGATCATCGGCAGCTTCAGCTTTCGCAGCCGCGTCGACTTCGTCCGCATCCCCGGCGTCATCAAGCTGAAGGACGGCGACTACGAGCCGCTCAGCCTGAACATCGGCCTCGACGCCATCCTGTCGATGCGCGGCGGCATCATCCGCCATACCGCCGATGCGTTTCAGCCGCATGTCTTCCTGGTCGACAAGGAACCACTGGGGCTGCGCGGCGAGGTCCGCGAGACGCTGGCCCTGCTGAAGGCCCGCCGCACGCCGGTGGTCCTCGGCCTGCGCGACGTCCTCGACGAGGCGGGACAGCTGGCAGAGGAGTGGGGGCGCAAGCAGGCCGTCCCCGCGCTTGCCGAGTTCTACGACGCCGTCTGGGTCTATGGCCTGCCGCAGATCTGCAACGCGCTGGAGGGCATCGACCTGCCGCGCCCGGTGGCGGCGAAGGTGCGGTATACCGGTTATCTGCGCCGCGAGGCGCTGCCGCGGCAGGCGCCGCCGGTGCCGCTGGTTCCACCCCTTGGCGGAAAGCCGTACCTGCTGGTAACCACCGGCGGCGGCGGCGATGGCGCCCTGCTGATCGACTGGGTGCTGCGCGCCTATGAGGAGCATCCGGACCTGCCGCATCCGGCGCTGCTTGTCCTCGGGCCGTTCATGCACTCGAGCCTGCAGGGGAATTTCATGCGCCGGGTGGCGCAGCTTCCGTCCGTCCAGGCGATTACCTTCGAGGCCAACATCGAGAGCCTGATGGATGCCGCTGCCGGCATCGTCGCCATGGGCGGCTACAACACCTTCTGCGAGATCCTGTCCTTCGACAAGCCGGCGCTGATCGTGCCGCGCACCGAGCCGCGGATGGAGCAGTACATCCGGGCGTCCCGCGCCCAGGCGCTGGGGCTGACCCGCATGCTCGACATAGCCGAGGGCAGCGGAGCGGAGCGGATGGCGGCGGCGCTCCGCGCCCTGCCGTCGCAGCCGCGGCCCTCGGAAGTGCGCATTCCGGGGCTGCTCGACGGCCTCGAGGTGATCGGCGGCCGCATCGACCGCTGGCTGGACCGGCCCCGCCGGCGCTGGGGACGGCTGCTGTCGGTGGTGGGCGAGGTGGGATAGCCGATCTTGCCCGGCCCGTCGCTTTCGTGCTGAAGGGCTATCCGCGCCTTTCCGAAACCTTCATCGCCCAGGAGATCCGGGCGCTGGAACGGCGCGGCCTGGATATCCGGCTCTATTCGATGCGGCAGCCGACCGATCCGGCGATCCACCCGGTGCACCGGGAAATCGTCGCGCCGGTGTCCTACCTGCCGGAGTACCTGCACGACGAGCCGCTGCGGGTGTGGCGCGGCTGGCGGGCTGCACGCAGGCTGGCCGGCTGGCGCGACGCTTGCAAGCTGTTCCTCGCCGATCTGCGCCGCGATCCGAGCCGCAACCGGATACGCCGCTTCGGCCAGGCGATGGTGCTGGCGGCCGAACTGCCGGCGGAGATCGCCTGGCTGCATGCGCACTTCCTGCACACACCAGCGTCGGTCGCCCGCTATGCCGCCCGTCTGCGCGGGCTGCCGTGGAGTGCGTCGGCCCACGCCAAGGACGTCTGGACGACGCCGGCCTGGGACCTGCGCGACAAGCTCGGCGATTGCCGCTGGCTGGTCACGTGTACCGCCGCCAATGCCCTGCATCTGGCAGCGCTGGCGCCCGCGCCGGAGCGGGTGGAGCTGCTCTACCACGGCCTCGATGTCACCCGCTTCCCGCCGCCAATGCACCACCGTCCGTCGCGCGACGGCTCCGATGCCGCTGCGCCGGTGGTGTTGCTGTCGGTAGGCCGCGCCGTCGAAAAGAAAGGCTACGCCGGCCTGCTCGATGCGCTGGCGCTGCTGCCGCGCTGGTTGCACTGGCGCTTCGTCCACATCGGCGGCGGCCCGCTGCTGGAGGACCTGCGGCGACGGGCAGTGGAGCGGAAGCTGGCCGATCGCATCGACTGGCGTGGCCCGTTGCCGCAGGAGGAGGTGCTGCGGGCCTACCGGTCGGCCGACCTGTTTGTGCTCGCCTGCCGGATCGCCGGCGACGGCGATCGCGACGGCTTGCCGAATGTGCTGATGGAGGCGCACAGTCAGGGCCTTGCCTGCCTCGCGACGGAGGTCTCCGCCATCCCAGAGTTGATCATCGACGGCGAAACCGGGATCCTCGTACCCGCGGACGATGCGGCGACTATGGCGCGCGCCCTCGTCCGCCTGATCCGCTTTCCCGATTACCGCCTGCGGCTCGGTTCGGCAGGAATGCGGCGGTTGCGCTGGCGGTTCTCGCTGGAGCCGGGGATCGACCGGCTGGCAGCGCGCTTCGGCAGCTAAGTCCCTGGCATGCGCGTCGCATTCTATGCGCCGATGAAGCCGCCCGACGATCCCGTCGCCTCCGGCGACCGGACGATGGCGCGGCTGCTGATAGCGGCGCTGGCGGCCGCCGGGAATGAGGTCGAACTCGCGGCGCGCTTTCGCAGCTTCGATGCGGCGGGCGATGCGCTGCGGCAGCGGCGGATCGCCGCGCTGGGCCGACGCCTGGCCGAACGGCTGCAGCAGCGCTGGCGGCGGCGCTCGCCGGCGGAGTGGCCCGGGCTGTGGCTGACCTACCACCTCTACCACAAGGCGCCGGATTATCTC
>JAXMDR010000060.1:0-10066 GCA_046348725.1 Rhodospirillales bacterium
GATCTCGGCTTTACCGCCATCTGGATCACGCCGCCGGTGGAGAACCGCTCCGGCCTCGACTACCACGGCTACCACCCCTACGACTGGAACCGCATCGATCCGCGGCTGGAATCGCCCGATGCCACCTACCAGGACCTGATCAACGAGGCGCACGCGCGGGGGATCAAGATCATCCAGGACGTGGTGGTCAACCACTCCTGCCAGTTCGGCGTCCGCGGCCAGGTGCACATCGACCACCTGCCGATCAAGTACTACGTCCCGCAGGGCAGCACCCAGGGCGCGCTGCGCAACGGCCCCTACCAGGGCAGCCTCGGCAACTACGCCTGGCCGAACCGCGACGACATCGACAATCCGGTGGCGCCCGACTGGTATCGCGATCGGCACGGCCGCGATCCGCAGGGGCTCGAGCCGCTCGCCGATCCGCGCACCGGCCAGCAGGTGCCGTCGCCCGGCTACGATCCCAACCGCTTCTTCGGCATCGACGCAACGCGGCTGGACGCCACCTGGTACCACCAGGAGGGCTTCGTCATGGGTGGCGACTGGGAAGCGCAGCACCCGGTGCAGAACCGCAGCATCGCCGGCGACTGCATCGACCTCGCCACCGAGGGCGAGACGGTGCGGACCTACCTGATCGAGGCGATCGGCCGCTATCTCGACATGGGCGTCGATGCCTTACGCATCGATACCGTCCGCCACATCGAGCGCGACAACCTGCTGGAATACATCAACGCCTGGAAGGCGCGGCGGCCGGGCCTGTTCTGCTTCGGCGAGAACTTCGTGCGCGGCACCGGCTGGGGCGATCTATTCGGCGACGACAATGCGCCCTCGCAGATCCGCCCCTGGTGGTACACCCGGCTCACCACCGATCCGCGCAACCCCAGCGCCGGCGGCGATTCCGGCTTTTCGGTGCTCGACTTCGGGCTGTTCTCCACCTTCCGCGACAATGTCAGCCGCGGCCACTACGGCGGCATCGGCGGGGTGCTGGGGCGCGACTGGGTCTACGGCGATGTCACCCAGCTCGTCACCTTCCTGCAGAACCACGACGTCGGCCCCGATAACGACTTCCGCTTCCGCTTCCGCGGCGACGACTGGATGGCGGCGTGCGCCTACAACCTGCTGTGGACGATCCGCGGCATCCCCTGCCTCTACCAGGGCGAGGAGATCGCCTTCCAGCGTGGCGCACCGCAGGACATCATCGGCAACAACGATACGCTGAACACCACCGGCCGCGCCTACTACGGCGACCACCTCACCGACGAGCGGCTTAGCGAGACGCAGAGCTATCCCCTCTACCGCCATATTCGCCGGCTCAACCGGATCCGCCGGGCGATCCCGGCGCTGCAGAAGGCGTTCATGGCCAACGTCAACGAGTGGGGCTCCGGTATCAGCTTCATTCGTGACTGGAACAACGGGCAGAGCTATGCGGTGGTCGGCCTCGCCATGGGCTCCGACCAGAACATCACCGTTGGTGGCGTCCGCAACGGCCACTACGTGGATGCCGTCTCGGGCGGCGTCATGGATGTCGGCGGCGGCAGCATCTCGTTCTTCGTGCCGGCCAATTCGGCGGGTATCTGGGTGCTGAACGGCCCCGGCCGCATCGGCGAGCCGGAGCAGTGGCTGCGCTGACCGCAGGGCAGGGTGGCGGGCCGGCAGCGGCACTCAGCTTGCTGCCTGGCGTCCCATCGCCAGGAACTTGTCGCGGCGCTGTGCCCGCAGCGCCGCCGCGTCCATTCCGGAAAGTTCGGCCAGCGCCGCCGCGAGAACCGAACCGACCGCATCGATGGCCGCCTGCGGGCTGCGATGGGCGCCGCCCAGCGGCTCCTGGATGACCTGATCGACGACACCGAGGCGCAGCAGGTCCTTTGCCGTCAGCTTCAGAGCCATGGCCGCCGTCTGCGCCTGCTCCCCGTCGCGCCACAGGATCGACGCGCAGCCTTCCGGCGAGATGACCGAGTAGATGGCGTGCTGCAGCATCATTACCCGGTTGCCGGCGGCCAGCGCCAGCGCCCCGCCGGAGCCGCCCTCGCCGATGATGACGCTGATCAGCGGTACGCCGAGGCCAAGGCAGATATCGATCGAGCGGGCGATCGCCTCGGCTTGGCCGCGCGCTTCGGCATCGACGCCGGGATAGGCGCCGGGGGTATCGACGAAGGTGATCACCGGCAAGCGGAAGCGGTCGGCCAGCCGCATCAGCCGTTGCGCCTTGCGGTAGCCCTCCGGCCGCGGCATGCCGAAATTATGCTTCAGCCGCGTCTCCGTATCGGCGCCCTTCTCCTGGCCGAGCAGCACGCAGGGCCGCCCGGCAAAACGCCCGAGCCCGCCTGCCATCGCCGCATCGTCGGCAAAGCCGCGGTCGCCGGCGAGCGGCGTAAAGTCCTCGACCAGCCGGCGAATGTAATCCATCGTGTGCGGGCGATCGACGTGGCGGGCGACCTGCGCCTTCTGCCACGGGGTCAGCTTGCCGTAGATCTGCTTGACCTGCGCATCCAGCTTGCCCTGCAGGCGGCCGATCTCGTCGGCGATGTTCAGCTCGCTGGTGCTGCTGAGGTGGCGTAGTTCGTCGATCTTGCTTTCCAGCTCGGCGATCGGCTTCTCGAAATCGAGGAAGGTGCGCATCGGCCGGCGCGGGCTCTCAGGCTGCGGCGGCAATGGCGTCGGCCTTGCGTACCAGCATCTCTGCCTGGCGGATCGAGGCGACGTCGATCATCCGGCCGTCGAGGGTCACCGCGCCGAGCCCCCTGGCGCGGGCGTCGTCCATCGCCGCCAGAATGCGCCGCGCCTTGCTCACCTCGTCGTCCGACGGGGTGAAGGTGCGGTTGCCCGCCTCGATCTGGCTGGGGTGGATCACCCACTTGCCGTCGCAGCCGAGCACCGCGGCGCGGGTAGCCGCGGCATCGAAGCCTTGCGGGTCGCGGAAATCGGCGAACGGCCCGTCCACCGGCCGCAGGCCGTTGGCGCGGGCGGCAACGACCAGGCGGCAGTGGGCGTAGTGCCACATGTCGTTCCAGTGGACATGCCGGTGGCCGCCGTCGTCGGCGTCGGTCAGCACGGCGTAGCCGGGGTGCGGACCGCCGATGGAGAGCGTGCGGGCGCCGGTGGCGGCGGCATAGTCGCCGGAGCCGAGGTGCAGCGACTCAAGGCGCGGGCTGGCGGCGGCGATGGCTTCGACGTTCTGCATGCCGAGCGCGCTCTCGATCAGCAGTTCCACGCCGATGCGCCGGCTCCGCCCCTTCGCCGCCTCGATCTGGGTCAGCAGGACATCGACGGTGTAGACGTCGCCGGGGGTGCCGACCTTCGGCACCATGATCAGGTCGAGGCGGTCGCCGGCCTGCTCGGCCACCTCGATCAGGTCGCGGTACATCCAGGGCGTATCGAGGCCGTTGATCCGCACCGAGAGGGTGCGTGTGCCCCAATCCACCGTGTTGATGGCTTCGACCACGGTGGCGCGGGCCTGCTCCTTGGCGTCGGGGGCGACCGCATCCTCCAGGTCGAACATGATGATGTCGGCGGCGAGGGTGCGCGCCTTGTCGATGAACTTGCGGCTCGATCCCGGTACTGCCAGCTGGGAGCGGTTGAGGCGGAAACGCGGCGCACGGACGGCGGTGAAGCTCACGGGGAAGCACCTTTTCGCCACGGGGCGAGGGCGCGCGACAGATCACGCGCGGCGCTATAAACGGTGCCGCCGCGCCACCCTGTCAAGCGCCTCCTGCAGCGCGTCCGCGCTCAGTCGCCATCAGGCTTGCGCAGCGCGGTGGTGGTGCCCGGCCGGGCCAGCGGGTGCGCCGCCTGCACCAGTGCCTTCAGGCGCTCCGCCAGCACATGCGTGTAAATCTGCGTCGTGCCGATGTCGCTGTGTCCCAGCATCTGCTGCAGGCTGCGCAGGTCGGCGCCGTGGGCAAGCAGATGGCTGGCGAAGGAGTGGCGAAGCACGTGCGGCGAAACCCGTGCCGGCGCGATACCGGCCTCGACGGCCAGTTCCTTCAGGATCTGGCCGAAGCGGACGCGGGTGAGGTGGCCCTCGGCGGCTCGGGAGGGGAAGAGCCAGGGATTGGTGCCCACGGTAACGAACTTCGCCCGGGTCGCGAGCCAGGCGGCCAGCGCATCGGTTGCCGGCTCGGTCAGCGGCACCATGCGGCCCTTGCCCCCCTTGCCGCGGACGGAAAGGACATGGGCATCGCGGCCGATCGCCGACAACGGCAGCCCGACCAGCTCGGAAACGCGCAGGCCGGTGGCGTAGAGGATCTCCAGCAGCGCCGTCGTCCGCAGGCCGCGCGGCCCGGGCCGCGCTGCGGCGGCGGCGAGCAGCCGGTCAACCTCCGCTTCGCTCAGGTACTTCGGCAGCGGTCGGCCCTGCTTCGGTCCGTCGATGGCCAGCGACGGATCATCGCCGCGGATGGCCTCGGCGTAGAGGAAGTGGAAGAACTGGCGGAGCGCCGACAGCCGCCGCGCCGTCGTCCGCGCCGACATCCCGGCGGCGGCCTGCACGCTCAGCCAGCCCCGCAGGTCGTCGGCGTCGGCGGTCAGGGCGTCGTGGTTCCGGCGGCGGGTGTAGGCCAGAAAGCCCCGCAGGTCGCGCGCGTAGGCGTCGAGGGTGTTGCGGGCAGCGCCCCGTTCCGCCGCCAGCATCTCCAGGAACGCCTCCACATGCCGGGAGTAGCCGGCCTTGGCGTCGCTTCGTCCGCTCATCGCGCCGCGACCGCCTCCAGCGCGAGGGCGCGGGCGTCCGCCGGCAGCCCTGCGGTGCGCAGGCTGTCGACCGTCACCTCCATGCTGGAGGTGCCGAGCGCCTGCGGACCATCGGCGCCGAGCCCGACCAGCGCCAGCAGCACCGTTTCCCCCAGCTTGCCTGCTTTAGAGGCCCGCACCAGCGCTACGCGAAAGGCGGCATCGAGGTTGATGGCGCTCATCTGCGCCGGACCGCCAAGCAGCGTGTGCCACAGCGAGTCCGGCACGGGATCGCCCGTCGCCTGCAGCATCGCCAGCAGCCGCGCGGCGCGCAGCCGCGCTCCAGGCTGCGCCTTCTCAGCCTGCCACCATTCGATCAGCGAATCCGGGTTCCAGCTCTGAGCCCGCCCCAGGCGTGCCAGCCTCGCCAGCGGCATCAGTGCGGCGAGGGCGGCGCCGGCGCCATTGTCACCGGAAGCAGCGGCAGCGGCGAGCTGGTCCAGCCAGGCTTCGGCGCGCGCCCGCTCGCCCTGTACCAGCAGTGCAGGAACGACGGTGCGGGCGAGCGCAGGCTGCCCGGACGACGGATCGGCAGACACGATCCACGGCAGAACCATGTGGGTCGCCTCCAGCCAGTCGCCCCGCTGCCGGCTTGCCTCGAGGATGGCCGCCGCCCGCTCGACGCGGTTACCATTGACCGTGGCAATCGCCTCATGCATGAGCGCCGTAGAGCCCGGAGCGGCCCCTTCTGCCCGGCCGGTGCTGCCGCGGCCGGGCGGCAGCGGCTTCTCCGACCGCGCCCGCGTATTGTGTGGGTAGTTCTCCTGCGCCGGCAGCAGGCCGGCGGCGACGGCGCGCTCGCCGGCCGCGAGGCGCAGCGGCTCGGGGAAAGTCCCGGCCTCGGCGATCGCCGCAAGGATCGGCAGGTCGTCGGCGGCTGCCGCCTCCATGGTTGGCGCCAGCCCCGCCGCCCGCAGCATCGCGAGGTAGAGCGGGTCAGGGTCGGCGATCTTCGGCCCGGTGGCACGGCCATTGATGAGCGCCTCCAGCAGCGCCTTGTAGAGCTGAATCTCGGAGCCGCGCTCGACTAGCAGGGCGAGGGTGAGCGAAGCGCCGTCGGCATCGCCGGCGAGGGCCTGGCAGAAGCCGAGCGTCTGCTGCCAGAAGGTATCCGGATCGACGTCGGTCCGGATCCCGGCGGTCTCGCAGGCAGCGGTCGTATTGCCGGCCAGCAGCTGCGCCTCGGTGTCGAGCCGCCAGAGCTGCTCCGAGCGGCTGTCGGCCGGCACCGCCGCGATCAGCTTCAGCAGGCCGGCGGTATCCCCCATCCGCCACAGCATCCTCGCGCGCTCGTCCAGCAGCCGTCCCGGTTCGGCGTCACCGCGGGGCGCGGCGGCGCCGGTCAGCAGCAGCCGGCGCATCAGCCTGTTCATCGTCGGCGACGGCGTACCCGCCGGCAGGCGGGGGAGCAGCGCATCGACCAGCGAACGGGGCGTATCCCGCCACATATCGACGGGCAGGGCGCCCTCCGCGGCGGTAAGCGTGCCGGCGGTATCGATGCCGACCGCTGCAAGCTGGTCGGTATCGAATTGGTTGCCGGCGGCGGCCAGCTCCGTTGCCGCCGCTTCGGGCGGCGGTTTCGCGGGAGCCTGGCCGGCAAACAGGGCGAGCGGCAGTACGAGCGCTAGAAAGCGGGCATAGCGGGCGGGACTACCGCTGGAAGCGGTCATTGGGGATCGTCTTTTCGATCCGCTGTGTGGGGGGCTCGATATGCATGGTCGCCAGCGCGATGATGCCGCCCACGATGATCAGCAGGGCGACCACGGCGGCGATACGGAGGAATGAGACCATTCGGCTTGACAACCCTCGGTTCCCTAGCAAAAGGCATCGGTTCCGTCGCGGACGATCCGACGCTTCGTCATCGCGACAGCAACGAGGTTTTCTGCTAGCGTGCGAAAATGACCAGCGGACGAGACTGTATCGGTGCCGTACCCGCCTTTCAACGATGCAGGCGTGCCGGCTATTACCCCTGATCGCGATGACTTCCCCCGTTCACGCCATTGACCGGACGATCGTGCTGGTAGGGCTCATGGGATGCGGAAAGACCTGCATCGGCAGGCGCCTCGCGCGTCGCCTGCAGCTCTCCTTCGCCGACGCCGACGAGGAGATCGTCAGCGCCGCGGGTCTGAGCGTGCCCGAGATTTTTGCCACGCTCGGCGAATCGGCCTTTCGCGAGGGCGAGCGCCGGGTCATCGCGCGGCTGCTGGTCGGGCCGCCGCATGTGCTGGCGACCGGCGGCGGGGCGTTCCTCGACCCGGAGACCCGCCGGCTGATCCGCGAGCAGGGCATCTCCATCTGGCTGCGCGCCTCCCTCGACATTCTCGACCGCCGCACCCGCGGCCGCAGCACCCGGCCGCTGCTGAACGTCAGCGATCCGCGCGCCGTCCTGGCGCAGCTGATGGCCGTCCGTCAGCCGATCTACGGCGAGGCCGACATCGTCGTCGATACCGATGACGAGCCGGCGGATTCTACCGCCGGGCGCGTCCATGCCGCGCTGTGCGCGCATCTGGCGCAGCGCCAGCCGGCGGCAGGGGCGGCATCGTGACGGCGGCGGCGGTTCCGGCAGGCGGGACGGCGCTGGAGCGCATCCACGTCGACCTCGGGCATCGCAGCTACGACATCGATGTGGGCAGCGACCTGCTGGCGGGGGCAGGCCTGCGCATCCGCCCGCTGCTGGCTCAGCCGCGGGTCATCATCGTCACCGACGAGACGGTGGCGGGCCTGCATCTGGGCGCCCTTCTCGCGTCGCTGAATGCCGCCGGCATCGCGCACGCGACGGTGGTGCTGCCGCCGGGCGAGGGCACCAAGGACTTCGCGCATCTGGCCGACCTCTGCGACCGCGTGCTGGCAGCCGGCATCGAACGGAATACGACGCTGCTGGCGCTGGGCGGCGGGGTGATCGGCGATATCACCGGCTTCGCTGCCGGCATCCTGCTGCGTGGCCTTTCGTTCGTGCAGGTCCCGACGACGCTGCTGGCGCAGGTGGACAGCTCGGTCGGCGGCAAGACCGGCATCAACACCCGGCAGGGCAAGAACCTGGTCGGCCTGTTCCACCAGCCGAAGCTGGTGCTCGCTGACGTCTCGACCCTCGCCACCCTCGATGACCGCCAGCTGCGCGCCGGCTACGCCGAGGTGGTGAAGTACGGCCTGCTCGGCGATGCGGCGTTCTTCGCCTGGCTGGAGACCAACGCCGCTCTGGTGCTTGCCCGCGATCCACTGGCGCTGCGGCAGGCGGTGGCCGCCAGCTGCCGCGCCAAGGCCGCCATCGTCGGCGCCGACGAGCGCGAGGGCGGCGTGCGGGCGCTGCTCAACCTTGGCCACACCTTCGGTCATGCCCTGGAAGCCGAGACCGGCTTCGGCTTGGCGCTGCTGCACGGCGAGGCGGTGGCCATCGGCATGGCGCTGGCCGTCGATTTCTCGGCGCGGCTGGGCCTCGCCACCCCGGACGACGCGGCGCTCGTCCGCCGGCATCTGGCGGCGCTGGGGCTGCCTGCCGACCTCTCGGTGCTGTCCGCTTGCGGGACGTCCGCCGATGCCCTGATCGCCCATATGCGCAGCGACAAGAAGGTGCGGGGCGGGCGGCTGACGTTCATCCTCGCGCGCGGCATCGGCTCGGCCTTCGTCTGCCGCGACGTGCGCGAGGACGATCTGCGGGCGTTTCTCGAAGACGCCCTTGCCGCCGCCGGGGGCGGGAGCCCCGAACGGTGATGGACGAAGGGTTGCTGCTGACGATCGCCGGCATTCTGCTGCTGGTGCTGCTTTCGGCGTTCTTCTCCGGCTCCGAGACGGCGCTGACGGTGGCCTCGCGCCCGCTGATGCACCAGCTTGAGCAGAACGGCAACGCGCGGGCACGGCTGGTCAACCGCCTGCGCGACAGCACCGACCAGCTGCTGTCGACGATCCTGCTCGGCAACAACCTCGTCAACATCCTGTCGTCGGCGCTGGCGACCAGCGTGCTGATCACCCTCGTCGGCGACGTCGGCATCGTCTATGCCACCCTCGGCGTGACCTTCCTCGTCGTTGTCTTCGGCGAGATCCTGCCGAAGACGCTGGCCTTCCGGCGGGCCAACAAGGTGGCGCTGATCGTCGCGCCGGCGTTCACCGCGCTCGTTCTGGTCTTCTCGCCGTTCACACGCGCCATCGATCTTCTGGTGCGGCCGGTTGTGCGCGGCGTCGTCGGCCGCGGTGGCACGCCGCATCTGGGACCCTCGTCGGAGGAGCTGCGGGGCGCCATCGAGCTGCACGCCGAGGAAGGCGGCGTCGTCCGCGACGAGCGGGCCATGCTGCACAGCATCCTCGATCTTGCCGAAGTGACGGTGGAGGAGGTGATGGTCCACCGCCGCAACGTCACCATGATCGACGCCGACGAGCCGGCAGCGGCGATCGTCTCCCAGGTGCTGTCGAGCCCGTTCACCCGCATCCCGCTGTGGCGGGGCGAACCGGACAACATCATCGGCGTTATCCACGAGAAGGCGCTGTTCCGCGCGGTCAGGGGGCAGGGGGGCAGGCTCGATAGCCTCGATATCATCGCGCTGTCGGCGAAGCCGTGGTTCGTGCCGGAATCGCGGACGCTGATGGATCAGCTGCAGGCCTTCCGGCGCCGGCGCGAGCACTTCGCCCTGGTCGTGGACGAGTACGGCAGCCTGATGGGCATCGTCACCCTGGAGGATATCCTGGAGGAGATCGTCGGCGACATCACCGACGAGCACGACGTGGCGGTGCCCGGCGTCATCCGCCAGCCGGACGGCAGCTACATGGTGCAGGGCACGGTGACGCTGCGCGACCTCAATCGCGAGCTGGACTGGAGGCTGCCGGACGAGGACGCGGTGACCATCGCGGGGCTGGTGCTCTATGAGGCGAAGCGGATCCCCGACGTCGGCCAGGCGTTCCTGTTCCACGGCTTCCGCTTCGAGATCCTGCGGCGCCATCGCCACCAGATCACCGCCGTCCGCGTCACGCCGCCGCCACCTTCGGAGCCGGCATGAGACGAGCGGGGAGGCGGAGATGCCGCTGAGCCGGCCGGTCCGCCGCGACCACATCCACAGCCGCGAGATCCGCTGCCGCGGCTACCGTCGCGAGGACGGGCTGTGGGATATCGAGGGCGAGCTGATCGATACCAAGACCTACTCGTTCGCCAACCGCGACCGCGACGGCATCAATGCCGGCGAGCCGATTCACCACATGCGCATCCGCCTCACCCTCGACGACGACCTGCTGGTGCACGCCTGCGAAGCCGCCACCGAGGCGGGGCCGTTCGATCTCTGCCCGGCGATCACGCCCGCGTTCGAAGGCCTCGCCGGCCTGCGCATCGGCCCCGGCTGGCGCAAGGCGGTGATGCAAA
>JAXMDR010000061.1:0-7100 GCA_046348725.1 Rhodospirillales bacterium
CCTGCTCGAATCCCACGACGCCTATGCCGTCTGCGACGAAGTCTATGAGCACCTGGTGTTCGGGGGCGCCGGCCACCGGCCATTGATAACGCTCCCCGGCATGCGCGAGCGGTGCCTGCGCATCGGCTCGGCCGGCAAGACCTTCTCGGCGACCGGTTGGAAGGTCGGCTGGGCGTGCGGCGCGCCGCCGCTGATCGATGCGGTGGCGCGGGCCCATCAGTTTCTCACCTTCACCACCCCGCCGAACCTGCAGAAGGCGGTGGCGGCGGGCCTGAGCGACGGCGAGGCCGGCTGGTTCGCGGACCTGACCGCCAGCCAGCAGCGCAAGCGCGACCGGCTGGCGGCGGGCCTCGCCGACGCCGGTTTTGTCCCGCTGCCGGCGTCCGGGACGTTCTTTCTGGTTGCCGATCGCCGCAGCCTCGACTTTGCGGGGGATGATGCTGCCTTCTGCCGGTATCTGACCGTCGAGGCCGGCGTTGCCGCCATTCCGGTCTCCGCTTTCTATCGCGGCGCCGGTCCCGAGGGCTTCATCCGCTTTTGCTTCTGCAAGCGCGACGCGGTCCTGGACGAGGCGATATCCCGGCTGGTGCAGCACTTCCGCGACCGCTAGTCCCGGCGCCGGAGTGGAAAAACGGGCGCACTTTACGCTCGCTGTCATGATCGAGAGGTTGACCGATCCGCCCACGGCGGTTTAGTTCCTAGCGCGGTTTCCGCTCGGGGGAGTTACCGCTACGCTCGCCGTGGCCCGGTTTCAGCTTGGCTGTTCGGCCGACTTCTGAGGACGAGGCCAGGAGTGACGGATAAGGAAGGGCTCCCGCCCGAGAGGAATCCGCTCCAGGCGCCGATGACATGACGGCGAGCGGGAGTTATCGAATCTCGGTTTATCTCGCCTGTGCAACTGGGCGTCCCGCAGGGCGTTGATGCCGGGCAACAGGGGATCGGAAGGGAATCGGTCGACGATCATGATGGCGAAGCAAGTGAACGGGTCGCGCGCACCTCTCGACCTGGAGGCGGTGCTCAGCGCTTACCGGCGATATGCGCCGACCTACGACGTGATGTTTGGGCCGATTTTCAATCAGGGCCGCATCGCCGTGGCCCGCCGGGTCAACAGCCTCGATTGCACCACCGTATTGGAGGTCGGCGTCGGCACCGGGCTGTCGTTGCGCCTCTACAATGCTGACAAGCGGATTACGGGCGTTGACGTCTCTCCGGAGATGCTGGCGCAGGCTCGCGAGCGCGTCGCCGACGCAAGCATGAGAAACGTCATCGCCCTGCACGAGATGGACGGCGAGAACCTCGGCTTCGCCGACGGCTCGTTCGATACGGTCGTCGCGAGCTTCGTGATGTCGGTGGTGCCGCATCCGCAGCGCTGCCTCGCCGAGATGACGCGGGTTTGTGCGCCGGGCGGAACCATCATCGTCTGCAACCACTTCGTCAACGGCCACGGCGGCTTTCTATCGCGCCGGATGCAGCCGCTGTCACGCTGGCTGGGCTGGCGTCCGGCTTTCGAGTTGGGCCATCTGCTGCAGGACAGCCCGCTGCGGCTGGAGGGGCAGGGCTCGGTGCCGCCCTTCGGGATGTTCCAGATGGTCACGTTGCGCAAGGACTGACGCCGCAGGAACGCACTCGCGCGGCTGTCCGCTGATCCCGGCGTAGTTCGGGTGGCGGCCCGCGCCTGTCGTTCTCATCGACGTGCGGACGCTGCCCGGCGCTGCTGCGGTTCGGGAGGGCGGAAGATGCGGGCGATTGTGATCGACGGCTTCGGCGGCGCCGACCTTTTGCGTTCTGCGGAGATTCCGGCGCCGGCAGCGGCCGCCGGCGAGGTCCTCATCCGCATCGTCGCGGCAGGCGTCAATCCGGTCGACTGGAAGATTCGGGAAGGGCTCCTGCAGTCGATGCTGCCGCACCGCTTTCCGCTGATCCCGGGCTGGGATGCCGCGGGAACGATCGCCGCACTTGGGGATGGCGTTGCGGATTTCGCCGTGGGCGATCGGGTGTGGGCCTACTGCCGCAAGCCGAAGGTGCAAGGGGGCACCTACGCGGAATACGTCGTCGTGCCGGCCATCGGGGTGGCGCCGGCGCCGGCGCGGATCGGCCTCGTCGAGGCGGCGTCGATGCCGCTGGTCACCCTGACATCCTGGCAGGCGCTGTTCGATACTGCCGGCCTGACCACCGGTCAGTCGGTGCTGATCCACGCCGGTGCGGGCGGTATCGGCAGCATGGCGGTGCAACTGGCGAAGCAGGCGGGCGCCACCGTTATCGCCACCGCCGGCGCCGCCAATCGCGTCTACGTGCGTGAGCTCGGCGCCGACCACGTGATCGACTACACCGCAGGAGACTTCGTTCCGGCTGTCCGGGTGCTGTTTCCGGAAGGCGTCGATGTGGTCTTCGATACCATCGGCGGCGAGACGCAGACCCGCAGCTACGGTGTTCTGCGCCGCGACGGCTTTCTGGTCTCGATCGTCGAGGAACCGCGCCCCGAGGAAGCCGCGGCGGCTGGGGTCCGCCATGCGTTTGTCTTCGTAAAGCCGGACGGAGCGCAGTTGCGGCGGATCGCGGCGCTGGTCGATGAGGGCAAGATCCACCCGCCAAGGGTCACGGTGATGCCGCTGACCGAGGCCGCGGCGGCGCAGCTGCGGAGCCAGGAGGGCCATGTCCGCGGCAAGATCGTGCTGCAGATCGGCTGAGCCGGGACCGGACGCGTAGCGGCGGCCAGCGATGCGCTTTCTGATCGGGCGGATCCTGCAGTCGGTGATCGTCCTGCTGGTGATGTCGTTCGTCGTCTACGCGCTGATCGGTCTGATGCCGGGCGATCCCGTCGACCTGATGATCAGCGCCGATCCGCGGATGACCTCGGAGGACGCGGCCCGTCTGCGCGAGATCTATGGTCTCGACCAGCCGCTGCTCGGACGCTGGGCCTCCTGGCTGGCGGCTGCGGTTTCGGGCGACCTCGGCTGGTCGCGGTTGCAGGCGAAGCCGGTGGTGGAGGCGCTGGCGCCGGCCCTCGCCGATACCGCGGTGCTGATGAGCCTGGCGCTGGTCGTGACCCTCGCGATCGCCATCCCCGCCGGCATTCTCGCCGCCCGCCGGCCGCACTCGGCGACCGACCGGCTCATCAGCCTCGCCGCCTTCATCGGCATCTCGACGCCGCCGTTCTGGCTGGCGCTGGTGCTGATCATTGTCTTTGCCGTGATCCTCGGGGTGCTGCCGGCGGGCGGCGCCGGAACCGGCGGCGGCGTGCTCGCCAGTGTGCGCTACCTGGTGCTGCCGCTGCTGGCGCTAACGCTGGCCGGCGTCGGCGGCTACGTCCGCTTCGTCCGGGCGGCGATGCTGGAGACGCTGGGGCGGGAGTGGATCCGCACCGCCCGCGCCAAGGGAGTGAGCGAGCGGCGGGTGCTGCTGCGGCACGCGCTGCGGCCGGCGATGATCCCGGTCGCCACCCTCGTCGGCATCGACTTCGGCGCGCTGTTCTCCGGCGCGCTGGTAGTCGAGACAGTGTTCGCGCGGCCGGGTATGGGCCGCCTCATCTACGATGCCATTCTCGGCAACGACTACAACCTCGCTTTGGCCGCCCTGCTGCTCGCCACCCTGCTAACCCTGCTCGGCAACCTGCTGGCCGACGTCGGCCTGGTGCTGCTCGACCGGCGGTTGCTGGGTGATGCGCGGGCGTGAGCGACGGCGGTGCGCCGGCGCGGCGTGCCGTCCAGCGCTTCCTGCAGCAACGCGGCGCCGTCGTGGCGCTGATGGTGCTCCTGGCGCTTGCCGCCGCCACCGCCGCGACGCCGCTGCTTGTCGCTGCGCTCGCTGCCGACTTCGCAGGCGGTCGACCTGTTCAACCGCTTCGCCCCGCCCTCGCCGGCGCATCCGCTCGGCACCGACGATCTCGGCCGCGACGTCCTGCTGCGCCTGCTGGAGGGCGGTCGCGCCTCGCTGCTGGTAGGCGTGGTGGCGGCGCTGGGCTCGGCGTTGACCGGCACCGCCATCAGGCTTGCCGCCGGCTATTACGGCGGCCGCCTCGATGCGCTGCTGATGCGGGTGACGGGATGGTTTGGTTGGCGCTGCTGCTGCTGCCGCTGCTGATCGTGCTGGCGGCGCTCGATCCGGACAAAAGCTCGGCCTGCTCGGGGCCGATCTCGCCACCTCGCAGCTCGCCGGTCTCGGGCGGATTATCATCATCGTCTCGCTGTTCGGCTGGACGTGACGGCCTCGCCCGGCTGGTGCGGGCTGAGGCGCTGCGGCTGCGCGAGGAGACGTTCGTCATGGCCGCCCGCGCTCTCGGCGCCGGCGGCGCGTCCTGGATCATGGCGGTCCATATTCTGCCGAACTGGCGTCGTCGGTCATCGTCGCGACGACGCTGGCGGCGGGGAACATCATCCTGCTGGAGGCGGTGCTGAGTTTCCTGTTCTCGGCATCCAGCCGCCGACGCCGAGCTGGGGCAACCTGCTGACCAACGCGCAGGAACTGATATGGTCGGCACCGTCGCTGGCGGTCTGGCCCGGTCTGCTGATCCTGATTACCGTCGTGGCGTTGAACATCGTCGGCGACGGCTTGCGCGAGGCGCTTGATCCGCGCCGTGAACTGGTAAGTGTGCCCGCCCGGCCGCGGGCCGGCGTCCGCCGATGCGCGCCCCTCGAGGGGCTCTCGCCTCATGGCGCCAAGACCGCCTGCCGGATCCCGCCACCGCCAGGAGACCGCCGCATGACTGCGCGAATCTCCGCTTACGACATCAAGGACCCATCACTTCGCCGAAGCCGGCAGCAATCGCATCGAATGGGCGCTGACCGAGATGCCGGTGCTGCGCACGCTGATTGCCCGCTTCAGCGAGAGCAAGCCGCTGGACGGCGTGCGCATCGCCGCCTCGCCTGCACGTCACCGCCGAGACGGCCAACCTTGCCCGCGTGCTGCAGGGCGGGCAAGGCGCCGAAAGCCAGCAATTCGTGCGCCAGCAACCCGCTGTCGACCCAGGACGATCGTCGCCGCGGCGCTGGCGCTGATCTATGACGTGCCGGTGTTCGCCCACCGCGGCGACGACCACACCAGCTACTACAAGCGCCTCGCGAGCGCGCTGGACAGCCGGCCGCAGATCACCATCGACGACGGCGCCGACCTGGTGAACCAGCTGCACACCGTCCGCCGCGAGCTGCTCGAAGGCATTCTCGGCGGTACTGAGGAGACGACGACGGGCGTCATCCGGCTGCGCGCCATGGCCGCCGACGGGGCGCTTGAATACCCGGTGATCGCCGTCAATGACGCCGACACCAAGCATCTGTTCGACAACCGCTACGGCACCGGCCAGAGCGTCGTCGACAGCATCCTGCGCGCCACCAACACGCTGCTCGCCGGCAAGGTGTTCACCGTCTGCGGCTACGGCTGGTGCGGCCGTGGAGTCGCGATGCGCGCGCACGGCCTGGGCGCCAAGGTCATCGTCACCGAGGTCGAGCCGGTGCGCGCCATCGAGGCGACGATGGACGGCTATCAGGTGATGCCGCTGATCGACGCCATACCGCAATCGGACATCGTGCTGACCGTCACCGGCGACAAGCACGTGGTCGACCGCCATCACCTGCTCGCGGCCAAGGACGGCTGCATCGTCGCCAACGCCGGCCACTTCGACGTCGAGATCAACATCAAGGCGCTGAAGGAGATGGCGACCAGCGTCACCCGGCCGCGCCCGCATGTGGACGAATACCAGATCGACGGCGGCCGCAAGGTGCGGGTGCTGGGCGAGGGCCGGCTGGTCAACCTGGCGGCGGCCGAGGGCCATCCGCCGGCGGTCATGGACATGAGCTTCGCCAATCAGGCGCTGGGCGCGGTGCACGTTCGCCAGCATCACAACGAGCTGGAGAAGCAGGTCTACACCATGCCGAAGGATATCGACGACGAGGTGGCGCGGCTCAAGCTCGCCTCGATGGGCATCACCATCGACGTGCTCACCGCCGAGCAGGAAAAGTATCTGAAGTCGTGGCATGAGGGCACCTGATCCGGCCTGCCTATCGCCGGTGTGACGCGCTGCCGGCGATGATCCGGCGGAGAATGTTTGATGCTATTGCGGCGGTGCTGGCGGCAGCGATCGTCGCAGCGCCGGCGAAAGCGGCGGGGCCGGCGCCGCTGCCGTCCCTCGGCATCGATGCCGCAGCAATCTCGGTCTCCGGCCTCTCGTCGGGCGGCTTCCTGGCGCATCAGTTCCATGTAGCCCACTCGACGCGGATCATGGGTGCCGGCATCATCGCCGGCGGCCCCTACGCCTGCGCCGGCGACGGCTATCCCTGGAACCTGCTGCGGGCGCTGAGCGTCTGCTCGGCGATCACCTCCGCGGCCTTCCGCGGACCGCCGGACCCACAGCAGGCGATCGCCGCGGTGCGGGCGGCGGAACAGGCCGGCACCATCGATCCCTCGGCCGGCCTGCGCGGTGACCGGGTCCTCCTGTTCTCCGGCCAAAAGGACGATCTGGTGCCGGCGTCGGTGGTGGAGACGCTCGATCGCGTCTACCGCGCCTTCGACGACGCCTTGGCGATCCGCATGGTAGGCGACGTGAACGCGCCGCACGCCATGATCACCGCCGACTTCGGCAACCGCTGCGATACCAACAAGGCGCCGTTCATCAATAACTGCGGCTTCGATCTGGCCGGCGCCGTGCTCGGCCAGATCTACGGTCCGCTGGCTCCGCCGACGGCGGCCGAGGGCGAGTTCCGGGCATTCGAGCAGACGGCGTTCGTCGATCCGCGCGTCCGCCACGGCATGGCGGCGCGCGGCTGGCTCTATATCCCGCGTGCCTGCGCCGGCGGCGGCTGCCGCCTGCACATCGCCCTGCACGGCTGCCAGCAAACCGAGGAGATGATCGGCGACGCCTTCATCCGCCACGCCGGCTACAACGAGTGGGCGGAGGCCAATCGCATCGTCGTGCTTTACCCGCAGGCAGCGGTACTGGAGCGGCGCGTTCTCGGCATCCCGTTGCCGTGGCCGAACCCGCAAGGCTGCTGGGACTGGTGGGGCTTCACCGGCCCCGACTACGCCGACCGCAACGGTCCGCAGATCCAGGCGATCAACGCCATGCTCGACCGCCTGGTACAGCCCGCCCAGCCATAGCTCCCATGCGACGG
>JAXMDR010000062.1:0-7063 GCA_046348725.1 Rhodospirillales bacterium
GGCTTATCTTGCTTGGCACGGGATTACCGCGGACGCGCGGGCGATCTCCCAGCATCCCAGCGTCGGCGAGGCGCTGAACGAGGCGGCACGCGATGCCGATCTGCTGGTAATGGGCGGCTACTCCCACAGCCGGCTGCGCGAGCTGATCCTGGGTGGTGTCACCCGGTACATGCTGGAGAAGGCGACGATGCCGTTGCTGCTGGCGCACTGAGCGGAGCGACAAAAGCGCGATGCTCGCCACCGATATGGCCACCCGGGATAGTGCATGACGGAAGCAGGCGCTGACCGCCGGTCCGTGGTCATCACCGGTGCCAGCCGCGGCATCGGCCATGCCACCGCCAAGGTGTTCCTCGAACGCGGCTGGCGGATCCTGACCTGCTCGCGGGACGACACGCCGGCGGAGTGCCGGCGCGATCCCAACTGGACCTGCCACATCCCGACGGACCTCGGCGATGCGGCCAGTGTCGCCCACTTCATCGAGCGGGCGAACGCGGCGCTGAACGGCGCGCCGCTGCATGCCCTCGTCAACAACGCCGGAATGTCGCCGAAGACGCCCTACAAGGAACGGCTCGGCTGCTTGAACGGTGATCTTGACGCCTGGCACGATGTTCTCGAGATCAACTTCTTCGCGCCGCTGCGGCTGGTGCGCGGCTTTGCCACGGCTCTGCACCGCGGCCGGGGCGCCGTCGTCAACGTCACCTCGATCGCCGGCCATGCGGTCCACCCGTTTGCGGGATCAGCATATTCGATTTCGAAGGCGGCGCTGTCGGCGCTGACGCGCGAGCTGGCCCACGAGTGCGCGGCACTCGACATCCGCGTCAATGCGGTCGCACCGGGAGAGATCGAAACGGCGATGATCCAGCCGGAATACGAGGTGCTCATCCCGCGCATCCCGCTGGAGCGGATGGGCTCGCCCGAGGACGTGGCGAACGCCATCTTCTACCTGTGCTCACCGGATTCCGGCTACGTCACCGGCAGCGAGCTGTGGGTGACGGGCGGCCAGCACCTGTACTGAGCCCCGGATGTCTGCGAACAGCGGCGGTCGGCGAGCTTCAGGCTAATAGAGCCTGCCGCCGTCAGGCACCGGGAGGTCCGGGGCAATGAGCACCACCTCTCCGTCGGCATCCGGAAAGCCCAGCACCAGCACCTCCGAGAGAACCTTGCCAATCTGCCGTGGCGGAAAGTTGACGACGGCCCCGACCTGCCGGCCGATCAGGCCTGCCGGAGTGTAGTGGCGGGTCAACTGGGCCGAACTCTTCTTCTGGCCGAGCCCGGGGCCGAGGTCGATCCACAGGGTGATCGCCGGCTTGCGCGCCGAGGCATTGGGCTCGGCGCGGACGACGGTCCCGACCCGGATATCGATCCGCGCGAAGTCGGCCCACTCAACGGACGGCAGCTTTTCCATCGTGCTCATACCAAAACGGCCGCCCAAAGCAGACGGCCGTCTTCCAGTCGGCGAGAAGGCTGAGAGCCTTCAGGCAATATGCTTGCAGCCGGGGTGTTAGGCGGGCTGCTTCAGCTTCAGCGCCACTTCCTTCATCTCGTCCAGGCTGGCGGAGATGCGGGCGTTGATCGTGCTGGTGGCTTCCTGGTTGGACTTGGCGACCATCTCGGCCAGCTCGCGCATGTTGCCGAGCGCGCGCTCGAACGCGTCCTTCGCCAGTTCGGCCTGCTTTGCCGCGACTTCCGGCGGCGAGCCGGCCTTCGACAGCTGATCGACCGCCTTGGAGGCCTCGTTCATCGTCTCCTGCAGGATCTCGGCCTGGCGCTTCACCACCGCCTGCAGACCCTCGATCGCTACCCGGTTGGCGCTGGTCAGCGCTTCCAGATTCTTCTTCTGGCTGGCGACGATCGAATCGACGTCAACACCGGGAAGCTTGTACTGCTTGAGCATGTTGGAGAATTCGCTGACGAGCTTCGTCGGGTCGAAATCCTTCAGCAGCTTGCTCACGTCGAAAAGTGCTTCGGCCATTTCAAACTCCTTTCCTCGCCGCGGGAGCAGCAAGGTGCATGCATCCATTGACGGAACGCAGTATCGCCGAGTGGGGCGCTGCCGTCAACGATTTTTGTGCACCGCACAAAAATCGTTGCGCAGTGCATTTACAAGATTGCGCAGTATGTTGAAATTAATGTGAATTTTGTCTATGCGCATGCGCGAAACGAGGGCTTGTCGCGGTGGTCGGAGGGCGAGTCAGGTGATTTGGGGCGGTGTGGAGGGGCCGACGGCGATGCAATGAGTCCCGTCCGGCGGCGGAACCTCAGGCAGCAACGGGTTCGTCCTGATCGCGGCGGCCGGCCCTTCGCGGCAGCATGTCCGCAAGCCGCTCGACCCGCCGCAGGGCCTTATCGAGAGTCGCCATGGTGCGTGCCATGTCGGCCGTCTCGTCGTCGATCCACGCACGCAGCCCACAAAGATAAACCCCGCCGAGCACCCTGACGCGGACTGCGCCCCTCAACCCGGCGGTGGAGATGCCGGCCGCCTCCAGCATCCAGACGACCGAGCGCCGCAGCCTCGGCAGTAACCGCAGCGCGCTCCCCGGATCGAAGGGAAGGTCGCGCAGGATCGCGATCATGCCCTGGCGCCGCGACTGCAGCGCATCGAAGCGCCGCATCATCACGTCGAACAGGCGGTCGCGAGTATTGTCGTGGGGGTCGGCCGCTCCGTGGCGCAGCATGTGCTCGTCGGTCGCAGCGAGAAGGCGGCAAAGCAGCGCCGCCTTATCAGGGATGAGGCGATAGCAGTCGCTCAGCGGAACTGCGGCTCGCTTTGCCACATCCGCGAGCGAGACCGCCCGCCAGCCACGTTCCTCTGCCAGGGCCAGCGCCGCCGCAATCAGCTTTTCGGCGGTCGTCTCCGCTGCGGCCCTGCCCTGTTGCGCTTCTGCCTCCGTCATCTCGGCGGCAATTCTACCAGCCCCGGCGCCTCTGCTGTACCGTTATTCGCCGTTCCGCCCTTACCGAAGTCGAGTCCAATCCCAACCGCGAGGACGCCCGGCAGACCTTCGCGGCAAGCGGATCGCGCGGTCTTGCCTCGACCAGCCGGCAGGCCGCCACGGCCGCGCGCCTCCGCAGAGGGCCGCGCACCGCCGGCCGGCACCTCCGGCGGCCGGGCTATGGCTCAGCCGAGAGCCGAGCCTTCGGTGGCCATTGCCCGCAGCATCTCCCGATTGACCTGCCGGACATCGAAGCGCCGCGCGGCGAGCGCCCTGCTGGCGGCACCCATGGTGACGGCCAGCGCCGGCGCCTCGATGAACCGCCGCATCGCCGCTGCCAGCGCCTGCGGATCGCGGGCCGGCACCAGGAAGCCATTGTCTTGATCGACCACGGTTTCGCGGCAACCCGGCACATCGGTGGTAATGACGGCGCGGCCCACCGCCATCGCTTCCATGACCGTGCGCGGCATGCCTTCGCGCCAGGACGGCAGCACATAGACGGTGCAAGCATGCAGGAACGGGCGGACATCATCGGTCTCGCCCAAGTACTCGATCAGGCCCTCCTGCTGCCAGCGCCCCACATCCTCCGGGCCGAGAGCCCCGGGGTTGGTGTCGAACCGGCCGAGCAGCTGGAAGCGCGCCTGCGGAAACTCCGCCCGCAGCAGCCGGGCAGCCTCGGCGAACTCGGCAATCCCCTTCTCCCGTAGCAGCCGGGCGATCAGCAGGAAGCGGGGGCTGGCCGGCTCGCTGACCGGGATTTCCGCGAACTCGTCGAGATCGATGCCGGTGCCGTTCACCTTGATCACCGGCTGTTTTTTCGAAACGAAGCCGGATGCGCGCACGAACTCCTTGTCGGTCTCGTTGAGGACGAAGACGCCGCTCGACAGCCGGAAGGCGATGCGGAAGCCTATGCTCAGGATCGACCGCAGCAGCTGGCGTTTCGCACCGCCGCCCTCGGTGAACGCATATCCCAGGCCCTCGACCATAACGAACGTCCGCCGCACCCGGGCGAGGCGCGCCCCCAGGGTGCCAAGCACATTCGCCTTGGTGCTGTGGCTGAGCACGATGTCGGCCTGCAGCTTGCGCAGGATCCGCGAGAGGCCGACGATATCGGCGATATCGCGAAGCGGGTTGGTGCCGGTGCGGGCGATGCTGATGGGCACGAAGGTGGCGCCGAGGGCTGCCAGCTGCCGGGCAATCACCGGGTCGGGCGGCGCGCAGCCGTAGACCCGGTGGCCTGCCGCCGTCAGGTCGCGGATCAGCCAGCCGCGGAAGCGGACGATATCGCAGTTGCCGACGATGACGATCGTCGCCGGCGCCGCTGCGGCGCGGGATGCCGGCACCATCGCCGGAGCCGGCAGCGCCATTCGGCCGGCAGAAGCGGCGGCCATCCCGTCCGACGACCGGGGGATGCCGTAAAGGTTGATCAAAGTCAGCCCTCCTCGATCACTCTGTTGGATCATGGCCGCACGGGGCGCTGCCGTCGCCGGCCTCCGCCCGCTCCGGCGAACAGCATCGGCGACGGCCTGGCGCGCGTCCGGTCGGCCGTGTGACTTCAAGCGGCCCACCCGCTGCGGGCGGTCCGCATTCCGTTCATGCGGCCTCGGCCAGCGAGGCGCGCCACGCCACCGTCGCCTCGATGCCGGCGCGCAGATCCACGCGCGGGCAAAAGCCGAGCAGGGAGACAGCGCGGTCGATGGCGGCGCACGACCGCTCGATCGACCCGGCCCGGTTCGGTGCGAAGCGGACCTCAGATCGGCCGGACGCGATGTCGATGATGGTCGTCGCGAGGTCGAGAATGCGGGTCTCGCGGCCGCTGCCGATGTTGATCACGGCGCCGCGGGCGGCATGGCGAGCGCCGGCGACGAGGATGGCGGCGGCAACGTCGGTAACGAAAACGAAATCCCGCGTCTGCGTCCCGTCGCCATAGATAGTCAGCGGCTCCCCGCGCATCGCCCGGTCACTGAAGATCGAAATTACCCCCGAATAGGGGCTAGACGCGCGCTGCCGCGGGCCAAAGACGTTGAAAAAGCGCAGGATCGTCGCTCGGATGCCGTGGGAACGGGCGTACATGCGGATAAGGTGCTCGCACGCCAGCTTGTTCACGGCGTAGGGTGATACTGGCAGCTGCATCCCGTCTTCCGGCGTCGGGAACTGGTTCTCGCCGCAATAGACGGAGGATGACGAAGAAAAAACGATGCTGTCGACACCGGTGGCACGGGCGAATTCCAGCACATGCGCCGTGCCGATATAGTTGTTACGGATATCCTGCAGCGGATTGAGCATGGAGTTGACGACGGATGTCTGCGCCGCCAGGTGAATAATCTTGCCGATCCGCGGCGGATTGCCGCTGAAGGCATAAAGGAGCGGCGCGAACAGGCCGTCGCAGACGTCCGCCTCGATAATCCGCAGGCGCTCGCAGCCCGTCCACCCGGCAAGGTTGAGCCGGCTGCCGCTGCTGAAATCATCGAAGACGACGACGCTCTCGCCGGCGCCGATCAGCGTGTCAACGGTGTGCGATCCGATGAAACCGGCGCCGCCGGTAACCAGCGTCCAGGCCTTGCCGGCCGTCGCTATCGCTATCGTGCTCATCTCGTCTGTTTCCACGTCCGCAATGTCGATTGCACTGTTCCCGCGAAGAGCCGCAACACCGGCCGGCAGGGACCGGAAATCTTCCCTTCGTGCCGCCCCGAACATTCGACGCCGCCGCCGCCGGTGCCACAGCTTACTCCTCAGGACCGGCCCATTCTTACCTATGGAGTTGAACAAAGCTTTATCATATAATCGATGACGCAATATAACCCAGATCCGAGGCAGCTGCAATGAGTGTTACTGCGATCTCCCGCGGGGATTGTGCCAAGTATAACGAAAATATACCGCCGATATTCGTCGTATCTCTTGATGTAGAGTTGAACTGGGGCGTCCGTGACAGCATCACCGGCGGTAGATACGATGATAATATTAATGGGGAGAGGCGGGCCACTGAGGCCATTCTGGACATCTTTGACGAGTTCGGCATCCACGCAACCTGGGCGATTGTAGGCTTCCTTTTTTTCGAATATAAAGAGCAACTTGTCGAAAACATGCCGAGCGTGCGTCCAAATTACTCAAATGAGGCCCTCTGCCCGTACCGCGCGATCGACGGCATCGGCCGTACCGAAGCCGAGGATCCCCTGCACCTGGGCGCCTCGCTGGTGCGCATGATCGAGGGGCGGCGGCACCAGGAGATCGCCACCCATACCTTCTCCCACTACTACTGCCTGGAGGATGGCCAGAACGCCGACGCGTTCGCCGCCGATCTCGCCGCTGCGGTGGCGGCCGCACAGCGGCGCGGGCTGACCATCGAAAGCATCGTCTTTCCGCGCCACCAGGTGAATCCGGACTACCTCGCGATCTGCCGGCGCCATGGCATCCGCGCTTTCCGCGGCACCGAGCGGCACTGGCTTTATGCGCCCCGCAAGGCCGCCGACGAGACGCTGCTGCGTCGTGGCCTGCGTCTGATGGATATCTGGGTCGATATCAGCGGCCACCACACCATCAAGCCGATGCCGGCGACGCCCGGCCTGCCGGTCGATGTCGCCCACAGCCGCTTCCTGCGGCCCTACAACCGGCGGCTGGCGATGCTGGAGCCGCTGCGGCTGCGCCGCATCCTGCGCGGCCTCGACCACGCCGCCCGCCGCGGCGAGATGTTCCACCTGTGGTGGCACCCGCACAACTTTGGCGTCGATCTCGCCGAGAACATGCGCTTCCTCCGCCAGATCCTGCGGCACGTCCGGCAACTGCAGCAGCGGTTCGGCATGCAGAGCCTGACCATGGGCGAGGTAGCCCGGCTCTGTGAGCCCGCCTGCGACGCAGCGCCGGCGCCGATCGCCGCCTGACGTCCGCTCTCAGGAGCGGGAGGGCGGCCCCGTCAACAGCGCAGGTATAGTCGGGGCAACCGGCAAGCCGGCTGCTGTTACCATCCTTCACTTGGGCATGAGGGCGGTGGGGAACATGGCCTCCGACGCCCCCCACCTTCCCGCAAGGAAAGAGGAAGGTAGCGCCCTCGTCAACGCAGGGCGGGCGGCGGTCTCCGCCGCGTGCGGGCCCCGTCCGGACCGGTACCCTGCAGCGGAGTAAAATTGGCGCGC
>JAXMDR010000063.1:0-6905 GCA_046348725.1 Rhodospirillales bacterium
CAGCCGTCCTTGTAGATGCCGCGGCTCCCCAGTGTCTCGAAGTACTGAAGCGTCCGCGGGCTGGGCGCTTGCGGACGATCGAAGCTGTAGAGGAGGCTCGTGCCTTCCAGCGGCGTCTGCGCAACGCCGTTGACCATCGCCGGAAACGGGATGCCGGCGGCCTCATAGATCGTCGGCGCGATGTCGACGACGTGGTGGAATTGTCCACGCACCGCGCCCTTCGTGGAAATCCGCGCCGGCCAGGAGACGATCAGCGGGTCGGTGATGCCGCCGAGGTGCGATGCCGCCCGTTTCGCCCAGGGGAAGGGCGTATTGGTGGCCCACCCCCAGGCTCCTGCGTAGATATTCGAATAGAGCTTGCTGCCCAGCTGGCCGCTGCGCTGCAGCTGCCCCGCCACGTCGTCGGGTGCCCCCTTCGGCGTGCGGCCGTCGGTGCCGGTCAGCCCGCCTTCGGCGCTGGCGCCATTGTCGCCGGCGATGTAGAGCACGAAGGTATTGTCGGCCTTGCCTTCGTCGGCGATGGCCTGCAGGACGCGACCGATCTCATGGTCGGTATGGGCAAGGAAGCCGGCGAACACCTCCATCTGGCGGGCGAACAGCCGCTTCTCGTCGGCAGACAGTGAATCCCAGGCCGGCAGCTCGGCGGGGCGGGGGCTCAGCTCGGCGCCGGCCGGAATGACGCCCAGCTGCTTCTGCCGAGCGAAGGTCTCCTCGCGCGTGACATCCCAGCCGCGGTCGAACCGGCCCTTGTACTTCTCGATCCACGCCTTCGGCACGTGGAACGGCCCATGCGTGGCGCCGGGGGCGAAGTAAAGGAAGAACGGCTTGTCGGGCACCACCGCGTCGTGCTGGTGCAGCCAGCGGATGGCCTCGTCGGCGAGGTCGGTGGTCAGGTGGTAGCCCTGCTCGGGCGTCGCCGGCGGCTCCACCGCGACGGTGTTGCGGTAGAGCTGCGGCTCCCACTGGCTGGTGGCGGCGCCCATGAAGCCATAGAAGTATTCGAAGCCGAGGCCGGTGGGCCAGCGCTCGAAGGGACCGGCGGGGCTGATCTCCCACAGCGGCGTGTTGTGCCACTTGCCGAAGGCCGCCGTGCTGTAGCCGTTCTGTTTCAGCACCTCGGCGACCGAGGCGTCGCTCCGGCTCCACACCGAATTGTAGCCGGGATACCCCGTGGCATACTCGGCGATGGAGCCGAAGCCGACCTGATGGCTATTTCGTCCCGAAAGCAGCGCGGCCCGCGTCGGCGAGCACATGGCGGTGACGTGGAACCGGTTGTAGAGCAGGCCAGCGGCCGCCAGCTTCTCCAGCTCCGGCGTTTCCACCGGGCCGCCCAGGGCGGAGATGGCGCTGAAGCCGGTATCGTCCAGCAGCACCAGCACGATGTTCGGCGCTCCCGCCGGCGCCTGGACCGGCTGCGGCCAGTCCGGCGCCGCGTTGTCACGGGAAGGATCGATTTTTCCCCGGAACGGCGCCGGTGGCTGCGGCAGCACGTCTTGCGCCGCAGCGGCACCCGTATGCACGCACAGCCACGCTGCCACGGCGACGACCAGTAATTGCCACCCTTTGCCTGGAGACATTGTTCACCCCTTGAGCGGCAGTCTTGCTTGCTGTGGTTACCCGCCTTAATGGGAGGCGACGGCGGCCAAAGATGGTCGCGAGGCGTTTTCGTGTCGCGCCGCACGGGTCGTCAGGCCGCGTTCCTCGCACTCCTCCTCGCTCAACTGCCGCAATGGCAGCGGCAGCGCCGACAGCCTGACCTCACGGGCGTAGGCGATCTCGCCGTCGGCATCCTCCGGCGGCAGCGGGCCGAGACGGAGGCGGCGATCGATGGGCACGCTGACGATGGAGCGCTCGCCCGCTGCCGTTACCACCTGCAGGCCGTTACCGGATTGCAGCAGCTCTTGGTAGCGATCAGCATTTTCCCGGGCGCTATCCATGCTGCCTTGTGCTGTCGCATCAAGGAGCTGCAGCGAGACGCGGAACCGGTCATCGGCCGGCGCGGCGGCGTTCGCGGCATCGGGCGAGTCAGGCGGATCGAGGATGTCGACGGCGAGCCGCCGGCCGTCATCGGTCGCCTGCAGCCCGAGGATCGGGCGTCGCAGCAGGACCTTCCGTGCCGGCAGTTCGCGGCCGGTTGCGGCCTCGGCCACCCGCAGCCGGCCGTCGAAGGAACCGGCAAGGATCTCGGTCCCGTCGGCGCTGAACACCGCGGTGAACACCGGCGAGCGCTTCGCCAGGGTCCGTCCGCTCACCCGATCGAAGATCGCCCTGCCTGCCAGCAGCGGCTGGCCGGTCGCATCCCACAGCCGCACCGCCCCGTCCTGATAGGCGGTGACCAGCCGTTGACCCTGCGGATCGTAGGCGACGGACAGCACCAGGCTGCCACGATCGGGCAGCTCGCGATAGGCGGGAGCCTCACCGTCGATGCTCCAGATGCCGACGGTGCGTCCCACCGCCGCGGCCACGAACAGCCCGCCCGGGCTCATCGCCAGCGACAGCGGCGGCTGGTCCAGCGCAATCGCCCGCAGCAAAGCGCCGGTCGCGGCATCGGAAACCTCCACGCCGGTATCGGCCGCCACAGCGACGCGAGCGACGCCGGCATCGGTGGCGATCGCCACCGGCCGTGCCGGCAGTTTCCGCACCATCGGCAGCCCGGCGGCCGTCTGCAGCGGCCAGAAATGGGCGAGACGCTGCATGAAGGTGGCGAGGACGATGCCTCCGTCGGGACTGATCGATGCCGAGACATAGCGGCCTGCCACCTCCGCCGGACCCTGCAGTCGGCGGACCAGCGCGCCGCTGGCGGTACTCCACACCCGGGCGGCGCCGTCGAGGGAAGCGGTGACGAGCTGGCGGCCCGAGCCGTCGAAGGCGAGCGAGGTGACCATGTCGGGATGATCGAGGGTCAGCAGCGGCACCTTCTCGGCCCACCGCTCGACGAAGCACGGCTGCTTGCCGGGGCAGGGGGGGCGCGGCGTCTCCGGTCCGATGGCCCAGATCCGCACGCTGCCGTCCAAGGCGCCGGTGGCAAGTCGGCGGCCGTCGCGGCTGAAGCGGGCGCTGAGCAGCGGCACGCCGCCGTGGCTGAACGCCTGCAGCAGCCTGCCATCGGCCCCCCGCCAGACCGCGGCGGTGCCGTCGAACGACGTGGTCACCAGCCGCCGTCCCGTCGCATCGAAGGCGATCGAGGTGATGCCGTACTTATGCGCCGCCTGCCACGGCACCGGCTCCTGCTCGGGCCCCGGGAAGTCGGGGCCGCCGAACGGCCGCCATAGAACCGGCGCGCCCGAACCAAAGGAGCCGGTGGCGACGTGGGAGCCGTCGGGGCTGATCGCAGCGACGGCCGGACGCTCGCTCACGTCCCACGACTTCATCGGTTCCGCCGGATGGAAGGCGTCCCAGACGGTGACGTCGCCATCCCCGTCGGCGGTGACGAACCGCTGGCCGGAGGCGTCGAAATCTACCGTGGTGATGCGGCTGGCGTTCTTGTGCTTGCGCCGGAAGACCATCGGCGGCGCCGGCTTCTCGTCGCCACCGGACATCATCCGGGCGACGGCATCGCCGCTCCACAGCTCGATGGCGCCCTGCTCCGAGGCGGTGACGATCGACTGGCCGTCCGGAGCGAACGCCGCCAGCGTCAGACGGCCGGACGTGGAAGGCAGGGCGAGGCCGACCGGGCTCGCCACAGCGCGATGGAGCACGGATTGCGCAAAATCGCGGTCGGGCCAGTGCAGCCAGTTGGTCAAGTCGCTGAGCAGCCCGGCTTGCGAAGGCAGCGCCGTCAGCACCAGCAGCAGGGCCAGACGGCCGTCGCCCGTCTCCAGCGCGTGCTCGGCCTGCTTCGCCAGCATCCGCTGCTGCGTCGCGGCGGCCTCCCGATGGTTGGAGATGGCGGAGCCGAAAGCCGCCAGCGCCGCCACGGCAACGATGCAGGCGAACACCGCAAGCGCGCGGTAGCGGCGCTTCATCTGCTTCTCGCGCGCCAGCTGCTGCTGCTTGCGGGCAAGTTCCTCCTGGTGGCGGCGCTGCTCCTCCTCCGCCTCAAGGCGCTGCTGCTCCAGTTCGGCCTGCTGCTTGCGGCGCTCCTCCTCAGCAGCGCGTTTCTGCGCGGCGAGCCTCACCCGCTCGTGCTCGGCGGTGATCCAGTCGCGGATCGGCCGGGCGAGCACGTCGTGGAAGATCTCGAACAGCGGCGCCGCGTTCTGCTGCGGCGATGCCACCTTGTGGAGCATGAACGAGCGGCCGGCCGCCAGCCGCTCCAGCACCTCGGTGACCTGCTCCTCGTGCTCGCCGGTCATCTGGGCGAGGTCGCCGGCGGTCAGCGCGATCTTCGATCCCGGAGGGCGTCACCATCCGTTCGAGGACATTGGCGCAGAGCCGGCGCTCGCTGTCCGGCAGCGCCTGCATGGTATCGCAGAAGTGACGCTCGGCGATGCCGTCGGCGCCCCCCAGCGCCTCCAGGGTCGCCCGCCGCAGCTCCGGCGAGCCCTGGCGGCGCTCCTCCAGCCACAGCCGCTTTAGCGCCAGCTGCAGATAGGGGGTGTCGATGCGGGCCGCATCGCCCCGCCGCGACACCTGGCCGATCAGCGCCGTAATCAGGTCGGCCGAGGCGCGGGTCGGACCATCGCTGTCATTTCGCTCGCTGCGCCAGACCCCGAGCGGCCCTTCGATGGCCTCCTGCGCCGCCTCGGCATCGAGGAAATCGAGCTTCAGCGAGCGGGCGAGGATGTTGGGAATGCGGGCGCGCAGCCGGTTGAGCTCGAACAGCGCGTCCTCGCGAATGCTGAGCATCACATGGCAGCCGATGTCGCGGAGCCGGACGATGCGGGCGAGGTCGCCCTCGAACTGCTCGTCCTCGCAGGTGCGGCCGAAGTCCTGACCGGTAAAGTACTGCTCGAACTGATCGAAGACGAAGACGAGCGGCGCCTGGGCCTTGCGGTCCCAGGCCTGCGCCAGCTCCTCCAGCGAGGCTGGCGGGCTGGTTCCAGGGCGAGGCGGGCCAGCCGGCTGATCGCCGCGCGCCGCCGGGACGGGCGACGGTGCGGCAGCCTCGGGCGGATCATCCAGGCCGCGCTGCGGGCCGTCCTGCATGCCCATGTACGGCTGGGCACCGGCGGCAGCATCGTCGCCTGCCGGCTGTTCCGGCGGCTGCAGCGCCGCCGCCGCCTCGGCGCTGCGCTGCTGCGCTTCCGCAAGCAGCTGATCGTAGAAGCCGGCATCCCAGCGCCGTTAGGCGATGACCAGCGCCCCCGGCACGATCCTCTGCAGGGCTGCCGGCAGCGCCGCACTCAGCACCGAACTCTTGCCGACGCCGCTCGGCCCATGCAGGATCATCACCCCGCAGGACAGTGCGTTGGCGGCGATCAGCTCGGCATCGCTCTCGCGGCCAAAGAAGAAGCGCGCATGCTCCTCGTCGAAATAGCACAGGCCGACGTACGGACCATCCGCGTCGACTTGTAATTGCGCGCTCGCGACATCCATACCACGCCTGCTGCTTCAACCTACGACGGTCTGCGTCTCCACCTGCGCGGTCAGTTCATTGGAGAAGCTGAGGAGGTCCATGTCGAAAATCTCGACGTTCTTCTTTTCCCACAGCTTCGTTTCGATCAGGTTCGGCTTGTTCTGGATGGCCCAGGATTTCTTCAGCTTGCCGGCGTCCTGCAGGCGCTGGCTCAGCATCACCCGGAAATTCCAGTCGCGCAAGCTGTAGCCAAGAAACAGGAAGCGTCGCGACATGAACAGCGCCGAGATCGCCGGCGGCACCAGCACGCTGCCGAGGAACGCCACATAATCCTCCTCGGTGATGACGAAGTGGTCGTCGCCCGGTTGGTTGCATGTCCGGTCGATGCTGCCGTGCATCTTGTAGATGATCGAGGCGTTCTTCAGCGAGATCTTCAGCGTCTGTGGATCCACCGGCGACAGTTGGTTGCCGCCCGGCTCCTGAAACTTGACCTGTAGTTCCTCGATAGCGGTGACGACGAGGTGATAGGGGACCTTGGCATCCTGGAAGGCGCGCTCGATCATGTCGTCGTAGTTGGTAGTAATGATCAGCATCGGCTGCCTGGCGGCGATATGTGCCAGCAGCGTGTGCAAGAGGTTCGGCGCGAAGTCCTTATCGAACACCGCCTTCAGCTCGTCACGCAGGCCGTCGCGATCGAGTTCCACATGCTCGAAGTAGGAGGCGACCAGCGGCAGGTCGGTCCGGATCTGTCGATATTCCTCGATATCGGCATTGAGCTGGGCCGTCGTCGCCAGGCGTTCTGCCAGTTCGGTTGCGGACGGCGGACACGGGGCGCCATGCAGCAGTTGGCGATGGAAGATCGATGCCCCCGCGCCCAGAAACGGAACCACCGCGCCCTTCAGCAACTGTGGGACGATAATCTGATAATTCGGCACCTCTTTGCAGGCCGCCGATGGCAACGGGCAAAGCGGCGGGGCAGGCATTGCGCCATCCATATCGACCCCCCTTACAATATTGTTGGGCAAGCCTACCGCAAATGTGTTGCAAAGTCGAATCGCCACCGGTCACGGGAGCGAGAGGGCTGCCGTTCCGGTCGCATCTGCCGGTGCTCGCGAAGGACAGGACGAAGAACAAACGCCGCGCGCGTTGCCGGTGCCCTTCTCAGAGAGTTTCCCGATGCTGCGAAGCGCAGCGCTACAGCAGGTGGCGGAAGTTGGCCCAGACGGTCTCGGCGGCGGCGCTAAACGCGGCCATCCGCGCGGCGGTCGCGGCCTCGAGCCTGGCCCCTCCGCCGTCGCCCAGCACGCGCTGCAGCGATGCCGCGTAGGCCGGGATGGCGCTCCACTCCGGCACCGTTTGCGGGGTCACCTCGACGTGGAACTGGATGCCCCAGGCGGCGGTGCCGACGCGCATCGCCTGTACCCGGCAGGCATCGTTGCCGGCGGTG
>JAXMDR010000064.1:0-6854 GCA_046348725.1 Rhodospirillales bacterium
CGGCATCTTCCTGACCGCCCGCGCCAACCGGATCGGGCTTTAGCGATGCGAAGAGCCGCCATCCAAGCCCGTCTGCTGAACGACTACCAGCGCGGCTTTCCGCTGGAGCCGGCACCATTTGCGCGGATCGCCGCGGACCTGGGGGTGAGCGAAGCAGACGTGCTGGCCATCGCCGAGGACCTGCTGGCGGAAGGCAAGATCAGCCGGATCGGCGCGATCGTGCGGCCGCACAGCATCGGCGCCAGCACCCTTGCCGCGATGAGCATCCCGGAGCATCGGCTGGAAGAGGTGGCGGCGCTGGTCAGCGCGCATCCACGCGTGAACCACAGCTACGAGCGCGAACACGCGATCAACCTTTGGTTCGTCGTGACCGCTGCCGATCGCGCCGCCGTCTGCGAAACGCTGGAGCAGATCGCCGCGGCAAGCGGGCTCGCGGTTCTCGACCTGCCGCTGCTCCAGGCCTATCACATCGATCTCGGGTTCGATCTCCATGCGCGTGACTAACACCGACAGGCGCATCCTCGCCGCCATCGAGGACGGCCTGCCGCGGGTCTCCCGGCCCTATCTGGCGATCGCAGCGCGGCTCGGCCTCGCCGAAGACGAAGTGATCGCGAGGCTGCGGGCGCTGCAGGAAGCCGGCGTCGTCAAGCGGCTGGGCGTCATCGTCCGCCACCACGAACTCGGCTATGCGGCCAACGCCATGGTGGTCTGGGACGTCCCTGACGGCGATGTCGACGAGACCGGGCGAAAGATGGCGCAGCTGCCGTTCGTCACCCTCTGCTACCGGCGGGAGCGCCGGCCGCCGGCATGGCCGTACAACCTGTTCTGCATGATCCACGGCCGCGATCGGCAGACGGTGCATACCCAGATCGAGCGCCTGCGCGCCGAACTCGGCCTTGCCGGGATCGCCAGCGCGATCCTGTTCAGCTGCCGGCGGTTCAAGCAGCGAGGAGCGCGCTACGGCAGCGTGCTGCTGGACGAGCGGACCCCGGCATGAGGGACGAGACCGACCGGCGCATCATCAACGGCCTGCAAGGCGGCTTTCCGATCGAAGCGCAGCCGTTCGTCGCCCTCGCCCCGCAGTTCTGCATCAGCGAGGAGGAGCTGATCGAGCGCATCGACCGCCTCTGCCGCGACGGCTGGCTGAGCCGCTTCGGGCCGATGTACGACGCCGAGCGGCTGGGCGGCAATGTGTGCCTGGCGGCGCTGGCGGTTCCCGCAGCGGATTTCGAGCGGGTCGCAGCACAGGTCAACGCCCACCCCGAGATCGCCCACAATTACCAGCGCGAGCATCCCTGAACATGTGGTTTGTCGTTGCCACCGAGGAGGCCCGGCGCATCGATGCCGTGCTGGCCGAGATCGAGGCGGAGACCGGGCTGAGCGTGTTCGCCATGCCGAAACTGGAGGAGTTCTTCATCGGCGCAAGGTTCGAGGCGTGAGCGTGATCACCGCAGCCATGGACGCGCCGCCGGCGATCGACGCCCTCGACCGGCAAATCATCAAGGCGACGCAGGCCGGCCTGCCGCTCTGCCCGCGTCCCTATGACGCGGTCGGTGAGGCCGTCGGGCTCTCCGGCCAGGAGGTGATGGCGCGGCTCCGGCGGATGCTGGCGCTGGGCATCGTCCGTCGCATCGGCGCCGTACCCAACCACTACCGCCTCGGCTACACCGCCAACGGCATGTCGGTGTGGGACGTGCCCGACGAGGCGATCGCCGCGGCCGGCCGGCAGATCGGCGCGCTCGATTTCGTCTCCCACTGCTATCGTCGTCCGCGCCATCCGCCGTTCTGGCCCTATGCGCTGTTTGCCATGGTGCATGGCAAGAGCCGCGACGAGGTGGAGCAGAAGGTCGCCACAATCGCCGACCTGCTCGGTCCGCTCGATCGCGGCCACGACGTGCTCTACTCGACGCGCATCTTGAAGAAGACCGGCCTGCGGCTGGTCGATTGAGGGGCTGATCGCCGTGTTTCGCCTGACCCAGTACATGCAGGAGCTGATGCACCCCACCCCGCTCGGTCCCAGCCGGCGGCCGCCCGGACCGGTGGTGATCTGGAACCTGATCCGCCGCTGCAACCTCACCTGCAAGCACTGCTATTCCATCTCCGCCGACACCGACTTTCCGGGCGAGCTCTCAACCGCCGAGGTCTTCACGGTGATGGACGACCTGCGCGCCTTCCGCGTGCCAGTGCTGATCCTATCGGGCGGCGAGCCGCTGCTCCGTCCCGATGTCTTCACCATCTCCGAGCGCGCCAAGCGCCTGGGGTTCTACGTCGGGCTGTCGTCGAACGGCACGCTTATCGACGAGAAGACGGCCGATCGCATCGCCGCGGTCGGCTACGACTACGTCGGCATCAGCCTCGACGGCATCGGCGCGGTGCACGATGCCTTCCGCCGCCAGGCCGGGGCGTTCGATGCGTCGCTCGCCGGCATCCGCCACTGTCGCGACCGCCACCTGAAGGTCGGCGTTCGCTTCACCCTGACCCTCGACAACGCCGGCGAACTGCCGGCGCTGCTCCAGCTGATCGACGACGAGCGCATCGACAAGTTCTACCTTTCGCACCTCAACTACGCCGGGCGCGGCAACAAGAACCGCGGCGATGATGCCGCCCACGAGACGACGCGCCGGGCGATGGATCTGCTGTTCGAGACCTGCTGGGGGCAGCTTCAGGAAGGCCATGCGATCGAGTTCGTCACCGGCAACAACGATACCGATGGGGTCTACCTGTTGCAGTGGGCGCAGCAGCGCTATCCGGATCGGGTGGAGCACCTGCGGGCCAAGCTGGCGCAGTGGGGCGGCAATTCCTCCGGTGTCAACATCGCCAACATCGACAACCTCGGCAACGTCCACCCCGATACCTTCTGGTGGCACTACTCCCTCGGCAACGTCCGCCAGCGGCCGTTCTCGCAGATCTGGCCGGACACCAGCGATCCGTTGATGGCCGGACTGAAGCAGCGCCGGCGTCCGCTGAAAGGACGCTGCGGCGCCTGCCCCTATCTCGATGTCTGCGGCGGCAACACGCGGGTGCGGGCGCAGCAGCTGACCGGTGATCCCTGGGAGGAGGATCCGGCGTGCTACCTCAGTGACGCCGAACTCGGCCTTGCGGAAGCGCCGCGGCGGGTGACCCTTGCGCCTTACAGGAAGCGGGTGCATGTGGCGAGCCAGGCTTAGCGGCGCATTGCTGCCGCTGGCGCTCGCCGCCGGCACCCATGCCGGCGCGGCAGCGGCCGGTAACGCCGCGCCGCTCTACCAGCAGCACTGCGCCTCGTGCCACGGCGAGGGCCGGCTCGGGGGAACGGGGCCGGCATTGCTGCCGGAGAACCTGCAGCGGCTGCGTCGTCCGGATGCCGTGTCGGTCATCCAGAACGGCAGGCCGGCGACGCAGATGCCGGCATTCGCCGGCGTCCTCGACCAGGAGCAGATCGCCGCCCTGACCGAGTTGATCTATCAGCCGCTGGCGTCGGTTCCGGATTGGTCGCTGGCACAGATGGAAGCGAGCCGCGTCGTCTACACTCCGACGACGGCATTGCCCGACAAGCCCATCTTCACCGCCGACCCGCTCAACCTGTTCACCGTCGTTGAGACCGGCGACCATCACGTCACCATCCTCGATGGCGATAAGTTCGAGCCGCTGTGGCGCTTCCCGTCGCGGTTCGCCCTGCACGGCGGCGCCAAGTACTCGCCTGACGGCCGCTTTCTCTTCCTCGGCTCGCGCGACGGCTGGGTGAGCTCCTATGACCTGTGGAACCTGCAACAGGTGGCGGAGGTGCGGGCCGGTATCAACCTGCGCAACATCGCCGTCTCCGCCGACGGCAAGTGGGTAATCGCCGGCAACTATCTTCCGCATACCGTCGTTATTCTGCGGGCCAGCGACCTGCAGCCGGTCAAGGCGATCACGGTGGACGACGGCGCCGGCAACGGCTCGCGGGTCAGCGCGGTCTATACCGCGCCGCCGCGGCAAAGCTTCATCGTCGCGCTGAAGGATATCCCGGAGATGTGGGAGATCTCCTATGCCGAGCATCCCCAACCGGTCGCCACCGGCTTCGTCCACAACTATGAGCCGGGGATGGTGGAGGGCGCCTTCGATCGCGGCCTCTTCCCGGTCCGGCGGATCAAGCTCGGCGCCATCCTCGACGACTTCTTCTTCGACCAGGACTACCGCCATGCGGTCGGCGCGGCGCGTGACGGCGCCCGCGGGCAGGTGGTCAACCTCAACGTCGGTGCGCGCGTCGCCGATGTCGATCTTCCCGGCATGCCGCACCTCGGCTCCGGCATCACCTTCGAGTTCGAGGGCAAGCCGGTGCTCGCCACCCCGCACCTCAACGAGGCGAAGGTCAGCGTCATCGACATGACGACGTGGCAGACGATCAGGCGGATTGAAACGCTGGGGCCGGGCTTTTTCATGCGCAGCCACGACAGCAGCCCCTACGCCTGGGTTGACGTGTTTTCCGGCGAGCATAAGGACGCCATCCATGTCATCGACAAGCGGACGCTGGAGATCGTCCGGACGCTGCAGCCGTCCCCCGGCAAGACGGCGGCGCACGTCGAGTTCACCCGCGACGGCCGCTACGCGCTGGTCAGCATCTGGGAGATGGACGGCGCGATCGTCGTCTACGACGCGGTGACGTTTGCCGAAGTGAAACGCATCCCGATGGTCAAGCCCTCCGGCAAGTATAATGTCTACAACAAGATCACTTACGCCGCCGGCACCAGTCACTGACGCCGTAGCACCGGCCGCCAACCGCGCCTATTGGCGCGAGGCGGTGCTGATCATCGTCACTCACGGCTCGTCCCGCTGCGATGCGGTCGCCGAGGTAATGGCGCGGCACGCGGCGGCCTTGCGGGAGCGCCGGCTGTTCGCCGACGTGCGGACGGCGCTGCTGCACGGCGGGCCGCCACCGCAGCAGGCACTCGCAGGGCTGCAGGGCCGGCCGGTGTACGTGATCCCGGTGCTGATGTGCGCCGGCCGGCACGCGCTGGAGACGCTGCCGAAGGCGCTCGGCCTGTGCGCCGGGAACGAAAGCGCGGCATCGCCGCCGGTGCACCTGTGCCGGCCGCTGGGTCTGCACCCGGCGCTCCCCGGGCTGATGACGGCGCGCATCGGCGAAGAGCTGGCGCGGCGGCACTGGCTGCCGGCGCAGACCGGCGTGCTGCTCGCGGCGCACGGCTCGAAGATGGGCGCCGCCTCCCGCCGGGCGGCGGAGTTGCAGGCGGCACGACTGCGCGACCAGGGGTTGTTCCACTCGGTCGCGACCGCCTTCCTCGAAGAGGCGCCGCTGCTGGCGGGTGCTGTGCGCACGATGGCGGGGCCGCTGGTTATCGTCGGCATGTTCGCCGCGCCCGGCATGCATGCCGGTCAGGACGTCAGCCGCATGCTCGCCCAATGCCGCCGCGCCGACCTGGCCTATCTCGGCGCCATCGGCGCCGATGCCGGCATCCCCGACATCATCGTCGAGCTGGTGAAGGCCGGTGCCGCGGATGCCCTCCAGCCGCGGCTCAGCTGACCAGCGGGCTCCGCTCCAAGATCCAAAAAAGCGCGCCCCTTCCCGCTTCGCTCCGTTACGCCGTCCGCTCGAGGAACGCCTTATAGTGCATGTCCACCTTGAGGATGTGCTCGATCAGCCAGTAGTTGAGCAGCTCCATGATCTCACGGCTGATCTCGGGCGCGGGCGTCCGCGTGTACTCGTCGTAGAGCTCGTGCAGCTGGTCCTCCAGCAGGCGATGCTCCTTGCGGTGCTGCGCCAGGTGCGGATAGCCGTGCTCCTCGAGCAACGCTTCCTCGCGGGCGAAGTGTGCGTAGGCGTGGTCGAGCAGCACCTTGAGGACGCTGCCGACGGCGCCCTCGTCGCTGCCGCTCTGCTTGGCGTCGTCGATCTGGTTGATGAGACTGGCGACGACGATGTGGTCGGCATCGAGGGCATCGACGCCGACGCTGTAGTCGCTGCTCCAGATGATCAGGGCCATCGGCGGCCGCGCCTCGGACGGTTGGCATCAGTTCCGGCGTGCTTCCGGAGCTGCGAAACGGATGCCGCCACTGTCGGCCGAGTCGCGTCGGCTGTCCTTGACCCCGATCAAGGCCGGCGGAAGCCGTCCCCCAAAGGTCGGACGGCCCCCGCCCTGCCGGGCGGCGTTGCGTCGCAGCTTTCGCAGTGCCACATTGGCAGTGACAATCCTGCACGGCCGCGCGCCCGTCTTCTTTCTTCCCTGCGGCGGCCGCAGAAATGAACGGGAGTACTCCCAGTGACTGCGCCGCATCATGTTTCCGTCGACGGGCTCGCCATCGGTAACGATCTGCCGCTCGTCATCATCGCCGGGCCTTGCGTGATGGAGAGCCGCAGCCACGCCCTTGAGTGCGCGCACGCGCTGGCCGAGATCGCCCGCGACCACGACGTCGGCCTTATCTACAAGAGCTCGTTCGACAAGGCCAACCGCACCAGCCTCGAAGGCGTCCGCGGCATCGGCCTCGATGCGGCGTTGCCGATCTTTGCCGAGGTGCGCGAGCAGGTGGGCCTGCCGACCATCACCGATGTGCACGACGCCGAGCAGTGCTCGCGGGTAGCGGAAGTGGTCGATGTCCTGCAGATCCCGGCCTTCCTCTGCCGGCAGACCGACCTCTTGGTGGCGGCGGCGAAGACCGGCCGGGCGATCAACGTCAAGAAGGGGCAGTTCCTCGCGCCGTGGGACATGGCGAATGTCGTCAAGAAGATCCGCGGCGCCGGCAACGACCAGGTGATGGTGTGCGAGCGCGGCGCCAGCTTCGGTTACAACACGCTCGTCTCCGACATGCGGGCGCTGCCGATCCTGGCGCGCACCGGCTGCCCCGTCGTCTTCGATGCGACGCATTCGGTGCAGCAGCCG
>JAXMDR010000065.1:0-6494 GCA_046348725.1 Rhodospirillales bacterium
TACCAGGGAGAGGCGGAGGAAGCGCTCTTAGCGGAAAAAGAGGAACTGGAACTGCATCGGGCGCTGTCGTCGGCGCGATCCCGGATCGGGCAGGCGTTGAACGGCGAGCAGTTCGAGGAGGCGATGACCATCCTTGCGGCGCTGCGAGCGCCGGTGGATGCGTTCTTCGATCATGTCAAGGTCAACTGTGCGAACGCCGACCTGCGTGTCAATCGATTGAAGCTGCTGTCGCAGATCCGATCGGCGCTCGGCGGCGTCGCAGATTTTTCGCAAATCGAGGGGTAGGAAGCACGCCATGACGAAATGGGTCTATACATTCGGCGACGGTAAAGCCGAAGGAGGCGCCAAGGACAAGAATCTGCTCGGCGGCAAGGGCGCCAATCTCGCCGAGATGTCCAGCCTCGGCATTCCGGTGCCGGCGGGCTTTACCATCTCGACCGAGGTCTGCACCTATTACTACGCCAACGGCAACACCTACCCGTCCGACATGAAGGATCAGGTGGAAGCCGGCGTCGCCCACGTCGAGAAGATCATGGGTGCCAAGTTCGGCGCCACCGAGGGGCCGCTGCTGCTGGTCTCGGTCCGCTCCGGCGCCCGCGCCTCGATGCCGGGCATGATGGACACCGTGCTCAACCTCGGCCTCAACGACCAGACGGTGCTCAACCTGGTGAAGCTGACCGGAGACGAGCGCTTCGCCTACGACAGCTATCGCCGCTTCATCCAGATGTTCTCCAACGTCGTGCTGGAAGTGAAGAGCGAGAACTTCGAGCACCTCCTCGAGGAGCACAAGGAGAAGGTCGGCAAGACCTTCGACGTCGAACTGACCGCCGACGACTGGAAGGTGCTAATCGGCGCCTACAAGAACGAAGTCCGCAAGCGGATCGGCAAGGACTTCCCGCAAGATCCGTGGGAGCAGCTCTACGGCTCCATCGGCGCGGTGTTCGGCTCGTGGATGAACAAGCGCGCCATCACCTACCGCAAGCTGAACAACCTGCCGGATCACTGGGGCACCGCGGTCAACGTGCAGGCGATGGTGTTCGGCAACATGGGCGAGGACTCGGCGACGGGTGTCTGCTTCTCCCGCAACCCGTCCACCGGTGAGAACCTGTTCTACGGTGAATACCTCGTCAACGCCCAGGGCGAGGACGTGGTCGCCGGCATCCGCACCCCCCAGCCGCTGAGCCTCGCCGAAAAGAAGGCGATCAACTCCGACCTGCCGGCGATGGAAGAAGTGCTGCCGCCGCTCTACACGGAGCTGGTGAGCTTCCGCAACCGGCTGGAAGCCCACTACCACGACATGCAGGACATGGAGTTTACCATCCAGAAGGGTAAGCTCTGGATGCTGCAGACCCGCAACGGCAAGCGCACCGCGCAGGCGGCGCTGCGCATCGCCGTCGAGATGTGCGACGAGGGTCTGATCGACAAGAAGGAAGCCGTCCGCCGCGTCGATCCGGCGCAGCTCGACCAGCTCCTGCACCCGATGATCGATCCGAAGGCGAAGAAGGAAGTGCTGGGCAAGGGCCTGCCGGCCTCCCCGGGCGCCGCCTCCGGCCAGATCGTCTTCACCGCCGACGAGGCCGAGGCGTGGGCCAAGGCCGGCAAGAAGGTCATGCTGGTCCGCATCGAGACGTCGCCGGAAGACATCGGCGGCATGCACGTGGCGCAGGGCATCCTCACCACCCGCGGCGGCATGACCAGCCACGCGGCGGTGGTTGCCCGCGGCATGGGCACGCCGTGCGTCGCCGGTGCCGGCGAGCTGCGCATCGACTACAGCGCCAAGACCCTGACCGCCAGCGGCACCGTGCTGAAAGAGGGTGACGTCATCACTATCGACGGCTCCAACGGCCAGGTGCTGAAGGGTGAGGTGCCGAAGATCCAGCCGGAGCTGACCGGCGACTTCGGCAAGCTGATGGGCTGGGTCGACGAGATCCGCACGATGAAGGTGCGCGCCAACGCCGAGACGCCGCTCGACGCCTCGACCGCCCGCAACTTCGGCTGCGAAGGCATCGGCCTGTGCCGCACCGAGCACATGTTCTTCGATCCGCAGCGGATCATCCACGTCCGCGAGATGATCGTCGCCAACACCGTCGACGAGCGGCGCACCGCCCTCGACAAGCTGCTGCCTTACCAGCGCGACGACTTCGTGCAGCTGTTCACCATCATGGCCGGCCTGCCGGTGACCATCCGCCTGCTTGACCCGCCGCTGCACGAGTTCCTGCCACACACCGAAGCCGACTTCGCCGAAGTGGCGAAGGCGTCCGGCAAGAGCGTCGCCGACGTCAAGGCCAAGGCTTCCCAGCTGCACGAAGCCAACCCGATGCTGGGTCACCGCGGCTGCCGCCTCGGCGTCACCTATCCGGAAATCTACGAGATGCAGTGCCGGGCGATCTTCCAGGCGGTTGCCGATGTGAAGATGAAGGGCGAGACGGTGCTGCCGGAGGTGATGATCCCGCTGGTGGCGGTGAAGGCCGAGTTCGACCGGCTGAAGGACATGGTCGACCGGGTCGCCGCGGAGACCATGGAGAAGACCGGCGCCAAGTTCGAGTACATGGTCGGCACCATGATCGAACTGCCGCGGGCTGCGCTGATCGCCGACAAGATCGCCGAGGGCGCGCAGTTCTTCAGCTTCGGCACCAACGACCTGACGCAGACCACCTTCGGTCTGTCGCGTGACGATGCCGGTCCGTTCCTGGTGCAGTACCAGGAGCTGGGCGTGATCCCCAACGATCCGTTCCAGACCATCGACCAGGACGGCGTCGGCGAGCTGGTCAAGGTGGCGGCGGAGCGCGGCCGCAAGACCCGCCCGGACATCAAGCTCGGCATCTGCGGTGAGCATGGTGGCGACCCGGCTTCCGTGCACTTCTGCCACGGCGTCGGCCTCACCTACGTCTCGTGCTCGCCCTACCGTGTGCCGATTGCCCGGCTGGCGGCGGCGCACGCGGCGATATCACCGGCATCATCAGCACGACTGCTCGATCTGTCCTGACCCTCCCCCTCTTCCGCTACTCGCGGGAGAGGGGACGGCGTCAGCGGACGCGAATGCCGGAACCCGGAGCTGGAGCCGAACTCAAGATCCGCCTGGAAGCCCCAGACGCCGAGATTGCTGTTCTGGGCAATCCGCTCCAGCGCCCGGATACTGAACGGCGCATTCGCCGGCCAGTGCCGTGCCCTGGCTGATCAGGTAGGCGCTGAGATCCTCTCCTCGCTGGAGCTGCTGCGGCCCGTCCAGCACACCGCGCTGATGCTGCCGTCGCTGTAGGTTCACTTCCCGACAGGTGACGAACCCTGATCTTGAAGTCCAGAGCCGCCGCGGCGCGTTCCGCAGAACGGCGGCCGCGGGTTGACGCTGCAGAACTGACCTTTCTGCGGGATGTAGATGCCGTAGAGGCGCACCAGCTTGTTCTTGATCAGCAGCGAGCCGTCCTCCTGGACGACGGCATAGCTGCGAAAGTCGCGATGGCCGTTGCGGGAATGAAGGCCAGCAGCAGCGCCGCAATCACCAGCACCTTGCCCATCGACCTGCGCGCCTCCTTCGCGATCCCGCAGCCGTCTCAGCCCATAAGGATTGAGGTAGGCGCAGCAGACGGCGCGGATCAAAGTGCCGCCGCGGATTTGTGGGCATCAGCCGCACACTGCTTGACAATGCGCCCGATCGGTGTGCATTTCGCATCTGCACACCTTAAATTATGCGCCAGATTTTGTTCTGCCGGCCGCGAACGGCGCGGCACTGGACCGGCGCGAGGACGAGCCGCTTTGCGGAGTATCTGCGACCTGACAGCCTCGACAGCGCTCGGCCGCCTGTCGGCGGGCGGCTTCACCATTGTCGCCGGCTGCACCGACTACTACTGCCGGCCGACCTCCCGGCCGTTCGCCGACAACATCATCGATCTCACCGGGCTTTACCGAAGCGCGCGGCATCACCGATGCCGGCTCGCATTTCCGGCTGGGGGCGCTGACCACTTGGTCGGAGCTGGCCGCTGCCGGACTGCCGCCGCAGTTCGACGCACTCACCTGAAGCCGCCCGCCGTCGGCGGGGTGCAGATCCAGAATGCCGGCAGCATTGCGGCAACCTGTGCAACGCCTCGCCGGCGGCCGACGGCGTGCCACCGCTGCTGATGCTGGATGCGTCGGTCGAGCTGCGCTCGGTGGCAGGCACGCGCGTGCTGCCGCTCGGCACCTTCATCCTCGGCAACCGGCGGACGGCGCTGCGGCCGGATGAGCTGCTGACCGCGATCATCGTGCCGAAGCGGCCGGGCCGGCACGCCAGCCGCTTCCTCAAGCTGGGCGCGCGGGCTTACCAGGTGATTTCCATCGTCTGGCGCGGTGGCCGCGCTGCTGGAAACGGACGGCGACGGGCGCATCGCCCATGCCGCCGTCGCCGTCGGCTCCTGCTCGGAGGTGGCGCAGCGCCTCCCCGCCCTGGAGCAGGCGCTCACCGGGTGGATCTCGCCGGGCAGCCGCTGTCGGCGCTGCTGGCAGCGGAGCACTTCGCCCCGCTCGCCGCTGACCGACGTGCGCGGCACCGCCGAGTACCGTCTGGAAGCCGCCCGCCTGCTGGTCGGGCGCGCCCTCGACGAGTTGCAGGAGCGCCTGCGGCGAGCGACGACGCTCCGGCGCTGAGCCTGACGATAAACGGCCGGGCCACCGCTGTCGTGGCGCCGCCGATGCGCCGCCTCCTCGCAGGTGCTGCGCGAGGACCTGGGGCTCACCGGCACCAAGGTCGGCTGGGCATGCCGGCGACTGCGCGCCTGCACGGTGCTGCTCGACGGCCAGCCGGTGTGCGCCAGTTCACCCCCTGTTGCCCAGGCCGAAGGCCGGCAGATCACCACCGTCGAGGGCCTCGCCAACGGCACGCTGACCGCACCTGCAGCGTTCGTTCCACCATCACGGCGCGGCGCAATGCGGCATCTGCACCCTGGGCATGCTGCTCGCCGCCACCGCGCTGATCGAGTACCAGCCAGCCTCACGAGGATGAGGTCGAGGACGCGCTGGGTGGCGTGCTCTGCCGCTGCACCGGCTACCGCAAGATCATCACCGCCGTCTGTGATGCCCACCGCTTCGCCGAAGCGCCGGTGCAGGCCCCCGGCAACCGCATCGTCGGCGCCCGCGCCCGCGTCGATGGCATCGCCCGGCTGGATGGAACCGAACGTTAGCTTGGCGACGACGTCGCGCCAACCGATGCGCTGTGGCTGAAGCTGCGCCGTTCGCCGCACGCCTCGGCGACGTTTGCCATCGGCGATCTCGAAGGCCCTCTTCGCACGCTACCCGGGAAGGTGCGGGTGCTGACGGCGGCGACGTACCGGGGTCGAACGCCTTCGGCGTCATCCCCGCCTTCCGCGATCAGCCGGTGTTTGCCGCGGAGAAGGTGCGGTTCCGCGGCGAGGCGATCGCCGCCGTCATCGGCGATGCGCAAACCATCGAGCGCTTCGATCCGGATGACTTTCCCGTCGCCTGGCAGGAGTTGCCGGCGCTCACCACCGTCGATGCAGCGCTGGCGGACGACGCCCCGCAGCTGTTCGCGAGCCGGCCGGGCAACGTGCTGGTGCGCGGCTACGTCCGCCGCGGCGATCCGCAAGCCGGGCTGGCGGCAGCGGCGCATCTGGCCGAGGGATGGTTCGAGACGGCGTTCGTCGAGCATGCCTACATCGAGCCGGAAGCCGGCTTCGCCCGCCGCGTCGGCGACAGCGTCGAGGTGCATGTGACGACGCAGACGCCGTACATGGACCGCGACGAGGTGGCGCTGGTGCTGGGCCTGCGCCCGGAGCAGGTGCGCATCGTGCCGACGGCATGCGGCGGCGGCTTCGGCGGCAAGCTGGACATGTCGCTGCAGCCCTACATCGCCCTCGCCGCCTGGCTGCTCGACCGGCCGGTGCGCTGCCTCTACGACCGCGCCGAATCCATGGCCAGCACCACCAAGCGGCATCCGGCGCGGATGCGGGTGCGGGTCGGCGCCGATGCCGGCGGCCGGCTGCTGGCGATGGACTTCGAGGGCGATTTCAACACCGGCGCCTACGCCTCGTGGGGGCCGACCGTCGCCAACCGGGTACCGGTGCACTGCTCCGGCCCCTACTTCTGGCCGGCGATCGAGGCGCGCTCGCGCGCGGTGCTGACCAACCTCGCGCCGGCAGGCGCCTTCCGCGGCTTCGGCACGCCGCAGGCGGCGATCGCCACCGAAGCGGTGCTCGATGAACTCGCCGAGGCGCTCGGCCACGACCGGCTGGAGTTCCGCATTGCCAACGCGCTGCGGCCCGGCCAGCCGACCGCCACCGGCCAGGTGCTGGCGGCGAGCGCCGGCATGGCGGCCTGCCTGGAGGCGCTGCGCCCGGCCTGGGCAGCCGGCCTCGCGGCGGTGCGGGCCGACAACGCCGCCGGCACCGACGGCCGCACCCGGCGCGGCATCGGCGTCGCCAGCATGTGGTACGGCTGCGGCAACACCTCGATGTCCAACCCCTCGACCATGCGCGTCGCGCTGAAGGCCGACGGGACGCTGGTGC
>JAXMDR010000066.1:0-6013 GCA_046348725.1 Rhodospirillales bacterium
GCGGGTGACGATGTCGCGCGGCCGGATACCCTTCGCCAGCAGATCCATCACCGCCCGCCCGGAAGCCTCGCACAGCGCATCGCGCGACTCGTAGGGAGCCGGGGCGCCGGATGAGCCTGGCAGGGCAAGGCCGATCGCCTCAGCGACGCAGGCCATGGTGTTGGCGGTAAATTGGCCGCCGCACGAGCCGGCGGACGGGCAGGCGACGGTCTCCAGTTCGTGCAGGTCGGCATCCGACATCCGCCCGGCGGAATGGTTGCCGACCGCCTCGAAGACGTCCTGAACGGTAACGTCCTTGCCGTGAAAGCGACCGGGCAGGATCGAGCCGCCGTAGATGAACACCGAGGGCACATTGAGGCGCACCATCGCCATCATCATCCCCGGCAGCGACTTATCGCAGCCGGCGAGCCCGACCAGCGCGTCGTAGCAGTGGCCGCGCACCGTCAGCTCGACGGAGTCGGCGATGACCTCGCGGGAGACCAGCGACGACTTCATGCCGGCGTGGCCCATGGCGATGCCGTCGGTGACGGTGATGGTGGTGAACTCGCGCGGCGTGCCGCCGCCGGCCTTGACGCCGAGCTTCACCGGCTGCGCCTGGCGGGCGAGCGAGATGTTGCAGGGGGCGGCTTCGTTCCAGCAGGTGGCGACGCCGACGAACGGCCGGTCGATATCGCCAGCGCCAAGCCCCATGGCGTAGTAGTAGGAGCGGTGCGGCGCCCGCTCGGCGCCCTGCGTCACATGACGGCTGGGCAGCTTCGCCTTGTCGATCGGGCGGGTACGCACGTCATCGGGCATGGGGTGGCGGTTCCTCTGGAGTTTCGACGGCAGGATAGTGGCACGCCCAGCGTGTGCCTAGCGGTTTCGCGCGGTATGCGGGAGGGGAGTGCCAGCCGTTTTCAGCTTGGCCGGCTGTGGGCATACCGCTACCGTCCGCCCCGCTGGTGCCCAACGCACCGATAGCAGGCACCGTTCGGCAGGGATGGGCAACGTGAGCTGGGAAACGGTCCAGATCGTCACCGTTGTGACGCTCGTCGTCATTGTCTTCTTCGGCATGGTCAAGGAAACCATCGCCCCGGAAATCCTGGCGATGTCGGCGGTGGCGCTGCTGCTGCTGCTCGGCATCTTGAAGACCCGCGACGTGCTCGCGGTGTTCAGCAACACCGCGCCGTTCACCGTCGCCTGCCTGTTCATCCTGTCGGCTGCGTTGGAGCGTACCGGCGTCATTGATGCCATGGGTCAGGCGATGGCGCGGGTGCCGTGGCGCTCGCCATGGCAGGCGCTGATGGTGATGATGATCGGCTGTCTTCTGGTCTCGGCTTTCATCAACAATACGCCGATCGTGGTGATCATGACGCCGGTGATCATCGTGCTGGCCCACGCTCTCGGCGCCAACGCCTCGAAGTTCTTAATTCCGCTGTCGTACGCGACAATTCTCGGTGGGACCTGCTCGCTGATCGGAACCTCCACCAACATCATCGTCGATGGCGTCGCCCAGGCCAAGGGGTTGCCCCCGTTCAGCATGTTCGAGATTTCGCCTGCCGGCATGATTTACGGTATCGTCGGGATCCTTTACATGGCGCTGATCGGCTGGCGGCTGCTACCAGACCGCCAGACGCTGTCCGGAGCGCTGATCGATCTGGGGGGCCGCAAGTTCCTGACCGAGGTGGTCGTCCCGGACGGATCGCCGATGATCGGGAAGACCCTGGCGGAGGCCGGCCTCAGCGACAAGCGCGGCCACAAGGTGATCGACGTCGTCCGCGAGGAAGGCTCCTTCGATCCGGAGCACGGCGAGCCGACGCTGGTGGCCGGCGATCGGATCGTCCTCCGCATGAGCGTTGCCGAGTTCATGGGGCTGCGCGACGCCGGGAACGTGGTCGTCGAGAAGGACGGTGCCAATGCCTTCCAGCCGATCGCCAGCCGCGATGTGCGCATGATGGAGGGTATCATCGGACCGCACTCCAGCTTTGCCGGCCAGGGGGTCGTCGATCTCAACCTGCGCCGTCTTTACGATACGTACATTCTCGCCATCCACCGGCAGAACGAGAACCTGCACGGCAATTTCGACCAGGTCCGCCTGCAGTTCGGCGATACGCTGCTGCTGGAGGGGCCGCCCAGCGGCTTGAAGCGCCTGTTCGAGCGCGGAGACCTGATCAACCTGACGGAAGTGACCGTCCGGCCGTTCCGCCGTCACAAGGCGTGGCTCGCGATTATCGCCGTGCTGGTGGTGATCATCCTTTCAGCCTTCGATGCCCTACCGATCGCGGCAACGGCCTTCATCGCCGCCACCGCGGTCGTCGCCATGGGCTGCCTCGACGCCGACGAGGCGTACCGGGCGATCCACTGGCCGATCCTGATGCTGATCTTCGGGATGCTGGCCTTGGGCACCGCCATGGAAACGACCGGCGCCGGCGCCCTGATTGTGAAGTTCACCGTCGGCCTCATCGGCGGGCTGGGGCCGGTCGCGGTGCTGTCGATCGTCTATGCGCTGACCTCGCTGCTCACCGAGTTCATGAGCAACAACGCCACCGCCATCCTGATTACGCCCATCGCCATCGGCCTCGCTCACGAGCTCGGGGTCGACCCCCGGCCGTTCGTGGTAGCGGTGATGTTCGCAGCCTCGGCCAGCTTCGCCACCCCGATCGGCTACCAGACGAATACCTTCGTCTACGGCGCCGGCGGCTACCGGTTCATGGACTTCGTCAAGGTGGGCGCGCCGCTCAATCTCATCCTATGGGCGGTTGCCACGCTGATCCTGCCGATCTTCTGGCCGCTGTAGGCTCCCCTCGGGCGCCAGCCGTGGGCGGCGCCCGCTGCGAGGGGGGATCGGGGTGAGTCGTGAGCGGATTTCAGGCTGCGGTTGCGGCGGCGGTGCGGGCGGCGCGCGCCGGCAGCGGGTCGAGATCGAGGCCGATGTCGAGGATCGGCGCCGAGTGGGTAAGCCAGCCGAGCGAGACGATATCGACGCCGGCCGCCGCCACCTCGCCGAGGTTGGCAAGGGTGATGCCGCCGGACGCTTCGGTCGTCATCCGACCGTCGACCAGGGTTACCGCCTCCTTGAGCTGCGCCGGGGTCATGTTGTCCAGCAGCACGGCATCGGCGCCGACCCGGATCACCTCCCGCAACTGCTCGAAGGTGTCCACTTCCACCTCGATCTTGACCATGTGGCCGAGCCGGCGACGGGCGCGGGCGACGGCCGCCTCGATGCCGCCGGCAGCGACGATATGGTTGTCCTTGATGAGCACGCCGTCGTCGAGGCCGAAGCGGTGGTTGACGCCGCCGCCGACGCGCACGGCGTACTTCTCCAGCACGCGCAGCCCCGGCGTCGTCTTGCGGGTGCAGACGATGCGGGTGCGGGTGCCCTGGACCACCTCGGCGGCGGTGCGGGTTGCCGTCGCGATGCCGCACAGCCCGCTCAAAAGATTGAGGGCGGTGCGCTCGCCGGTGAGAATCGGCCGGGCCGGCCCCTCGATGACGGCGATTGTGCCGCCGATGCCGACATCGCTTCCGTCGGGGTGATCGACGACGATGGCGAGCTGCGGGCACAGCAGCTTGAACGCCGAGAGCGCGACCGGCAGTCCGGCGACCCGGCCGGGGCGGCGGGCCACCAGGCGGGCGCGGACGAACGCGTCCTCACGAATGACGGTATCCGAAGTGACGTCGCCGGCCAGCCCCAGGTCTTCCTGGAGAGCACGGAGGACGATGTCTTCGTACATCAGCGGGTACAATTGTCCCACATCGGGCATGGCTAAGGTTCTCCAGGAACGAGCGGCTCGCTTTATCAGGAGGCACTGACGCGCGGACGCGCCGATTCTGCGTGAGGAAGAGGCGTATCGAGGTCGGCGAGGCTGAGCACCTGGCGGCACCGCCAGTCTTCGTGGGCGTCGGGGAAGTCGGTGCGGAAGTGCGCGCCGCGGCTCTCCTCGCGCTGCAGCGCCGCCATCGTCACCAGCCGGGCCACCGCCAGCATATTGTGCAGCTCGGCGCTACGCAGCAGCGTATCGAAGTCGAAAGTAGCTCCGGGCGCGGCCGCGGCATCGAACTGCCGCTGCAGATCGGCAAGCCCGCGCGCGGCAGCCCGCAGCCCGTCGGCGTCGCGAACGATGCCGACGTGCGTCGCCATCAGCCGGCGCAGCGTCTGCCGCAGCCGGACAGCATGGGCTGAAGGCACCGGGGCGAATGACGGCACAGTGCGCCGCGGCTCCGCCGCCGGCTGGGTCGACGGACCGGCGCGGCGGATATCAGCGGCGACCCGCCGGCCGAACACCAGACCTTCGAGCAGCGAATTGCTGGCCAGCCGGTTGGCGCCATGCACGCCCGTCCGCGCCACCTCGCCGCAGGCCCACAGCCCATCCACCGAGGTGCGCCCGTCCTCATCGGTGACCACGCCGCCCATGTGGTAGTGTGCCGCCGGGACGATGGGAACCGGGTGCTCCAAAGGCTCATAGCCGGCCCTGCGGCACAGGCTCAGCCCCTGCGGGAAGGACGCTTCGCCCTTGGCGGCGAGAGCCGGCCGCAGGTCGAGCAGCACCGTCTCGCCGGCGGACGCGCGCCGGGCAATGGCCCGGGCCACCACGTCGCGGGGGGCGAGTTCGGCCAGCGGATGCTCGTCCGGCATGAACCGCCGGCCATGGGCATCCAGCAGCAGCGCACCCGCACCGCGCAGCGCCTCGGTCAGCAGCGGCAGCCGCGCGCCATCGGTCTTGCCGGCCGGCAGCAGGGCGGTCGGGTGGAACTGGACGAACTCCAGATCGGCAAGGTGCGCGCCGGCACGGGCGGCAAGCGCGAGGCCATCGCCGGTCGCCTCGACCGGATTGGTGGTGGCGAGCCACAGGTTGCCGGCACCACCGGTCGCCAGCCCCACGTGGTTGGCATGCACCTGCACCCAGCCGTCGTCTGCCTGGAAGGCGAGCAGGCCGGCGATGCGCTCCTGCTGGCGAATCAGATCGACGACGACGCAGTCGGTCACCATCCGGATCGACGGTGTCGCCGCCACCATGTCCAGCAGCGCGTGAACGAGGTTGCGCCCGGTGGTATCGCCGCCGGAATGCACGATGCGGGCGAAGGTGTGCGCCGCTTCGCGGCCGAGGGTCACCCCGCCGTCTTCATCGCGATCGAACGGCACGCCGGCGTCGATTAGGGCGCGCACCGCCTCCGCACCCTCGCGGGCGAGCAGCAGGGCGCGGTCGCCATCGACCAGGCCGGCGCCGGCATCGATGGTATCGGCAGCGTGGCTCTCGGCAGTATCGCCCCGGCCGACGGCGGCGGCGATGCCGCCCTGCGCCCAGACGCTGGAGCCGCTCGGCGGCGCCGGGGTCTTGGTCAACAGCAGGACGGGGGTCGGCGCCAGCGCCAGGGCGCAGGCCAGTCCCGCCACGCCCGATCCGACGACGACGACAGAGGTACGCCAGTGCTGCAGCGCGGCATCTGTCTCGAGCCGCGGGCGGTGGCGGTCGGTCATGGTGGTGATCTCCTTAGCGGCCGACGGCAAGCATCCGCTCGACGGCGAGGCGAGCACGGTCGGCGACATCGGCATCGATCTCGATGCGCGGCGTCAGCGTCTGTAGGGAGCGGTGGATATTGCTGAGCGTGATCCGCTTCATGTGCGGGCAGAGGTTACACGGACGCACGAACTCGACATCCTCGACCTCGGCAGCGACGTTGTCGCTCATCGAGCACTCGGTGACCATCAGCACCTTCGGCGGCCGGCGGTCACGGACGAAGTCCACCATCTGCGCCGTCGAGCCGACAAAGTCGGCGGCTGCCAGCACATCCGGCGGGCATTCCGGGTGGGCGATCACCACCAGCCCCTCGGTGCCCTGGCGATAGCGGCGGATCTCGTCGCCGGTGAAGCGCTCGTGCACCTCGCAGTGGCCGCGCCACTTGATGATCTCGACGTCGGTCTGCGTCGCTACCCAGCTCGCCAGGTACTCGTCGGGGAGGAAAATGACCCTGTCGACCCCCAGCGATTCCACCACCTTGACGGCGTTGCCGGAGGTGCAGCAGATATCGCACT
>JAXMDR010000067.1:0-5445 GCA_046348725.1 Rhodospirillales bacterium
CCGACCGGCCGGCAGGGCGGCCGGCGGGTGTCTCGGTGACGGCGCGGCTGAAGTTGACGCCTGCCGTTGTCGTCACACGCTTGGTCAAGCGCTTCGATGCGCTTATTGCCGTCGATGACGTGAGCTTCCAGGTGGCAACCGGCTCGACGACGGCGCTGCTGGGCGGCAATGGCGCCGGCAAGACCACAACCCTCTCGATCCTGCTCGGCCTGCTGACGCCGACCTCCGGTTCGGTCACCGTGCTCGGCTGCGATATGCTGCGCCATCGCTACCGGGTGCTGGGGGCGATGAATTTCTCATCGCCGTACGTGGATTTGCCGCGGCGGCTCACCGTCGCCGAGAACCTGAAGGTGTACGGCCGGCTCTATGGCATCCGCGATCTGCGCGACCGCATCCATGAACTCGCCGGCGAACTCGAGCTGGGCAGCTTCCTCGATCGTCCGACCGGGAGCCTCTCGACCGGACAGCGCACCCGGGTCACCCTGGCCAAGGCGATGCTGAACCGGCCGCGGCTGCTGCTGCTCGACGAGCCCACCGCCTCGCTCGATCCCGACACCGCCGACTGGGTGCGCAGCTACCTGGAGCGCTGGCGGGCACAGACCGGCGCCACCATCCTGCTCGCCTCTCACAACATGGCGGAAGTGGAGCGGCTGTGCGACCGGGTGCTGATGATGCGCGGCGGCCGGATCGTCGATCAGGGTGGGCCGCGGGAGCTGCTCGACCGCTACGGCCGGCGGACGATGGAGGAGGTGTTCCTCGACATCGCCCGCAGCCGTGCCAAGGGCGCCGCCATCCTCGCCGACGAGGACGGCCGATGAGGCGGCGGCCGGACGGCCACCGCAGCGGCGACCAGGCCTTCTCCTTCCGCCGCGTCTCCGGGATCCTGCTGCGCCATCTCTACGTGCTGCGCCGGTCGTGGCCACGCCTGCTGGACCTGGCGTACTGGCCGACGATCCAGATGATCCTGTGGGGCTTCGTGACGCTGTTCTTCGTCCAGCACAGCTCCTGGGTGGCGCAGGCGGCAGGCGTGCTGATCAGCGCGGTCCTGCTTTGGGACATCCTGTTCCGTGCCAATCTCGGCGTTTCCCTGACCTTCATGGAGGAGATGTGGGCGCGCAACCTCGCGCAACTGTTCGCCAGCCCGCTGCGCCCGTATGAGCTGGTGGTGGCGCTGGCGCTGATGAGCCTGATCCGCACCGTCCTCGGGGTGACGCCGGCGATGCTGCTGGCGATGCCGCTGTTCGGCATCTCGGTCTTCGCCCTCGGCGTGCCGCTGGCGGCGTTCTTCGCCAATCTGCTGATCTTCGGCTGGTCGATCGGGCTGGTCGTCTCGGCGCTGGTGCTGCGCCTCGGCCTCGGCGCCGAGGGCTTGGCCTGGGTCGCGATCTTCGCGCTGGGGCCGGTGAGCGGCGTCTACTATCCGATCGCAACGCTCCCCGCCTGGCTGCAGCCGGTCGCCTGGACGCTGCCGCCGGCGTGGGTGTTCGAAGGCATGCGAGCGGTGCTGTTCGAGGGCACCGTCCATACCGCCAATCTGATGATGGCCGCGGGCCTCAATCTGCTCTACATGGCGCTCGCCGCCGGCTTCTTCCTGTGGACGTACAAGGTGGCCCGCGTGCGCGGCCTGCTGATGCAACAGGGGGAGTGAGCCCGTTCAGCCACCGGCTGCGCTGATCAGCTCGATTTGCTCGGGTACCAAGGCGTCGATCATCGCACCATTGCGCCATTGCAGGATGCCGCGGACGCGGATCGTACGATCTTTCAGCGCATATGGCTCAATCCCCGCCGCGGCGAACGCCGGCAGCACCTGCTTGCCGATGGTTACGGTGAAGTCGCGCCGCCAGTCTTCTCCGAAGTTGAGATACCACCAGTCGCCGCGGCGTTGGGCGTCGACCACCCGGCCTTCGATGAGCTGCAACCCCGACGGTGCGCGGCCGGCGTCGTCGGCGGTCCGGATCTGCATGGAGGGGAGCCGCCAAAGGCCGCGGCGGCTGGCCCGGGCGTCGTCTTCGATCGCCAGCATCTCGGCGATCCGGCTCCGTCCCAGCGGCGTCGGATGGACCCGGGCCAGGCCCGCGGCCAGCAGCCGGCCCTGCAGCCAGACACCGTCATCGCGCTCAACCTGCGCCGGCAGCCGGCCGTAGCGGTCGGCGGCTTCCTCCGGCTCGCCGGTATCGTCGGGCACCAGACAAGACGGCGCGGCCGAGGCCAGGTCTCCAGCAGGCGCCCGCCGCGCCGAGGCCAGCCAGCGCATCGGCGAAGCTGCCGGCGGACCAGGGCAACCGCGCAGCGGCCAGGCCTGCTTCCGGCCCATCAGGGCGGTGGCTACGATCAGGGTCTCGGCATCGCGGATCCGCTCGGCGACCGCCAGCCGGGGGCAGGGCGGTGCAGCGCCGGCCGGCGTGCCGGCGGCGGCAGTCAGCAGCAGCGCGCACGCAACCATTGCGACGCGCCAGCCGCATGCTGCGGGCGCGCCGCGTCCCGGCATTTTGCCGAAGCAGACACAGGTCGCTGCGGGCGGTGCCGACCACTGTCTGCTTTCCCCCGCGCAAAGGCAGTTCCCGATCAGGCTCATCAGCCCATATTATCAGACTTCGGCGCAATCCGGCCTGAGGTGTCTCGCCCGTATGGACGTTCGTCATTATCGCACTGACCTCTTTCCGGAGATCGAGCCCTACTCCTCCGGCCGTCTGCCGCTGGGCGGTTCGCACGTGATGTACTGGGAGCAGTCCGGCAATCCGCGCGGAACGCCGGTGCTGTTCCTCCATGGCGGTCCGGGCGCCGGTGCCGCGGCCGCGCATCGCCGCTTCTTCGACCCGCGATACTATCGCATCATCATCTTCGACCAGCGCGGCTGCGGCCGGTCGACGCCGCACGCCACCGTCGCCGGCAACACCACGCCGCACCTGATCGCAGATATCGAAGCGCTCCGCAGCCACCTGAATATCCGAAGGTGGCTGCTGTTCGGCGGCTCGTGGGGATCGACGCTAGCGCTCGCCTATGGAGTCCACTGGCCGGAACGCTGCTCCGGCTTTGTCCTGCGCGGCATCTTCTTGGGCACCAAGCGCGAGGTCGACTGGTTCCTCTACGGCATGGGAACGTTCTTTCCGGAGGCGTGGCGGCAGTTTGCCCATCACCTGCCAGAAGCGGAGCGCGGCGATCTGCTGGCTGGCTATTATCGCCGGCTGATCGATCCCAACCCGCAGGTGCACATGCCGGCTGCCGGGGCATGGAGCCGCTATGAGACGGTCTGCTCCAACCTCATTCCGCGGCATGACGAGCCATCGGCGATCACCTACGGCGACGCGGCATCCTTGGCTCTCGCCCGCATCGAGGCGCACTACTTCGTCAATGATGTCTTTCTGAAGGAAGGGGAGCTGCTGCGGGAGATCGGCACGCTCCGCCACATTCCGGCGATCGTCGTGCAGGGCCGCTACGATATGGTCTGTCCGATCGTCACCGCAGATGCGCTGGTCGGCGCATGGCCGGAGTCGCGGCAGGTGACGGTTCCCGATGCCGGCCACTCGGCGATGGAGCCGGGCATCCGCGCCGCCCTGGTGCGCGCGACCGAGGCAATGAAGATGCGCGCCGGCTGATCGCTCGCCATCCTCCCCGGCGCCCGCCCGAGCATACCTGTCCGGAAATTTCGGAAAGGCGATGCCGTCGCTATTCTCGAGAGACAAGGCGGCCGCCGCGGTGAGGCAGCGGCTGCTCGGCGTGCCCGTTGCGCCGGGGCGGCGGTCAGTCAGGATCCTGAGATCCTAATAGGCGTTCTTGCTCGTCCAGCCGGCGAACGCCGTCAGGATCATGATCTTGAAATCGAACCACAGCGACCAGTTCTCGATGTAGAAGATGTCGTGCTCGACGCGGGCGCGCATCTTGTCGACGGTGTCGGTCTCGCCGCGGAAGCCGTTGATCTGCGCCCACCCGGTGATTCCCGGCTTGACCTTGTGGCGTCCGTGGTAGCCGCCGATGAGCTGTGCGTACTGCTCGTTGTGCTCGACGGCATGCGGCCTCGGGCCGACCATCGACATGTTGCCCTGGAGGACGTTGAATAGTTGCGGCAGCTCGTCGAGGCTGGTGGAGCGCAGGATGCGGCCGATGGTGGTAACGCGGGGGTCGTTCTTGGTTGCCTGCCGGACACCTTCCTCGCGCGGCCGCTTGTGATACATCGAGCGGAACTTGTAGACGACGATCTCCTGGTTGTTGAGACCGTAGCGCTTCTGCCGGAAGAGGATGGGGCCTGGGCTGTTCAGGCGGATCGCCACGGCAATGAGCAGCAGCAGCGGCGACAGCAAGGTGATGGTGCCGAGGGCGACGGCCCGGTCCTCGACAATCTTGATCAGTCCGCTCCAGCCGGTCAGCGGCGCGGAGGCGATCTCCAGCACCGGCACGCCTTCCAGCATCTGCTCGCGGTGCCGGGGGAAGTGGTAACCGATCAGGTCCGAGCCAAGGTAGATGTGGACGGGCAGCGCCCGCAGCTTGCCGATGATGCTGACCAGCCGGTCGTCGGCGCTCCACGGCAGCGTGATGACGACGTCGTGCACCTTGCCGGAGCGCACGTAGCGAACCAGGTCGTCGAGGCTGCCAAGGACGGGATAGCCGCTGACCTCGCGGCTGATGCGGGTGCGGCGGTCGTCGAAGATGCCGACCACGCGCTTCCACGGGGCGTCCTCCAGGCGCAGCCGCGACACCAGATGCTGGGCCTGACCGCTGGCACCAACGATGGCGACGTTGCGCACCAGCACGCCCGCCGAGGCAAGCTGACGGATCAGTATCTTCGCGCCGCCGCGCAAGGTAAAGATCAGCACCGAGGATGTCAGGAAGCTCGCGAAGAACCACAGCTGCGAGAACTGGTCGGAGATGCGGAAGGCAAGCGCCAGAGTGAGCAGGATCAGCGTCACCAGGGCACTGAGTAGCACCATCTGCCGCATCCGGTTCGGCCAGGAGACAATGGTGTTGCAATCATAAAGGCCGGCATAGTGGAAGACGCTGAGGGTCAGGCCGACGTTAATGGCGATCTCGGTCAGATAGGTCTGGTAAGTAGCGTAGCTCCAGCCGGGAAACACGAGGTAATAGAACAGACCGACGAGTACCAGCACTGCTGCATCGGCAGCGCCTACTAGTCCCGAAACGATGCTTTCTGACCAGGAGATGCTGCGCCGTGACGCGGCCGGGAGGGCGTCAATTGCGGAGCGTGCATCCATGTTCATTGAGGTCCCGATCGTCATCTTGTTCTAAACCGTAGCTTCCCGGCTACTCGCAACGACCAAGCAACCGCCGCCGCCCGATGCCCGAAAAACTCTGGTTGCGCACGGCACGGCAGTGGTTTGCCACGCTCAAGTAAGTCTCGCCGGCTGATTGCCGCGTATGTTGTCCCGTATCGCATGCCTGCCTTTGCGGCTACGCTGCGAGTCCGCCCGGTGGATCGAGTTGACACCTACA
>JAXMDR010000068.1:0-5233 GCA_046348725.1 Rhodospirillales bacterium
TCAACCGCCGCGTCGGGGAAGATACGGCGCAGGGCATCGTCCACCTGGTCGGCGCGGGCCCGGGCGACCCCGAGCTTCTGACGCTGAAGGCGCTGCGGCTGCTGCAGGAGGCAGACGTGATCATTCACGACCGGCTGATCGGCCCCCTCCTCGATTACGCCCGCCGCGATGCCGAGCGCATCGACGTCGGCAAGGCGCCGGGCCGGCACGCCGTTCCGCAGGGCCAGATCAACGCCCTGCTGCTCCGCCATGCCCGCGCCGGCGCCCGCGTCGTCCGCCTCAAGGGCGGCGATCCGTTCGTCTTCGGCCGCGGCGGCGAGGAGCTGGCCTTCTTGCGGCAGCACGGCATCGCCGTTGCCGTCGTGCCCGGCATCACTGCCGCCATCGGCTGTGCCGCCGCCGCCGGTATCCCGCTGACGTTGCGCGGCGAAGCGCAGGCGTTGCACATCGTCACCGCTGCGGCCGAGAACGGCGAGGCTGCCCTGGACTGGCCGAGCCTGGCAGGAGACGGCCGGACGCTTTGCGTCTATATGGGTGTAGCGGCAGCCGGGCGGGTTGCCGGGCAGCTGATCGGGACTGGCCGCGATCCGGCGACGCCGGCGGCGGTCATCGTCAACGGCACCCTGCCGACGCAGCGCCTCGTAACCGGCCGGCTGCGGGACCTGGCGGAGCTGGTGGGCGAAGCCGGCAGCGGGCCGGCGCTGATCATGATCGGCGAGACGGTGCGCAGCGCCGCCACTTGGCGCGAGGCGGCGGCAAGCCCGGGACGGGCCGTCGCAGCCCAGTAAGTCGCGGCAGCACTCTGCAAGAGGTACAGAACACCGGATGAGCGAAACCGAAGCCAAGAGCAGCAAGCGTACGTCGGATGAAGACGTCCTCGCCATCTCCACCGCCCGCGGCGCCCGCGGCGCGGCGCTGAAAGCCGTGACCGCCAACCGGCTGGTGGACGGCCTGGTCGTCTACCTTGGCGCGAACGACTGGGTGGAAACGATCGCCGCCGCCCGCAGCGTCGAGGGCAAGGAGGCGGCGGCGGCGCTGCTGGCCGAAGCCGAGCCGGACGTCGCCGCCTGCCGGATCGTCGGTCCGTACATCATCGACGTGGTGCCGGACGAGGCGGGCACCTTGCGGGCAACCAGCGAGCGCGAGCGGATCCGCGCGCTGGGGCCGACCACCCGGCCTGACCTCGGCAAGCAGGCAGAGGCCTAAAGCCATGTACCGTTACGACGAATTCGACCAGACCTTCGTTGCCCAGCGCGTTGCCCAGTTTCGCGACCAGGTAGGACGCCGGCTGTCCGGCGAGCTGACCGAGGACGAGTTCCGGCCGCTGCGGCTGATGAACGGCCTCTATCTGCAGCTCCACGCCTACATGCTGCGGATTGCCGTGCCGTATGGAACGCTGTCGTCCCGGCAGATGCGCAAGCTCGCGCACATCGCCCGGCGGTACGACAAGGGCTACGGCCATTTCACCACCCGGCAGAACCTGCAGTTCAACTGGCCGGCGCTGAAGGACGTCCCCGACATCCTGATGGAACTGGCGGAGGTGGAGATGCACGCGCTGCAGACCAGCGGCAACTGCATCCGCAACGTCACTGCCGACCAGTACGCCGGTGCCGCGGCCGACGAGATCGAGGACCCGCGCATCTGCGCCGAGGTGATCCGCCAGTGGTCGAGCCTGCACCCGGAGTTCTCATTCCTGCCGCGCAAGTTCAAGGTGGCGGTCACCGGCGCACCGAACGACCGGGCGGCGGTGGCGGTGCATGACATCGGCATCCGCATCGTCCGCAACGATGACGGCGAGATCGGCTATGCGGTTCTGGCCGGCGGCGGCCAGGGACGGACGCCGATGATCGCCAAGACCGTCCGCTCGTTCCTGCCGAAGCAGCACCTGCTGAGCTACCTCGAGGCGATCCTGCGGCTGCTCAACGAGCCTGGCCGCGCTACGTCCTCGGCACCTGCTGCGCGCATCAAGATTTCGTCCACGAGATCGGCATCGAGGAGTTCCGCTGCCGTCGAGGAGGAATGGGGAGTTCATCCGCGGAACCGCGGTGGAGGTGCCGGAAGAGGAGGTGCAGCGGATCGCCTCCTATTTCGCGCCGCCGCTGTTCGCACACCTGCCGGCAGTCTCGGAGAGCTGAGCAGAGCAAGCGCACCGATGCTGCTGCTGCGGCCTCCACCCGCATCGGCAGCCGGGTATATCCTCGTCAATATCGCTGAAGCCGATCGGCGGCGTGCCGGGCGACGTTTTCCGCGAGCAGATGGACGTCATCGCCGATCTCCGCCGAACGCTATTCGTTTGACGAGGTGCGGGTGACCCACGAGAACGAACCTGACGCTGCCGCACGTACGCCAGACGACCTGCATACGCTGTGGCAGAACTGGATGCGCCGCTGGCGACGGCCAACATCAATACCGTCACCGACATCATCGCCTGTCCCGGCCTCGACTACTGCAACCTCGCCAACGCCCGGGCGATCCCCATCGCCCAGCAGATTTCCGAGCGCTTCAGCGACATCGAGCAGGCGCAGGACATCGGCGAGCTGAAGATCAAGATCTCCGGCTGCATCAACGCCTGCGGCCACCACCACGTCGGCCACATCGGCATCCTCGGCGTCGACAAGAAGGGCGTCGAGTTCTACCAGCTCACCCTCGGCGGCGATGCCACCGAGACGGCGGCGCTGGGAGAGCTGGTCGGGCCCGCCTTCGGCTACGACGACGTGGTGGACGCGGTCGACAAGCTGGTGCAGATCTATATCGGCCTGCGGCAGGAAGGCGAGCGGTTCCTCGATACCTACCGCCGGGTCGGCCTGCAGCCCTTCAAGGAGAAACTCTATGCCGCTCGTTAAGAACGGACGTCTCGCCGACGATCCGTGGACGGCGCTGGCCGATGATGCGGAGCTGCCGCCCACCGGCCCGGTCATCGTCTCACTGGCGCGCTTTCGCGCCGAGCGCGAGGCGCTGCTGAGCCGCGGCGCACCGCTGGGCGTGCGACTGAAGAGCAGCGAGCTGGCGGCCGAGATCGGCGCCGATGCCGCCCGCTTCGATCTGGTCGCGATCGAATTTCCCATCTTCCGCGATGGCCGCGGCTACTCGACGGCGCGGCTGCTGCGCGAGCGTTGGGGCTTCGCCGGCGAGTTGCGGGCGGTCGGCAACGTGCTGCGCGACCAGCTCCTTTTCTTCGACCGCTGCGGCTTCGATGCCTTCGAGGTCGAGAACCTCGATGCCGTCGAGGCCTGGCGCAAGGCCCTGGCCGAGTTCACCGTCTTCTACCAGCCGGCGACCGACAACCGGGTGCCGGCACGGCTGGAGCGCCAGCAGCGGAGGGCCGCGGAGTGACACCACCCGACCACGTGCCGGCCGGCGAGCTGGAAGAGGCCAGCGCCGGCTCCCTGATCGGCCTCGCGCGCCGCCAGGAGCTGGCGCAGCGCTGGGCGGAAGCCGACACCGAGACCTTGCTCGCCGGCATGATCCTCGAGGAGTTCCCCGGCCGCATCGCGCTGGTCTCGTCGTTCGGCGCCGAGGCGGCGGTGCTGCTGCACATGGTCGCCGGCATCGAGCCGCGGCTGCCGGTCATCTTCCTCGACACCGGCAAGCTGTTCGGCGAGACGCGCCGCTACCGCGACGAGCTGACCGCCCGCCTCGGTCTGCTGGATGTCCGCTCGGTCACGCCCGATGCGGCGCAGATCGACGCCCTCGACCCGGATGGCGTGCTGTGGTTCGGCAACCCCGACATGTGCTGCCACATCCGCAAGGTCGAGCCGCTGAACCGCGCGCTGCAGGGGTTCGATGCCTGGATCACCGGGCGCAAGAACTTCCAGACCGGCTCCCGCGCCAACCTGCAGCGGATCGAGCGCAACAAGGACGACGGCCGTATCAAGGTCAACCCCCTGGCGCAGTGGCAAAAGGAAGACCTCGACGGCTATTTCGAGCGGCACCAGCTGCCGCGCCACCCGCTGGAAGCGGACGGCTTCCTGTCGATCGGTTGCATGCCGTGCACCGACCGCGTCGCGCCAGGCGAAGATGCGCGCGCCGGCCGCTGGCGCGGCCGCGACAAGACCGAGTGCGGCATCCACCTGCCCATCGGCAAGTGGAACATGAACGGCATGGACGGCATCTGAGGTTCTCTCGCCTGTCGATCGCGGCCGCGGGGCAGGCATCGGAGCGGATCGGCAACGGTAGCAGCCGCGTCAGCATCGCCGGGGCAGTCATTGCGAGTCCGCGAAGCGGCCGTGGCAATCCAGTTGCCGTCGGAGGCTGACCTCCCTGGATCGCTTCGCCTCCGGCTCGCGATGACGTCGTCTTTTCCGGAAGGGCTGTGAGACCCCTACCCCTTCGCCGCCGTGGACGACCGCACCTCGCCGCGTGACTCCGCCGCGGGACTGCCGATCGGGGGTCGATCGGGGGCGGCTGCGGCGTCCGGTGATCCGGAGACGCTGCCCGCCGCCGCCAGATCCGTGGCCAAGTCCGGGGCGCCGCCGTCACCACTGCCGAGGTCGATGCGCAGCGGCACCGCCGTCTTGACGTGCAGGTCGCGCTGCGGGAACGGCACCTCGAGGCCGTGCTTGCGCAGCGATTCGTAGATCCCCCAGCAGTAGGCGGCGCGGGCGCCGAGCGGCCGGTGGATGCCCTCGCTGGTGAGCCAGACCACCAGCTCGAACTCGAGGCGGCTCTCGGCGAACTTCACCAGCCACAGCTGCGGCACCCGGCCGCTCGCATCCTTCAGCGTGAACTTCACCTCCTGCGCCGCTTCGCACACCGCCTTGCGCACCAGTTCCAGGTCGGCGCCGTAGGCGACGGCGAACGGCACGTGGATGCGGGCGTGGGCGTCGAGCATCGTCCAGTTGATCACCCGGCTGTTGACGAACTCGGAGTTGGGCACCGCCACGTCGATGCTGTCGGGGGTGGTGATGATGGTGTTGCGGACGTTGATCTGGCGGACCGTCCCAGAGAGGTGGCCCCGCTCGACCTCGACGAAGTCGCCCACCTTCAGGCTTTTTTCCGACAGCAGGATCAGGCCGGCGATGAAGTTGTTGAAGATCGCCTGCAGCCCGAAGCCGATGCCGACGCCGAGCGCGCCGGTGAAGACGGCAAAGGCGGTCAGGTCGATGCCGATGGTGCCAAGGGCGATGAACACCGCGGCGATCACCATCACCACCTTCAGCAGGCGGGCGGTCAGTACTTGCAGCGACGGCGTCGCGCCGGAGCGCGCAAGGACGCGCACCTCCAGCATTCTCGC
>JAXMDR010000069.1:0-5047 GCA_046348725.1 Rhodospirillales bacterium
CACAGCAGCCGCCAGTTCGCCGTCAGATTCACCGCGAGCACGTCGTCCCAGATGTCGGGAGAGATGTCGACGACCGCGCTGGTGGGGCCGAGCACGCCGGCGTTGCCGACGAGCACGTCAAGGCGCCCGCAGCGCTGCCGGACGGCACCGGCGATGTCCTCGAACTCCCGGACGTGAGCGAGATCCGCAACGGCGAGAACGGCTTGGCCGCCACGGCTGCAGACCGCACGATCGACATCCGCAAGGCTTTCGCGGGAGCGGCCGACGAGGATCAGCTCCGCTCCCTCCTGGGCGAAGCGCACGGCCACCTCCCGGCCGATGCCGCGTGATGCCCCGGTGATCAGCGCGGTACGCCCGGCAAGAGCTCCTCCGCAACGCGTCATCCAGCTCATGCTCCGCTTTGCGGCAGGATGCCCCACGGCTTCCGCCTTGCGTGGTGTCAGCACACCGGACCCCGGTCAGCGCCCCGACGATGCGTCCTTCTCGGTCAGCAACCCGCAGCCGACGAGGTCGCTGATCGCCGCCGTCAATGTCGGAAGATCGAGCTTCGAGCGTTCGGCGATGTCGATGACCGAGTTCGAGCCGTCGGAGAGGTTGAGCAGCCACAGCAGCCCTTCTTCGCGACGGCTGAGCCCGGCGCCGCCGGTTGGCCGGAACAGGCCGCGCTTGCCCAGCCGGGCTTCGCCGTAGGGGCTGGTGTTCATGTAACGGCGGTCGCCGTTCTCGATGGCATCGACGATCCGCAGCAGGACCGACAGCGCCTCGTCGAGGCGCTCGGGCTCGACGAACCCCAGGTCGTCGGCCGAGGTGTGATACTCCGGATACTCGCCGTAAGGCGTCCGCGTCAGCCGGCCGACCGGAAGGTTGAAGCCGGGGGAGCAGAACTGGCGCTCGTCGTAGCCATAGACGCTGAAATCCTCGATGCGGGCGCGGCAATCGTGGGCGCGGAGGATGTGCGGAACGATCCTATCGATCGCGGCGTCGCCCTGCCGGCTCCGCTTGTAGGTAAAGGGGCTGGAATCGCCGAGGCCCGTCAGCACCAAACCGTGCCGGATCCGGCCGACGTTCTCGCGGTTGCGGCTAAGCCAGGTGAGCGATCCGATCGTCCCCGGCGCCCAGACGAACCGGTAGGAATATCTCGTGGACAGCTCGCTGAGGCGGCGGGCGAGGAACGCGGAAACCGCCAGCCCCGAGCAATTGTCATTGCCCATCGACGGATGGCAGGTATGGGAGAACAGCAGAACCTCGTTCTCCGGATCGCCCGGGATCAGGTATTCCGCATAGCTCAGGTGCCCGTCCTGCAGGGTGGAGTCGATGCAGACGTCGTACTTCGCATCCGACATCTGCAGCATCAGCCGGTGCGGCAGGCAAAATCCCCAATATTCCTGCCAATAGCTGGTGCGGTAGGGAATCCAGTCAGGGCGGTCGGGCAGCGTGTGCAGATGCTGCTTGAGCTCACCGAGGCTGAGGGTGGCCCGCACCGGGGTGCTGTAGCTGACCACGTGCAGGGTGTTGTCGTGGAAGTCGACAACCCGTCTTCCCGTCGCATCCTTGATGAAGGCGTCACGAATGTTCCACTCTTTCGGCACTTCCCAGTCGAAGACGGGGGTGCCGGTCGGGACCTCGTGCGTTGTAAGCGGCACATATTCGCTCAAGATCTTCAGGGTCTGCCTGACGCCATCCCCGGTGATGCTGCGGCAGATGGGGTAGAGGCGCTCGACCAGCGCGTAAAGAGCCTGGCCGCTGCTTTCGACAGGCGGAGCCGGGCGGACGTGTGTCGGCAGATGTGCGTGATCGTCAGGCATAAGCGTCGCCCCTTGCCTACAGCGGGTGGTGCCGCAGCTCGGCAACCAGGTTGTTCTCGAAATCCGGATAGCTCCGGTCCCGCTCCAGGATGATCCGGTTGTCGTCCGGCCACTGCAGCCCGAACGCCGGGTCGTCCCAGCGAAAGCCGCGGGCGTACTCGGGGGTATAGAAGGTGGACATCTGGTAAAGGACTTCAGTCTCGTCCTGCAGAGTCTGAAATCCCAGGGCACAGCCGGCGGGCACGTAGACCGCCGCGTGCTCGGCGGCCGCAAGACCTTCACTGACAGGCTCTGCAGAAACGCTCGGGGAATGCGGTCGCAGATCGATGACGGCGTTGAACGTGGCACCGCGGATGCAACGGACAAGCCGGGCTTCCTGACTGGGGTGAGCCTGATAATGCATACCCCGCAAGGTCCCCTTCGTCTTGTTGTAGGAAACACTCGCTGCACCATCCGCGCCGCCAGCCCACGGCTGGTTTGGGCCATGCTCACACCAGATCCGCGCAAAGAAACCGCGGACGTCGCTCAATTCTCGACTTGGATGATTCGTACTGCCGGGAGGACGGTCTCACGAAATATCATTAGTAGCGCCTCAAGTTTGATCGCCAGGCGGCAATATCTATGGATAAATTTATACTTTAGATAAGTATAAGGAAAGCCTCCCGCTCCCATGTGCGACCACGGGTTCAGGGCCTTTATTCGCGAGTCATAATATCAGCCTGCTTGGGGCCGGCTCTCTCACAGATCCGTGTATTCCGTCCGGGCTGGCAACACGTTCGTGATTTACGCTGCAGAGCGGAGAGACGGGGAAGGAGGCTGCCATCTCTCCGCGGCAGCGCCGGCGTCGCCAAAGCCGGCACCGCCAAGCTTGCCTTTACTTGCGGCGGATGCCCGCAGCGCCGTCCGGAACAGGCCGCTCTCAAACTCCCAAACGAAAGGTGCCGACCACTTGCGTGGTCGGTACCTTCGATGCGCCGCTGCGTGCGGCCAATTCACGGCCCGGCGGGGTAGGCGGTCACCAGCCCGCCGCAGGCCTTATGCGCCGGCGTCCGTCACACGGTCGGAACGAACGCCTCGATATCGGCGTTGAGGGCGAGGCCGAGAGCTGGCGGTCGATGCGCCGGGCGAGGCCGAGAGCACCTTGCCGGCGCCGATCTCGACCAGCTCGCGCACCCCCAGCGTCTTCATGAACAGCACGCTCTCGCGCCAGCGGACCATGCCGGTGACTGGCGGACCAGCAGCCGGCGGATCTCAGCGGCTCGCGCACTTCGCTGGCGGTGACGTTGGAAATCAGCGGCAGCGCCGGCGGCTGGATATCGACGCCGGCCAGAGCTTCCGCCATCACATCGGCGACCGGCGCCATCAGCGGGCAGTGGAAGGGGCCGGAAAACCGGCAGCATGACGCTGCGCTTGGCGCCGCGCAGGGCGGGCGATCTCGGTGGCACGGACGACCGCGGCGCGGCCGCCGCCGATCACCACCTGACCCGGCGCGTTGTCATTGGCGGCAACGCAAACGGCACCGTCGTAGTTGTCGCGGGCGCCGCCTCGGCGGCGACCTCATGCGCGGTTCCTGCAGGTCGAGACCCATCAGCGCCGCCATGGCCCCCTCGCCCACCGGCACCGCCGTCTGCATGGCGAGGCCGCGCGGTGGCAGCAGCCGTGCCGCATCGCCGATGCTGAAGCTGCCGGCGGTCAGCGCCAGGTATATTCACCCAGCGAGTGGCCGGCGACGCAGCGGCCAAGGCGGCTTACGTCAAGGCCGTTCCGTGCGAGCACGGCGAGCACCGCCATGCTGACTGCCATCAGCGCCGGCTGCGCATTCTCGGTCAGCGTCAGCTCGCCTCCGGGCCGTCCGCCATCAGCGCCGAGAGCCGCTGCCCCAGCGCCTCGTCGACCTCGTCGAAGACGCGGCGCGCGACGGGATAGCGCTCGGCCAGCTCCCGTCCCATGCCCACGGCCTGCGAGCCTTGGCCGGGGAAGACAAGGGCAATGCTCGATCGGCTGCACTTGCGTCCGACTGGGGAGCAGCGTCGGCCGGCAGGGAGAGGTTCAGCGCTTGGCATAGCCATGCTCATTGGTTTCAGTGGCCTTCTCGGTTTGGACGGCGATGCTTCGATACAGAAATTCGTCAGGTAGGATCGTCGTTGCCAACAAGTACGGGCTGCTGCTGCCCGACCGCTTGGAAACGGTCAAGCACGAATCGCAGCCCCGTCAGGGCCTCATGCCCTGCTACCCGCTGGAGATAAAGGCGCCTGTTCGCGGTTGCAACAGGAAAGTCATGAATGGCATCCGTGTCTTAGGTGCATACCCACTACATATTGTGGTGTTGGAAGCGAATACGGCCCAGTTCCCGGGTTGAACCAGCGCGATTGTGACAATAGCGCTACACTTGTTGCCGGTGCCGACCGGCGGCTGCATCTAGACGAACGCTTCATCATTAAAATCGCATGGGCATGAATGCTGGCGTTGTTCTTGCGATTCCCGCCCGAACAACGAAATAATCGGCATGCCTGCTGCCCTTCCTGCGAGAAATCGCATCTTTCCGTGGCATCGGGCGGCAATAATCTGCTGCCCTTCTCCGCCGGCCCGGCAGTCTCCGGCGGAGAAGCGGCTCAGTCCAGCTGCAGCAGCACCGACTTCAGGTACGCCGTCTCCGGCAGGTGGGTGTGCACGGGATGGTCGGCCGCCGCCTTCGCCTCGCGGATGATTCGCCCGGAGCGCCCGGCGGCGGCAGCCCCCCGCACCACCTCCGCCAGCAGCGCCGCCGGCTCGACGTTGTGCGAGCAGGACGCGACGAACAGGAAGCCCTGCGGTTCGACCAGCGCCGCCGCCAGCCGCGCCAGCTTGCGGTAGCCGCGCAGACCGCTGCCCAACTCCTTTTTCGACCGGACGAACGCCGGCGGATCGGCGACGACGACGCGGTAGCGCTCGCCGAGGCGGCCGAGCCGCTCCAGCTCGCCGAACACCTCGGCGCGGCGGAAGGTGCTGCGGCCGGCAATGCCGTTCGCCTCCACGGCGCGGCGGGCCAGCGCCAGCGCCGGCTCCGACGAATCGATGCCGACCACCGCCGACGCCCCGGCCACCGCCGCCGCCACAGCGAAGCCGCCGCCGTAGCAGTAGGCATCGAGCAGGGCGCCGCCGCGGGAGAGCGGTGCTACGAAGGCGCGGCTGTCGCGCTGGTCGTAAAACCAGCCGGTCTTCTGCCCTTCGAGAACATCGGCGAAAAAGCCGAGGCCGGATTC
>JAXMDR010000070.1:0-4430 GCA_046348725.1 Rhodospirillales bacterium
AAGGCGATGCTCGGCAAGCCGATATAGAGCGCGCCCAACGTCATCCACGGTGTCCCGTGGCTGGCCAGCAGCACCAGACCGGTGCCCACGGCGAGCACCGCCAGCGCCGCAGCGATACCGAGGCCGGCGGCGATGGCGACGGCGACGATGACGACGCAGCCCAGCAGCAGGCCGCCCCAGGATGAGCGGCCGGGACCGGTCATGCCGACCCACTCCCGGGCGAGGATGCCCGCCGCCAGCGCCACCATTACCTCGAAGGCCGGCGTCCCCAGCCACACCACCAGCAGCACCGGCAAGCCGAGGGCAATGCCGGCGACAATTCGGGTGGCCACCGGCGACATCGGCGCGCCCGTCAAGCCGAAACCGAGCCGTATCGCCGGTCCCGACGCGAGAATTCGGCAATCGCCCGTTCGAAGTCCTGCCGTGAGAAGTCCGGCCAGAAGGTATCGAGGAAGACCAGTTCGGCGTAGGCAACCTGCCAGAGCAGGAAGTTGCTGATGCGCTGTTCGCCGCTGGTGCGGATGACGAGGTCCGGGTCCGGCATGTCCCAGGTATAGAGGAAGCGGGCGAACAGAGTCTCGTCGATCCGCGCCGGATCAAGCCTGCCCGCCGCCACTTCCTCCCCCAGCCGGCGCGCTGCCTGGCAGATCTCGGCGCGGGCGCCGTAGCTCAGGGCGATGGTGAGGTTGAGGCGGCTGTTGGCGCCGGTCTCCCGCTCCACCTTTTCGATCAGCCGGACGATGTCATCGGCAAGCTTGCTGCGGTCGCCGATCACCCGCAGCCGGATCGAATGCTCCTGCAGAAAGCCGACCTCGCTGCGCAGGTAGTAGCGAAGCAGGCCCATCAGGTCGCTGATTTCCCAGTCCGGACGCCCCCAGTTCTCCGAGGAGAATCCGAACAGGGTCAGATAGCGCACGCCGAGGCGCACCGCGCATTCGGCCGCAGTCTTCACCGAGTCGGCGCCGCGCCGGTGCCCCTGGGTCCGCTGCAATCCGCGTGCTGCCGCCCAGCGGCCATTACCATCCATGATGATGGCGACGTGCAACGGTGAGGTGCTGCGGCTCGCAGCCTGCCGCGGGAAAGCGTCCATCCGGTTCAGACCTGCAAGATCTCGCTCTCCTTCTTGGCAAGGAGGTCGTCGAGGGTATGAATGTGCTGGTCGGTCAGATCCTGGATCTGCTTGCCGAGGTCGCGCACCTGATCTTGCGAGATGCCGCCGTCCTTCTCCGCCTTCTTCAGCTCGTCCATGGCATGGCGACGGACGTTGCGCACCGCCACCCGCGCCTCCTCGGCGTAGCGCGACGCGATCTTGGTGATCTCGACCCGGCGCTGCTCGTTCAACGCCGGGATCGGCAGGCGGATCGTCTGGCCCTCGCTCGCCGGATTGAGCCCCAGGTCGGCCTCGAGGATACCCCGCTCCACCGCCTTGACCATGCTGCGGTCCCACACCTGCACGGTCAGCAGCCGCGATTCCGGCGCGGCGACCGTTGCCAGCTGGGAGAGCGGCATGCGCGAGCCGTAGGCCTCGACGGTGACCGGCTCCAGCAGGCTGACCGCCGCCCGGCCGGTACGCAGCCCCGCCAGTTCCTTCTGTAGCACCTCGACCGCCGAATGCATCTTGCGCGCGGCTTCCTTCTTGATTGACTGAATATCCGTGGTGCTCACCTTGGCCGTCCTCAGCGGATGATCGTGTACTTACCGGTGCCGCAGACCGTGGCGGCGAATGCGCCCGGGCTGTGCATGGAGAAGACGATGATGGGAATGGCGTTGTCCCGGGCCAGCGCGACCGCCGAGGTGTCCATGACCCGCAGGTCCTTCGACAGCACTTCCTGGAATGAAAGCTGCTCGTAGCGCTCGGCGTCCGCCACCTTCTTCGGATCGGCGCTATAGACGCCGTCCACCTGTGTTCCCTTCAGCAAGGCATCGCAATTCATCTCCACCGCACGCAGCGCCGCCGCGGTGTCAGTAGTGAAAAATGGATTGCCGGTGCCGGCGGCGAACACCACCACCCGTCCCTTCTCCATATGCCTGACGGCGCGGCGCCGGATGTACGGCTCGCACACCGTCGTCATCGGAATAGCCGACTGCACCCGCGTATGCAAACCGGATCGTTCCAGCACGCTCTGCAGGGCGAGCGCATTCATCACCGTCGCCAGCATGCCCATGTAGTCGGCGGTCGCCCGCTCGATGCCATCGGCCGCCTTGGAGATGCCGCGGAAGATATTGCCGCCGCCCACCACCAGCGAGACCTGCACGCCCATGGCGTGGACCTCGACGATATCCTCAGCCATCCGGGCAAGCGTTGGAAGGTCGATGCCGTAGTTTTGATCGCCCATCAGCGCTTCGCCGGAAAGCTTGAGCAACACCCGGCGATAGGTGGGAGTGGCTGCCATGATCCCCTGCTCTTGTTGGTTTCGCTGTCGGGCGCCGGCCTTTAGGACCGGCCGGCGCTCTCGCGTCAGGCGGCGGCGGGCGTGTCGTCCTGGGCCTTCTCCAGTCCCTCACCCAGCGCATAGCGGACGAAGCGGCTGACCTTGACCGCGCCGTCCAGCTCCTTGCCGGTCGCTTCCAGCAGCCCTGCGACCTTGGTCTGCGGATCCATGACGAAGGCCTGCTCAAGCAGGCAGACCTCCTCGTAGAACTTGCCGAGGCGCCCCTCGACCATCTTCTGGATCACCGCCTCCGGCTTGCCGCTGCCGCGCGCCTGGTCGATCAGCACCGCACGCTCGCGCTCCAGCGCGTCCGCCGGCACGTCGCTGCGCGAGATCGCCACCGGATTGGCGGCGGCGATGTGCATCGCCAGCTTCTTGCCGAGGTCGGCCACCGCGGCGGCGTCGGCCGTCGTCTCCAGCGCAACCAGAACGCCGATGCGGCCGATGCCGGGCGCGGCGGCGCTGTGGACGTAGGACGCGACCACGCCTTGCGCGGCATTAACCACATCGACCCGCCGCAGGGTGATGTTCTCGCCGATCGTCGCCGCGAGGTGGGTGACCTCCTCGCCGACGGTCCGTCCGCTCGCCGGCCACACCGCCGCCCGCAGCGCATCGAGATCGCCACCGACCTCGCGCGCCAGATCGGCAACGCCGGTCGCGAACTCGCGGAACAGGGTGTTGCGGGCGACGAAGTCGGTCTCCGAGTTCACCTCGACGACGGCGCCGCGCGCACCCTCGACGGAAACACCGACGAGGCCTTCGCTCGCCACCCGCCCCGAGCGCTTCGCCGCAGCGGCAAGGCCCTTCTTGCGCAGCCAGTCGACCGCCGCCTCGATATCGCCGCCGGTCTCGGTCAGCGCCTTCTTGCAGTCCATCATGCCGGCGTTGGTCTTGTCTCGCAGCGCCTTGACCAGGCTCGCAGTAATCTCGGCCATATTATCCTCTTCCACGCAGATCGCGATCGGCCAGCGGCACCCGGAAGCCGCGCCGATGATCCCTTTTCCGCCGTCCGGCCTGTCGCCGGACCGCGTCCTGTCTCAGGCGGTCGGCTCGGCGTTCGCCCCGTCAGCCGCCGCGTTCTCCGGCAGCGCCTCGACCGCGGCCTCGAACGACGGCTCGTCTCCCTCCGGCGCCGCCGGCTCGTCTTCGAGCGGCACCTCGCCCGGCTCTTCCGAAGCGCCGATGTCGACGCCGGCCGCCACCATCTCCTGCTGGATGCCATCGAGCACCGCATCCACCACCAGGTCGCAGTAGAGGCTGATGGCGCGCAGCGCGTCGTCGTTGCCAGGGATCGGGAAGGTGATGCCGTGCGGATCGCTGTTGGAATCGAGGACCGCCACCACCGGAATGTTCAGCTTGTTGGCTTCGGCGACGGCGATCGCTTCCTTGTTGGTGTCGATGACGAACAGAATGTCGGGCAGGCCACCCATCTCCTTGATGCCGCCCAGCGCCCGCTCCAGCTTGTCGCGCTCGCGGGTGAGAACCAGCGTCTCTTTCTTGGTCAGCCCCTGTACCCCGTCGCTGAGGCGGCCGTCCAGCTCGCGCAGGCGCTTGATCGAATTGGAGATGGTCCGCCAGTTGGTCATCATCCCGCCGAGCCAGCGGTGATTGACGTAGTACTGGCCGCAGCGGCGGGCGGCGTCCGCCACCTTCTCGCTGGCCTGGCGCTTGGTGCCGACGATCAGTACCCGGCCGCCGGCGGCGACGACGTCGCGCACCGCCACCAGCCCGCGATGCAGCAGCGGCACGGTGTGTTCCAGGTTGATGACATGGACGCCGTTGCGGGCGCCGTAGAGATAGGGCGCCATCTTCGGGTTCCAGCGCCGGGTGCTGTGGCCGAAATGAACGCCCGATTCCAGCAACTGGCGCATGGTGAACGTCGGCAGGGACATGAGTGTATCTCGCTATTTTTCCGGTTGAGCCGCCGCGGAAACTGCCCGGAACACCGGGCACCGGAACAGCGCGCACGCCGGCAGGCATGCGGCCGCACTTCCGCGT
>JAXMDR010000071.1:0-3860 GCA_046348725.1 Rhodospirillales bacterium
TGCGGATGCCGCAGACCGTCGTTGACAATACCACCGTGCTGCTGAAGGCGGCCCGCCGCCTCGACGTCCCCGTCCTGGTCTCCGAGCAATATCCGCGTGGGCTGGGGGCGACGGTGGCGGAGCTGGCGCCCTTCGTGACCGAAGGCGAGACCATCGAGAAGCTGCATTTCTCCTGCATCGGCGAGGAGACGTTTGCCGACCGCTTCCGGACACTGGGACGGCGCCAGGCGGTGGTGACCGGCCTCGAGGCGCATGTCTGCGTGCTGCAGACCGTGGAGGACCTGCTGGCCGCCGGCACGGATGTCTTCGTCGTTGAGGACGCCACCTCGTCGCGGGTGGAGAAAAGCCATGCGGCGGCGATGGCGCGGCTGGGCGAGGCGGGGGCGCGCATTGTCACCACCGAGATGGTGGTCTTCGAGTGGCTGGCGAAGGCGGGAACGCCGACCTTCAAGGAACTCAGCGCGCTGATCAAGTAGCGCGCTGATCAAGGAAACGGGCACGGGGTAAGGGAGACGCACGTGGCAGACCGGATACCGCTGCTGCTGCTGCCGGGACTGCTGTGCGACGAGGCGCTGTGGCGGCACCAGACCGAGACGCTGGCCGACCTGGCCGAGATCACCGTCGCCGACCTGACCCAGGACGACTCGGGCAGCGCCATGGCGCAGCGGGTGCTGGCGCAGGCTCCGGACGAGTTCGCCCTGGCCGGCCTGTCGATGGGCGGCTACGTGGCCTTCGAGATCCTGCGCCAGGCGCCGGACCGGGTGAAGCGGCTGGCGCTGCTCGACACCACCGCCCACGCCGATCTGCCGGAGAAGGTGAAGCTGCGGCAGGACCTGATCGAACTGGCGCGCACCGGCGCTTTCAAGGGGGTGACGCCGCGCCTGTTGCCGCGGCTGATCCACCCGGCGCGCATGAACGATGCGGCGCTGGTCGGCAGCGTGCTGGCGATGGCGGAGCGGGTGGGGCGGGAGGCGTTCCTGCGTCAGGAGCGGATGCTGATGCTGCGCCCCGACAGCCGTCACGACCTGAGCCTGATCCACTGTCCGACGCTGGTCCTGTGCGGGCGGCAGGACGGGCTGACGCCGCTTGCCGAGAGCGAGGAATTGGCCGAGAAGATACGGCGCGCCAGGCTGGTGGTGGTCGAGGACTGCGGCCACCTCTCGACCATGGAGCAGCCGCGGGCGGTCAGCGCGGTGATGCGCTACTGGCTGCAGGTCTGAGCGTTCGAAAAGAGAAGGAGGGAGCTTTCGTGGCGGCTCTGCTGCCCTACCGCGGCATCCGGCCGCGCCTCGCACTCCGCGTCTTCATCGCCCCCGGCGCCAGCGTCATCGGCGACGTCGAAATCGGCGCCGAGGCCAGCATCTGGTTCGGCTGCGTCGTTCGCGGCGACGTCAATGTCGTGCGCATCGGCGAACGCACCAACATCCAGGACGGCACCGTCATCCATGTCGCCAAGGAGGGGCAGGGGACCTTCATCGGCGCCGACATCACCGTCGGCCACATGGCGCTGCTGCACGCCTGCACCCTGGAAGACGGCGCCTTCGTCGGCATGCGGGCGACGGTGATGGACGACGCGCTGGTCGAGAGCGGCGCCATGGTGGCGGCCGGGGCGCTGATCACCCCCGGCAAGCGGGTGCGCCGCGGCGAGCTGTGGGCGGGATCGCCGGCGAAGAAGATCCGCGAGCTGACAGATGCCGACCGGCTGGCGATGGCCAAGCTGGCGCCGCGCTACGTTGCGCTCGCCGCCGATTACCTGGATGCGCCGGCAGAAGGATTTGGAGGCTGCCCATGGCTGAGCTGCTCGCCGAGGCCGGTGCCGACGTGCGGGCGGCGGCGCTGGTCGCCGAAGTCCGCCAGGGGCGGCGCAAGAGCATCGCCCGCCTGATGTCGATCGCCGAGTCGACCACGGCCGGCAGCAAGCCGGAAATGGCCGAGGTGCATCGCCATACCGGCCGGGCACACGTCATCGGGCTTACCGGGGTGCCCGGCAGCGGCAAGTCGACCATGTGCCGGGTGTTGGCGCAGCGCTTCCGCGCCACCGGGCGGACCGTCGGCATCGTCGCTGTCGATCCCTCCAGCCCGTTCTCCGGCGGTGCCATCCTTGGCGATCGCATCCGCATGCTCGACCTTGCCGGCGATCCCGGCGTCTTCATCCGCAGCATGGCCACCCGCGGCGCGCTGGGCGGCCTCGCCCGGGCGACGCTGGACGTCGTCGACGTTCTCGATGCCGCCGGCTTTGACGTGGTGATCATCGAGACGGTGGGGGTCGGCCAGGACGAGGTCGACATCGTCCAGGCGGCGCACACCGTCATCGTCGTCTCCGCCCCCGGCCTCGGCGACGAAATCCAGGCGATCAAGGCCGGCGTGCTGGAGATCGCCGACATCCACGTGATCAGCAAGTGCGACCGGCCGGAGGCTTCCGAGACGGTCGCCGACCTGCGGGCGATGGTGCGGCTGGGCACGCTGGCGCGCGATACCGTCTCCGCCTGGAAGGTGCCCGTGGTCGCCACCAGCGCCCAGAAGCGCGAGGGCATCGAGAAGCTGGTGGATGCCATCGACCAGCACCGGCAGCACCTGCGGGCGTCCGGCGAGCACGCCGCCCGCCACCGCCGCATCCTCGAGTTGCGCATTCTGAAGGCCGCCGAGGATATCGTCCGCGATCGCCTGCTGCGCCAGAACCGTGCCCGCCTCGATACCCTGCTCGACGCCGCTGCCGCCCGCGCGCTGGACCCCTACACCGCTGCGAGCCGGCTGCTCGGCGAGGGATAGCTGCCCGCACGCAAGTGTCGTCGTTCCGCCGGCCGATTGCCACGCGCTGACGCGCGGTTCGTCAGCCGCCGCGACGGCCACGATCGTCGGCGGCAGCACCTCGACGGGGTGCGCTCGCAATGGCTCATGACCTTCTAGTCAGCGCCTAGTCAGCTAACTAACTAACAGGCTGCGGAAAAAGGCTGGTTGTTGAGCTTTTGGCGTGATTCGATCTGCGGATTGGAAGACGGGGGTAAGATGCGCGGGAGCGAGGTTCGGCCGGGCAGCCTATTCAGCTATGTCGACCTGGAAACGCGGGTGCCGCGCAGCCAGCCGCTGCGGGCGATCCGCAGGATGGTGGACGCGGCGCTGGACGATGATTTCGAGGCGCTCTACCCATCGATCGGCCGGCCGTCGATCCCGCCGGACAGCTGCTGCGGGCGCTGTTGCTGCAGGCGTTCTACACGGTGCGCTCGGAGCGGCAGCTGATGGAGCAGCTGGACGACAACCTTCTGTCCGCTGGTTCGTCGGCCTCGGCGTCGATGATCCGGTGTGGGATGTCACGGTGTTCACCAAGAACCGCGACCGGCTGCTGGACGGCGAGATCGCGGCTAAGTTCTTTGCCGCCGTGCTCGACGACGCGAAGGTGAAGGGGCTGCGCTCGGACGAACACTTTTCCGTCGACGGCACGCTGATCGAGGCGTGGGCGAGCCTGAAAAGCTTGCGGCAGAAGGACGGCTCGGGCGAACCGCCGGCCCCCGGCCGCTGGCGGCGCGCGCGACTTCCATGGCGAGAAGCGCTCGAACGAGACGCACCGCTCGACCACCGACGACGATGCCCGGCTCTACCGCAAGGGCGATGGCGAGGCCGGCCGGCTCTGCTTCATCGGCCATGTGCTGATGGAGAACCGCAGCGGGCTTGCCGTCGCTGCGACCCTGACGCGGGCCGCGGGGACGGCCGAGCGGACGGCGGCGCTGGTCATGGCCGAGGCCCTGCCGGCCGGCCACAAGACCCTCGGCGCCGACAAGGGCTACGACACCGGGGGGGAGCACAATGAGTCAGTCTGTAAGAGTCCGTCTTGAAAGATTATTGCCGGGTCAGCCTGCGCAGCA
>JAXMDR010000072.1:0-3700 GCA_046348725.1 Rhodospirillales bacterium
TATGAGTTCAGCGTCCTGAATGGCGCTGGCGTCGCCTTGACAAAGCGGGGGGTGGTCGATAAAGCACCGGCTTCTGTTCAGGGGCGGAAACAACAACCGCTGCAAACGGAAAATTCCAGGAGTCCCGGGGTTGAGCTCAACCCGGGATCGGGATTGCGGTCGCCTGCGTGACGGCCGCCAGGCCTTTCCGGGGCTCGAAGCATTGAAGAGGCGGAGGAACTCATGGCACGCGTGGCACTGGTTACCGGCGGCACCCGCGGCATCGGCGCGGGCATCGCCAAGCGACTGCAAAAGGATGGCTACAAGGTCGCCGTGTGCGACGTGGTCGACGAGCAGATCAGCAAGTTCAAGGACGAGACCGGCATCCCCGGCTTCAACGTCAACGTCGCCGACTACCAGGCGGTGGTCGATGGCGTGAAGAAGATCGAGGCGGAAGTCGGGCCGATCGACGTGCTGGTCAACAATGCCGGCATCACCCGCGACGCGCGGTTCGTCAAGATGACCCGCGAGAAGAACTGGGATCCGGTGATCGCCGTCAACCTCACCTCCGCCTTCAACACCTGCAACGTCATCCTGCCGGGCATGACCGAGCGCAAGTGGGGCCGCATCGTCAACATCAGCTCGATGAACGGCCAGCGCGGCCAGTTCGGCCAGACCAACTATTCGGCGACCAAGGCCGGCATCATCGGCCTGTCGCGCTCGCTGGCGCTGGAGTGCGCCCGCAACGGCGTCACCGTCAACGTCATCTGCCCCGGCTTCATCCTCACCGAGATGACCGGCGCGATGCCGAAGGAGATCCTCGATGCGGAAGTGCAGAAGATCCCGGTGATGCGCATCGGCCAGCCGGAAGACATCGCCTACGCCGTCAGCATCCTCGCTGCCGACGAGGCGAGCTTCATCACCGGCCAGACAATCTCCGTCAACGGCGGCCAGCTGATGCCGTAAGCGGCAGCATCCCTGCCGCTCCACGGAGGAGGACCGCACGGGCGACCGGCGGTCCTTTCTTGTTTCACGGCAGAGCGGACACGTCAGCCGCCGGCCGCCCGGTCCATGAAGCGGGCGAGGCGGATGTCGCGCGCGGTCACGCCGCCGGCGTCGTGGGTGGCGAGCGTCACCTCGACGCGATTGTAGACGTTGAACCATTCCGGGTGATGGTCCATCTTCTCCGCCATCAGCGCGGTCCGCGTCATGAAGGCGAAGGCTTCGTTGAACGTCTTGAAGCGGAAGGTCTTGTGGATGGCGTCACGCCCCTCGGCCTCGTTCCAGCCGGTCAGTTCCGCCAGCGCCGCAAGGCGCTCCTCGCCGCTCAGTTTCTCGATCATCGCCAAGCCCTTCCTCTCCGTTCGTCCGTCCGCAATGCGCCTGCTACGCTTAAGCAAGGTGCTCCGGCGGGTCGGGCCTTAGGGATTCCCATGCGCCCGTTCCGCTCCTCGTCCTTCATCGCGCGCCGCCCGCGGCCTGCCGCCGCCCGCGCCGTGCCGCCTGGGCTGGACGACATCGACCGCATCGCCCGCGCCGCGCTTGCCGATCTGCCGGAGCCTTTCGCCAAGCATATCCGCGGCGTCCACGTCCGCGTCGAGGAATTCTGCGACGCCGAGACGGAAGTGGAGATGGAGCTGGAGAGCCCGTTCGACCTGCTCGGCCTCTACCGCGGCGTTTCCCTCGATCGCAAGAGCATCGCCGATGGCACCCCGCACGTCGATATGATCTTCCTCTATCGCCGGCCGATCCTCGATTACTGGTGCGAAACCGGCGAAGATCTGGAGCATGTCGTCCGCCATGTCCTGTTGCACGAGATCGGCCACCACTTCGGCTTCAGCGACGACGATATGCATCGCATCGAGAACGGTATCTAACCCGGCGAGGCCGCTGTTCCCACCCTGGACGACCGCCGACGAGGACGCACCATGAGTGATACGGCCGCCGATCCCGCGCCGCAGCCGGTGCCAGCGGAACGCCTCTACCGCGTCTGCCCGCCCGACGAACTGCCGTTCGAGACCACCGCCGAGCTGCCGCCCCTGGTGGACGGCATCGGCCAGAAGCGGGCGGCGTCCGCCCTGCACCTGTCGCTCGGCATGCGTCATCCCGGCTACAACCTGTTCGCCCTCGGGCCGCACGGCACCGGCAAGTACGCGTTTGTCCGCACTGCCGTCGAGAAGGCGCGGGCGTCGTGGCCGGCGCCGCCGGACTGGTGCTACGTCAACAACTTCAGCGAGCCGCATAAGCCGCGGACACTGCGGCTGCCGGCCGGCCGGGCGCGGCCGCTGCGCGACGATGTCGAACACCTGATCGAGGAACTGCGCTCCGCCCTGCCGGCCGCTTTCGAGAGCGAGGAATACCGCAACCGCAAGAACGTCATCCAGGAACAGTTCAAGGAGCGCCAGGAGCAGGGATTCCACACCCTGCAGGAGCGGGGGCGGGAGCGGGAGGTGGCGATCCTGCGCACGCCGATGGGCCTCGCGCTGGCGCCCGTGCACAACGGCGAGGTGCTGAGCCCGCAGGAGTTCGAAGCGCTCACCCCGGAGGAGAAGCAGCAGCGCAAGCAGGCGTCTGAGCAGATGCAGAAGGAGCTGGGCGAGTTCCTGCAGGCGGTGCCAGGCTGGGAGAAGGAGCAGCGCGAGCAGCTGCGGGCGCTCGATCGCGAGGTCACCGTCTTCGCCGTCGGCCGTCCGTTCGACGAACTGACCCACCGCTGGACCGACCTGCCAAAGGTGACGGCGCACATCGAAAAGGTCCGCCAGGACGTCATCGAGTCGGCCGAGGAGTTCCTGCCGAAGGAGACCGCAGGCCCGCAGATCGTCATCGGCGGCCCCGGGCGGGCCGGCCCGGAGCCCGACCCGTTCCGCCGCTACCGGATCAACGTGCTGGTCAGCAATGCCGACGGGCCGGATGCCCGGCCGCAGGCGCCGATCATCTACGAAGACCATCCCACCCTGTCCAACCTGGTCGGCCGCATCGAACATCTGGCGCAGTTCGGCACGCTGGTCACCGACTTCTCGCTGATCAAGGCCGGCGCCCTGCACCGGGCGAACGGCGGCTGCCTGATCCTCGATGCCCACAAGGTGCTGACCAATGCGTTCTCCTGGGAGACGCTGAAGCGGACGCTGCGATCGTCGTGCATCCGCATCGAATCGCCGGCGGAGCAGCTCGGCTGGTCGGCGACGACGACCCTCGAGCCGCAGCCGATCCCGCTCGACGTCAAGGTGGTGCTGCTGGGCGATCCGAGCCTCTATTACCTGTTGAGCGGCCTCGATACCGAGTTCGCCGAGCTGTTCCGGGTGGCGGCCGATTTCGAGACTGACATCCCACGCGATACGCCCAACACCCGGCTGTTCGCCGGCATGGTTGGCACCATCGTCAGCCGCGCCGGCGCCCGGCCGTTGTCGCGTTCCGGCGTCGCCCGCATCGTCGAGCACGCCTCGCGGCTGGCAGGGGATGCGACCAGGCTCGCCATCCATGCTGATACGCTGGAAGACGTGGTGCGCGAGGCCGACTTCTGGGCGGGCGATGCCGGCGCCGCACTGATCGAGCGCGACCACGTGGAAGAGGCGATCGAAGCGCGGATCTTCCGCTCTGACCGGCTGCGCGAGCGCATCCAGGAGCAGATCCACCGCGGCACCATGCTCATCGAGACCGAAGGAGCGCGCGTCGGCCAGGTCAACGGCCTGTCGGTGCTGCAGCTCGGCGGCTTCGCCTTCGG
>JAXMDR010000073.1:0-2938 GCA_046348725.1 Rhodospirillales bacterium
CAGGCCGGCGATCGGCACGAACACCGTGCGGGGGGCGAGCGTCGCCTTTGCCGCCCAGGCGGGGGCGGGCGTCAGCGCGATCAGCGAAGCTGCCGCCATCAATGCCCGCAGCGTGCCGCGCAGCAGCGGCCGACGCCGCCGTACCGGCGGGCGTACCGACTGCGGGGCAGCCCACGTGGCGACGCGCTTGACCGCGGGCGCCGCTGGCGACAGGGTCGCACTGCCCCCGACATTGGGAGAAGTGGCGGTGACACGCCTGTCAGTTGCTCGTGATCGCATCCGTATCGTGCTCACCGAGAGCATTCATCCCCGTGCCGTGCAGGCACTGCGCGACGCCGGCTATGTCAACATCGAGACGTTTGCGGGTGCTCCCGACGACGATGCGCTCCGCCGCCTGCTTGCGGAAGCGCACGTCCTCGGCATCCGTTCGCAAACCAAGCTCAACGCCGAAACCCTGGCGGCGGCGCGGCGCCTGTTCTGCATCGGCTGCTTCTGTATCGGCACCAACCACGTAGACGTGGATGCGGCCAAACGCAAGGGGATCCCCGTCTTCAACGCGCCTTACGCCAACACCCGCTCGGTGGCGGAGCTGGTGCTGGGCGAGATCGTCATGCTGATGCGGCGGGTTCCCGAGAAGTCGGCGCTGGCGCACCAGGGCATCTGGCGCAAGACAGCGAGCGGGGCTCACGAGGTGCGCGGCCGCACCCTCGGCATCGTCGGCTACGGCCACATCGGCTCGCAGCTGTCCGTCCTTGCCGAGGCGATCGGCATGCGTGTGCGCTACTTCGACATCGTCGACAAGCTGGCGCTCGGCAATGCCACGCCGGCGCGCACACTGGGCGAGCTCCTGGCGACGGCCGACGTGGTGAGCATGCATGTTCCTGATACCGCTGCCACCCGCGGCATGATCGGCAGCGCCGAGATCGCCTTGATGCAGCACGGCGCGATCCTGATCAACGCCGCCCGCGGCAAAGTCGCGGACATTGACGCGCTCGCGGAAGCGCTGCGCGATGGTCACATCGCCGGGGCTGCCATCGACGTCTTCCCGCGTGAGCCCGGCAGCGGCGACGAGCGGCTGACGACGCCGCTGCAGGGTCTGCCCAACGTCATCCTGACGCCGCATGTCGGCGGTTCCACCGAAGAGGCGCAGGCCAACATCGGCGCCGAGGTGGCGGAGAAGCTGATCACCTATTCCGACAACGGATCCACCGTCGGCGCCGTCAACTTCGTCGAGGTGGCGCTGCCGGTGCAGCAGGGGGTCACCCGCTTCCTGCACATCCATCGCAATGTTCCGGGCGTGCTGATGCGGGTCAACCAGGTGTTCTCGCAGCGCGGGCTGAACATCGCCGCGCAGTACCTGCGCACCGACGCCGACGTCGGCTACATGGTCAGCGACATCGACGGCCGGCTGGAGGAGGGAAAGGGAATTCGCCGCGACCTGGAGGCGATCGACGGCACCATCCGCACGCGCTTCCTCTACTGACACCGGCGAAACCCCAGGGTTACCGCCGCCGTCCTGCTCGCGGGGCGCTGCCGTGGTCAGGATTTGCCGCCATCCCAGAGATCGCGCTTCAACTGTTCGTACTTGCTCGGTGAAGCGCATCAGCCGTTCCGCCAGCATGCGCATCATTCCCAGCGCGACATCGGGATTGCCGCTGACCAGCTGCAGGAACATCGTCGCCCTCGATCTTCAGCACCTTCAACGGGCCGCGTGCGAACATCGGCGGTGCGCGGCAGATTGCACAGCACCGCCATCTCGCCAAAGATATCGTTGCGGCCGAGCCGCGCGAGGTGGATGCGGCCGGTGTCCTTGAGAGTGAGGGGAGACATCGCACCTCGCCCTCATGCACAACGAAGACGCTGTCGCCGGGATCGCCCTGGTGGCAGAGCGCCTCGTCCCGCTCGTGCCGAGGTAGGCGCTGGAAAACGCCAGCAGCTTCAGGCTCGCCGTATCGAGGGGAGCAAATACCGGGATGCCGCGCAGGACCGATACCGCTTGGTTATAGTTCACCTGACCTCTTGCTCCCTCAGGTTTGGACGGCGGCCGGCAGACGCTCGGCCAGCAGGTCGGCGGGCGGTCCCTGTTCGATCACGCGGCCCGCATCGACGATGATGACATGATCGAAGAGGTCTGCCTGCTGCACATTGCCGATCACCCAGACCTGGCCTCTTACGACGTCACCGTTCAGCAAGGCCGACTGCAAAGCCACCTGTCCGGCCGGTTCGATCGCGGCCGTTGCCTCGTCGAGGATCAAGAGGTCGGGACGCTTCAGCAGCGCCCGGGCGATCGCCAGCTTCTGCCGCTGTGGCACCGACAGCCGGCTGCCGCCGATGCCGACGTTGAAGTCGAGGCCAAGATCGACGATCTCGGTGCGCAGGTGAAGGTCGTCGAGCACGCTTGCGATCAGCGCGCCGATCTGTCGTTGCGCCTGCTGCCGGCCATAGACCAGCTTGCCGAACAGGATGTTGTCCTGCACCGAGGCGGCCGGGTTGTAGGCACCGGCATCGAAGAAGGCGACGCTGCTGCGCAGGTTGTCGGGCAGCCCCTCGGCGAAGGCGCGTCGGGCCTGCAGTATCCGGCGCTCGATGTGATCGTCCATCAACCCCAGCCGGTGCCGCGCCGGAATGCCGCGGAACGGCAATGAAGACAGAAGGTTGCGGTCGTCGGGGTCGGCCGCATCGAAACCGGCCTGTTCGACCCTGCGGATGGCCGCCTGATACGTCGGCAGGTCATCGGAGGAAATGAAGCTGAAGCGGTCAAAGAACTCGTGCCCGGGCGGCAGGTCGCGTAGCAGGTCGACCATGATCTTCGCCATCTGCAGACCGATGACGAAGAATTCGTCGCGCAGGCCGACCTCCCCCAGCACCTGCTGGACGTAGGGGTGATCGCCGAGATGATCCAGATCGAAGCCATTGCCGATCGGCTGGCCGAACAGCA
>JAXMDR010000074.1:0-2345 GCA_046348725.1 Rhodospirillales bacterium
CACCCGCAGGCTGGCCAGCGTCTCCACCGGGTGGTGGGTCGGCCCGTCCTCGCCGACGCCGATGGAATCGTGGGTCAGCACGTAGATCACCCGCTGGCGCATCAGCGCCGACATCCGCATGCCGCCGCGCATGTAGTCGGCGAACACCAGGAAGGTGCCGCCGTAGGGGATGAAGCCGCCGTGCAGCGCCATGCCGTTCATGACCGACGCCATGGCGTGCTCGCGCACGCCGTAGTGGATATAGCGGCCGGTGTAGTCGCCCGGCACCAGCGGCGACAGGCTCTTGGTCTTGGTGAACACCGAGTCCGACAGGTCGGCAGAGCCGCCGATGATTTCGGGGAAGGTGGCGGTCAGGATTTCCAGCGCCTCACCCGATGCCTTGCGCGTCGCCCATTTCGGCTGCTCGGAGGCGAGCTTGCGCTTGAACGCGTTCAGCGGCGCCTGCCAGCCCGGCGCCAGCTTGCCGGCACTGCTGCGCCGGAAGGCGTCTTGCTTCTCAGCCGGCAGCACCGCAAACCGCCGCTCCCACGCCTCGCGCAGCGGCCGGCTGCGCGCCCCCGCCTCGCGCCAGGCCGCCAGCACATGCGGCGGGATGACGAACGGCGGATAGGGCCAGCCCAGCGCCAGCCGTGCGCCGGCGATCTCGTCGTCGCCGAGCGGGGCGCCGTGGGCATGCTCGGTGCCGCCCTTCTTCGGTGCGCCCTTGCCGATCGTCGTCCGGCAGTCGATCAGCGACGGCTTGTCCGACAGCTTTGCCATGGCGATGGCCCGGGCAACGGCCTCGGGATCGTCGCCGTCGACCACCTGGGCGTCCCAGCCGCAGGCCTCGAAGCGCGCAAGCTGGTTGTCGGCGGTGCTCAGCGACGTCGGCCCGTCGATGGAGATGCGGTTGTCGTCCCACAGCACGATCAGCCGCGCCAGCTTGTGGAAGCCGGCGAAAGAGATGGCTTCCTGGCTCAGGCCCTCCATCAGGCAGCCGTCGCCGACGATGCAGTAGGTGTAGTGGTTGACGACGGCGTCGCCCCAGCGGGCGTTGCGCAGGCGCTCGGCCAGGGCCATGCCGACGGCGTTGCCGAGCCCCTGGGCGAGCGGGCCGGTGGTCGTCTCGATGCCGTGCGCCGGCTCGTACTCGGGGTGACCGGGAGTGGTGGAGCCGAGCTGGCGGAACTTCTTGATGTCCTCGATGCCGATCGCCGCATAGCCGGTGAGGTGCAGCAGCGAATACAGCAGCATCGAGCCATGGCCGGCGGAGAGGATGAAGCGGTCGCGATCCTCCCACTCGGGCGCCGTGGGATCGAAGGTAAGGAAACGGGTCCACAGCACGGCGGCGGCCGTTGCCATGCCCATCGGCAGGCCGGGGTGGCCGGACTTGGCCTTCTGCACTGCATCCGCCGACAGCAGCCGGATGGCGTTCGCCATCTCATCGAAGCTTGCCACGGGCGCGGTAACCTCGCCTTCGGTTGCGGAAAGCAGCCCTTCCTTCCGCGCTGCGTTCGCTCGCGCGACAATCATCGCTGGTTCGTCCTCAGTTCGCATGGGCGTCGACCGCCGCATTCAAAAGATAATGGGCAATCAGCAGCTGCGACAGCGCCAGCGGCAGACTGTGATGCGCGGCATTGGTTGCATCGCGATATATGCCCAACTTTGGCCTGTGCGCGCGATGATTTGGCAACAGTTGCCAGACCTGCTGTTGTAACGCTGCCGCCTCGGCGCTGCTCATGCCGCCGAAAATGTGCAGAGCATCGGCGGGGCGGCCATCCACGTCTCGCGCCAGTTCCATCACCATGCCGCCGCCGGCTCCGGCCTCGAGCAGCGGCGACAGGTCCACGTAAGGCAGTGTCGGCCGCAGGATATGGCGGACGTTGAGGCCGCCGCCGCTTTCCTCCGGCCGCTCGTCCGGCGCATAGAAGGTGATCACCATGTCGGCGTAGTTGCGCTGCGGGGCGATATACTGGGCGCTGTCCCGGTTCAGCTTCGGCAGCAGCGCCATCGCCTGCTCGACCGAGTAGCCGAAGCCGCCGGGACCGGTGTCGCGCTGGAACTTCCAGCGCAGCCTTAAGGACTCCTGCGGCTCCATGTAGAACTTGAGGTCGTAATGCCCGCGCAGCCGGGCTGTGGCGTAGCCGTGCAGGCCCTCAAGGACGATGAATGGCCGCGGCTCGACGTACTCGGCCGGTTCCAGCACGCCGCCATTATGGTTGTAGACCGGCTTCAGGATCGGCTCGCCCTCGCGCAGCAGGTCAATGTGCTGCTCCAGGATGTCGAGGTAATTGCAGGCGGGATCGTGCGGCGTCAGCCCGCTTATGGCCCGCTGCGCCCGGTCGTAACGGTGGTAGTCGTCGATG
>JAXMDR010000075.1:0-2082 GCA_046348725.1 Rhodospirillales bacterium
ACAAGACGCTGGAAGGCCTCGGCCTGATACCGGACGGCACGAAGATCGACCAGTACGATACCACCCGCTGGCGGATGCGCCGGGCGCTGTCGCTGGAGGGGGTGGCGGCCTCGGGGACGCTGCCGGAAATCCTGCCGGCGCAGCTCATTCGCGACGTTCGCTTCCCGACGTGCCAGCCGGGCAAGACCATCAGCCGCGATGCCTTTTACTGGGACGGCTTGTTCTCGCAGAATCCGCCGGTGCGCGACCTGCTCGACGCCCCGACCAGGGACGAAAAGCCCGACGAGATCTGGGTCGTGCGCATCAATCCGCAGGAGTTCTCGCCGTCCTGGATCGACGTCAGCCTGGAGGTGATCCGCGATCGCGAGAACGATCTGGCCGGCAATCTGTCGCTCAACCAGGAACTCGACAACATCCTGACCATCAACCGCTGGCTGAAGCGGTATGGGGATGGTCAGCCGCCACTCAGCAGCCGCAAGGTTGTCACCGTCCGCACCATCAAGATGACCCGCGATACCGTCTGGAGCATGCGGCATACGTCCAAGTTCGACCGTGATCAGGGTCACCTGGAAGCTCTCCGCGACGAGGGCCGCGAGGTCGCCGAGAGATGGCTCGCCGACTGGCGCGCCGAGGGTGAGGCATTCATCGCCTACCCATACGACGCGCGCTATCCCGAGCCGGTGTGACTTGGGTCTGCCGACGACCGCCTTGCCCTGCCGGGCGGTCGTCAACCATTAGCTAGCATTGGCCCTTGCGGGGAGATCCCGGATGTTCGACGTCGGCGTCGTTCTCGTCGTTCTATTGCTGCTGATGTATCTGGCATATCTGGGTTATTCATTGCTGCTGCTGGCGCCCGGGCTGGCTTTGCTGGCAGCGCTGCTGACCGGTGGCCTGCCCATACTTGCCGCCTATACCAAGATTTTCATGACCAACGCCGGCGATTTCATCGTTGCGTTCTTTCCCCTGTTCATGCTGGGGGCGATCTTCGGCAAGCTGATGGACGATACCGGATCGGCCAAGTCGCTCGCGCAGTCGGTCAGCGGCTGGCTCGGGCCGCAGCGGGCGATCGTCTCGGTGGTGCTGTGCTGCGCCGTGCTGACCTACGGCGGCGTCTCGGCGTTCGTCGTTGCCTTTGCCATCTACCCGGTCGCGGCAGCGCTGTTTCGCGGCGCCGGCATCCCGAAGCGGCTGATTCCGGGCGCACTGGCGCTCGGCGCGTTCTCCTTCACCATGTCGGCACTGCCCGGCTCGCCGGCCATCCAGAATGCCATCCCGATGCCATTCTTCGGCACCACCGCCTTTGCCGCGCCGGGGCTCGGGATCCTCGCCTCGGTGGTGATGTTCGTGCTCGGCATGCTCTGGCTGAACCGGCGGGCGGGGCAGGCCCGGGCCGCGGGCGAAGGCTACGGTGCCCATGATGACGCCATACCGCCGCCCGATGTGGTGATGCGGGAGCATGCCCAGCAGGAAAGCTTCGATATCGCCGAGCTGGCCGAGCGCCCGGACAACAGCAATCTTCCGTCGTTCGCCGTGGCGCTGCTGCCGGTGCTCATCGTCATCGTCGTCAACTTCGCCTTCATCGAGATCGTCCTGCCGAGGATGGACACCTCCTATCTGGCGAAGCCGCTGTTCGGCGAGACGACGATCGAAGGGGTCCGCGGCATCTGGGCGGTCATCGTCGCCCTGTTTCTCGCCATCGTCGTGCTCATCGCCTGCAACTGGCGGCGGCTGGGCGACCTCAAGGCCAGCCTAGACAAGGGGGCAGACGCCTCGGTGCTGCCGATCTTCAACACCGCGAGCCTGGTCGGATTCGGCGCGATCATCGCGGCGCTGCCGGTGTTCGACCGGATCAGCGACGCCGTGATGTCGGTCGGCGGCAACAACCCGCTGATATCGGTGGCAACCGCAGTGGCGGCGCTGTCGGGGATGACCGGATCAGCCTCCGGCGGCATGACTATCGCCCTCGATGCGCTCGGCTCGACCTTCGTCGAGATGGCTCTGGCGGCCAATGTCTCGCTCGAGGCGATGCACCGCATCACCGCGCTGGCGTCCGGCTCGCTCGACGTGCTGCCACACAACGGC
>JAXMDR010000076.1:0-1942 GCA_046348725.1 Rhodospirillales bacterium
CCTTTCCTGGGATCGCCTGTCGTTACCGGCCGGGCCAGCATAATGACAACGCGGCGATCCTGCCGGAAGCCGGCAGGGCGCGCTCCGTCAGTCGCCGGACAGCACCGAACGGCAGGCGGGCGGCAGGTCATCGACGGTCAGCCGCCGCGGCGGCGCCTGGGAGCGCAGCTGCTCTCGCGCCTCGGCCGAGAACCACCAGTCCAAAGACGCATCGCAGCCATCGCCGGGAGGGACGGGCGGTGTCCGCTCGATGCAGCCGGCGTCTTCCGCCGGGCAGTGCAGACCGACGTGGAAGTGGTCGTCGTGACCCCACCACGGGCGCAGCTTGCCGAGCCAGCTGCGGTCGCCGTCGGTGGTATCGCATAACGCTTGCTTGATCGCCGGGTTGACGAAGATGCGGTCCACTTCCGGATAGAGCGCGGCGGTGTGCAGCAGCCAGCCGTGATCGGCGGTCCAGGCCGCAGACAGCGTCCTGCCGTCCTCGGCGACCAGCGAGACGGCCGAGATCGTTTCGCGCTGGCTGGTGGAAAGCGGCTGTGGTGGTGCGGCGAGAAACCAGATGTCGACGTCGAGACCGTTCTGATGCGAGCGATGGCGGCTGTTCATCGGCCCACCGCGCGGCTGCGCCAGATCGCCGATCAGCAGCCCCGGCCAGCCGGCGGCATGCACGGACGCCGCAAAGCTTTCGAGAAAGGCGATCAACTCCGGGTGTCCCCAGATGCGGTTTCGCGACGGCCGCATTACCTGCCAGCCATCGCCGTCGAGCGGCAGCGCCTCGGCGCCGGCGAGGCAGCCCTTGGCATGGCCGCCGATTGCCTCCGGCGGCAGCGGGCTCGGCGCCGTTGCGTCGCTGAAGGCGGATTCAGCCGCGGCCGCGGCGGTCAGCAACAGGCAAAGAACGGCGGCTGCAGCGATCGTTCCACCGGCCGAGGGCACGGGCGATCTCTCCTTTAGTCCGTTGCGGCAGAATGCAGTGATACTCAGCATAAATGGGGCAGTCGGGCACGCGATCTTTTCGCGTCAATACGAGTAAATTATCTTTACTCACACGGGTAAATAGTGCCACTTTTGCCATAAATAAGTCAGGTGCAGGGCACAAACTCGTGCGCGACGCGCCGTCACCAGGTGAACCGGGCCATGCTTACGAGGCGCGCTGCCTTGACCGTGCTTGCGGGCGCCCCCCTCGTCGTCTGCGGCGGCTGCGACGACGATCTCTCCCGCTACTATCCACTGGCGCCCGGCCTGAGCTGGCGGTACCGGGTGCAGATGGTGCAAAGCAGCGGCACCGCCATCGACACCGCGCAGGTGACCAACCTCAACCCGGTGACCCTGCTCGGACGCAGTCTGGTGCCGCAGCGCTCCCAGCTGTTCGGGCAGACGGTGGTGCGCTTTCTCGCCCGGACCGAGACCGGGGTGGTGCAGTTCGCCCAGCAGACCGGCGAGAACCCGCCGTTGGCCCGTGATCCGCCCGATTATATCCTGCGGGTGCCGGTGACAATCGGAACCAGCTGGTCGTCCACCTGGGAAAGCACGCAGGCAGGCTCGCACACATCGTTGCCGACGGTGAAGACTATTGCCGGCCTCCGCGATACGGTGATGGTGCCTGCCGGCACCTTCGCCGATTGCCTGCACATGAAGATCGCCGGCAGGGCGGAAGCCAGGCTGCCGAGCGGCCCCGTCGTCCCCATCGAGGTGACCGGCGACGAGTGGTATGCCCCGCGCATCGGCTTCATCAGGGGCGCCTTTCGCGAGGCCGTCAGCCAGGGGCAGGCGACCAGCGACCTGGCGATGAGCCTCGAGATCTTCGACAGCCGCATCTGAGGCCTGCTGGCGCACCCGTGCGCGGCTCAGCGGACCCAGAAGTCGGCACCGTGGCTGCCGGCGACGGCGCCGGCGATGGTGATCAGGCCCGCCGCCAGCAGCAGCCGGTGCAACCTGACGA
>JAXMDR010000077.1:0-1879 GCA_046348725.1 Rhodospirillales bacterium
GGCGCCCCGATCCTCATCGATGATCACGGCAGCCCGGTCGCTGCCGCCGTCTGGGAGCTGTTCGAGCGCGCCGTCCGCCGCTTTCCGTCCGCGCCGGCGCTGATCGAATGGGACAGCAACCTGCCGCCCCTCCCGGTCCTGCTGGCCGAAGCTGCGACAGCCGACCAGAGGCGGCGGCACGCCACCGCGGAGGTGCGCCATGCCGTCGCTGCATGAGCTGCAGCGGCAGTTCGTTGCCGCCATCGTCACCGGCGATCCGCTAATTGCGGCGGCGTCGATCACCAACGATGCGCCGGGAGCGGCGGCCCGACTGGCGATCTACAGCAACCATTTCCGCGTCACGCTGATCGACGCGCTGGCCGCCACCTTTCCGGTCGTCCAGCAGCTGGTGGGCGAGCCGTTCTTCCACGCCGCCGCCCGCCGCTACGTCCGCGAGGCCCCACCCGCAGAACCGTGCCTGTTCGCCTACGGCGATGCCTTTCCCGCCTTCATCGCGGCGCTGGCCGAGACGGCGACAGCGCTGCCTTACCTGGGCGGGGTAGCCCGACTGGAGTGGGCTATCCATCAGGCGTGGTACGCCGAAGAGATGCTGACGATGAATCGGGACACCGCGGCCGATGTGCTCTTCGCTGCAGGCGAGGCCGACGCGCGCGTCCACCTGCACCCCTCTTGCCGTCTGGTCGCCTCACGCTTCCCGGTCGAACGCATCTGGCAGATGCATCAGCAGCCGTGCGACGAGCGCCAGCCGATCGCGCTCGACGCCGGCGCCGCCCGCCTGCTGGTGCACCGCCGCGACGATGAGATCGGCTGGATCAGCCTTACCGAAGCGGATCTGGCGTTTCTCACCGCCCTCACCAGTCAAGGCAGCCTGGGCCAGGCGCTAGCCGCCGGCACCGCTAGGGATGCCGGCTTCACCCCGATGCTTCTCGCCGCCCTGATCGACGGCGGCCTCATAGCCTCGATCAGCCCTGTTCTCCCCACCGAATCGTAAGGAGGCTCCTTATGGCCATGACCCTGTCCCAGAATGCTCCCGGCGCCCGCGAGAGCCTGCTCGTCACCGTCGTCAATCCAGTGCGCCGGCTGCTGCACCGCTTTCCCACATCGCTGCTGGCGCTGGCCTTCCGGCTCGCCGTCGCCACCGTCTTCTGGCGATCGGGCCTCACCAAGATCGCCAGCTGGGACGCCACCGTCGCCCTGTTCGACATGGAGTACATGCTGCCGGTCCTGCCCCCCGTCGTCGGCGCCTACCTGGCGACGACCGTCGAGCTGGGAGGCTCGGTAATGCTGGCACTGGGCCTCGGCACCCGGTTCGCCGCCGCGGCTCTGCTCGGCATGACCCTCGTCATCCAGCTTCTCGTCTACCCCGAGAACTGGCCGGACCACCTGCTGTGGGGCTCGATCCTCGCCTACCTGCTGACGCGCGGCGCCGGCGCCTTCTCCCTTGATCACCTGATCGCGCGGCGGCTGCCCGGCGGCACCGCCTAACGCGCGAAGCCATCGCAGATGGCCGTCGAGGCCAGGGCCAACCGCCGGTCAGGCGGTAAAAGGTAGGATCAGGACGATGACCTTATCGGATGGTCAGCAGCTTCCCGACGTCCCGGCGGAGCCGGTGCAGATCCTGCCTGCCGGCGCCAGCCTACAGGACGCAGCCGAATGGCTGCGCTCCTGCGGGGTCCTCACCGAGGCCGTACAGGCGGGGGAGATGGTCCCGGATTTCGAGCTGGCCGACACCGGCGGCACTCTGGTCGGCCTCGGCACCCTGCTCGATCGAGGCCCGCTGGTGATCACCTTCACTCTCGGCAGCTGCTCGACGGTGTGCCGCGCTTCGCTGCGGGCTCTGCAGGAAGCGTTGCCGCTCATCAGGCAGCACCAGGGGAGC
>JAXMDR010000078.1:0-1816 GCA_046348725.1 Rhodospirillales bacterium
TCTGATGTCCACTACCGCCAACGCGCGTAGCGCCGAGACGCGCACCGATGGTCTGGCACCGCTGCTGCGCCGGCTGCCGCACAATGTGGAGGCGGAGATGGCGCTGCTGGGCGCCGTCCTCGTCGATAACCGCTCCTTCGAGCGGGTCTCGGAATTTCTGCGGCCGGAGCACTTCGTGCTGAGCGAGCACGCCCGGGTGTTCGATGCCTGCGGCCGGCTGATCGAACGCGGCCAGATCGCCGATCCGGTGACGCTCAAGGGCTGGTTCGACCAGGATGAGGCGCTCACCCAGGTCGGCGGCCCCGGCTACCTGATCAAGCTCGCCGACTGTGCCGTCACCCCGATCAATGCCGGCGACTACGGCCGGCTGCTGCACGACCTCTACCAGCGGCGCGAGCTGATCGCCCTGGGTGAGGACGTGGTCAACCGCGCCTACGCCTCGGAGATTGGCGAGGATGCGTCCCGGCAGATCGAGATGGCGGAGCAGGGTCTTTACGATCTCGCGACCAAGGGCAGCTACGAGGGCGGCTTCGAATCGTTCACCGACACGATGACCAGCGCCCTGCGTATCGCCGAGGCGGCGCACAAGCGCCAGGGCCTGCTGTCGGGGGTGCCGACCGGCTTTCGCGATCTCGACGGCAAGCTCGGCGGCCTGCACCCTTCCGACCTGATCATCCTTGCCGGCCGCCCGAGCATGGGCAAGACGGCGCTCGCCACCAACATGGCGTTCAACGCCGCCCGCGCCTGGCGGGGCGAGGCCGACGCCGACAGGAGCCGGCAGCGCACCGCCGACGGCGGCATCGTCGGCTTCTTCTCGCTGGAAATGTCGCGGGAGCAGCTGGCCACCCGCATCCTCGCCGAGCAGACGCGCATCCCGTCCGATCGCATCCGCCGCGGCATGGTGGCGGCCGACAAGTTCTCCGACCTGGTGATGGCCAGCCGCGAGCTGCAACGGCTGCCGATGTTCATCGACGATACCCCGGCGCTGTCGATCAGCGCCATGCGGACGCGGGCCCGCCGCCTCAAGCGGCAGCACGGCCTCGATATGATCGTCATCGACTACCTGCAGCTGATCGCACCATCCGCCGGATCCCGCCATGACAACCGGGTGCAGGAACTCTCGGAGATCACCCGCGGTCTGAAGACCCTGGCGAAGGAGCTGGAAGTCCCTGTCCTCGCCTTATCGCAGCTGTCGCGCGCGGTCGAACAAAGGGAGGACAAGCGCCCGCAGCTGTCCGACCTGCGCGAATCCGGGACTATCGAGCAGGACGCCGACGTGGTGATGTTCATCTTCCGCGAGCAGTATTATCTGGAGCGGGCCGAGCCGTCGCAGCGGCCGGACGAGACCGACGACAAGTTCCTGAAACGGCATCAGGACTGGATGCAGCGGTGCGAACGGGCGCATAACCTCGGCGAGGTGATGATCGCCAAGCAGCGGCACGGGCCGATCGGCACGGTGAAGCTGTTCTTCGAGGGAGAGTTCACCCGCTTCGGCGACCTCGATCCGCGCGATGCCGCCGACGCTTGAGAGATGCTGCGCAACAGGGGAATTACGCCGGATGAGCAACACCGACAGGGCAGGGGCGGTGCTGACGATCGATCTTGCGGCGATCGTCGCGAACTGGCGGCTGCTGGCGGCGCGGGCGGCGCCGGCGGAATGCGCCGCCGTCGTCAAGGCCGACGCCTACGGCCTGGGCATGGCACAGGTGGCCCCGGCGCTGGCCGCGGCCGGCTGCCGCGTGTTCTTCGTCGCCACCCTCGACGAGGGCATCGCCCTGCGCCGGCTGCTGCAGGCCGCCGCCGAGGAGGCCGAGGT
>JAXMDR010000079.1:0-1557 GCA_046348725.1 Rhodospirillales bacterium
GGCAAAGGCCGCCGAGGGCGGCTGCCAGATGCTTTCGTGCCACACCGGCGCATCCGGCGGGTCACACGCTTCGCCCGAACCCGCCCTTGTAATAGCGATCCCCGCTAAAGTGGTGGTGTTCCGAAGGGAGCGCCCGGCCCGGGTGGCCACCCGGGCCGGGCGGCTGGCGGCGGATCGGACCCGCCCTGAGCCGTCGCGGGCTCTTGCGTAGCTTGATCGCGCCAGCCTCTTCATCGGACCCGGATGGTTGCTCGAACGGCAGGTTCGATTCACAAGGCGGGGTCAAACGAAGATGGTCAAAGCTATCACGCGGACGGCGGGGATCGATACCGGCAAGGACAGGCTCGACGTCGCCGTCCACGGTGGCGGCGATCCGTTCTCCGTCAACAACACGCAGGCCGGCTGGCAGAGCCTTGCCGACCGGCTCAGCCACGAAGGCGTCGAGCGCGTCGGCATCGAGGCCAGCGGCAGCTACGAACGCGGCGTCGCCCGGCACCTGCAGGCGGCCGGCTTCGCCGTCGTCGTGCTGCAGCCGCTGCAGGTCCGCGCCTTCGCCCGCCTCCACTTGCGCCGCGCCAAGAACGACCGCATCGATGCCATCCTGATCGCTGCCTGTACCCACATCCTCGATCCCGGGGAAACGAAGGCGGCCGATCCGCGGCTCGATGCGCTGTGCGACCAGCTGACCTTCGTCGAACAGGTCGAAGCCGACATCGCCCGGCTGAAGACGCGCCTCGAGCACATCCGCGACGAGCGCCTGCGCGACATGGTGGCGACGGACATCAAGACCCTGCAGGCACGCCGCGCCGATGAGCTGCGGCGGCTGATCGCGGCCCTGCAGAGCCATGCCGACCTGGCAAAGCGCTTCACCCTGGTGCTCAGCGTCCCCGGCATCGGCGAGCGCACCGCACTCGCCCTGGTTCTGCGCCTGCCGGAACTGGGCGCGGTCAGCCGCGAGCAGGCCGCAGCCCTCGCCGGCCTGGCCCCTTTCGTCCAGCAGAGCGGGCGCTGGCAGGGCGAGAGGCACATCGCCGGCGGCCGCAGCCGGCTGCGCCGCTCCCTCTATGCCGCAGCATTGCCGGCCGCCTTCCGCTGGAACCCGGCCCTCAAGGCTCTCTACCGCCGTCTCACCGAACGCGGCAAACCACACACGGTCGCCCTCGTCGCCTGCGCCCGCAAACTCCTCATCTTCGCCAACACCGTCGTCGCCCGCGGAACCCCATGGACCGAAAAAACCGCCGACGCTTAATGGTTGCTACCACAACCAAACGGCGCAGGCTCACACGTGCGGCTTCAGGCGCTCTGGGAGGTGCGCCAGCTTGGCGATGGGCTCGTCCTTGTTGTCGAAGCAACTGACGAGACATTGCCGACGGGGCCTTGCAGATGAGGATGTTGTCGCGCAGGCACAGCTCACGATAGAAGAACTTCTTCCACTTCATATCGCGGTTGTTGCGCTGCGCCAGCGGCTCGAAGGGACGGTGCAAAAGTCGGCTGACATCGCTGCGGCTCAACAGGCCCAAGTCCTGGCACAGGTGGTCCGGGAGCAGCGAGCGCCCC